>JAFZRY010000005.1 GCA_017619615.1 Lachnospiraceae bacterium | reverse complement strand
GATCTGGTTTCTTTATTCCTTCCGGAGTCTCTGGCCACCTCCCTTCCCTGTACATCTCGATACATTTCCGCTTGTACTCATAACTGTAACGCATAAAAATACCCTCCTTACTGTTTGTCCAGTAAAGAGGGTACATATCAGAACCGGCCCTCTGTCACCTTTTTTAAGATCCTTCGATTCGCTTCGCTCGCTCAGGATGACACTTTTCAGACCCTTTCGGTTTTATGATTCACGCGGTCATTTCGACTTGTCCCACCACGTCCTCACTTCCTCGTCTACCGACTGATCAACGACCACATACTGCTCGGCTTCGGCTTCCTTGCTGCCCCGGACCCGTCTGATCCGGTCGTTCATCTTCCTGGCTTCGCGCACATAGTGCAGATGAAAGCCCATCCAGACCGCGAACGCGATCACGAGCTGGATCGCGATGATGAACAGTTTCTGCCCCAGCGTCGTATCCGTACCCAGCCAGCCTACCGAAAACGCCACGATCGTATAGATGAGGCAGCCGATGCCCATGTGGATGAGCATTTTTACCGGCATCGAAAGCCCTTCCTTATCATACATCACGGTCGGCGCGCCCCAGCCGATGCCGCACACCAGGGCGCCGATCCCCATTTTGGTCATCCGGTAATTGTCCAGCGTGAACTGCCCGCCTTCCGCCAGGTCGTTGATCACGCATACCACGCAGAAGATGAATGCCGCCGTGCCGACGCCCATCGCGATCCTTTTAAACATTCCTTTCATCACAAACCTCCTGTCCTGCCGTCTTCCGAATTGTCGATATTTACAGTCCCAGATACTTTTTGAACCCGGGCAGATACGTCCGCGAAACGTAATCCTTCAGCCCGTTTTTCAGTTTGAGCAGATACGTGCCGCCGAACCCCGGTTCCAGGCTGTCCATCACGGACAGATTGATCAGCGTGGTCTTCGAGATCTGCATGAACTGCGGCCCCAGCTGACGGCTCAGTTCATACAGCCGCTTCCGCGAGCGGTACTGCGTCTTCTGCCCGTAGATCACGGTGTCGCCGTTCTCCACGCGCACCATGTAGATCTCCTGCGGTTTCAGAATGACGATATCCTCTTCGTTCTGCAGCGCAGTAATGGGCGATTCCTTCGTCGCGAACACGTCCAGGATGCGCTGCACCTCCTCCGTGATCCGGTCCGTATGGATCACGGCGAACGGCTCCGTGTACGCAGGCGATACATCTACGCTGACCTTCATGGCTGCCTCCTTGTTTCTTGATGGCCTCATCATAATACGGCGGCCGCGGTTTGTCACGCAAAAGGCGGTAAGTGGCAGAAATCGGGCGGTGAAATGCAAAAGATGACAGGGGACGTACCTTTGTCATCCGGGATGTGATAAAATGACAGGGAACCTGTTATCCTTTCCCTTGTTTTGCGACTTATCCGGTGAAAACGTTTTCACTATCGGAGGCTCTTATGGACGACCGGGAGATCATCGCCCTGTTCTGGGACAGAAATGAAGAGGCATTGGCGGCCGTGCAGGAACAGTACGGCAGGATGATGCTGCGCCTGGCCGGCCGGATCCTTGCGTCAAAAGAGGACGCGGAGGAGGTCGTGAGCGACGCGCTGCTGGACGCCTGGAACGCGATCCCGCCGCACCGGCCGGAGCACCTGCTGCCCTTCCTGGGGCGGATCGTGCGGCGCCGGGCCATCGACCGCTACCGCCGCGAGACCGCGGACAAGCGGGGCGGCAGCGAGATGGCGCTCGCGCTGGAAGAGCTGGAAAACAGCCTGGCGGGCGGCGGCACCCCGGAGGAGATCTGGGAGAGCAAGGCGCTGGCCGAAGCCGTGGCGGAGTTCGTACGCGGCCTGAAAGAGCCGGCCCGCGGGATCTTCATCCGCCGCTACTGGTACCTGGACACCGCCGCGGAGATCGCGGCGCACATCGGGAGCAGCCCGGCCCGGGTGGGGATGATCCTCACGCGGACACGCCGGAAGCTGGCCGCCTATCTGAAGGAAAAGGAGTGGATCGAATGAAAAGCGAACCGATCATGGACGCCGTCACCGAACTGGATGACGAGCTGATCCTGGATGATCCGGCCCCGGCGATGCGGGCCGCGAAGAAGAAATATACGACGGTATGGGCCGCCTGCGCGCTGCTGGCCATGGCATTGATCATCGGCGGCATCCTGCTGTTTGCCCGGGATAACGGAGGGTATCACAAGCCCGTGGCGCTGGCCGCCGCCCTGGCGGAGCCGGAATATCCCCGGGACAAGCAATGGGAGGATTACTACAACAACGCCACCGCCAACCTGCCGGATCCTGCCTTCGAAAGACGGCTGGCGAACCGCGGCGCGGCGGACGGTTTCCGCGGCTTTTTCACAGACATCACCCTGCAGTTGCTGGGGGAAGAGGACACGGAAAACGCGGTGATGTCACCCGTGAACATTTTCATGGCGACGGCCATGCTGGCGGAGATCAGCGGCGGGGAGACCCGTCAGGAGATTCTGGACGCCCTGCACATGGACAGTCTGGAGACGCTGCGCGGGCAGGCTCACAAAGTGTGGGACCTCGTATATCACGACAACGGGATTGATAAGGTGATCCCGGCCAACTCCCTCTGGCTGTCCCAAGACTATCCTTACGCGGAAGAAGCCGTGAGTATGCTGGCCGAACAGTATTACGCCTCCGTGTTCCAGGGCGAAATGGGCGATCCCGCCTATGACGAACTGCTGCGGAGCTGGCTGAACGCGCAGACCGGCGGTCTGCTGAAGGAAAATATCGACAGTCTGCAGTTCGAACCGGATACGGTGCTGCGCCTTCTCAGCACTCTGTATCTGCAGACAAAATGGGGCACGCCTTTTTCGGAGGACGAGAACCGGGAACTGGTCTTCCACGGAAGTCAGGGCGATAAAACGGTCACTTTCCTGCACGCGGACGATTACATCCGGGAGTATTATTACGGCGACCGCTTCATCTTCTTCCAGGTCCCGACCTTCCAGGGCAGCCGCGTCTGGTTCTTCCTGCCCGATGAGGGCGTGACCCTTACGGAAATGATGGCGGACGAAGCCTTCCGTGCGTTCCTGGAGGAGCCGGATCCCGGTCATTACTATGGGGAGGAAAACGGTCAAACCGTATTCGTCAGCTACAAGGGGACCTCGACGGCCGCCGCCCGCATCAATCTCTCCATCCCCAAACTGGACTTTTCCTGCACGCAGGATCTGGGGGACAGCCTGACGAACCTGGGCATCCGCAGCGTGCAGGATCCGAAGAAAGCCGATCTTTCGCCGCTGCTGGGCGGAAAAGGCGCCTATCTGCAGCAAATGACCCAGAGCAGCCGCCTGATCATGGACGAAGAAGGCGTCAGCGCCGCCTCCTACGTGGACTACCTGGTCGGCGCCGCCCTGCCGCCGGACGAAGAGATCGACCTCGTCGTCGACCGCCCGTACTTCTTCCTGATCACCGGACCGGACAATGTACCGCTGTTCGCGGGGGTCGTGAACGATCCGTGAGGGGCAGAAAAGGGACCGTCAAAAAGTGTCATTCTGAGCGAGCGAAGCGAGTCGAAGGATCTTGCAGACACGGGCCGTTGAAACAACGGCCCCTACGATATAATGAATTCGGGCGGCCGGTGGCCGCCCGATCGTTCTTATTCTGTCTTCCGCTTCAGTGCTTCTCTCTTCCGCAGCGTCGGATCCAGGATCCGCTTGCGGATGCGCAATGTCTTCGGCGTGACCTCCAGGAGTTCATCGGTGTCGATGAACTGCATGTACTGCTCCAGGCTCATCTGCTTCGGCGGCGTCAGACGCAGCGCTTCGTCGGAGCCGGAGGCGCGGGTGTTGGTGAGCTGCTTTTTCTTGCAGACGTTGACTTCGACGTCCATGGCTTTGCCGGTCTGGCCGACGACCATGCCGGCGTAGACGCGCTCGCCGGGCCCGATGAACAGCGTGCCGCGCTCCTGCGCGTTGAACAGGCCGTAGGTCACGGCTTCGCCGGTCTCGAACGCGATCAGGGAGCCCTGATTGCGGTAGTGGATGTCGCCCTTGTAGGTCGCGTAGCCGTCGAACAGCTGGTTCATGATGCCGGTGCCCTTGGTGTCGGTCATGAATTCGTCGCGGTAGCCGATCAGGCCGCGGGAGGGGATCATGAACTCCAGGCGCGTGCGGCCTTCGCCGAACGGCCGCATGTTGGACAGCTCGCCCTTGCGCAGGCTCAGTTTTTCAATGACCGTGCCCGTGTATTCGTCCGGTACGTCCACGTACACGCGCTCCATGGGCTCCAGGAGCCGGCCGGTCTCGCTGCGCTTGTAGATGACTTCGGCCTTGCTGACCGCGAATTCATAGCCCTCTCGGCGCATGGTCTCGATCAGGATGGACAGGTGCAGTTCGCCGCGGCCGCTGATCTTGAAGCAGTCGGGGGAAAGTTCTTCCACGCGCAGCGACACGTCCGTGTTCAGCTCGCGGAACAGGCGGTCGCGGATGTGGCGCGACGTCACGTATTTGCCTTCCTGGCCCGCAAACGGCGAGTCGTTGACCATCATCTGCATGGTGATGGTGGGCTCGGAGATCTTCTGGAACGGGATCGGCGTCAGGTCCGCGGGATCGCAGAGTGTGTCGCCGATGTGGATATCGGAGATGCCGGAGATTGCCACGATGGAGCCGATGGTCGCGCTCTCCACTTCCTTCTTGCTCAGCCCATCGAATTCGTACAGCTTGCTGATCTTCACCTTGCGCTTCGCGTCTTCCAGGTGCGCGTTGACGATCGTCACTTCCTGGTTCACGCGGATCACGCCCTGGTCCACCTTGCCGACGCCGATGCGGCCGACGTATTCGTTGTAGTCGATGGTGCTCACCAGAACTTTGAGCGGCGCGTCGGGATCGCCCTGCGGGGCCGGGACCGATTCCAGGATGGTCTCAAACAGCGGGCGCATGTTTTTCCGCTCGTCGTCCAGGTCCTTCACGGCCCAGCCGGCTTTCGCGGAGGCGAACACGAAGGGGCAGTCCAGCTGCTTTTCGGAGGCGTCCAGGTCCAGAAGCAGGTCCAGCACCTCGTCCACGACCTCCCCGGGCCGCGCCTCGGGCCGGTCCACCTTGTTGATGCAGACCACCACGTCCAGATCCAGCTCCAGCGCCTTGGACAGCACGAACCGCGTCTGCGGCATGGGACCTTCAAACGCGTCCACGACCAGGATCACGCCGTTCACCATCTTCAGCACGCGCTCGACTTCGCCGCCGAAATCCGCGTGCCCGGGGGTATCGATGATATTGATCTTCACGCCGTTGTAATGCACGGCGGTATTCTTCGACAGGATCGTAATGCCCCGCTCCCGCTCCAGATCGCCGGAGTCCATCACGCGCTCCGCCACCTCCTGGTTCTCCCGGAACACGCCGCTCTGCTTGAGCAGTTCATCCACCAGAGTGGTCTTGCCGTGGTCCACGTGGGCAATGATCGCCACATTTCTGATATCTTCTCTGATCATAATGACTCCTTCAAAAGGTGACAAAGGGACGGTTCTTTTGCCAGCTTTTCACAAAAAACACAGAGCGGAGGCTCCGCTCTGTGACTATTGTAGCGGGTTTTCGGGAAAATGCAAGATGTTCTTGCAGGCGCGGGAAAATCGCCTGGGGAGAACCGTCCCCGTGACCCGGGCAAAATCGCCCATCGAGAACCGTCCCCGTAACCCACCTGTGCGCCGGTCAGTACCCATAGAAGCCGCCAAGATCCTGGTAGAGGATGCGGTTGGAGAGGAGATGCCAGCCGGAGGGAGTCTGCTGCAGACGGGCGAGGCCATAGATGGTGTCGTACGGGTCTTTCCAGGCGGCGAGGACGGTGCCGTCGGGGAGGAGGCGGGCGGCGCGGATGCTCAGGAGGGGGCCGCCGCCGGCGATCTCCATCGGAAGGTAGCGGGCGTCATATTCCGGGAGGTAGACACCGGGGAGGTTCTCCCCGAAGTCCTCCGCGGTAAGACCCAGAACGCGGTCCAGGATGTCGTTCAGCTCCGGTATCGAATATTTAAACAGGATGTTGGCGTACCGCACGTCCAGGCTCAGGGCGTTCAGGGCGGCGGATCTCTCCTCCTGCGACAGATCCGGCCAGTCATAGCCCCAGCCTTCGCCGAGGACCAGGGACAGGTCCGCCTGCTGCGGGGTCTCGAATTCCGCGATCAGGAAGCGGCGGACCATGTCGTCGCCAAAGAAGGCTTCCAAGCTTTCGAACTCTTCCGCGGAGACTTCCGAGGCGTCGCCGGCTTCTCTGGCAAGGGCGGCCAGGACGGCGTCTTCAGAAGGAGACGCGATATTGTAAGTGCCGGGGTGTTGACCTGTATAAACGTCCAGGCTTTCAGCCCGGAGGGCTAAGACGTTCTCGTCGCGCCAGAGACGGCCGGGGACCGTCATCCAATCGGACAGATCGATCCGGCTGACGCTCAGATGAACGCCGTCCGTCATACAGACGTAGTCCCGGAGCCATGCTTCCTGTGCCGCCTCATCCGTCAGGCTGACGGAAAGGCGTGATGCGCCGACCGCCAGGATCCGCAGTTTCTGGTTGAACCGGGGCAGTTTCCAGGTCACTTCACCTACCCGGACCAGGACGGCCTGTTCGGTCTCCATAAGATGCCAGCCGGATTCCGTGGGAACAAAACCGGTTTTGCGGTCTCCGGTCTGCACCTCGGCTTCCGTCCACGGCGTCATGCCGTAGTTGACGCCGGTGCGGGTGATCAGGACCAGTTCCGGGCCGTCGGCGGTCCGCACCAGGATCATGTCCTCCACGTCGTCCGCGGTCAGGCCGGACGGCAGGGGGCGGCGGTTATCGCCGGTGGCCGCATCGTTCGGAAGGATCCGATTCACGCTGTCTTTATCCAGAATAAAGATCTCGCCGTTCGTCCAGGCCGGACACAGCAGACGGGGTTCGTTCAGAAAGTCCTGCGGAATAATACTTGCAAAGAACGATTCGTTATCACTGATATGGTACTGGATCAACTGCTTATTTCCGCTGTCCAGCAGGAAGAGTTCTCCCTGGCCGGTGACAAAATCTCCGGGAAGGAGGTAGAGAAAATCCGAGATCTCCGTGTCTTCCCCATACAGCGGACCTACTCTGTCACCGCGGTCCGTCCGGGGGATCTGCCATGACGGGTTCGGCCATGTTGTGGATTCATAGCGGGAAAGCACGGACACCACGGATATGACCTTTTCTTCAAATTCGACGGGGGCACCGGCCGTCACCGCCTTAAAGTTCTGATAAACCTCCGGAGACAGTTTGCGATCCGCTTCCGCCCAGATGCGGGCCCGGACAGCGAAGCCGTCCATGACTCCCAGGGGCGAAATGGTCAGCGCCGGTCGTTCCACGATCAGTCGGCCGTCTTCCGTCAGATACATCGACGCCTGCACGGCGGCGGGTTCGGCTTCCGCCCGGCCGTCGGTCACGGTGATTTTTACCGCGGACTCGCAGGCGGCGGGCAGGTCGCCGGCGTGATAGACCGCCTCTTCAACCCAGGCAACCTGAAGACCGTATTCTCCGTAGAGTTGTTCCAGAAGCATGATGTCATGGCCGGTCAGCGCGCGTTCCTGTCCGTCCGCTTCCAGCGTGACTTTCCAATATTCCTCCGGTTCCAGATAGAATTCCTTCGGCGTCGGGAAGGGGACCAGTTCCCGGCAGTCCAGATGGAGGATGCCCACAGCCGCCACGCCCATCTGTTCCAGCAGGTCCAGCGGCTTTTTGGAAACGGTGTCCCATTCAGCCTCCGTCCATTCGTCAGGAAGGTCTTTTTCCCTGCTCCACGGGGCGTGGAACAGATCGCCGTCCTCCGTCAGGACGAACAGATCGCAGATGTCCGTCCGGGAATCCCACTGCGTGCACCAGGCCAGCGGCGCGGTGAGGGGCAGTTTTTCCCGGTCCGATGCTTCCAGCGGGCGGTAAGCCCGGAGGTCGATCAGACGGTACAGCAAGTAACAACTTGCGGTGGAGTCGATCCATTCGCTTTCCCAGACAGAGGCGCTGCCGCCCAGGCCGTTCAGGGTGACGCGGAAAGATACCGGCTGTTTTATGTCGCTCCTCGGTCCTTCGTCAAAATCAGCCTTATAGCATTGCGACATCTTCCCTGCCGTGGAAGTGTACACCATTTTCACTTCATTCGGGGCGCACGGGGTATTGAATTCCTCGTAACTGATCATCTCTACTCCGTAGGTGCCGGTCCCGGTAAAATATTGTTCGTCCAACCGGTCATAGAGGTAATCCGATGTGTCGACGGAGGTGCCGGAGTGGGAGGTCGGTTCGGTCGGCTGCGTCGGGGCGGCCGTGGGGGCTTCCGAGGAGTCCTGCGCAGGCGCTTCCGTTGTGACTTCCGTCGACGGCTGCTCCGTCTCCGTCGGCGCTTCGCTGCTTCCCTTCCCGTTCGTCAGCGCGCAGCCCGCGGTCACCGCCGCGATCACGAGGGCCGCGAGCAGCATCCAGAAGGCGGGCTTTTTATAGTTCAGGACCGCGCGGATGCGGCCTTTCACGCCGGTCTCGCCGAAGGCCAGCGGGCAGGCGCTGATCATCCGGCGGGGCGCGCTGCAGTTCACCAGCGCGCGGGAATAGGCTTTGCGGTAGTCCGCGGACTCCTCGCGCACCACTTTTTCATCGCAGGCGCCTTCGATATCGCGGCAGAGCAGGATGTAGCCCAGCCAGAACAGCGGGTTGAACCAGTAGACGGCCAGGAGCAGGAAGCCCAGCGGCTTCCAGAGGTGGTCCAGGCGCTTCAAATGGGCCTGTTCATGGGCCAGGACGAAGGCCTCGTCCTCCGGATCCATGTCCGAGGGCAGGTAAATGCGCGGGCGGAAAAGGCCCAGGATGAAGGGGGAATCCAGCGCATCGCAGCGGTAGACGTTGCTCTCCTGCTGCAGCGAGGCACGCACTTTGCGGCGCACGCGGAGGTAGCTAAGCAGCATGTAGCCCAGCATGAGGGCGATGCCGCCGGCCCAGATCCGGGCCAGGACGGGGACGACGCCGGTCTTCACGGTCTTCGGTGCGGCGAGCGTTTCGCGGCTCACCACCACGTAGCGCTCCCCGGTCGGTTCCTGCCGCACCGGGATCTCCGGGCTGCGGCGGACGATCTCCTGATAGACCGGTTCCTGCTCGCGCACTGTGCGGGTCTCTTCCACGGCCTGTTCGGCGACGAGCTCCACCACCTGGCCGCTGCCCACGGGCTGCGGGACCAGCGAGACGCGGGCAGAAGGGAATACGGGGATCAGCAGGCGCAGCGCGACCAGCGCCCAGAGTGCGCAGGAAAGGGCCTTCGGCGCCTTCAGTTTTTTCAGGACGAAGCGGAGCAGCACGACCGCGGCCAGTACGATGCTGGCCGACAGGCACAGGCGCATCGCGGTCAGAAACAGGTCTTTCATGACTCCCCTCCTTCCTCGTATTCCTCGATCATCCGGCGGAGGCCGTCCGCCTCTTCCTGCGTCAGCCGCCGGCCGGCCGTAAAGGCCGTCAGGAACGCGGGCAGCGAGCCGCCGAAGCGGTCCGCCACATAGCCGCGGCTCTCCGCCGCCTGCGCCTGTTCGCGCGAGATGCGGGAGGAGACGACGCCGCCTTCATTCCGGAAATAGCCCTTCTCGCAGAGCTTTTTCAACACCGTATACGTGGTGGATTTCTGCCAGCCGAGTTCCGCGCGGCTGAGCTTCACCAGGTCGCCGGAGCTTATGGGCTCGTGCGACCAGATCAGTTCAGCAAAGTGGGCTTCCACCAGGCCCAGGCGATTGTCAGACATAGGGGACCTCCAAGGGGCGGTCTATTTGGATAGACCTCTTTTGAGGGCAGTCTACCACGATAGACCGGGGATGTCAAGAGGAAAATTAAAAAAAGATGACAAAGGAACCATCCCTTTGTCACCTGTCATCCGTTTTTCATTTGTGCAGATCTTTTTCCGGCGGCGTAATCTTCTCCCAGCCGGCTTTCAGTTTGGCCAGGGATCCTCCTTCCGGCCGGAGCAGCAGCACCGCATGGAAACCGTAACGGGTACTCCGGATAAAGCGCGCCGGCACGCAGATACAATCGGAAAGATCGATCTGACTGGCTGTGGCGCTGCCCGCTCCTAAAGGAGCTTCCCGATATTCCGGATAGATCCGAAGCGATGCCTGCTTCCGCTCCCGGTCGATCAGGGCGAGCGTCAGATATGAGCTGTCAGCGGAAATGATCCGGATCTCCCGCCCCGTTTTCGGCAGGATCCAGATGACGTTTTCCACCCGGATCTGCGGGCCCTTTTCCCCTTCTTCCCGGTGATAGCCCGTCTCGGTGGGCCGGAAAACCGGTTCCTCCTCCTCCGGGATCATCCCATAATTCGTCCCATCCCCGGTCACCAGTACCACTTCGTTTTCCCGGGCACTCAGGTGAAAGAGCATGTCTTCTACAGCATCGGCCGAAAGCTCTTCCGGCATGGGAACGCTCCGCCAGTTTTCAGCGTCCTCAAAGGGATCGTTCAGCCAGTATACGCCGGAATCGTCCAGGACGAAAACTTCCGTTCGGGAATCATCCATCAGGATCATCCGGGGATCCCGGCAGAATTCCAGGGGCAGGCAGCGAGGTGCTTTTTCCTCCTCCGTCTGAGCGTCCAGTTTGTAAATAATCAGCTGCTTATGGCCCCTGTCCAGCAGGATCGCCGTCCAGCCATGATACAGGACGAAATCTTCTATTTCCGGGACGTTTCTGTCTTCACAAAGAAGTTCGTAAAGTCCGGGCAGATCAAACAGATCCCGGGCTTCGCTGTCCCCCTGCTGGATCTGCGCGTTGGAAAGGGGGATCGTCTTGGCGGCAGCGGCAGGCACTTCCCCGCTGTCCAGAAGAGTCCGGAAGGTTTCATAAACGCTTTCGCTGCGGGGATGCACATATTCCGTCACATAGAGGGCGCGGAAGGACAGGTAGCTCATGGCGGAGGAAAAGGATATGGCGTAACGGTCCGTCAGCAGTCTTCCGTCCGGCGTCAGCCAGAGGGAAGAGGCCGGGAGCGGGTTTTGTCCTTCGGCGCCGGGGTTCCGTACGGTGATCCGGATAACGCCGGGGAGTTCTTCCGGCCGGACCGCGCCGCTGCGGTAAACAGCTTCCTCGCTGGAGGAGGCTTCCAGGCGTTCATCATCACAGAGCTGCGCCAGGACCGATATTTCCCGGCCGGCCAGTTCCATCTTTTTGCCCTCGCACTCCACTTCCGCCAGCCAGACTTCTTCCGGTTTGTCCGTTATTTCCGTGTAGGGGAAGGGGAAATGAGCAAACTCGCGGCTGTCGAGATAGCGTACGGCCAGGGCCGTGAACCGGAGCCAGACCGCTTCCGGCAGGGGCTCCTCGGAGATGGCGTCATAGTGTGCCGTGTCATCCGTCCAATAGGGCCATTCGTCATCCGGCAGGCCGCTGGCGTGGACCAGATAGCCCTCATCTGTCAGGGCAAACACATCGGTTTCGCCTTCCGGTTCCGGTTCCAGCAGAAACCAGGCCAGCGGCACGGCCGGGAGAGTTTTCCGCTCTTCCTGTTCCAGGGGCCGGAAGGTGCGGCAGGCCGTGTATTGGTAAAGGTATGCAAAGTCATCCGCCCGGCTGACGGCACGGCTGAAGAAGACGTAGCCGGTGCTGTCCCCGTTGTTCAGGACGGCCCGGAGGGTACAGGGATGATCGTGTTCCGGTCCTTCTTCAAAAGTGAAGCGGTAGTTTTCTGTCCGGATATTCCGCTCCGGGGCAAAATAGACGGCCTTGACTTCGTTGTCCGCCGCAGGGGTCTGCATGTCTGCGTCAGAGATGATGCTGCCGTCCGGGCCAGGGGAGGGCATGGCGGTCCGGCCGCTCATAACGCCGAGGAGGTCGTAGGGGTAGAGAGGGGAGTCGGGAGCGGTGGCAGAAGTGGTCGAAGGGGCGGTGGGAACTGCAGTCGATGTTTCAGGCGGCATTTCAGTCGGGGCCTCTGTCGGGGTTTCTGTCGGGGCTTCCGTCACCGGCAGCGGTTCGGTCGGAGCTAAACTGCTCTCCTTTCCGTTTTGTCCGGCACAGGACGCGGTCAATGTAATCATGATCAGAGCAGCCAAAAGCAGCCGGAAGACCGGCTTTTTGTCATAAAACAATGTTTTCAGCAGTTCTTTCACGGCAGGCTCCTTTCGTTATCTGAAGCATATCACAGTAAAGCAGGGCTCATCAAGGAAAATCTGACAAAGGAACCGTCCCCCTGTCAGAATCAAAAAAAGGGCGGCCGGGGCCGCCCCTGTGTGGGTGGTGCGCGTCAGCCGCGCTGTTTGGCTTTTTCGATGGCTTCGGCGACCATCATGTCCTGGATCTTCATGAGGCGGATCTGGGAGGAGCGCTCGTTTTCGTCGAGTTTCATGGTGATGAATTTGATCTTGGACTGGGCGTCGGGGATGATCTGGTGTTCCAGGGCGTTGACGCGGCGGCGGGTCTTTTCGATCTCCTCGGACATGAGGCGGCAGGATTTTTCGACTTCGGCGAGGCGGAGGAGTTCGGGGAGGGCACTGTTCAGGGTGCTGACCGCGTCGTCCAGTTCGGAGGCGGTGAAGGCGAAGCCGTAGCTGAAGATGTCCCCTTCGTTTTCGGTGCGGGTGGTCTTCTCGAATTCGGGGATCTCCACGCTCATGACGTTTTTGACGTGCGTTTCCAGATAGATCTGCTGCTTGGGGGCCAGCAGGGCGGTGTTCAGGACCTGGTCCGAGGTGGCGGCGCGGGCCATCAGGAAGCCGGCGTTGGCGCGGCGCATTTTTTCTTCGACGCTTTCGCGGAGGGTCTTGTTTTCGCGCACGAGGTCCAGGAACTGGCGCATGAGCTCGTCCCGTTTGTCTTTCAGAAGTTTATGGCCGCGCATGGCGGTGGCCAGGCGGCGTTTCTGCTTGGCCAGTTCCATGCGGGTGGGGATGATCTGTGTGGATGCCATGAGGGTGTCCTTTCCGGGTCGGGGCGGATTCTCCGGGCCGGTAAAACATCGGCCCCTGCGGGATTATTCCTCCGCTTTCTTCTCCTCGTTGTAGTACATATCCAGGTACTTCTCGTCGATACGCTTGAGCTCCGTGCGGGGCAGGAGGTGGAGGAGTTCCCAGCCGATGTCGAGGGTCTCTTCGATGCTGCGGTTGGCCTGGTAGCCCTGGGAGACGTAATGGGTCTCGAAGGCGTCGGCGAACGCGGCGTACTTCTTGTCCATGTTGGTCAGGGCGGCTTCGCCCAGCACGACCATGAGTTCCTTGGCTTCCTTGCCGCGGGCGTAGGCCGCGAAGAGCTGGTTCAGGACGTTGGAGTGGTCCGCGCGGGTCTTGCCCTCGCCGATGCCCTTGTCTTTCAGACGGGACAGGGACGGGAGGACGTCGATGGGCGGCGCGATGTTCTTGCGGTACAGATCGCGGCTCAGGATGATCTGGCCCTCGGTGATGTAGCCGGTCAGGTCGGGGATCGGGTGGGTCTTGTCGTCTTCCGGCATGGACAGGATCGGGATCATGGTGATGGAGCCGGTCTTGCCGCGCTGGCGGCCGGCGCGTTCGTACAGGGACGCCAGGTCGGTGTACATGTAGCCGGGATAGCCGCGGCGCCCGGGGACTTCTTTGCGGGCCGCGGAAACT
Source organism: Lachnospiraceae bacterium (assembly GCA_017619615.1). GTDB lineage: Bacteria > Bacillota > Clostridia > Lachnospirales > Lachnospiraceae > UBA6987. The sequence continues at coordinate 71,687 of JAFZRY010000005.1, read as the reverse complement.
TCGCGGAGGGCGTCGGCGTAGTTCGTGATGTCGGTCAGGATGACCAGGACGTGCATGTCCTTTTCAAAGGCCAGGTATTCCGCGGCGGTCAGCGCCATGCGCGGCGTCGCGATACGTTCCACGGCGGGGTCGTTGGCCAGGTTGATGAACAGGACGGTGCGCTCCAGGGCGCCGGATTCGCGGAAGCTTTCCACGAAGAAGTTGGATTCCTCAAAGGTGATGCCCATGGCGGCGAAGACCACGGCGAAGTTCTCGTCCGTGCCGCGCACGCGGGCCTGACGGGCGATCTGCGCCGCCAGCTGGGCGTGGGGCAGGCCGGAGGCCGAGAAGATGGGCAGCTTCTGGCCGCGGACCAGGGTGTTCAGGCCGTCGATGGCCGACACGCCGGTCTGGATGAATTCCTGCGGATACGCGCGGGCCGCCGGGTTCATCGGCAGGCCGTTGATGTCGTTGCGGGAGTCGGGCAGGATCTCCGGGCCGTCGTCGATGGGGCGGCCCAGGCCGTCGAACACGCGGCCCAGCATGTCCTCGGAGACGCCGAGCTCCATGCTGCGGCCCAGGAAGCGGACTTTGCTGCTTTCCAGGTTCAGGCCGGTGGAGGACTCGAACAGCTGGACCAAGGCGTCGGTGCCGTTGATCTCCAGCACTTTGCAGCGGCGCTTTTCACCGCTCTTTAATTCGATCTCGCCCAGTTCGTCGTAGGTCACGTTTTCGACGCCGGTGACCAGCATCAGAGGTCCGGCGACCTCCTGGATGGTGCGGTATTCCTTCGGCATTGCTTAATCCTCCTTCCTGGCCAGCAGGGCTGCCAGTTCTTCTTTCAGGCGGGCCCGGACGGCTTCGTAAGCGGGCTGGATGCGGCCCTCTTCGGTATATTTGTAGCGGCCGATCTCCTCGCGGACGGGCAGGTTCACCAGATCCTCGATGTCCGCGCCCGCGTTCATGGCTTCCCCGGCTTCCTGGTAGTAGGCCAGCACCAGCTTCATCATGCGGTACTGCTTCTCCAGGGAGGTGTAGGTGTCGATCTCATGGAAGGAGTTCTGGTGCAGGAAGTCCTCGCGGACGGAACGGGCCGCCTCCAGGCGCAGCCGCTCGGGCGGCGAGAGGGCGTCCATGCCGACCAGCTGCACGATCTCCTGCAGCTCGGCTTCTTCCTGCAGCAGGCGCATCAGGTGGTTCCGGCAGTACATCCAGTCGGGATAGACGTTCTGGTTGAACCAGTCTTCCATGCTGTCCAGGTACAGGGAGTAGCTGGTCAGCCAGTTGATGGCGGGGAAGTGGCGCTTGTAGGCCAGCGCCGAATCCAGGCTCCAGAACACCTTGACGATGCGGAGGGTGGCCTGGGAGACGGGCTCGGAGATGTCGCCGCCGGCCGGGCTCACGGCCCCGATGACGGACAGGGCGCCGTAGCGCTCCTCGGTGCCCAGGGTCTGGACCATGCCGGCGCGCTCATAGAACTGCGCCAGACGGGAGCCCAGGTAGGCGGGGTAGCCTTCCTCGCCGGGCATTTCCTGCAGACGGCCGCTCATTTCGCGGAGGGCTTCCGCCCAGCGGGAGGTGGAGTCGGCCATCAGCGCCACGGAATAGCCCATGTCGCGGAAGTATTCGGCCACGGTGATGCCGGTGTAGATGGAGGCTTCGCGGGCCGCCACGGGCATGTCCGAGGTATTGGCGATCAGGACGGTGCGCTCCATCAGGGAACGGCCGGTCTTGGGGTCCTTCAGTTCCGGGAACTCGTTCAGCACGTCGGTCATCTCGTTGCCGCGTTCGCCGCAGCCGATGTAGACCACGATATCCGCGTCCGCCCATTTCGCCAGCTGGTGCTGGATGACCGTCTTGCCGGAGCCGAAAGGCCCGGGCACGGCGGCGACGCCGCCCTTGGCGATGGGGAACATGGTATCCACGACCCGCTGCCCGGTGATCAGTGGCTGGGTCGGGGGGATTTTCTTCTTATACGGGCGGCCCTGGCGCACCGGCCATTTCTGCATCAGCGTCAGGTCTTCCGGGCCGTTTTCGGTCTCCAGCGTGGCGATCTTGTCCGTCACGGTGAATTCGCCTTCCTTCAGGTCCCGGATGCGGCCGCTCTTGCCGATGGGCACCATGATCTTGTGGAGCACCACTTCGGTCTCCTGTACGGTCCCGATCACGTCGCCCGCCTCCACGTACGTGCCGGGCACGGCCGTGGGGACGAAGTGCCATTTGATGTCCCGTTTCAGGGAGGGCACTTCCACGCCGCGGGTCAGCAGGTTGGTGCCGGAGACTTTCAGGATATCGTCCAGCGGGCGCTGGATGCCGTCGTAAATGCTCTGGATCAGGCCGGGGCCCAGCTCGACGGAAAGGGGCATGCCCGTGGATTCCACCGGCGCCCCGGGACCCAGGCCGGAGGTCTCTTCATAGACCTGGATGGAGGCTTCGTCCCCGTGCATTTCAATGACTTCGCCGATCAGGCGCCGTTCGGATACGCGTACCACGTCGTACATGTTGGCGCCGCGCATGCCGGAGGCCACCACTAAGGGGCCGGCAACTTTTTTAATGATACCCTTGCTCATCAGGTTATCCGCCTTTCGTTTGTGTTTCCTTGCCGGGGAGGGCGCGGACGTCCGCCCCATCGGATCATTCCGTTATCTTTCGTTGAAAATGATGTCGGAGCCCACGGCTTTCTCCACGGATTTCCGGACCCGCGCCAGACCGATGCCCGTGTTCCCGGTAATGCCCGGGATCGGGATAACGGCCGGCAGGAACTCGGAATCGTATGCCGCGAGGGCTTCCGGGATGCGGGAAGCCAGGGCTTCGGTGATATAGATCACGGCGGTCTTTTCCTCCGCCAGTTTTTTCAGCAGCCGGGCCGCTTCTTCGGGATCCGTGACGGGGCAGACCCGGATACCCAGGGCCTGGAAGCCGTAGATGCTGTCGTAATCTCCCATAACGGCGATGTTAACCATAGCACTGCCTCAAACTTTCCCGGATCTGCTCGCGCGGCAGGCCGTTCTGCAGGCCCGTCAGGAGCAGGCGCACGCTTTTGATCTCGGTCTCCCGGGCGATGACGTAGGCCGCGAGCGGGCCCAGCGAGAGCGCTTCGCTCTTCTGCGGGAGGATGCGGTCGATCATCAGGTCGTCGCAGGCGCACTCGAACGCGCTCATGGAACGGCTCAGGGAATCGGCCAGGGCGCTGTAGGGCGTGCCCTTCAGGTATTCCGCGACACTGGATTTGCCGCCGACGGCCGCTTCCGCCAGGGCGCTGCGGTTCAGGTCCGGCGCTTCGGCGAGCTGGGCGGCAATCTCCGCGGCATTCTTGCCCGCAGCGGCGGCCCGGAGGGCGATGCGGATGTCCGCGTTCACGACGGTGGTGGCGGCATAGGCGGCCAGCACCGGGTCCGGCGCGTCTTCCGCGGCGGCGGTCAGGGCGTCCAGGGCGGCTTTATCGATGATGCTGTCGCACAGCTGGCCGTCCCCCGTACGGGAGAGGACCTGCTGGGCCTGGACGGCGGCCTCCTGCATGGCTTCCGGCAGGCGGCCGAAGTTTTCTTCCGCGACGGCCTGGCGGATCTCCTCCGCGGGGACCGTGCCGCCTTCCAGGTACAGCCGTTCCGGCGCCAGGCCGGAGGAGGCGTAGATGTCCTTGATGGCCGCTTTCAGGTTGTGGTAGTCGCGCGTGAGGCGCAGGATGTCCAGCTCACGGCCTTCGCCGAGCAGCTCGGTCATGAGGGCCCAGGTGGCGTCTTCCTCCGCTTTCAGCATAGTCTCGGCATCGGTGACCCCGGCGCCCCCGCCCCAGCCTTTGTCGGCCAGATAGGCGAGCGCCGCTTCATGGTCCGGCGCCGCCAGCAGCTGATCGAGATCCGCTTTGGTGAGCAGGCTGTTTTCCATGACCCGGATGCGCGCTACTTCGTAAATGTAGTCTTTCATGATAGTCCTTATCAGGCGGGCCGTCGGGACGGCCCTTGCGGGATTTTTCAGTCCTCAAACAGGACGGCGCGGACGGCGTCCTTCAGAACGTCGGCTTCGCTTTCGAAGATGGCTTCGAGGGAGCAGTTCTCCTCGACGCCGCCGTACTGCAGGATGAAGCCGCCGGCGATGTCGGCGGGGAAGCCGCCCAGGACGAGCGTGCCTTTCTGCCGGGCGGCCGCGGCCGCGATCTTCTCCTCAAAATCCGCCGGGCGGCGTTCCAGATCCTTCGCGTTCAGGCAGAGCTGGCCGTCGCGGCCCAGATCCTGTTTGTCCAGCTGGGTGTACAGGAAATCAAAGTATTCCTGATCCGGGAGGGCCAGGATGTTTTCCCACGCTTTATCCAGGGCTTCTTTCACCAGGGCCCCGCGGGTCGCCAGAAGGGTGCGGCGCTTGTAGGCCGCGGCCGTCACTTCGGAGCGTTCCCGGGCGGCGTCAACGATGTCCCGGCCCTGCTTTTCCGCATCGGCCAGGATCTCCTCGCGCTCCGCCCTCGCCTTCTCTTCCAGGCGGGCCGCTTCTTCCCGGGCTTTCTCCATGATCGCGGCCGCTTCGCCGCCGGCCTTGTCCGCTATGTGCCGGAGGATCTTTTCTGTTCCGGTCATATTCGGCCTCCTTCTCTCTTTAGAGTCTCGTTACGGTCAGAAGGGATACCAGCAGGGCCAGGATGGCGTAGGTTTCCACCATGGCGGGCAGCAGCATGGCGCGGCCGAAGGAATCGGGGCGCTTGGCCAGCAGCTGGATGGACGCCACGGACGTCTTGCCCTGATGGATCGCGGAGATCAGGCCGGCCACACCGATCGGGAGGCAGGCCGCCAGGAACAGCAGGCCCTGGTCCGCCGTCGGAGCGGTGCCGCCCAGGATGCCGATCTTGCCCAGGACGACGAAGGCCACCAGCAGACCGTAGATGCCCTGCGTACCGGGCAGCAGCTGCAGGATCAGGACCTTGGCAAAGAGCTCCGGTTTTTCGGTCAGGACGCCGGCCGCTGCACGGCCGCCCATGCCCACGCCGATCGCCGAGCCGCTGCCGGCCAGGAAAGCAGCCAGCGCCGCGCCCAGCAGTGCGTAAACGATGCCCAGATTCTCATTCAACATTTCAGTTCTCCTCCATATGATAATACTTTGTATCGCCGGTCCCTAAAGGCTCGAAGGCCTCGCCGCCGGCTTCATAAAACTTACCGAAGAATTCCACGAACTGCAGACGGTTCGTGTGCACGTACGCGCCCAGCAGGTTGATCGCCATGTTCAGCGTATGGCCCGCCAGGAAGATGATGATGAAGATGATGGCGCCGACCACGCCGCCGCCCATCATGGACGCCATCGTATTGATGACCGACGCGATAACGCCGGTGGCCAGGCCCAGGGCCAGCAGACGCGAATACGACAGCACGTCCGACAGCCAGCCGGTGACGCCGTACAGCTCATACGCGCCCAGCGCCAGCCGCAGCCCGAACTTCTTGTCCCAGGCCGCGAACAGCAGCAGCAGCAGCGCGCCCGCCAGCGCCAGGAATTTGGCCGCGGTCTGCAGCCAGGCGGGCAGCGGGATCGGCGCGCCCGCGATGGACGCGTACATATCCGAAGGCACCAGGATCAGGATCAGCCCGGTCAGCAGCAGGAACCAGCCCAGCACGCCGCCCAGAAAGTCCTTGATCCGCTTCTCTTTCAGCATCAGATAGCCCTTGATGCCCAGGCCCACGAACAGGTGGATGATCCCGAACAGGAAGCAGTAGATCAGCAGGCGCATCGGCTCTTCCAGCGGCGTGAACCACAGCGCCTTGAGCACCTGCTTGTCCGCAGGCACACCGAAGAAGGTATGCGCGATGACGTCGACCGCGTCGCCGAAGAAGCTGCCGAACAGGACGCCCCAGACGGTGGTCGAAACGCCGCACCAGAAGAACATGGTCAGCATCTTCTTCATGTTCGCACCCATCTTCGGGAATTTCTTCAGCGCGACGGCGCAGCCGATGACCATCAGCAGGCCGTAGCCCGCGTCGGACAGCATCATGCCGAACAGGAAGTAGTAGAAGAACGACATGATGGTGGTGGGGTCGATTTCGCCGCGGCCGGGCAGGCCGTAGGATTCCACCACGGATTCCGTGGGGGCCGACAGCCGGTTGTTTTCCAGCAGCACGGGGGCGTCCTCCCCGGGTTCGGAAAGGATCACGCTGACCGTGTATTTGTCTTCGAGTTTTTTCTGCAGCGCGGCGGCCTTCGCCTTCGGGACGTAGCCTTCCAGGAAGAAGGCGGTGCGGCTTTCGCCCGCGTTCTGGAAGGCGGCGAGGCGCTCGGCTTCCAGAACGGAGTCGTCATATAAGAACTGCAGCTCGTCGCGGCGGGAGGCCGCGGCTTTCACGGCGGCTTTGAGTTCCTCCGCTTCCGTGATGGCGGAGGCGCGTTCGAACTTGACTTCGTTCAGCGCTTCCTCCGGGGTCTTGTCCACGGTGATGAGCGGCCGGGCGAAGCCTTTTTTGCGCAGGGCGTCTTCCGCGGCGTCCGCGTCTTCCTTCAGGCAGACCAGCACGAGCGGGGTCTGGGAAGGGTCGCCGCTTAAGAGTTCCAGCGAATACGCGTCCAACTGCGGGCAGTTTTCCGCCAGCAGGGCGCGGATGCTTTCTTCCGTCCAGGCGCCGGGCAGGGCGCCGATAAAAGCCCGGGTGCTCTCCGTGCCGGTGAAATCCAGCGGGAGGCCCAGGTTCTTCCAGGGCGCGAGCCCTTCCGCCTGGACCTGCGCACGCGCGGCCCGGGCGTTCGCCTCATTGATCTGCTTGTCCTTGGCGATCAGGTCCTCCGCCAGCGCGGCGGCCGCCTCCGTATTGGCGGAGCGCTTCTCCCAGTCTTCCGGCGTCAGATCCTCCGCGCCGGCCAGGGAGGCGAGCATGCCGCCGCCCGAAGGGGCATACTGCTGCAGCACTTTCAAGGCCTGTTCCGCCGCCTGGGCCCGTTTTTCCGCCCGCGATAAGGCCTCCCGGACTTCCGGGGCGGTCAGCCGCTCCTCCTCCAGGGGGATCAGGTGGAAGGATCCCTGCCGCTGCAGCGTCTTCATGACGGAAGACTTCTCTTCTATGGCGCCGCAGATCAGCATTTTCTGCATAGGTACGATTGCCATAAAAAGCCTCTCTCTTTACCGAAGATAGGACAGCACGGCCTCCGCCGCCCGGTCCATTTTGCGGGCGGAAGCGACTTTCAGCACGGCCCGTGCGGTCATGGCCTCTTCCTCCGCTTTCCGGCCGATACGGGCGGAGAGCTCGTCCGCTTCCCGGCGGGCGTCTTCCAGACGGGCCGCAGCCTGGGCTTCCGCCTGCTTCTTTTCCTGCTTCAGGCGTTCCTGCGTTTCCCGGATCAGGGCCTGTGCCTGATCCCGGGCCGCCGACAGTTCCAGCGCCGCCTGGGCTTCTTCTTCCAAAATCGATTGGATCACGGGATTATCCATGTGACTGCTCCTCTGAAAACGATCGGTCCCGATGATATCCGGCGCGGCTTCACGTTCCTGACCGTCGGCCGGATGACTGAACTCATAGTTGTTCATATAATAACACGAAAAAGAGCCCCCGCGCAACGGATTTTTGCTTTTTTCACATCCGGGCCCTCCGCTCCCGAAAACCTCAACAGAATACTTGCCACCGCGGTTTTTTCTGCTATAATAATTAAGATACGAGAGTCCCCGAAGGAGCGATCCATGCACAAAAAACTGGTCCGGTTATCCGTTTTTTTGATCTGCCTGATCTCACTGGCCCTTCCGGCCGCCGTGCACGCGGTCGGCCCCGGCCAGGGGATCGGCGTGTACCATAAACCGGCCGTTACGATCGCCGTGCTGCATGCGTCGCCCGGCGCGGAGATGAAGATCACCATGTTCCACCAGCTGAAGGGCGGCTCGTTCGAGGTCACGCCGAAGCGGGAACAGCGGGGCTGGGAAGTCTGCTTCCGCCTGTACCGCGGCGACGTCTTCCACCTGAACGCCTGGTACGGCAACGCCTACGACTTCAAGGACGCGTACGTGACCATACAGGACCGCGGCCGGACGGTCACCATCCCCGTCCCGTATGCGGACCTCAAGGAATCCTCCTATGACGACCTGCTGATCCTGGACATGAACAAGGAGACGCTCACGGCCGGCGTGCCCTGGACCCGCACCGCGGCGCTGCTGCTGATGCATCTCGGGATCTACCTGCTGGCCGAAGGCGCGATCTTCTGGATCATGGGCGTCCGCGAGCGCGCGAGCTGGCGCACGTTTATCATTTACACCGTCATCTCCAAGGGACTCTGGTGCTGGTTCATTCATGACTGGCTCAACGTGGACCCCCGCTCGTACGTGTTTTTCGCGGTCATGGCGGTGCTGGCCATCGTGCTGGACCTCGCGGTGTACCTGCTGACGATCGACGAATCCAAGGACCTGCTCAGCAAGTTCGCGGCACTCAGCAATATAGCGGCGGCGCTGGCCATCTTCGGGGCGCTGGAACTGCTGCCCGTGGCGTCATAAAAAAAACCCCCGGAAGGGGCAAGATACAGGACATTGATATGAGCAAGAAACTGCAGCGGATCTCCGTGATCCTGATCGGTCTGATCATGCTGATCCTTCCGCTCGGTGTGAAGGCCTTCGGCGTTTACCATAATCCCGCCATCACCATCGCCGTTCTGCACGCGTCGGCTGACGTGGAACTGAAGGTGACTATGGTCCGTCACACCGATGGTCAGTCCGTCAAGGCCGTCATCTCCAAGGACCGCCGCGTGTGGGAGACCCTGTTCCGCCTGAGCCGCGACGACGGGTTCCTGTACGGGATCACCGGCTGGTTCGGCAACTCCTACGATTTCGAAGGCGCCTCCGTCACTGCGAAGGACGGCGACCGCGAGTATACCATTCCCATCCCGTACGAGCAGCTGAAGGTGCGCGACTACGACGATTACCTCATCCTGGACATGAACACGGGCTCGCTCACGGTCGGCGTGCCGTGGACCCGCTCCGCCGCCATCATGCTGATGCACCTGGCGATCTATATCCTGGTAGAGGCGCTGATCCTGCGCCTGGTCGGCATCCGTTCGCACCGCAGCTGGAAGATCTTCTTCCTGTACACGGTCCCGACGAAAGCCATCATCTGCTTCGTCTCCCGCACCTGGGTCAACTGCGACCCGCGCGCGTACATCGCCTTCGCTGTCGTCTCCATCTTCTACCTGATGTTCGACCTTGCGTTCATGACCATGCTGATGGACGACTCCAAGGACAAGGTCGGCAAATTCGCGGGCGCCGCCAACGTCGTGGCCGCGCTGGTCATCTTCTGGTCTTTCACGCATTTGCCGATGTAATTGCGGGCCGTTGAGACAACGGCCTCTGCATTTTTCTGACAGGGGGACGGTTCCTTTGTCAGGTTTTCGGGCCGTTGAGACAACAGCCCCTGCGATTTTTCCAAACAAAGCGGGCCGTTGAGACAACGGCCCCTACGATTATTCCAAACCAAACGGGCTGATGGCACATCAGGCCCTACGGGATACCGGCCGGCATTTTTTCAGCGGGATGCGGCGGAACGGTTCGTAGGGGCCGATGTGCCATCGGCCCGTTAGGTTTTTTCGTTATTTCCGGTCACGGACGGATAAGGTCGTCCGGGATCTCGTCTTCCCCGCAGGACATCAGGAGGTAGCTGCCGGCTTCGGGCGGGAGGAGTTCCCAGATCTCGCGGATCCATGCCCCGCCGGTCCGGTCGTCCGGGGCGGTCTTCAGGCAGATCTCCAGAAAGCCGTAGGAGAAGTGATAGCCCAGGTAGAAGTCGGGCGCGCCGCCGGGGCCGTATTTGGCTTCGAGGGCGGCCTCGAGGGCCGCGGCGGTCTGCTGCGAGCGTTCCAGCCGGCGGGCGGCGCGGACGGGTTCCAGTTCCTCCTGCCAGGCCAGCATGGCCCCGCATCCGTCCAGGTAATAACGAATCTCGGTCTCCGACTGATCCAGGCGCTGCAGGTCATCCTCCGCCCACTCCGGAACGTAGTACAGTCCCGTAAAGCGGATCTCCTTCTCCTGACCGTCCAGGCAGAAGCGGATCCGGACCTCGCGGGAATCCGGCGCGCCGGCCCTCACCGCCATGTAGTTCAGTTCCTCCGGCAGATCCTTCAGGCGCAGGCAGCTCAGGTATAATTTGCTCAGCAGCATGCGGTCCTCCGGGAAGACCGTGGTCATATGGTCCCCGCCGTATTCCTCCTCCCAGAAATCAGATCCCTCGCAGGAGAACTGACCGCTGCGGCTGTCATAATATCGGGCCAGATATTCGTTTCCGTCCTCATCCCAATAGCGGCAGGAAAACTCGATATAGTAATTCTCCGGCACCGTGACGTCCGGCGCCGTCACTTCCCGCACGTAGTCCGCCGCCTGATCCAGGCTCCAGGTCTTGGACAATCCTGGGAACGCGGACTGCAGATAACTGAGGCCGCCCGCAGTCTCCCAGATGGCAAAGCGCAGGTTGTCGCCCACGGTATAATTCGCCAGGGCTCCGCGCCAGGCGAGCGCCTCCTCCCCTTCCGCCGGTTCCGCGACGGGATAGATCATGAAGATCGCCTTCCGGCCGATCCACGCGGACGCGCCGGAAAGGCTGCGGTTCTCCAGGCTGGAGTTCAGGCACTGGTCCACGAGCACGCGGATGGAATCCCCGGCCGGGAGGTCTCCGTACAGGACCTGTACGGGTTTGATCGTCAGGAGTGTGGCCCGGCCCGGACCGAGTCCGGTGAGCAGCGGGTCCTCTTCCTTCCGGACGATCTCCACGTCCTCCGCATCCGTCAGTTCCGCCACCAGGGTCAGCCCGCCGGTGAACAGTTCGCGCTCCGTCAGATAGGCGAGGCTGGCATATTCCTGCCGAGTTTCCGTCCCGCTGCCGGACGCCTTCCGGACCGTCACATACGCATCGGAATACAGGACGTTTTCCGCCGCCGCATCTCCCGGCGTCTCTTCCGCTGCCCACAGGCCGGTGCCTTCCGCGCGGTTTTCCTTCTGTAGCTGCGCGTAGCCTTCCCGGCTGTAGGGAAGCAGTTCCGCGTGGCGGACGTCGACGAAATCTTCCCGGCATTCCTCAAAAATGTGCTGCATCTCCCGCACGGCTCCCGACAAGACCCCCATCTGTTTATTGTAACTGTTCCCGTATCCCATCGCGCCGCCCCGGTACCGGACGCTGTACTGCTGTCCGTCCTCCTGCCAGCGGATCTCGACGCGGAAGATCTCTCCGAATTCTCCTTTTTCATGGACGATCTCTTCCGGGAAGTCTTTCAGGCGTTCCAGGCAGTCGCGGAACAGTTTCCGGTCGGACTCTTCCATGTTGAAGACGGCGGTCCGCATGCGAAGGTCGCCGGCAAAAGACAGGATCTCTTCCATGCGGCCGCTGACGCTGTCGTAAGAAAAGCCCTGGTCGTGTTCCCGGCTCTCGCCCTCATAGCGGTAATCGATGCAGAACGCGAAGTCGGCCGGCAGGTCTTCGCCGTCGCCCAGCAGGGTTTTGGTGCGGGCTTCCGCCTCGTCCAGTGTCCAGTTTTTGTCGTAACTGGCGAAATAATGCTGCGGCAGGGCTAGGCCGTCCCCGGCGCCCCAGACGGCAAAGCAGGGGGCCCATCCATCGTAATCCGCCAAAGCCTTCTGAAATTCGTAGGAAAGCTCATGCAGCAGCAGGATGCCCTCGCTGTCCGGCTTCGCGTTCTTCAACGCCCAGTCCGTTCCGTAGGTGGATTCATTCCGGCCGGGCTGCTGCACGTAGATCTCGACCGGACCTTCGTGTTTCAGTTCCCCTTTCAGGACGCGGAGGGGCTCTACGGTCAGAATGCTGGCATACTGCGGGAAATCGGACTTTACATTCGTGATCTCCACGATCTTCCGGCCGGTCAGGCGGCCGCGCAGGATGACTTCTGATTCGTCCATCAGTTCACGGTCCGTGAAATACTGCAGCTCACCCTGCTCGATATATTCGGGCCCGCCGCTGTCCGCGGGCAGACCGGTAATGTCTTTTACCGTGTAGCGGTCATCCTGATACAGGATCCGGTCCTGATCCTGCGCCTCGCTGCTGCTTATCAATTGCGCCCCGCTGCTGTTTTTCGTCGGATCCTCAACGCTGTTTTTCCCTTGCTGCGACGTCTCCGTCATCAGGCCGGGCTCCTCGCCCTTCTGCCGCCTGAACCATCCGCCGGTCAAGGCTAACACGGCAATCAGCACACAGGCAGCCGCCGCTGTTCCCCAGATCAGCGGTTTCCGGATACGAGGTTTCGCCGTCGTTTCCGTCTCCTGCGGCTCGGCTTCGTTCACGTATTTTTCCGCGGCGCCTCCCAGCGCCCGCAAGAGTTCCCTGTTATCCATTCCAGAGATCCTCCTTTTCCAGGTAGCTTTTCAGTTTCTGACGGAGCCTGTACAGGGTCACCTTGGCATGGCCCGGTTTGATGCCGTTCTTCCCGGCCACTTCCTTCACAGAGAGGAAGTACCAGTAGCGCTGCAGGAAGATCTTCCGCTCGTTGGCGGTCAGACTGTCCAGGAAGCCGCTCAGGGCTTCTTCCAGGCTTATGCGGGCAGCCCAACCGCGGCCGTCGTCGGCCGGAAGGCTTTCTTCCAGTTCTTCCAGGATCAGGTCCGACTGCCCGCCGCCCCGCTTCTGCGCGGTCTTTTCGTCCAGGCGGTCCAGCGCGCGCCGGCGGCAGATGGTGCGGAGATAGGGCAGCAGCGGCCGCGGTTCGTCCGGCGGGATCTGCTTCCAGGCGGTGAGGTAGACGTCGTTTTCCACCTCTTCCGCGTCCTCGGGGCTGCCCAGCAGGTTCGGCGCCAGGGCACGCAAAGCGGCACCGTAGCAGCACGCGGTCTCCCGGATGGCATCTTCCGAGCGGTCCCGGAACAGGGCCAGGATCTTCTCATCGATTTGACTGCAGTCATTCGGCATACAAGGCTCCTTTACTCTCCTTATCGGAAAAGAGCGAGTCCCGGTTACAAAAAGGCGGGCCCGAAGGCCCGCCCGTGCGGTCAGGGGATCGGATTATTACACGATACCCTGAGCGACCATGGAGGTCACGATCTTGTCGGCAGCAGCCAGGTTGGCGCCTTCGATCAGGCAGTTCACACCGTCCAGACCGAACTTGTTGGCAGCCTTCAGGGAGCTGTTGAAGATGTCCTTCATGATGGCATGCAGCTTCTCTTCGACTTCCGCTTCGGTCCAGTAGTACTTGGAAGCGTCCTGAGCCATTTCCATGGCGGACACGGCCACGCCGCCGGCGTTGACGGCCTTGGAAGGAGCAACGACCCAGCCGTTCTCACGCAGGAAATCGATGGCTTCCTGAGTAGTGGGCATGTTGGCGACTTCGATCAGAACGTTGCAGGTGCCTTCTTCCTGCATTCTCTTCGCATCCTCGATGCGGACGTCGTTCTGCATGGCGCAAGGCATGTAGTAATCGGCCTTGACTTTGCCCCAAGGCTTCTCGCCTTCATGGAACTCGGCGCCGAACTTGTCAGCATAAGGCTTGCAGTGCATCGGGTCGGTGGCACGCATGGTCAGCAGGAAGTCGACCTTCTCGTCGTTCATGCCTTCCTTGTCGTATACGTATCCGTCGGGACCGGAGATGGTCACGACCTTGGCGCCCAGCTGGGTGGCCTTCATGGCAACGCCCCAGGCAACCTGGCCGAAACCGGAGATGGCGATGGTCGCGCCCTTGATGTCACGGCCCAGAGCCTTGATCAGCTCTTCCGCATAGTACACAGCGCCGAAACCGGTCGCGGTGGGACGGCCCAGGGATCCGCCGTATTCGGGGGCTTTGCCAGTCACGGCAGCCGCTTCGAAGTTACCGGTGATCCGCTTGTACTGGCCGTACAGGAAACCGATCTCGCGGGCACCCACGCCCATGTCACCGGCAGGGCTGTCGGTGTTGGCGCCGATGTAGCGGTACAGCTCGGTCATGAAGCTCTGGCAGAAACGCATGACTTCGTCATCGGACTTGCCGATCGGGTCGAAGTCGGAACCGCCCTTGCCGCCGCCGATGGGCAGCGTGGTCAGGGAGTTCTTGAAGCACTGCTCGAAAGCCAGGAACTTGATGGTGTCCAGGGTCACGTTCTTCGCAAAACGCAGGCCGCCCTTATACGGGCCGATCGCGCTGTTGAACTGGACGCGGTAGCCGCGGTTCACATGCGCAACACCCTTGTCATCGACCCACGGTACGCGGAAGATCACGGTCTTTTCCGGCTCGACCAGTCTTTCCAGCAGAGCGATCCGGCGATACTTCTCTTCGTTGGGCTCGATCATGGGACGCAGGGAGTTCAGCACTTCACGAACGGTCTGTAAAAACAGGGGTTCATTCGCGTCGCGGGCCTCAACCTGGGCTAACACTTCATCTACATAGGACATGGCAAATTTCCTCCTCAAAAAATATTTTATTGGTCGTTGCCTTTCAGGTACTGTAAGAATACCACAGAAAGACCCCGTTTGTCACTATCGGAAAGGCAAGATTTCCATATTTATTTTTTATTTTTCAAAGCGCGGTATTCTTTTTCCTTTATCGGGCGTCACAGATCGATGCCGCTCCGGTATTCTTCGGGGATCTCCTCCTCCGGAGACAGGCCGGGCTCGGCCGGTACTCCTTGCGGAACTCCTTCCGGAACCGCCGCCTGAGCTGCGGCCGCCGCCTGTTTCCGGCGCTTCCCCAGCGCGATGCCGACGATGGCCAGGATGACCAGACCGGCAATCGGGAGCACCACGAAGAGCAGGACGTTCCGGCCCGGGATGGCGGAGGAATCGATCAGCAGGTCGGACTTTTTCATGCCGCTGCGCGCGTTGAAGCCGATCTCGTCCAGCGTCTCGTCGTAATACTGCTTCAGTTCCTTTTCCTTGATCTTTTCGATCTTTCCCTTCGCCTCATAACCCGGGATGGCTTCCACCTGCTTCTGAGTCCGCGCGCTGCCGTACTGATCCGCCAGCGCTTCCAGCTGCGCGATCTCGTCCTTGTCGCTGGTCCGGATCGTGATCAGGGACAGGTCCGGCGTGATCACCAGATAATACTGATACTCGCCGGATTTGAAGGGGATTCCCAGCACGCTGAGGCTTTTCTCCTCCGAAGCATAGCTCCCGAGGATCCAGCGGACCGTGACTTTCCCGAACTCTCCCTCGGGCAGCGTCTCGTCGTTTGCCATCATCGGATCCATGTCCGTATACTCGACGTCTTTGGTATAGCGGCTGCTGTGCGAGCGGAAGCCCAGGACCAGCACGGCGATCAGCGCGATCGCCGCGAATACCAGGCCGATCCGCAGGACCGCGAAGCCGATGCCTTTTGCTTCATTCTTTACACTCATATCTTCTCCTTCCTGTCATATCCCCTTTTACCGAAAACGGCCCGTGCGGGATTGGACCGGGCACGGGCCGCATCCGGATGACCGGATTCAGCAGAAATCATCTCTTGAAGAGTTTGTAGGACGAATTCGTCGGGTACACCTGCACCTGCTGGGTGTAGCTGCCCTGGAACGTGACCGTATCGTACTGAGAAATGTACGTATACAGTTCATTAAGCGTCACATAATTGTCATTGTTGGTGTCCGCGGGCATATGGCCGGAGCTGCCGATACCTTCGATCAGCCAGTCAGTGAAGTAGTTGCCGGAACCGGAACCGCCCTCATGGCCCCAGCTCATCTGATGGTGCGCGGAAGCCGCCAGCACGTAGAACTTGCTCTGACGCATGGCGCCCACACCGGCGTTCTCCATCTCGGCTTCGTCGACCCTGGCAAAGGCCTCGATGGCCTTCTGCACCAGGAGCTCATCAGCCGCCTTCGCATCCGCCGAGTTGCCCTCATAGATCGCGGAACCGGAGCCGCAGGATTCGATGACCACGATCACTTTGCCCTTGATGTACTGGTTCAGCCAGTCCGCGAGCGTTCCAAAGTCAAGCGTTCCGTAATCGTCCATCAGCAGTTCGCCGTCCCCGTCGCTGTTGCCGTGGGTCGCGATGAAGAAGAGAGATACGTCGAAATCCTTGGTGGCGGCAAAGGTCGACTGGATGGCAGCCCGGACTTCTTCCGCATCCAGGTTGTACATCGTGGTGGACGTATAGTTCCGTCCGTTCGGGCCCTTGATGCTGGCCAGCATGGCGGCCATATGGTCCGCATCACACTGGTTGCGGGTACCGTCGCCGAAGCCGGATTCGCCGATCAGCAGTGCCCGGTAAGCGGTGGTGGCCGGTTTGACCGTCAGTTTGACGGCCTTGGAGGTCACCTTGCCATAGTCGTTGGAGATCACGCAGCGGTACTGGTAGCCGTCCCGGGCTTCGGTCGCCTTGACTTTCAGGGTCTTGGATCTGTAGCCGGTGGTCTTGCTGGTGCAGTTCGTCCAGCTGCCCGACGGGGTCTTATACTGCCACTGGTATTTCGGGCTGGTGCCCGTGACCGTTACCGTGAAGCTGACCGTGTCGCCGTCGTACGCAGTCTTGGCGGCCGGCTGCTTCGTGATCACGGGGCCGTTCTTGACCAGCAGGGTGGCCGCCTTGGAGGTGGCTTTCCCGTACTTGTTGGTAATGACGCAGCGGTACTGGTAGCCGTGGACCGTCTTGGTCACCGGGACCTGCAGGACAGAGGTGATCATCTGGTAGGTCGAGGCGTTGGAAGTGCTCACCTTTTTCCAGGTGCCGCTGGCGGAGGTGCGGTAATACCACTGGAACTTCAGGCCACCGCCTTTTACCGTGACGGAGATTTCGGCCGTGGAGCCCTTGGCGGCCGTCACGTTGGCAGGCTGCGTTTTGATGATGGGCTTGCCCGCCGTCAGGGTGGCAGCCTTGGAGTAGACCGTGCCGTAGGAGTTCTTCACACGGCAGCGGTACTGATAGCCGCTCCGGGCCGCAGTCGCTACGACTTTCAGGGTCGCCTTGTTGTAGCCGGTGGTCTTGCTGGTGCAATTCGTCCAGCTCCCGGAAGAGGATTTCCGGTACTGCCACTGATATTTCAGATCGTTGCCGGTGGCTTTCACCGTGAAGGACACGGTCTCGTTCAGCGCGGCGTCCACACCGGAAGGCTGGGACGTGATCTTCGGTTTCAGGCTCACGGTCAGTTTGACAGCGGTCGAAGTGACGCTGCCCGCCACGTTCTTGATGATGCAGCGGTACTGGTAGCCGTTCCGGGCGGACGTCCCCACGACCTTCAGGGTCGCCTTGTTGTAACCGGTGGTCTTGCTGCTGCAGTTCGTCCATTCACCGGAAGGGGTCTTGTACTGCCACTGGTATTTCAGCGGGCTGGCGTCGGTCCCGCCGCTTGCCTTCACCGTAAAGGAAGCGGTCTCATCCACAGAAACGGTCTTGGAAGCGGGCTGGGTGGTGATCTTCGGCTTGCTGACGGTGGTATAGCTGTCAATGCCGACGTTGACAGTGATCGATCCCACGTCGGAGTTGCCGGTGTTGAACGTATAAGAGAAAGAACTCACTTCGCCTGTCAGCGTCACTTTGCCCGTGCTCTTGTTCAGCGTATGGCCGCCGTTCATCGTCACGTACTTCAGATTGCTGACCGGGATAAGGGTCGACAGGTCGAAGCAGTAGGTGGTGCCGACCTTCGCGCCGACCTTATTGCTGATGCTCTGGGTGCTGCCGCTGCTCAGGCTGGTCAGATACTTGTTGTTGGCCAGACGCAGATAGGCCAGATGGTTGCCGGACAGGTACAGGGTCTGCAGGTTGACGTTCTTGCTGAGATCCAGTTTGGTCAGCTGGTTGTTGTCCAGATCCAGATAAGTCAGTTTGGTGTTCTTCGTCACGTCCAGCGTCGTCACGGAGTTGTTCCAGAGAACCAGCCTTTCGAGGTTGACGAATTTCTCGACGCCTTTCGGGTTGGTGATCCCGACGCCCGTAAGCGAGAGGTTGGTCACCGCGTCGGCTTTCGCCTGGGTCAGGTAGTACCCGCTGCTGGCGCTGCCGCTTACATCCAGGTTTTGGATGATCCAGTTTCGGAAAGCTTCATCCGGGAAATTGGTGCTGTTGATGCTGATGTTCGCATTGGATACAGCGTCATCTTCCGCCGCCTGAACCTCCGGGGCATGGAGTCCTGTCAGCACCATCAAAACTGCCAGCAGGATGCACAAGAACCGTTTCTTCATTTTTGCTCCTTCCATTGTCGCAACCGTAAAATACCTGCCGCGGATGCAAGATTTTCCGCGGCTGTGCGCTCTTTAACCAATTATTTATTATATAAAGGATCCGGCTTTTTTGTCAATCCGATTTCACCGGGCCGGGGCGGTTTTTGCTTCGGTTTTTATCTTCCGGACGCCTTATTTCGACAGGGCCATCACGATGCCGCAGGCGCCGGTAAACACCAGGAACCAGCCCACGATGCGGGTCAGGCTCACCGCGGCCCCGAAGGGGTCGGCCCACAGGACGACGGCCAGGATGATCAGGATCACACCGAAAACCAGCGGGATCTGGAAATAGCCCGTCCGGTCCCGTCTCATACGCCAGGCCGACAGCAGCGCGTTCAGCCCGCCCAGCGCAAAACCGATCCCGCAAAGGATGGGGAAGAAATCCTCCGCCCACCGCAGTTTCAGGAGGGCGAGCACCCCGAGCAGCATCATGACGATCCCGCCGAGCAGTTTCACCATGTCCCGCTCTGCTTTCTCGCTGAGGCAGGTCAGCACCTCGATCAGGCCGTTCAGCAGCAGCATCGCCGCCAGCACGATCAGCACGGTCCGCACGGCAAAGCCGGGTTTGATGACCAGGAGCAGGCCGACGGCCGCTACGATCACCATCTGGGTCAGGCTCACATTCTTTTGCGTCATATGATTCCACCTTCCTTATGTCAATGTTTTATTCAGTATAGCACGAGAACCGGGAAGCGGGGAGAAAAATTTATGCAAAACCCGGGATGTTTGCGGACAGGTCCTGGGCGGCCGCGCCGAAAGGGGACAGTTCCCAACCGGCCTCATTTCCCGCTGCCGCCGCAAATTATCCTTGCCAAAAACGACACTGTCCTGTATAATGCTTTTCCGTATGAGCCGCAAACGGTTCATACGGAAACGAAAGGAAACGGACATGGCAAATGTTGTGATCACAGCCGACAGCACGGTGGACCTTTCCGCGGAGCTGATCCGGCGCTTTCAGATCCATATCATCCCGCTGACCATCATTCTGGGCGGCGAGACCTTCCTGGACGGCCGGGGCTTCACGCCCCTGGAGATGTACGCGCGCTACCGCGCGGACGGCACGCTGCCGCAGACGGCGGCGCCGGGCGAAGCCGAATTCCATGACTTTTTCAAGGCTTTCACTGATCAAGGCCTGGAAGTCGTGCATATCGACATCAGTTCCGAGCTTTCCAGTTCCTATAATACCGCGTGCCTGGCGGCCCATCGCCTGCCCGGCATCCACGTAGTGGACAGCCGCATGCTCTCCACCGGCGGCGGCCTGCTGGCCATCGAAGCCGCGGAATGCCGCGACCGGGGCATGGGCGCCGCAGAAATCGCGGAGCACCTGCGCAGCCTGACGGACAAAGTCTCCACCAGTTTCGTGCTGGACACGCTCACCTTCATGTGGAAGGGCGGCCGCTGCTCCGGCGTCGCCGCGCTGGGCGCCAATATCCTGCACCTGAAACCGGCCCTGCGCATGCGGGACGGCAAACTGGAGGTGTTCAAAAAGTACCGCGGCAAGATCGAGACCGTCTACCGCCAGTACATCAATGAAATGCTGGATGACAAAAAGATCCGCCCCGGCCACATCTTCATCACCGAATCCGGCGAAGTCGACCCGGCCGTGATCGAAGACCTGGAGCAGCTGGTGCTGCAGAAGTCCGGCTGCCGCGAGATCCACCAC
Organism: Lachnospiraceae bacterium; assembly: GCA_017619615.1. Lineage (GTDB taxonomy): Bacteria > Bacillota > Clostridia > Lachnospirales > Lachnospiraceae > UBA6987. The sequence continues at coordinate 51,995 of JAFZRY010000005.1, read as the reverse complement.
ACGCTGGCCGGCTGCACCGTCTCCACCCACTGCGGGCCGGGAACGCTGGGCGTGCTGTTCATCGAAGAGTAAAATTGACCGGAAGAAATAACGGAAGCCTGATCGGGCTTCCGTTTTTGATTGCCGCATTTCTGACAAAGGAACCGTCCCCCTGTCATGTTTCCCCCTGTCCCGTCATTTCCGGGACCGCAGCAGGCGCCAGAGGATCAGAAAATAGAGATAGCAGGCGGCGAGGATGCCGGTGAGCGGCGCGCCGACCGTCGTCAGGGGCACGCTGCCGGCGATGCACCAGGGAACGAGGGGGGCGGCGATGATCACGCTGTCCTCCATGTCCAGGGCGAACGCTTCTTTGCTGTCTTTCAGGCCGGCGCAGAGCTGGTTGGTCAGCATGACGGCCAGGGTCTGGCTGCAGGCGATCATGGCGGTCACAAAGGAGGTGAGCAGCATGGCCGGATAGCGGCCGGTCCGGGAGGCCAGCCGTTCCACCAGACCCACGGTACCGTCCAGCAGGCCCGTACGCCGGAGGATGTCCGAGTACGCCGCCGAGATCAGGACGATCCCGGCAGTGCCGAGCATGGACGTGATCCCGCCGCCGTCCAGCATCCCCGCCAGCACGGGATCCGCGGCCCGGTAGCCGGACCAGAGCATCCGCAGCAGGGCGGAGACCTCCGTTTTCTGCAGCAGCAGGCACAGCGGGACGGCGCTGATCACGCCCGCGGACAGCGTCCATTTCACGTCCACCTTCAGCAGTGACAGCAGCACGATCACCCCGGCCGGGATAAGCGCCAGCGGCGAGATCCGGAACTCTCCGGTGAACAGCCCCCTGATATCCGCCGCCGGGCCGTTCCCGGGCAGCAGGAAACCGGCCGCCGCGTACGCCGCGCACGCGGCCAGGAAAGGCACCAGCGCCGACCGCAGCATCCGCCGGATATTCTCAAACAGGTTCGTCCCCGTCAGTTCCGCCACCAGCAGCGCGCTGGTGGACACCGGGCTGCAGCGGTCGCCGACGAACACGCCGGACAGCACCGCGCCGCCCACCAGCCAGAGCGGGATGCCCAGCGGCGCCGCCATCGCGGAGCAGATCACGCCGATCGTCGCCGCCGTCCCGAACGCAGAGCCCGTCAGCACGGAGACCAGGCTGTTCAGCAGAAACGTCATCAGCAGGAAGACCTTCGGGCTGATCAGCGCCGAGGCGTACGTGATCACGGCCGGGATCGTCCCGCCGGCCCGCCACACCGCGGTCAGCATCCCGATCAGCACGAAGGAGATCAGGATGTTCCGCACCCGCCAAATACCGTTTCCCGCCAAACGAAAAAGCTCCCGCCAGGGGATCCCTTTCCTCCGCCCGTAAAGGCAGAAAAGCAGGAATCCGAAGGCGAGAGCATATAAGACGGACTGTCCCAGCGCCAGGCAGAGGATCAGACCTCCGCAAAAGAGCAGGATGACCGTCAGCGCCATTTCCGGTCAGGATCAGGCCTGGACCTCGGCGATGTGGGCCAGCAGCCGCATCATGTTGCAGGTGAAGCCATACTCGTTGTCGTACCAGGCAATGAGCTTCATGAAGTGGCCGTTCAGGGCGATGCCGGCCTGCGCGTCGAACACGCTGGCGTTGGTCTCGCCGATGACGTCGGAGGAGACGATGGGCAGGTCTTCATAACGCATGACGCCCTTCAGTTCGCCTTCGCAGGCGGCCTTGACGGCAGCGCAGACTTCCTCATACGTGGTCTCCTTGGCCAGGCTGACGGTCAGGTCGACGACGGATCCGTCGGGAGCCGGGATACGCATGGACATACCGGTTAGTTTGCCCTTCAGTTCGGGGATGACTTTGCCCACGGCCTTGGCGGCGCCGGTGGTGGAGGGGATGATGTTGTCATAGGTGCTGCGGCCCAGGCGCCAGTTCTTCTTGGAGTAGTCGTCCACGATGTTCTGGGTGGCGGTGGCGGCGTGCACGGTGGTCATCAGGCCTTCCACGATGCCGAAGTTATCCTGCAGGACCTTGGCCAGAGGGGCCAGGCAGTTGGTGGTGCAGGAAGCGGCGGACGCGGTCTGCAGAGCCGGATCGAACTTCTTGTGGTTGACGCCGTAGACGAACATGGGGGTGTCGTCCTTGGCAGGCGCGCTCATCAGCACGAACTTGGCGCCGGCGTCCAGGTGAGGCTGTACGCTTTCCTTGGTCAGGAACTTGCCGGTGCATTCCACGACGTATTCCGCGCCCAGCTTGCCCCAGCCCAGGTTGGCGGGGTTGCGGTCGTTCAGCAGCGGGATCGCCTTGCCGTTGATGATGAGGTGGTTCTCGTCATATTCCACGGTGCCTTCCCACTTGCCGTGCACGGTGTCGTGCGCGAAGACGTAAGCGAGCTGCTCGGGAGTCTTGTCAGGGGCGTTGATCGCTACGATGTCCATATCTCCCCGGCGGATCGCCACGCGGGCTGCCAGACGGCCGATGCGGCCGAAACCGCTGATACCGATTTTGATCATAAATGTGACCTCCTTAATAAAGTGCTTGAAACGTATGCATAGTACACCATTTTGCGCTTACAAACAAGTCTTTTTCAAGATTTTTTCGATTAATCTGACAAAGGAACCGTCCCCTGTCAGATCCTAAAACCCCTGCATCCTGTCCAGGATGGCGAAGAGTTCGCGGTACGGGATGTCCCGCATGACGGTCTCTGCGCCCCATTCCAGGACGCGCAGGCCGGCCGGGTCCGCTTCCCAGGCAGGGAGGGCGGCGCCGGCAGGATCCGTCCCGTTGGGATCACCGGTCTTTACGAAATTCAGCAGGTACGAGAACATTTCGCGGCTCAGGGCTCGGTCGCGGGCGTCGTACAGGCGCGAGTCCACCGGAATATTGCCGTACAGATAGATCATTTCACCGCTGTGCCAGCTGCTCAGGGAGCCGTTGGCGCGGGTGAAATAATAGGTCCAGGCGGGGATCCCCCGCTCTCCGGCCAGGTGGCTCAGGCAGAAGTGGGGGTAGTCAAAATACACGACGCTGAAGATGTCCGCCCAGGCCTGCTTTGCCTCCGCATCAGTCTGCACCGGGTACAAAGCCAGGACCTCGTCCGCATATTCTTTGAAAAGTTTGCGCACTCTGCTTTCGAAATTGCTTTTATTTGCGTGAGCGAACATGATGAACGGCGCGCTTTCGTCCTGATTAAAGCCCTGCAGGACAGCGGTTTCATTCATACGGCCGGCCCGGTAAGTTTCATAAGGAAGTTCCCTCAAGGCGTAGCCGTCCACGGTCATGTGGTGCTCGGTTTCGGTGAATGCGACCAGTTTTTCGGCGGGGAGGGCGCGCAGCGCGTCAAGCGTGAGCGTCTGCAGCTTTTCCTTGACTTCCGCGCCGGATTCCAGCGCCTCCTCCCTCGTACGGAAGGAGTGGGGCGGGTCGGGGGAGACGATCGTGGAGCTTTCCAGGACGGCGCGCTGAAAGAGACCCTTCGCGAGCGGGGAGGCGCAGATCGCGCTGACGGCCGCGGCGCCGGCGGATTCGCCCGCCAGAGTCACCTGTCCCGGGTCGCCCCCGAAAGCAGCGATGTTGTCCCGCACCCATTCCAGCGCTTTGATCTGGTCCAGCAGGCCGTAATTGCCGGTGGTCCCGTCCGGCGTTTCCGCCGCGAGTTCATCCAGCGCCAGATAGCCGAAAACGCCCAGGCGGTAGCCCATGTTGACGACGATCACGCCTTCCTTCGCCAGGCTCTCCCCGTTGTAATCCCGATACCAGGGCTGGCCGGTCTGCAGCGAGCCGCCGTGAATAAAGACCAGCACGGGCAGGGCGTCGCCCTCCCGCGCGCCGGCGGGCTGCCAGACGTTGACGTAAAGGGAGTCCTCGCTCACGGGCGGGCGGGATTCGTCGCCGAAATGAATTTTGTAATCGTGATAGCCGATCAGGCGCGTCAGGGAATCGTAAATCGGCAGATTTACCGGCTGCATGCTCATCGGCGCGAAACGGTCCGCCTGCAGGATGCCGTCCCAGGGGGCCGGATCCTGCGGCTCTTTCCAGCGGAGATCCCCCACCGGCGGCGCCGCGTACGGGATGCCCGCATAGACGGCCACGGAGCCGTCCTCATTATAAACGCCCTGCACCTGTCCCTTTTTCAGCGTCACGACCCCGGTCGGGACCGGATCCTTCGCCGTCACGGCCGGCACGCGCTTCACGGGCGGCCAGGACAGGAGCACCACCGCGGCAAACGCGCCCAGCCACAGCAGGAACGCCCCCGCGCGGGGCAGGAACGCCGCACCCTTCAGGGCTGTTTCCCGCCACACGATGTACAGAACCGTGATCAGCAGAAACACGGCGAAGCTCCAGAGGCGGTTCTTGTTCAGTTCCAGAACCGCCAGGAAAAGGACGACTAACAATCCGAATAAGACCCGTCGAAACATAAAAGTTGCTCCTTTGGATCTGACAAAGGAACCGTCCCCCTGTCAGAAATCATTGCGCCTGCAGTTCGTAGAGTTTCTTGTAGATCCCGTTCAGCGCCAGCAGTTCCTGATGGCTGCCGCGTTCGCGGATGCGGCCTTTATGCATGACGAGGATCTCGTCGGCGTGCTGGATAGTGGAGAGGCGGTGGGCGACGACGATGGAGGTGCGGCCCTGCATCAGGGTCTCCAGGGCGGCCTGGATCAGCTGCTCGGTCTCCGTGTCGATGTTCGCGGTGGCCTCGTCCAGCACCAGGATCTTCGGGTCGAAGGCCAGGGTGCGCGCGAAGCTCAGGAGCTGGCGCTCGCCGGCGGAGAGGGTCGAGCCGCGCTCCGTGACCGGCTCATCGTAGCCCGCGGGGAGTTTGGCGATAAAATGGTCCGCGTTGGAGGCGTGCGCCGCCGCGCGGATCTCCTCGTCCGTGATCTCCTCGCTGAGCAGGCGGATGTTGCTCTTGATGTCGCCCGTGAAGACGAACACGTCCTGCTGCACCTGGCCGATGGCCCGGCGCAGGTCCGCCAGCGAGAGGTCGCGGATATTGACGCCGTCGATCAGGATCTCGCCCTTCTGGATGTCGTAATACCGGCCGATCAGGTTCAGGATGGAGCTCTTGCCCGCGCCGGTGGCGCCCACGAACGCGACGCGCTCGCCGGGCCGGATCACGAAGCTCACGTCCTTCAGCACCCAGTCCTCGTTCTCATACGCGAACCAGACGTTCCGGAACTCGATCCTGCCCTTAAACTCCGGCATCCGCACCGGCTCTTCCGGCTCGGGGATCGTGTTCTTTTCATCCAGGATCGTGAATATCTTCTCCGCGGACGCCATCGCGTTCTGCAGCGTGGAGAACTGCTCCGCCAGTTCCTGGATCGGTTCAAAGAACGAACGGATGTAGTTGGTGAAGATGTACAGCGTGCCCAGCGTCAGCGCGCCTTCCAGTACGGAGACGCCGCTGCGGTAGATGATCAGGGCGTACGCGATGTTGGCGATGAAGGACAGGCCCGGGCGGAACATGCCGAAGATCGCCATCTCCTTCATCTGCGTGTTGTACAGGTCGGTCGTGCGTTCCCCGAATTCCTCCGCCTTCTTCTCTTCCCGCGCGAACAGCTGAATCAGCTTCATCCCCGAAATGTTTTCGGACAGGAACGTGTTCAAGGCGGAAATCTTAGTGCGCACGATGCGGTAGATCTTGCGGATCAGGATGCGGAAGGTCAGCGTGAACGCGAAGACCACGGGCAGGAACAGGAACGAGATCAGGGCCAGCCGCGGGTTGATGGAGATCATCACCACGGCGTAGCCGATGATCAGCACGGTGTTGCTGATGAGCCGGACCAGCACCTGGGTGTACATCTGGTTCAGCGATTCCACGTCGTTCGTCACGCGCGTGACGATGCGCCCCACCGGGTTCGTGTCGAAGAAACGCAGCGGCAGGCTGTGCACGTGCGCGAAGATCTCCTCCCGGATCGTGAAAATGATGCTCTGCCCCGTCTTCTGCAGCAGCCATGTCTGCGAAAGCTGCAGGAAGAAGCCCGCGATCAGCAGCCCCGCGTACAGCAGAGCGATGCGGATAATGCCGCTGCGGTCCGCCGCGCGCAGCTGCGCCAATTGGTCCTTATCCATCGGCGACGCGTCCAGGCGCCGGCCGTTCAGTTCGAACTCCCAGTGCTGCGGGTTCGTGGAGCTCAGCGCGTTCACGCGGAAGCCGGGCGAGCCGGCCTTTTCCCACTCCGAAAGCGGCTCCAGGTCCGCTTTCTTCAGGTCCCACACCAGGAAATACTGTTCATTGACGTAGATCAGCCGGACAAGCTCCGCGTCCTCCCCGGCCGGGATGTCCGTGCTCAGGAACAGCCCTTCGCCCAGCTGCACCTGCGCCTGTTCCGGCGCGACAATGGCGTAGGGCTTGTCGTATCCTTCGATATATTTGTCGATCGCGGTGCCGATCAGCACGGGCTTGACGAGGTTGATTCCGGTCACTGTCAGCACCAGGATCAGCGCCAGCACCATCGTTTTGACGTGCGGCTTCACGTAAGCCAGCAGGCGGGTGAATACGTTGCCTTCGTATTTGGTCTCGAGGGCTTCTTCATGCATCTGTGCCATTCCGCTGCCCCCCTTATTCCGCCGCCAGGAGCTGCTGCTCCAGCTGCTGCTTGCGCGCCATGGAGGCAAAAATGCCGTCCCGCGCCATGAGTTCTTCGTGCGTCCCGTACTCCGCGGGCACGCCCTCGTCCAGGACCAGGATGTGGTCCGCGTTCTGCACCGTGGACACGCGGTGCGCGATGATGATGTTGGTCTTGCCCTTCCGGTATTCCTTCAGGTTCTGCAGGATCCGCTCCTCCGTGTCCGTGTCCACGGCAGAAAGCGAGTCGTCCAGGATCAGGATCGGGCTGTCCTTGAGCAAGGCGCGGGCGATGGACGTGCGCTGCTTCTGTCCGCCGGACAGGGTCACGCCGCGTTCGCCCACCATGGTCCCGTACCGCTCCGGGAAGTCCATGATGTTGTCGTGGATGTCGGCCGCCATGGCCGCCGCCTCGATCTGCTCCTGCGAAGCGTCAAGCCGGCCGAACGAGATGTTCTCCGCCAGCGTCTGCGAAAACAGGAAATTGTCCTGCGGCACGTACGCGATGTTTTCGCGCAGCACGTGCAGGGGGATCTGTTTGATGTCGTGGCCGTCGTAGGTGATGCGGCCCTGCTCCACGTCGTAGAGGCGGCAGAGCAGGTTGACCAGCGTGGTCTTGCCGGAGCCGGTGCGGCCCATGACGGCGAGCGTTTCGCCGGGCTTCACTTCTACGGAGACGTGCGTCAGTTTTTCCGGCAGGTTCGGCGCGTAGGTGAAGCTCACGTCCTCCAGGCGGAGCTCCCCGGTCAGGGCGGTCACGTCGTCCGGCTGCGCCGCGTCGCGGATCTCGGGCTTTTCATCCATCACTTCGTGGATGCGGCGGACGCCCGCGATGCCCTGCGAGATCGTGGTGATCGCGTCGCCGAGCGCCAGCATCGGCCACACCAGCGAGCCGATGTATGCGTTGAACGTCACGAACTTGCCCAGCGTCATTTCACCGGTCATCGTGAACCAGCCGCCGATCAGGATGGCGATCACGTACGTGACGCCCACCAGGAACTGCAGCATGGGCAGGAAGAACGCGCTCAGCTTCACCACGTGCAGGGAGGCCCGGCGCTTGTTGTCGTTGACTTCGCGGAACGCGGCCTTCTGCTTCTCCTCCTGCACGAAGGCCTTGACCACGCGCTCACCGGACACGCTTTCCTGCACGTAATCCTGCAGGTCCGCGAAGGCTTTCTGCATTTTGCGGTAGCGGTTTTCGATGGTGTGGCCGTAGAAATAGCCGAACGCCGCCAGGACGGCCATCGGGATCAGCGCGTAAAGCGTCAGGGTCAGGCTGATGTGGGTGATCATGCGGACCAGCACCATGACCGTCATCACCGTCGCGTCGAAGGCCGTCACGATGGCCGGGCCCACCGCCATGCGCACCGCTTCCAGGTCGTTGGTGAAGTAACTCATCAGGTCGCCGGTCTTGTGCTCGTGGTAATAGCGCTGGGACAGCGTCTCCAGATGCGCGAACAGCCCGTTCCGCATCTTCCGCTCCACCTTGCGGGCCGTGCCGAAAATGCAGTAACGCCACACGAAGCGGCCCAGCAGGTGCATGGCGCCGCAGAGGATGATCTTAAAGCAGAGGCTCCAGATGCCGGGGCCGTCGATGGTGTGCGAGGCCAGGCCGTCCGTCACTTCCCCCATATACTGCGGGATGAACAGCTGGACGTAGTCCACCATAAATAAAGCGGCCAGCCCGATGAGATACACCGGGCTGTACCGTATCAGATGGGGGAGCAGGACTCCCTTGTTTTTCTTTTCCGTTTTCATGCAGGCTCCTGTCAGTACTTCCAGGGTGCGTTATTCTTACGAAGTCTTCAGTTTGTTGGATATCTTCTCGTCCGGGCTGATGAAGCGCTCCAGGGACATGTTGTGGTTCACGGTGTCTACCACGCTGGCAAGATACTCGCTCATGTCCACGCTTTCGTAGTACGGGCGGATCAGGGTCTCGGGGTTCTGGTAGATCAGGTTCGTGGTGAGGACTTTGTCCAGCAGGCCTTCTTCGACCGCCTTGTCGAAGTGCTCCATGCCGCTGGTAAACAGGCCGAAGCTGGCGCAGGCGATGACGTTTTTGGCGCCGCGCTCCTTGAGCTGCTTGGCCACGTCGATGATGCTGTCGCCGGACGCGATCATGTCGTCCACCACGATGGCGGTCTTGCCTTCCAGCGACTCGCCCAGGTACTCGTGCGCCACGATGGGGTTCCGGCCGTCCACGATCTTCGTGTAGTCCCGGCGCTTGTAGAACATGCTCACGTTCACGCCCAGGATGTTGGCGAAGTACACGGCCCGCTCCACGGCGCCTTCGTCCGGGGCGATGATCAGCACGCTGTCCTTGTCGAACTTTTCGTGGATGTTGAGGTTGATCAGGGTCTTGACGAACTGGTAGGAGGTGGGCAGGTTTTCGAAGCCCGCCAGCGGGATGGCGTTGCAGATCCGGGGATCGTGCGCGTCAAAAGTGAAGATGTTGTCCACGCCCATGCCCACGAGTTCCTGCAGCATCATGGCGCAGTCCAGGGATTCCCGGGCGGTGCGGCGGTGCTGGCGGCTCTCGTACAGGAAGGGCATGACCACGTTGATGCGGTTGGGCTTGCCGGTGCAGGCGGAGATCACGCGCTTCAGGTTCATGTAGTGATCGTCCGGGGACATGGGGTTCATGTGGCCGTTCAGCTCGTATTCCAGGCTGTAGTTGCACACGTCCACCATGATGAACAGGTCGTAGCCGCGCACGGTCTGGTTCAGGATGGCTTTGGCTTCGCCGCCGCCGTAGCGGTTCAGATCCACGTCGATCAGATAGTTGTCCTCGATGTAGCCGGCCTGCTGCGTTTCCCGGCCGGCGCGCCAGGCCACCAGGTACGCGTTCACCTGCTTGGCCAGCTTTTCGCAGCCGGGCAGGGCGATGATCCCGAGAGGTCCGAAATGGGTCCTGATTTCCATGATTTTCTCCTTTTATCATCGGGCGGACGCGGTTCCCGCCGTGTTTTCTTACTGCAGGCGCCGGGCCAGGCGGATGTCCCGGCCGGTAAAGCGCATGATGCGGAATTCCCCGATCACCCGGGAGATCACCGGCTCGGAGTAGCGCTCCGCCAGGGCGTCCAGATCCAGGTTGGTGGAGATCAGGGTCCCCCGGTTGCCGATGATGCGCTCGTTCAGGATCGTGAACAGCGCGTTGGCCGCCAGTTTTTTGCTGGTGAATTCCGTGCCGAGGTCGTCGATGATCAGCAGGTCCGCTTCCGCGAACTGCTCCGTGACGGCTTCGTCGCCGTCTTCGCGATCGAAGGTGACGGCCTCGATGCGATCGAAAAGTTCCTGCGCCGAGACGTACAGCACGGACCGCCCCGCCTGCAGCAGGGCGCCGGCGATGCAGTTGCACAGGAAGGTCTTGCCGGTGCCGACCGGGCCGGTCATCAGGACGCCGTCCCGCCGGGTATCAAAGCCCGCCACGTAGTTTTTCGCGGCGCGGAGGTTCTCCTCCATGACTTCGCGGCAGGTGCGGCCCTGGAAGGCCTTGAGTTTCTTCTCATTGTCGTACCAGTCCAGGGAAAACGTGTCGAAGTTTTCGCGGGCGGCGCGGCGCCACAGGACGGAGTCGCTGTAGAACTGCTCGATGACCAGTTTGCGGCGGCAGCTGCATTCGCGGTCGGGGGTCCAGCCGGTGTCCTGGCAGTGCGGACAGAGGTAGCGGGGCTCCAGGTACTTTTCCGTGAGGCCCGCGGCGGAGAAGAGGGCTTTCTTTTCCTGGATCAGGGCGCGGCGGCGGGCTTTCAGGAAGTCCGTGCGGGTCGCGTCCCCGTCCAGCGCGGTCATGATGAGTTCCCCGGAGATCTGCACGATCTCGCGGTCCAGCTCCTCGGCGCGCGGGTTCTCCTGATAGAAGGCGTCCCGGCGCTCCCGGGCTTCTTCCCGGGCCAGGCGGCGCCGCTCCTGGTAGATGCGGTCGATCGTATCGGATTGTGCGCGGGTCAGTTTCATGGCTCAGTCCTTTTTATCCAGCAGTTTGGCGTAATCGATGTCCTGCAGGGAGCTCTGGTAGGCGCCTTTGGGGGCCGTCCCGGCGGCCGCTTTGCCCTTCTTCGGGCGGGCGGCCTCCCATTCCTTCAGGGCGGCAAGGGAGGCGATGCCTTCCGCCTGCCAGCTCTTCAGGATCCCTTCCGCATAGCGCAGGTCCGGGGTGTTTTTGCGGCGGATGGTGCGGTCGCAGGCTTCCAGGATGAGTTCCTGCGGCATTTTCAGGTCCGTGGTCCAGGACGAGACCATGCGGCATTCGTTGTCTGTCAGCTGGCGGCCCACCAGGCCCAGGGCCTTGGCGACGGCCGCGTAGGAGGCGGAGTCCTGCGCGAAGCGGGAAGCCTGCTGCTTGGCCAGTTCCAGGGTCACCGCCCCTTTGCTGTGCCAGTTCAGCGCGACGGTCTCCATGTAGCGCATGAGGCGGTAGTCTTTCTTTTTATCTTCGCGTTCCCAGCGCTCCACGCAGTATTCGGCGAGATATTCCAGGACTTCGCCGGGGAAGCCGAGGGTGTCGTACAGGTAGGCCATGAGGTCCACGTCGCGGTTGCTCAGGGTGCGGCCCAGGTAGTGCTCCAGGGCGAAGAGGAGCTGGTCGAAGTCCTGCTTTTCCTTGAGGGCCTTGAGCTGCTCCGCGGTGAAGGTGCGGGCCGGGGCCGGTCCGGAGGCCGGGGCGGGGGGCTCTTCCGCGGCCGGGGGGGCCGCAGGCGCCGGGGTTTTCGCGGCGGCCGGGGAGGGTTCCGATACGGAGACCGGCGCGGCTTTTTCGTCCGCGGCCGGGAACATCACGGAGACGCTTTCGAGTTCGCCGCCTTTTTCGGTGAGGCGCAGAAGGCCCTGGCCGGCCCAGTATTTGAGGGCCCGCCGGACGTCGCCTTCGGTCTGCCGGAGCCGGTCGGCCAGTTCGGAGATGCTCAGATCCCCGCTTTCGCTCAGGCGCAGCAAAAGAAGGTAAGTTTTGACGAACTCACCGTTTGCGGACACCATGAACCGGTCTATGAAACTATGTGGAACCGACGTGTAGCCTGTCGGATAAAGGCCTTCGATACGCATCTTCCCAAAAACCTCCGCGCACGTTCCCAGTATAGCACAGTTTTCCGGGAGTGCAAGAGGAGGCCCCGGCCCCCGGACGGGGCCTCAGGCCTCCTGTGAATAGGGTGGAAATTGTGGATAAGGTCAATTTCCGTTGTGCCGCAATGGCTTTTTAAGCGGGGTTATCCACCGGTCCTACAGCGTCTTGGCGGTGGATGATGTGCATAAGTCGGACGCGACCAGCGCATCCGCCACCAGGTCCACGTTTCCGCAGCCGGTAGTTATCAACATGTCGCCGTTGACCGAATTTTTTAATAAAAATTTTACGATCGCGTCGAACGTCGGGATGTAGTACGCCTCCACGCCCCGCGCGGTGAGCGCGTCCACGAGCTGGGACGAATGCATGCCCAGACTGTCCGTCTCGCGGGCGGGCATGATGTCGGAGATCACCACCCGGTCGTAGTGCGACAGCACGTCCACGAAGTCGTCGAAACTGTCGCGCGTGCGGCTGTAGGTGTAGGGCTGGAAGATGCAGGTCAGGCGGTACGGATAGCGGTGCGCCACCTTCCAGGTCGCCAGGATCTCCTCGGGGTTGTGGCCGAAGTCGTCCATCACCACGATGTCCTCGCGCAGGATGCCGCGCTTTTCGAAGCGGCGGTGCACGCCCTTGAAGCCCTCCAGGCCGCGCTTCACGGCCTCAAACGGGATCCCGTCCTCCAGGCAGGCGGCGCCGGCGGCCAGGGCGTTGGTCACGTTGTGATCGCCCGGTACGTCCAGTTCGATGCGGCCGAGGCATTCGTCACCCTTATAGAAGTCAAAGCGGCCCAGCCCCAGCCTGGTGCTTTCGATGTTCTGCGCGCTGTAATCGTCCGTCAGGCTCTTGCCCACGGTGATGACCCGGCATTCGAGGCCTTCCGTGATCTCCTCCAGCCGGTCGATGTCGCTCTCCACGATCAGGACGCCTTCCGGATCCACGTTTTCCGCGTAATGCCGGAAGGATCTCCGGATGTTCTCCATGGTGCCGAAGAAGTCCAGATGGTCCTCGCGCACGTTCAGGATGATGCCCACGCGGGGGAACATCTCGTGATAGCTGTTCGTATATTCGCAGGCTTCCGCCACGAAATAATCGCTCTGGCCGATGCGCAGGTTGCCACCGATGCTCTCCAGCAGGCCGCCGATGGATACGGTGGGGTCGGTCCCCGCCGCCAGCAGGATCTCCGTCACCATGCCGGTGGTAGTCGTCTTGCCGTCCGTGCCGGCGATGCCGTAGGAGTCCGGATACTGCGCCATCATCTGCCCCAGCAGCTGCGCGCGCGTCAGGATCGGCAGGCCGCGCCTCACCGCCTCCATGTACTCGGGATTATCCGCATGCACCGCGGCGGTATTGACGCAGAAGACGATATCGTCCGTGATGTTCTCCGGCTTCTGCCCAATCGCGATCGGGATGCCCAGCTCCCGCAGACTCAGCGTGATCTTATCTTCCATCTTATCCGACCCGCTCACCTGGAATCCCTTCGTCACCAGGAACCTGGCCAGCGAGCTCATGCTGATCCCGCCGATCCCCATGAAATGGACCCGGCAGGGATGGCCGAAATCTACCCGAAACCCTTTATCATTCTTGACATCCAACATGTCTGCGCTTCCTCTTTACAATCAATTTACTCCGGGCCTTCCGGAGTATCTTCATCATACCCCAACTTTTCCGAAAAAACAACTGCGAAATGAGGCCATTTGGGGAGGCCATTTGGGGACGGTTCCTTCCGGCAGTGCCATTTGGGGACGGTTCCTTCCGGCAGTGCCACCCGGAACCGTCCCCCAGTGGCCTCATTCTTTCCTTGCTTCCCGGCGCGGGTCTGTGGTATAAAGGGGCGGGGAGGGACGGATATGATCCTGGCTGATAAATGGAAAGATTATGAGGTACTGGACGCCGCTGCGGGAGAAAAACTGGAGCGGTGGGGCGGGTATGCGCTGGTCCGGCCGGATCCGCAGGTGATCTGGGAAGGCGCGAAGACGCTGCCGGGGTGGAAGCATCCCAACGCGCATTACCACCGGTCCGCGAAAGGCGGCGGCGAGTGGGAGTTCTTTGACCTGCCCGACGAATGGGAGATCGCGTATGAGCCGCTGGATCTGAGATTCCGCCTGAAGCCGTTCAAATTCAAGCACACCGGGCTCTTCCCGGAGCAGGCCGCCAACTGGGACTGGTTCTCCGCCCTGATCCGCGGCGCCGTGCGGGAAGGCCGCTCCGTCCATGTCCTGAATCTATTCGCCTACACCGGCGGCGCCACCCTGGCCGCCGCCCGCGCCGGCGCTTCCGTCACCCACGTGGACGCCTCCAAGGGCATGGTGAACTGGGCCCGGGAAAACGCGCAGATCAGTGGCCTGGGCGAGGCGCCGGTCCGCTGGATCGTGGATGACTGCATGAAATTCGTGGAGCGCGAAGCCCGCCGCGGCAAACGCTACGACGCCGTCATCATGGACCCGCCCTCCTACGGCCGCGGCCCCAAGGGCGAACTCTGGAAGATCGAAGAGACCGTCCACCCGCTCATCAAAGCCTGCACGGAGATTCTGAGCGACGAGCTCCTTTTCTTCCTGATCAACGCATACACCACCGGCCTCCAGCCCGGCGTCCTGCGCTATTTCCTCAGCCGCGAACTGGTCAGCCGCTTCGGCGGCCGCGTCACCGCGGACGAGATCGGCCTCCCCGTCACCGGCACGGCGGAAGCCCGGAAACTGCAGCTGGTCCTGCCCTGCGGCGCCGCCGGAAGGTGGGAACGGTAATACAAAAATGCATGCAGCACAAGGGTTGCCGTTGCATGCGTTTTTTCTTGACTTTTCGTGCAAATCGGGATATATTCAAGACGCAAATGAGCTTACCGGAGACGGTGCTCCTCGCGCGGATTGACAGGTAACCTGCCGTTCCGGCTGAAGGGAGGCGGCGGTTACCTGTTTTTATGTTTCAAACATAATGCAATGACTGCCACGATCAGTATACCTAACTGAATCAGGTCACTGAATGCAACGTTCATGGCACCACCCCCTTTCCCTAAAGGATCGGAGGAGGAAACAGCACTCCTCCACGCGCGAGGAGTCGACCGCCCTGTCCCGGCAAGCCCTGCCCGCTCTGCGTACTCACGCCGGAGCGGGCAGTTTTATTGTATCAGGGAACCCGGAATTCGTGTGTGAAACCTTTTCTTTGCTGTGATGAAAATTGACGCATTCTTATACCCATTATTCATTATTATCCGGTATTGTTCACAGAAAACGGGCGGTCCTTTTCAGGAACCGCCCGCTTATTATTTTGTGTGTACTCATCCGTTTCCGCCGCTTATGCATTCTGCGGCAGATACTGCTTCAGTTCTTCCGCCCTGTCCGTTTTCTCCCAGGTGAAATCCTCGTCCTCCCGGCCGAAGTGCCCGTACGCGGCCGTCTTCTTGTAGATGGGCCGGAGCAGGTCCAGCATCTTAATGATGCCGGCCGGACGCAGGTCGAAATGCTTGCGCACGATCTCCACCAGCTTTTCATTGCTGATCTTGCCGGTGCCGAACGTGTCGATCTGCACGGACGTGGGCTCCGCGACACCGATGGCATAGGCCAGCTGCAGCTCGCAGCGGTCCGCCAGGCCCGCGGCCACGATGTTCTTGGCCACGTAGCGCGCCGCATAAGCCGCCGAGCGGTCCACCTTGGTCGGGTCCTTGCCGGAGAACGCGCCGCCGCCGTGGCGGGCCATGCCGCCGTAGGTGTCCACGATGATCTTGCGGCCGGTCAGGCCGGAATCGCCCTGCGGCCCGCCGATTACGAAGCGCCCGGTCGGGTTGATCAGGAAGCGCGTGCGCTCCGTCAACATCTCCTTGGGCAGGACCGGATCCAGCACGTACTGCCTGATGTCGGCGTGCAGCTGCTCCTGCGAAACTTCCGGGGCGTGCTGCGCGGAAACGATCACGTTGTCGATGGAGTAGGGGCGCCCGTCCTCGTCGTATTCGATGGTCACCTGCGTTTTGCCGTCCGGCCGCAGATAAGGCAGCGTGCCGTTTTTCCGCACTTCCGTCAGACGGCGCGCCAGCTTGTGGGCCAGCGAAATGGGATACGGCATCAGCTCGGGCGTCTCGTTCGAGGCGTAGCCGAACATCATGCCCGGGTCGCCGGCGCCGATGTTGTCCGCCAGGCCCTCGCCGCGCTCCTCCAACGCGTCGTTCACGCCCATGGCGATGTCGGGGCTCTGCTCGTCGATGGCGGTGAAGACCGCGCAGCTCTGCCCGTCAAAGCCCTTCTTGGCCCGGTCGTAGCCGATCTCCAGCACCGTGTCGCGCACGACTTTCTGGATGTCGACATAGCCCTTGGTCGTGATCTCGCCCATGACGACGACGAACCCGGTGGAGGTCAGCGTTTCACAGGCCACGCGGCTCTGCGGATCCTGCTTCAGCAGCTCGTCCAGGATGGCGTCGGAGATGGCATCGCACATTTTATCGGGATGTCCTTCGGTGACCGATTCGGAGGTAAAGAGTTTTCTTTCCATAAATATGTCCTTTCCGTGTGACCGGGGTCAAAGCGGGCGGCCAGCGGCCGCCCTGCGTATTTCTTTAACTGATCTGGAACTTGATCTTCTTGACGTCCTCGTCCGTTTCAGCCAAGCGGATCTCCGCTCCCAGTCCCTGCAGCTTCTTGTCAAAGTCCTCGTATCCGCGCAGCACGTAGTCCACCTGGTCCACCACGGTGATGCCCTCGGCGGCCAGGCCGGCCAGCACCAGCGCGGCGCCGGCGCGCAGGTCCGGTGCGACCAGTTCGGCGCCCTTGAGCGGACCGCTGCCCTTGAAGATGGCGATGGAGCCCTTCACTTCCGTGTCCGCGCCCATCTTGCTGAGTTCGTCCACGTATTTGAAGCGGTTCTCGAAAATGCTTTCGGTGATGGTGCCCACGCCCTCCGCCAGGCACAGCGCGACCCCCATCTGGGGCTGCATGTCGGTCGGGAAGCCGGGGTACGGCAGCGTCTTCACGTTGCAGGAATACAGGGTCGGCCGGCCCACCACGCGGATGGAGTCGCCCTGCTCGATCACTTCGCAGCCCATTTCCAGCAGCTTGGCGGAAATGGCGTCCATGTGCTGGGGGATGATGCGCTTCACGGTCACGTCGCCCTTGGTGACGGCCGCGGCCATCATGAACGTCCCCGCCTCGATCTGGTCCGGGATGATGGTGTATTCCGTGCCGTGCAGCTTCTCCACGCCGGTGATGCGGATCACGTCCATGCCGGCGCCCTTGATCTTCGCGCCCATGGAGTTGAGCATGTTGGCCACGTCCACGATGTGGGGCTCCTTGGCCGCGTTCTCGATGATCGTGGTGCCGCGGGCCAGCGACGCTGCCAGCATCAGGTTGATGGTGGCGCCCACCGAAGCCATGTCCAGATAGATATGCGCCCCGTGCAGGTCCTTCGCGTCCAGGATCACCCGGCTGTTGTTGTTTTCATGCACGGCGCCCAGCAGGCGGAAGCCCTTTAAGTGCTGGTCGATGGGACGGGTGCCGATGTTGCAGCCGCCGGGCATGGCGACCTCCGCGTGGTGGTACTTGCCCAGGAGAGCGCCCAGCAGGTAATAGCCCGCCCGGATCTTCCGGATGGACGGATTGTCCGCGCAGGCGGTGAAGATGTTGCCGCCGTTCAGTTTGACGGTGTGGCGGTCCACCCGGTCGACCAGCACGCCGATCTCCCGGAAGGCGTCCAGCAGGACGGCCACGTCGCGGACGTCCGGCAGGTTCTCTATGGTAACGGTCTCGTCGGACATGATGGCTGCCGCCAGGATGCCGAGCGCCGCGTTCTTTGCTCCGCTGATGGTGACTTCCCCGGCTAAGGGGTTGCCGCCTTTCATGACATAACGCATGAAGTAATGCTCCTTGTATAACGATTTGTTGCTGTCAGGCAAAATACCATCAGGGGCCGACGGCCATCGGCCCCTGCGGTCGTATCAGTTGCGGCAAATATCAGGCCTTGCCGTCGCAGCCCAGCACGTTCACCAGCTTGTGCGCGACCATGGCCTTCACGGCGGCGCGGGCGGGCTTTAAGTACTGGCGGGGATCGAAATCCGCCGGATGCTCCGCGAAATACTTGCGGATGGTGGCCGTCATGGCCAGACGGATATCGGAGTCGATGTTGATCTTGCAGACCGCCATGCGGGCCGCCTGGCGCAGCTGATCCTCGGGCACGCCCACCGCATCGGGCATGGCGCCGCCGTAGGTGTTGATGATCTTCACGAATTCCTGCGGGACGGAGGAAGAGCCGTGCAGCACGATCGGGAAACCGGGCAGGCGGCGGGACACTTCTTCCAGGATATCGAAGCGCAGGGGCGGGGGCTGCAGGATGCCGTTCTCATCGCGGGTGCACTGCTCGGGTTTAAACTTGTAGGCGCCGTGGCTGGTGCCGATGGCGATGGCCAGGGAGTCGCAGCCGGTGCGCTCCACGAATTCCTGCACGTCCTCGGGACGGGTGTAGGAACCCACCGCGTGGCTCACTTCATCCTCGATGCCGGCCAGCGTGCCCAGCTCGGCTTCCACGACCACGCCGCGGTCGTGCGCATATTCCACCACCTGCTTGGTGACGGCGATGTTGTCCTCGAACGGGGCCGCGGACATGTCGATCATGACGGAGGTGAAGCCGCCGTCGATGCAGCTCTTGCAGGTCTCGAAGGAATCGCCGTGATCCAGGTGCAGGCAGATCGGCAGGCCGGTGTCTTCCACGGCCGCTTCCACCAGTTTCTTCAGGTAGATGGGGTTCGCGTACGCGCGGGCGCCCTTGGACACCTGCAGGATCAGGGGGGCGTTCAGCTCTTTGCCGGCTTCGGTGATGCCCTGGATGATCTCCATGTTGTTGACGTTAAAAGCGCCGATGGCGTAACCGCCGTTGTAGGCTTTCGCAAACATTTCGGAACTGGTGACTAAGGGCATAGTAAACAAACCTCCTGGTGTTTAATCTCCGACATTATATCACACTGCGGAGAATATACAAGCACATTTTTTCACAAGATATGGCATTTCGGCCCGTCGCACCTACTATCTTTAGTAGAAGCGGGCGGTTCCGGCCCCGTTCCGGCCGTTTTTTCGCTTCCGTTTCCTCTTGCATACGCCTCTCAAATAATGTATTCTGATAAAAAAGAAAGCGCCGGTCTCCGGCGGTTTTTCCGACAAATTCCGACCACAGCGAGGCCTATCATGAAAGACACCCGTCAGTATTCCCTCGAAGAACTGCGCTACCTGACCCTGCTCGCCCGCGAATTCCCCACGGTGAAGGACGCCGGGCGGGAGATCATCAACCTGCAGGCCATCATGAACCTGCCCAAGGGCTGCGAGCATTTCATTTCCGACGTGCACGGTGAGCACGAGGCGTTCCGGCACCTGATCAACGCGTGCTCCGGCGTCGTCCGCCAGCGGATCGACGAACTGTTCGGCGACACGGTGTCCCTGGAGGACCGGGACCAGCTGGCGACGCTGATCTACTATCCCAAAGAGAAGCTGAAACGCATCCTGCCCACGCTGAAGGACCCGGGCGAGTGGTACCGCATCACGCTGCACCGGCTGGTGGAGCTGGCGCGTTCGGTCTCCGCGCGGTATTCGCGCTCCAAGGTGCGCAAATCGCTGTCCCCGGACTACGCGTACATCATCGAGGAACTCATCCAGACGCACAGCAGCGAGGCGGAGAAGCACGATTATTTCGAGAACATCATCGCGACGGTCATCGAGATCGACCAGGCGGACGGCCTGATCGCCGCGCTGGCGGACGTGATCAAGCGGATGGTGGACCAGCTCCACCTGGCGGGCGACATCTTCGACCGCGGCCCGCGCGCCGACGTGATCCTGGACGACCTGATGAACTACCACAACGTGGACGTCCAGTGGGGCAACCACGACATCCTCTGGATGGGCGCCGCCTGCGGCAGCCGCACGCTGGTCGCCACCGTCGTCTCCAACTCCATCCATTACAACAACCTGGAGGTCATCGAGACCGGCTACGGCATCTCCCTGCGCCCCCTCTCCGTCTTCGCGAACGAAGTCTATAAAGACCACGACGTCTCCTGCTTTAAGGTCAAACTCACCGGGGACGACGCCGCGCAGTACACCGAAAAGGACAAGCTCCTCTCCGCCCGCATGCACAAGGCCATCACTGTGATCCTGTTCAAGCTGGAGGGCCAGAAGATCCTGCGCCACCCGGAATACGGCATGGACGACCGCCTGCTGCTGGACAAGATCGATTACGCGAATAAATGCGTCACCAAGAACGGCGTCGCCTGGCCGCTCGCGGATACCGACCTGCCCACCGTGGACCCGGCCGACCCGTACGCGCTGACCCCGGAGGAGGACAGCGTGATCCGCCAGCTGACCGCCTCCTTCCTGCACAGCGAAAAGCTGCAGGCCCACGTGCGCTTCCTGTATTCGAAGGGCAGCTTCTACAAGATCTGCAACGGCAACCTGATCTTCCACGGCTGCGTCCCGATGACCCCGGACGGCGAGCTGCTCACCTTCACGCTGGGCGGCAAGGAACGGAAAGGCCGCGCGCTGTTCGATTACGCGGACAAGGCCGCGCGCCAGGCGTATTACTACAAGGTCGGATCCCCGGACAAGGAACGCGGCAAGGATTTCCTGTGGTTCCTGTGGGCCGGCCGCAACAGCCCGCTGTTCGGCAAGGACTGCATGACCACGTTCGAGCGCCGGCTGATCAGGGACGAGGCCGCGTGGGCGGAGCCGAAGAACGCGTATTACAAGCTGTACGAAAAGCAGGAGATCTGCGAGTATCTGCTGAAGGAATTCGGGCTCGAAGGCCCGCACTGCCACATCGTGAACGGCCACGTGCCGGTGAAGACCGGCAAGGGCGAGAGCCCCGTCAAGGGCGGCGGCAAGCTGATCGTGATCGACGGCGGCTTCTGCAAGGCCTACCAGCCCACCAGCGGCATCGCGGGCTACACCCTGGTCTTCAACGCGGAACACTACCGCATCGTCTCCCACCAGCCCTTCGCCGGCAAGGAAAAGGCGCTGGAGGAGAACTTCGACATCGACTCCACCCCCGTCATCTTCGAGCGCATGGAGCAGCGCCTGAAAGTCCGCGACACCGACATGGGCCGCGAGCTGCAGGCCCAGGTGGACGACCTGAAAGCCCTGCTGCAGGCCTACCGCGACGGCGTGGTGAAAGAAGCGCACAAGTAAATATCCCCCTTTTCCGTTTGCCCGATGCCGTCGGAAATCTTGACGGCATCTTTTTTGTTTGTTATGATTACTCTGCTGATCCCGAAAACTGAAAAGGAGGACAGATCACCTATGGATGCTGCAAACGAAGCAATGGTCCGGCGCGCGGAAGAGATCATCGACTCTTACGGCTGCCGGCGGGAGAACATCATCGCGATCATGCAGGATATCCAGGCCGAGTACAAGTATCTGAGCCAGGACGTTCTGGAAAAGATCGCGGAAAAACTGGGCATCGGCGTCGCCAAGGTCTACAGCGTGGCCACCTTCTATGAGAACTTTTCCCTGGAAGCCAAAGGGAAATACATCATCAAGGTGTGCAACGGCACGGCCTGCCACGTCCGGAAATCCCAGCCGATCTACGACGGGCTGCGGGAATATCTGGGCCTGCAGGGCAAGCAGAAGACGTCTTCCGACCTGCTCTTCACCCTGGAGACCGTCGCCTGCCTGGGCGCCTGCTCCCTGGCCCCCGCCATGACGATCAACGATGAAGTCCATGCCAAAATGACCCCCGAAGCGGCGGTCGCGCTGCTGGAAGACATCCGGGCAAAGGAGGCGCAAAATGGCTGAAACGAAACTGACCCGCGAAGGCTTTGAAGCCCTGAAGGCGGAAGCCCGGGCCCTGCTGGAAAAACAGCAGCTCAAAGTCCTGGTCTGCGCCGGCACCGGCTGCGTGGCCAGCGGCTCCATGAAAGTCTACGATTACTTAAAAGAAGCCTGCGCGAAGAGGGGCCTGAACGTGATGGTCGCCCTGCGGGAGGAAGATCACGGCGAAGGCGGCGTGCACCTGAAAAAGAGCGGCTGCCACGGTTTCTGCGAGATCGGCCCGCTGGTGAGCATCGAGCCCCTGGACATCCTGTACACCCACGTGCACGTCGAGGACTGCGACGAGATCATCGAGAAGACCCTGCTGGGCGGCGAAGTGATCGAACGCCTGCTGTATCAGCGCGACGGCCAGGTCTATCAGCGCCGGGACGACATCCCGTTCTACAAGCTGCAGCAGCGGATCGTCTTAAAGAACAGCGGCAAGAGCGACGCCGAGGACATCCTGGAATACATCGCCCTGGGCGGCTACAGCGCGTTTGAGAAGGCGCTGTTCGAAATGACGGACAAGGAGATCTGCCAGACCATTTCCGATTCCGGCCTGCGCGGCCGCGGCGGCGGCGGATTCCCGGCCGGCCGCAAGTGGGAAAGCGTGCGGCGGAACGTGTCCGACGTGAAATACGTCGTCTGCAACGGCGACGAAGGCGACCCCGGCGCGTTCATGGACCAGGGCGTCATGGAAGGCAATCCCCACAGCGTGCTGGAAGGCATGCTGATCGCGGGCGTGGCCACCGGGGCCACCGAGGGCTACATCTACGTCCGCGCCGAATATCCGCTGGCGGTGAAGCGCCTGCGCATCGCCATCGCCAAGGCCGAGGAACTGGGCCTGCTGGGCGACGACATCATGGGCAGCGGCTTTAACTTCCACATGCACATCAACCGCGGCGCCGGCGCGTTCGTCTGCGGCGAAGGCAGCGCCTTGACGTCCTCCATCGAGGGCAAGCGCGGCATGCCCCGCGTCAAACCGCCCCGGACCGTGGACCAGGGCCTGTGGGGCAAGCCCACGGTGCTCAACAACGTGGAAACGTACGCCAACGTGCCGCAGATCGTGCTGAACGGCGCCGACTGGTACCGCAGCATCGGCACGGAAAAATCCCCCGGCACCAAGACCTTCGCGCTGACCGGCAACGTGGTCAACACCGGCCTGGTGGAAGTGCCCATGGGCACCACGCTGCGCCAGGTGATCTTCGACATCGGCGGCGGCATCAAGGACGGCAAGAAATTCAAAGCCGTGCAGATCGGCGGCCCTTCGGGCGGCTGTCTGACGGAGGAGCATCTGGACCTGCCCATGGATTTCGACTCGCTGAAGAAAGTCGGCGCCATCATCGGCTCCGGCGGCCTGGTCGTCATGGACGAGGACACCTGCATGGTGGAAGTCGCCCGCTTCTTCATGAACTTCACGCAGAATGAAAGCTGCGGCAAATGCGTCCCCTGCCGCGAAGGCACCAAGCGCATGCTGGAGATCCTGGAGCGGATCATTCACAACGAAGGCTCGCTGGAAGACCTGGACCTGCTGGAAAGCCTGGCGGAGACCATTACGGAGGCCTCGCTGTGCGGCCTGGGCCAGACGGCCTGCAAGCCGGTGCTCAGCACCCTGAAATATTTCCGCAACGAATATCTGGCGCACGTCGTGGACAAGTACTGCCCGCACTGCAACGGCAAGAAGCACGGGCTGATCATCGATCCCGACAAGTGCCGGGGCTGCACCAAGTGCGCCCGGAACTGCCCGGTGGAAGCCATCAGCGGACAGGTGGGGAAACCGCACGTCATCGATCAGAGCGTCTGCGTCCAGTGCCGCGCCTGCATCGGTAACTGCCCCTTCGGCGCTATCAGAGAGGAGTGAGTAAGTCATGGCAAAAGGTGTTATGATCATTGACGGACAGCGCGTCAATTTCGACGGAGAAAAGAACGTACTCGCGGTCATCCGCAAGGCCGGCATCGAAATGCCTACCTTCTGCTATCACTCCGACCTGTCCACCTACGGCGCCTGCCGTATGTGCATCGTGGAAGACGAACGCGGCAAGATCGACGCGTCCTGCTCCCTGGAGCCCCGCGACGGGATGGTGATCAAGACCAATTCCGCGCGCCTGCTCAAGCACCGCCGCACCATCCTGGAACTGATGCTGGCGTCCCACGACTGCAACTGCACCACCTGCGAAAAGAGCGGCAACTGCCGCCTGCAGGAACTGGCCCACCAGTTCGGGATCCGCGCGGTGCGCTTCAGCGACACCCGCGAGAAGCTCGAACCCGACACCTCCTCCCCCGCCGTGGTCCGGAACCCCAACAAGTGCATCCTCTGCGGCGACTGCGTGCGCATCTGCGAAGAACTGCAGGGCGTCAACATCATCGACTTCGTGAACCGCGGCTCCCAGGCCCGGGTCGCCCCGGCGTTCGGACGCCTGCTGAGCGAGACCAAGTGCGTCAGCTGCGGCCAGTGCGCGGCGGTCTGCCCGACCGGCGCCATCACCGTGAAGAACGAGATCGGCGAAGCCTGGCGCGCCATCCACGATCCGAAGCTGCGGACCGTGGTGGAGATCGCCCCCGCCGTCCGCGTGGCCGTCGGCGAAGCGTTCGGCATCCCCGCCGGCGAAAACGTCCTGGACCGCCTGGTCACCGCCCTCAAGCTCATGGGCGTGGACGAAGTCTACGACACCAACTTCGGCGCGGACATCACCACCATCACCGAGGCCTCCGAATTCCTGGAGCGGCTCGAAAAGGGCGGTCCTTTCCCGATGTTCACCTCCTGCTGCCCCGCCTGGGTCAAATATCTGGAGAACGAGAACCCGAAGTATCTGAAGAACATCTCCACCTGCAAGTCCCCGATGGAGCATTTCGCCGCCGTCCTGCGTGACAAATACGCCGCCAAGGACGCCGCGGACGGCAAGCGGACCTACCTGATCGCCATCATGCCCTGCACCGCCAAGAAGATGGAAGCGGCGCGCGATGAGTTTAAGACTGACGGCCGTCCCGACGTGGACCTGGTGCTGACGACCCGCGAAGTCATCGACATGATCCGCGAGAACGGCATCCGGCTGCAGGACGTGGAGCTGGAATCCCCGGATCTTCCGTTCGGCATGTCCTCCGGCGCCGCCGCCATCTACGGCGTCACCGGCGGCGTTGCGGAAGCGGTGATCCGCCACTGCGTCCCGGACAAGTCCAAGAACGCCCTGCGCGAGATCGCGGCCCTCGGCATCCGCGGCGACGAATCGCGGAAAGAGACCGTTGTCCACATCGGCGACACCGAGCTGAAGATCGCCGTGGTCCACGGCCTGATCAACGCCCGGAAGCTGCTGAAGGAAATGGACGAAGGCAAAGCCTTCTACCACCTGGTGGAAGTCATGACCTGCCAGGGCGGCTGCGTCGGCGGCGCCGGCCAGCCTTACGGCCTAAAGGAAGTCAAGCAGATCCGCGGCGAAGGCCTCCACCGGATTGACAACTCCTCCATGTTCAAGCGCGCCGAGCGCAACCCCGTCGTCACCCAGCTCCTCAGCGAGTACGACGAAGAAAAAGCCCACAGACTCCTCCACGTCAGCTACGTGAAGGAATAACCGCGGGCTCCGCTTAACAGGACAGGGCCGCTGGGGGACGGTTCCTCCCGGCCCTGTTTCGCTCAAAATGGCCCGGACAGGGCCACCGGGGGACGGTTCCTTCCGGCCCTGTCCGGCGCCAATGGGGGACCGTCCCTTACCGGCAGTGTCATTCAGGGACTGTCCCCCAATGGCATCATAGGCGGGCGACGCCCGTCCGAGGGAGCATTATGACGAATTGTTTTGCAGGGATCCCGGCCGCGGCCGCCGAGGGATCGGGGCCGTCAGGGCTGACCTGGCTGGCCGTGCTGGCCGTCATCGTTTTCATCCTGATCTGCCTCTTTTTCCCCAAAAAGCCGCACCAGCCGGGGAATTGCAGCAATCAGCAGGGTTCCATCGACCGCATGCCGTAAACAAATGAAGGGCGGGCCGCCCCTTCCCGGAGGATCGATCCATGCCGCAAATCAGCAACAGAGTCCAGACGTTCACGGATTCCGTCATCCGGCGGATGACGCGGATCAGCAATCAGTACGGGGCCATCAACCTGTCCCAGGGGTTCCCGGATTTCGACCCGCCCAAGGAACTGACCGAGGCGCTCGTCCGCGTCGCCGCGAACGGCCCTCACCAGTATTCGATCACGTTCGGCGCCGCCAATCTGCGGGAGGCGCTGGCCCGGAAGCAGGGGCGCGCCATCGGCCGGCCGGTCGATCCCGACACCGAGATCGTGGTCACCTGCGGCAGCACGGAAGCCATGATGTGCGCCATGATGACCGTCTGCAACCCCGGCGACAAAGTCATGGTCTTCTCGCCGTTCTACGAAAACTACGGCGCGGACGCCATCCTGAGCGGCGCGGAACCGATCTACATCCCGCTCGTCCCGCCGGAATATGATTTCGACATCCGCCTCGTGGAGGACGGCTTCCGGCAGGGCGCCAAGGCCATCATCGTCTGCAACCCGTCCAACCCGAGCGGGAAAGTGTTCACGTACGAGGAGCTGGAGGTGATCGGGCGGCTGGCGGTCCGGTACGACGCGTACGTCGTGACGGACGAGGTCTACGAGCACCTGGTCTACGCCCCGTACAAACACACGTACATGTCCGCGCTGCCCGGGATGTTCGACCACACGATCACCTGCAATTCCCTGTCCAAGACGTTTTCTATCACGGGATGGCGGCTGGGGTACATCATCGGCCCCGCGGAATTCATCGAGGCCGCGAAGAAAGTCCACGACTTCCTGACCGTCGGCGCGGCCGCGCCCCTGCAGGAAGCGGCGACCGCCGGCCTTCAGCTGGGCGGCGAGTACTATGAAGGGCTGAACAAACTGTATCAGGGCAAGCGGGACTACCTGCTGGCGGGCCTGGACCAGATCGGGCTGAAGCACAACGTCCCGCAGGGCACGTATTTCGTCATGATCGACATCCAGGAGTTCCTGGACATGGACCGCTTCGCCGGCTGGACCGACCTCCAGTTCTGCGAATGGCTCGCCCGTGAGATCGGCGTCGCCGCCGTCCCCGGCTCCTCCTTCTTCCGCGAACCCGTCAACCGCTACATCCGCCTCCACTTCGCCCGCAGCGAAGCCGTCCTCGACGCGGCGATCGACCGCCTGGCGAAGCTGAAGGACCTCGCCTGATCCGAAAGAATCTGAAACAGGGCCATGGGGGGACGGTTCCTCCCGGCCCTGTTCATGAAGGAAACACCGTAAGGGGCGGCCATCGGCCGCCCTTGGTGTAAAACCGCCGGGGAGACAATTCTTCCCCGGCCTTGATTCAGGCGGCCAATGGCCGCCCTACGATTACTGCGGCCGCCCCTGCAAACAAATCGGTCTTTTTACGCCTGACCGCCTGATTTGACAGGATGTCAGGGGATTTATTCTTGCCCGGGAGCGGCGGGACTGGTAAAATGGGCTCAGAAAAGAAAGGGGCGTGAAAAAATGGCGGACATTTCCAACAACATCAGAAAACTGCGGACGGAACAGGGGATGAGTCAGGCGCAGCTGGCGGAGCGGATCGGCGTCACGCGGCAGACCGTTTCCAGCTGGGAGCGCGGCACGTCCTTCCCCGACCTGGGCATGCTGGAGAAACTGTCGGAGGCCTTTGAGACCGAACCGGCCCGCCTGCTGGATCCCGCGTATTCGGCCGGGAGGAAACGGGAGAAGCCCATCTCCTATTCCTTTGTGATCAAAGCCGTTTTGCTGTTCCTTTTCGTATACATATTAGGGCTCTTTTTCGGACTCCCCGTCCTGTCCGGGATCTTCGGCAATGCGGCGCCGTATTTCTGGAGCCTGGTCCTCCTGATCGGTTTCATCGCCTTCTGCACCTGCCTGATCCTGGAACACATCTCCGACTGCACGGCCCCGGGAGGCGCCGCGGAGGAATACGGACCGGAGGAGACCACGGAAGGGTGATATCGTCTTGCCCCAATAAAACAAGGCCGATCGGGGACTGTCCCCAAACGGCCTTTCTGCCCCAAAAACAGGACTGTGAGGAACCATCCCCAACAGCCCTCCCCGCAAAACAGGACCGCCGGGAACCGTCCCCCGGCGGCCCTGTTTTTTGATTTGCCTCCGCCTACAGTTTCAGCAGCGCGGGGATCTCGTCCCAGCCCTCCGGCAGCTCCGGCTCCTCGATGAATCCGAAGGAGCGGTACAGGTTCCTCGCCCGCTCGTTTTCGGGCTCATACGTGATCCAGCAATACTCGGCCGGCCCGGCGGGGAACGTCCGGATGAAGTCCAGGATCAGTTTCATGGCCGCTTTGCCGTATCCCTGATGCAGGTATTTTTCATCCACCATGAACCGCCAGATCAGATAGCTGTTCCGGATGTACGGACACTTTACCGGGTCGTCGCCCTCGTCCACGATATCGTAGCCGATCATCAGGAATCCGACCGGGGTATCCCCGTCGTAGATCCCGAACGGCTGTGCGTACCGCCCCGACATCACATTGGCGTAGGCTTCCGCAAGGCTGTAAACATTGGACGCCACAAAGTTCTTTCCCTCTTCGTCCGGGGCAAGATCGATCAGCGCGTCAAAATTTTTCAGGTCCGCCTTCACCAGGCGGACGTTTCTGCTATCGCTTTCCATATTCGCCTCTGTGTTTTTTTCGGACAGGGCCACTGGGGGACGGTTCTTTCTGGCCCTGTTTGATCATTTTCCGCAGAACAGGGCCACTCGGAACCGTCCCCCAGTGGCCCTGTTTGGATGTCATTCGATGCAGCCCGCTGCGCCTTCCTGTCAGACGGGTTTCTCCATCTCATAGCAGCTATGTCCCCGCGGGACGTCCTTCAGCTCGCCGATCGCGGCGTAGCCGTTCTTTTCGAAGAAGCCGGCGTTCCAGTCGCCCGCGCTTGTGAACAGTTTGTACGCGCCGCGGGCGATCCCCTCGCGCTCGGCCTCCCGGAGGAGGAGCGAGCCCAGGCCCTGCCCGCGGTACGGT
This sequence comes from Lachnospiraceae bacterium, assembly GCA_017619615.1. Lineage (GTDB taxonomy): Bacteria > Bacillota > Clostridia > Lachnospirales > Lachnospiraceae > UBA6987. The sequence continues at coordinate 23,665 of JAFZRY010000005.1, read as the reverse complement.
TCCTCCACCCAGAGGACGTCGACGAAGAATTCGTCCCAGCCGCCGACGCTCGCGAGGATGCCCGCGATCAGGCGGCCGTCCGCATCAGCCAGTTTCCGGTCGATCCGGATCTTCTCGTGCAGGTCCGGCGCGAACTGATCGCTGTACCGTCCGAGCCCGTCGCAGATGATCTCCGCGTCCTCCTCCGTGCCGCGCCGGACTTCGTACTTGCCCTGCGCGCCGTTGTGCTGCGGCACATAATCCGGGATGCCGCGGTCGAGCCGCTTCGCCAGGGAGTAGCCTTCCTTCCCCCTCGGATAATCCTTCCGGGTGGTGAACACCGTATAGCCGTGCTTTTCGTACAGCCCCCGGGCATGGAAGACCATGGTTCCGAGGCATGAGATATAGCAGCCCTTTTCGCGGCCGATGCGTTCCGCCTCATAGATGAGCTGCGAGCCGAGCCCCTGCCCGCGATACCGCGCATCCACCCACAGGGTGGCGAGCAGCATGCGGTCCCAGCCCCATTCGTGCAGGTCTATGACGCATCCCGCGATGATATTCCCCTGCCCGTCTTCGATCTTCAGAACGATCTCTTCCTCTTCCGCGGCGGACCCGGACGGCGCGACGGAGCGGACGTATTCCTCCAGCTTCCCGCCGATGTATTCCGCCTCTTCCGGCGTCAGCGGTTTTATTTCGTATTCCATGGTTTCCCCTTTTTCAACAGCCGCCCGGGTCATTCCGCCGGTTCCCGGTCCGCGGCCTGTTCCGCCAGTTTCCGGCAGGTGGTATCGATGTACGTCACGCAGCCGTCGCCGAAGGTCAGTTTCACCATCCCGGCTTTGCGGCCGAACTGGTCCTCGCCGATCGGATAGAGGCGGAATTTCAGTTCGTCGCCGTCATCGTCGAACGCTCTGGCGTACAGCTCGCCGTCCGCAAGCCAGACCTCATCAATGACGAAATCGGCGTCTTCGGGATGCTCGTACTTGCCGCAGAAACTCTCCCACTTCGACTTGTCCGGATCCTTGAGCGCGATCTCTTCGATGGTCACGATGGGTTTCGGCTCCCGGTCCCTTGCGATCTCCCGCAGGCCGTCGTAAAAGCCCGCGTGCGCTCTCGCGTCCTCCTCTTCGCGGTTGCAGAGGATCGCCAGCATGCGGTCCGCGTCGATGAAGCGCTCGAACCAGGTGTGCACGCCCGGCATACCGCCGCTGTGGCAGACGATGAGCCCGAACGACGGATCGCGGATGACACTCCAGCCAAAGCCGTAGCCTTCCCCGTCCCCATCGTCATAGGGCTCGCCGCCGGGAAGCTGCACCGGCGTATACATGAGCTGCTGCTCCTCCGGGGTCAGCACTTTGCCCTCGCGCAGCACCCGGTCCCAGGTCAGCAGATCGGAGAGGTTGGTGTATACGTAGTCGTCGCCGTTCACGCCGTCGAAAGCGATGACGTCCCGGCTGTCCTCGGAATCCACGTCGGCCGCGGGCGTTCCGTCATCCTCGAGCACCGTCGCGCGGGCGAAATTCTCGAATGGGATGCCGTCCCGGCGGATATGGCAGCAGCGGGTGGACGTCATACCCGCGGGGTCGAAAATGTTCCGCTGCAGGAATTCTTCATACGGGACGCCGGTGCGCCGCTCCACGAGGAGGGCGAGCAGGTTGTAGCCGGTGTTGGAGTAGGAGAATTTTTCGCCCGGGCCGAATTCCGGCTTCAGTTTGGTCTCGCACAGGAAGCGCGGGACCTCGTCGTTGCCCGGGACCCGGTCTTCTTTCTTCCAGAGATCGATGAACCAGTCCGCGTCGTCAAAGTAATCGGGCACGCCGCCGGTGTGGGTGAGCAGGTGGCGGACCGTCACTCCCTTGTAGGCGCCCAGTTCCGGGAAGAATTGCGTGATCTCGTCCTCCAGGCCGAACAAGCCTTTCCGCACGGCAAGCATGACGGCGGCCGCCGTAAACTGCTTGCTGACGGAGGCCAGCTGGAAAATGGTGTCTTCCGTGACGGGCTGCGTGCCTTCGGGATCCCGGAAGCCGGCCGTGCCTTTCGACACGACCGCCCCGTTCTCCGCGTAAAGCCAGGCTCCGTTGAAGCCGCCCTTTTCGAACGACTCCCGGGCCATGGTTTCTATCAATGCTTTTTTATCCATCATGATTTCCTTCTTTTTTACAGTTTTTTGCAGGTAACTCCGTCGACCGTCAGGCAATCCTTACCGAAAACGACCTTGAGGAAGCCGCCCTTGCGGCCGAAGGTCTTTTTCCCGATGGGATAGAGCTCAAAGACCTTTTCCTCCCCTTCGTCCACGACTTTCGCACAGAGCTTTTCGTCGTCCAGGAAAACCTCGTCGATGCAGAAATCTGCGTTTTCGGGATGCTCATACTTGCCGCAGTATGATTTCAGGGTCCGTCTGGACGGTTCGTCGGCCAGGTCTTCCTCCATGTTCTGGAACAGCGCCAGTGCAGTATAGGTGTGTTTCCAGTCGATCTCGTCGCCGGAACGGTTCAGCATGCTGGCGAGGCAAAGGTCTTCGCGCAGAGAGAACCACCACTCCGTCAGGAAGCCCTCGTTGCAGCCGCCGTGGTAACCCATGTCGCCCCGATATTGCTCCACGCAGAGGCCGTAAGATTCGCCCTCCATCACCGGCGTCAGCATGCGCCGGGCGGTCTTCTTCTTCAGGAAGCCGCCTTCGCGGTAGCTCTTCGAGAGGGCGAGGCCGATCTTGACGAGCTCCGTCGGCGTCGTCCAGAAGCCGGCCGCCGCTTGCTCGGGATAATAGTGATAGCCGTGCTCAGGGTCTTCCTTAAGACCCAGCCTGCCGCCGAACGCGGCGTTTTCGACCAGGTCCTCATCCAGCGGCTGGAAGAATCCGCTCCGCTTTAAGCCCAGCGGCTCGGCAACTTCTTTCTGGAAGGCCTCGCGCAGCGTCGCGCCTGTGAGGCGGGTAAAGGCAAGCTCGGCCAGCGTCGTCCCGCCGCCGGAGTACATGAACTGCTTTCCGTAAGGGCGGATCCGGCGGAGCTTCGGAGTGATCCCCTTGCCGTCCAGCACGTCTTCCAGCGTCATCGCCTCGTGAGATACGGGATAGCCCGGGAAGCCGTGCAGATTGAAGCCTGCCGTATGGGAAAGCAGCGCGGCGAAGGTCATCGGACCCTTTTTCACGTATTCCGGCACGAGGCCGGAGATGTCCGCGTCCAGATCGATGAGGCCCTTGTCCGCATAGCGCAGGAGCGTCAGGGCAAACATCGGCTTCGAGACGGATCCCGCCTGGAAGAGCATGTCCGGATTCACCGGGAAGTCCTGCCCGTACCGGCCGCTGCCGGCGCAGTAGGTGCCCCAGATCTCACCGTCATAGAGCGCCATGCTCACGCCGTAGCCGTCTTTCTTCCGGATCTTCAGGCGTTCCTTCACGTTGACGCCATACCACTGGAAGGTCTCCCTCTCTTTTTTCGTCGTTTTCTTCAGCCAGAGGCGCAGCACGGCCTCGCCGTCGTCGATGCAGCCAGTCTCTTCAAAGCCGGCTTTGTGATAGACGTGGAGCCCCCGCTCGTTCTCCGGTTCGGTGGAAAGCAGCACCCGTTCCGCGCCGAGTTTCTTAAAATAACGGATGATCTCGGCCAGGGCCGCCTGGCCGTAGCCTTTGCCCTGTTCGTTCTTGTCGATCATGAAACGCCAGAGGATATACCGGTCGTCTTCGTCGTCGTCTTCCGGATCCACGGCGAACATGCAGAAGCCGACCAGCCGGCCGTCCGCATAGATGGCGAACGGACGGGCCACGCCGGGGGCTTCTTCTTCGGCCTCCGCGGCCTGCCGCAGAGAGGTCTTGTTGGACGCGACGAAGGGCTGATCGTCGCGCACGGACAGGGCCAGGACGGCTTCGCGGTTATCGTCATTAACAGGTACCAGTTTGATATTCATTTTTCAATCCTCCGTAAAAACGTATTTATACAGTTCTTCGCCGTCCAGCAGCTCGTGCTCCGAGCGGAAGCCGATCTTCTCATAAACGTGCTTGCCGCGTTCGTTTTCGGGATCGGTGGACAGGTAGACCTCCCGGCAGCCAAAGCGTGCCTTCATTTCTTGCAAGATCATCCTGATCGCCTGCGTGCCGTACCCTTTGTTCTGATACCGGCGGTCGATCATAATCCGGCATAATTCATAGAATTCTTCCTCTTCCGACCATCCGAACATGGTGAAGCCGATCAGCTCGCCGTCATGTTCTATGGCTTTGATGACCCAGCCGTCCTCATAGACGGACTGTACGATGGACAGCGCGTTGGACGCCACGTATTCTTCACACAGCGACGGCATTCCCTTTGCTTCATAGGGCTCGCCGCTGCCCTTCACGGTCAAGGTCTCATTGGTGGACAGGAAGATGACATCTTCCCAGTTTTCTTTCGTGATATCTATCAGCTGCATTTTGATCGCTCCTTGCTTCCAATTTATAAATGCGGGCATAAAAATACCGCAGCGGGCAGCTCTCGTCAGTGGCTGCGTCCTGCGGTTCCCACATATCGAAAGTTACTCAAATAATGGCGCACCAAAACAGAGGGGCATCCTGCTCGCACTGGTAGGCGCCGGTATTCAGTTAAGCGTTGGTCACCTCGGTAAAGATCATTGGTATTGCCTCCTTTCTTCCTGCCGATCCAGGATGATTGCTTTTTTATGGTATCATACGGGCCGGGCCGCGTCAACACAAATCGGGGCGGGCGATGATGTTTTTGGGTGGGCGCTCGTTTTTTTATGCAGACGATGTTTTTTTGCGCAGGCGGCAGCATTTATGCGGACGGCCGTGTTTTGGCGGCTGCGTTTTTCAGCCGATCTCCGTGATCTCGTCCGCGTATTCGCGGAGCTCCTCCGGGTAATGCGTGGCGCAGACGACGCATTTGCCGCGCATCTCGCGGAAGATCAGGGCGGCCGTCCGGCGGCGCAGGGCTTCGTCCAGGCCGTTAATGGGCTCGTCCAGGAGAAGGACGTCGGGTTCCGCGCACAGGGCCCGGGCGATGGCCGCGCGGCGCTTCATGCCGCCGGAAAGGGTGTCCGGGCGGGAGGCGGCCTCCGCTTCGAGGTCCAGTTCGCGCAGCAGGCGGCGGGCGGTCTCTTCGCGCCCGGTCTCCAGCATCACGTTCTGCAGGACGGTCAGGCCGGGGAGCAGGCGGTCTTCCTGGAAGACCATGCGGAGCCGGAGGGGCGACGGGCGGAGGATCCCGCCGCGGTCCGGCGTTTCGAGGCCGGCCAGAAGGCGGAGCAGGGTCGTTTTGCCCGCGCCGGAGGGGCCGGTCAGGAGGGTCGTGCGGTCCGGGGCGAAGGTATGCGAAAAAGACCGGAGGACCGGTTTGCCTTCGTAGGATTTGTCGATGTCGACGCATTGCAGCATGGGGGGCCGTCCTTATCCGTTCGTTTTCTGCAGCAGGCGTTTGAGGAGGGTCTCCAGCGCCAGGCTGATGAGGATCACGCAGAGGGTCCAGGCCAGCATTTCCGGGTTTTCCAGATAGATCTTGGCGCGGTAGAGCATGCCGCCCACGGAGTGTTCCGGCGCGGCCAGCACTTCGGCCGCCACGCCGGCCTTCCAAGCCAGGCCCAGGCCGGTCACGGCGGCGGGGAGGAAAAAGGCGCGGACGGAGGGGCCGTAAATGTGGCGGATCTGCCAGCGGCGGGACAGTTCGAATACCTGCCCCATCTCCAGCAGGCCGCGGTCCGTTTCTTCGATCCCCTTCAGGCAGTTCGCCCAGATGAGGGGCATCACCATCAGCGCCGCGATCAGGACCGGGATCCACTGGTTCCGCGCCAGGAACAGCAGCAGGATGATGAACGACGCCACCGGCGTCGCCCGGACGACGCTCATGAACGGCGCCAGCAGCCGCCGCACGATTCCACTCTTCCAGGCCGCGAGCCCGAGGCCGAGCCCCAGCGCCGCACCGAACCCGTAACCGAACAGAATGCGCAGAAAAGTAGCGCCGACCGTCAGCCAGAACTCTCCCGTCCCCATCAGCCGGACCAGCGTCCGGAACACGGTGAGCGGCGGCGAGAGCACCACATCTTTTCCGATCAGCATCGCCAGCAGCTGCCAGACGAGCAGCCAGAAAGCGGCCACGCCCGCGGCCGCTGCGGTCTTTTTCAGTTTTCCCGCCTCAGTTCCCATAATAGAACGCATCGTCCGGCAGCGCGCCGCCCACCGAAGCGGGGGCAAAGCCGAACAGCACTTCATAGAACGGCGCGATCTGCGCCTTCATCTCCGCGCCAGCCGCAAAATACAGGTTGGAACCGGGCAGGGCTTTTTTCGCCACCGCCGCCTTGGGGATGATGCTGAAGGATTCGCACAGAGCCGCCGCGGCGTCCGTATTCGCAGCGTCTTTCATATAGTTGATGGACGCCTCATATTCGCTCAGGAATTTGCTCACCGCGGTCTCGTGCGCGTCCGCATATTCCGTCCGGACCACCACGCAGCCCATGGAAAGGACGCTCTTATTGCCGGCCTTTTCCGCGGCCTTGTTCCATTCTTCGGTCAGGTCCAGCGCCTTGGTCAGGCCCTCCACCTGCATCAGCGCCGCCGTCACTTTGGGTTCCGGCAGCACGGCGATCTTCGCCTTGCCGGACGCCAGCGCCGCGATCACCGCATCGTGTTCCGCCTCATAGATCACTTCCACCTCGCCGGGGATGCCGGCGCTGTCCAGGATGTAGTTCAGCACGTATTCCGGCACGGCCGCCTGGCCGGACGAATATACGGTCTTGCCCTTCAGATCCTCCACGGAGGCGACCGTTTCGCCCGGCGCAGTCAGCAGATGCAGGACGCCCAGCGTATTCAGGGCCAGCAGCTGCACGCCGCCCTTCGTTTTCTGATACAGGACGGCCGCGAGATTGGTCGGCATGGCCGCGATGTCCAGCTCGCCGCTGATGATCTTGGCCGTGATCTGGTCCGGCGCGCTGAACAGCGTGTGCTGATAAATGTTCGCGGTTTTGCCGTCGGCGCTGTCCTGCAGCAGTTTCGCGGCGCCCATGCCGGTGGGGCCGGCGAGGAGGCCCAGGCGGACCGTTTCTTTGTCCGGGGCAGTGTCAGGAGGCGCCGGGGTGGTTTCAGGCGCGGGAGCCGTGGCGGACGGGGTCGTGGCGGCCGGTTCCGTTGCCGGCGTATTGCCGCCGCAGGCGGTCAGGACCAGGACTAAAGCCAGTAACAGAGCAATGATTTTTTTCATGGGAATCTCCTTCTTTATGATAAATCAAGTATTTCCTGCATTCGTTCCGTGTTCGTGATCACGATTCCGCGGTCTTTCTTTTCGATACAGCCTGCCTGCCGCAGGGCGTCCAGGGCCCGGTATAGGCTGGCGCGGCTGATTCCCAGCTCTTCCGCCGCGCGGGTGGCGCGGAACGGGATTTCCCGATCCTGCGCCCGGCCCTGCACCTGCTCCAGCAGATAGCCGGCCAGGCGCCGCGTCGCGTCGGAAGCGGAGAAGCGGCGGATGATCCCGTTCAGGAAGCGGATGCGGGTCGACAGGAACACGATGTAATTGCGGACCAGCTGCGGATCGTTCTGCAGCGCCGCCGTCATGGCATCGCGGGAAAGGAACAGCGCGGTCACGCGGGTCCCGGCCCGGATATCCGTCTCCATCCGCGTATCGCCGCTGTAGAGGGCGGACACGCCGGTCACGTCGCCGGCCGTGAGGTCCCGCAGTAGCACGCTGCCCTTCCTCACCTGCGCCCGGCCCCCCATGATCACCAGCAGGCCGTCCAGCGGCTGCCCGCTGCGGCAGAGGTATTCGCCTTTTTCATAGGCGGTCTTCCGGCAGCCCTCCGCCCGCTGCAGATCCCGGACGGTCTCCTCCGATACGCCGCGAAACAGGGGTACTTTTTCCAATAAATCGATCTGTTTCATTATACTTCCGTTTCCGTCTTATATGAGACACTTTTTATTGTATTCTCCTGCGCTTCCCCTGTCAAGGGGAATCATTTTCCGTCCCCGTCAAAGTGAATTGCATTCTCCGGACAGCCGGTGATATAATGCCTCCGGAAAACAGTGCCACTGAGGGACGGTTCCTTCCGGCACTGCCACCCGGAACCGTCCCCAAATGGCCTCATTTGTGCCAAAAGGGGACTGTCCCCTAATGGCCCTGCCGCAGGGGCCGATGTTTCATCGATCCAAATAAAAATCTGACAAAGGAACCGTCCCCCTGTCAGAAAAGGAGTGCGCTATGACATTGTTTTTGACCAGCAGTTTTACGGACCGGGAGGCGGTGGGGATCGATCCTGCGGCCGGGTTTCTGGAGGAATTAAAAAAACGCCTGCCGAGGAGGCTGAAAGGCGTGTTCGTGTGTTCGGATCCGGAGGCGCACGACGTGACGGACCTGTACGGGGCGTCGACGGCGGACTGTTTTAAGCGCGAAGGGTTCTTCTTTACGAATTTCACGGTGCTGGACGGCCGGAACGACGCGCGGGCGGCGGAGATCCTCGGCGGGGCAGACCTGATCATCCTGTCCGGCGGGCACGTGCCCACGCAGAACCGGTACTTTAACCGGATCGGGCTGAAGGATATCCTGCGGGACGTCTTACGCGCCCCGGAAACGGACAAGGTCATCGTCGGCATCAGCGCCGGCACCATGAACTGCGCCGGCACGGTCTACGCCCAGCCCGAAGAAGAAGGCGAGGCCGTCGACCCCGCATTTCAGCGCTATCTGCCGGGTCTCGGCCTCACGGACATCAACGTGCTCCCGCACTATTATGAAATTAAAGACCTGACGCTGGACAGCCTCCGCATCATGGAGGACATCGCCTTCCCGGACAGCTTCACGCGGCCCATCCTGGTGCTGCCGGACGGGAGCTACGTGCTGTGCGAAGGCGGCCGCGAAGAAGTGCGCGGCCCGGCCTGGCTCCTGCAGGACGGCGTCATGACGCCGGTCTGACGGCCGGTCCCCGGCCATTTCCGCCGGTCCCTTCCGCCGGTCTTTCCCGGCCTCCGTCTCTTACTCTTCCTTATTTCTCCGCCGGCGCCTCTGCCGGCGTTTCTTCTGTCTCTTCCGGCTTTTCCGCCGCCTGTTCCGCTTCTCTCCGCTCGACCAGGTTCCGGTACCGTTCTTCGATATAGCCGCCGATCCGCTCCCAGGTGATGGGGATGGTCCGCCGGGCCTCCTGCCCCACCTGCGCGGCCGTGGGCAGGGCTTCCCGGATCCTCTGCGCGATCCCCTCCGCCGTGCCGTCGCAGAGATACCCGTTCACACCGTCTTCCATGCCTTCGGCGGCGCAACTGCCCTCGACCATCAGGGAAGGGGTGCCCGCCAGGGCCGCCTCGCGCACGACCAGGCCCGCCGTATCGTACAGGGAGGGGAACACGAACAGGTCCGCGCGGCGGTAGAGCGACATCAGGCGCGCCCGGTCGGCGATCTTCCCGGTGAAGATCACCTGGTCGCCGATGCCCAGGGCGCCGGCCTGCTTGGCCAGGGCCAGCTGGTCCTGTCCTTCGCCTACCATCACCAGCTGGAACGGCATCTCCTGCTCATGCAGGATGCCGCAGGCATCTACCAGCTGCTGCAGGCCTTTTTTATAATCCTGCTGTCCTACGAAAAGCAGTTGGGGCACTCCGTCTTTCAGGGCCAGGTCGCTGATATCCCCCTCGATCTCGCTCTCTTTATCATCCACGCCGTTCCGCATCACCACGATGGGGCCGCGATAGCCGTACTCGCGCAGCACCTTCGCCGGCTGCTCGTTGACGGTCCAGACCTCGTCGCAGGATTCATAAAAGCGGACGATGTTGTTGACCAGCCGCTGCGTGATGAATTTCGAGCGGGTCACGCGGTAAATGTCGTCGTAATACTTGCTGTGGAAGGTGGCGACCAGCGGGATCCCGCGCTCCCGGGCCACTTCCCGGGCGTACCAGCCCGCCATGAAGGGCGTGTGGGCGTGCACGAGGTCGAACGGGATCTCGCGCACCAGCATTTTATAATCCGGCATCACCTGCGGTAGACCGACCCGGTAAGGCATCTTGCCGGGCATTTTGATGCTGCGGTACAGCATGACCTCGTAATTCAGCGGGGTCTCCGCTTTTTTATCGTTCGGGCCGATGAAGACGCAGCGGTGCCCGCGGCGCGTCATCTCCTTGCAGTAATTATGGACGACGCCTCCCACCCCGTCGATCGTGGGCGGATAGGATTCGGTAAACTGTCCGATGATCATGGGAAACTCCTGTATGATTTTTTTCTTTTGTAGCAGATTTCCCGGTTTTCGTCAAGCAAGGGGGGATTTTTTCGCAAAAATCACCGTTTGTTCACATTTCCTTCCGTTTTTCTTCACGCTCCGGCGCTATGCTGGGGCCGACACCCAAAAATGACACGAAAGGAGGCCTCCCGATGAATATACTGCTGGCCGATCCGGACCGGGATCTGCTGCTCTGCTATACCCGCCTGCTGGAGCAGGAAGGCCACGCGGTCGCCACGGCGTTCGACGCCGCGGAACTCTTCCGGCTGTGGGACGAGGCCCCGCGGGAGCTCGTCATCCTGGACGCGGACCTGCCCCGGCTCAGCCGGGAGAAACTGGCGGAAAAAGCCGCCGCGGACCGCACCCCCCTGCTGATCCTCGGGACCGGGCGGAGCGCTCCGGCTTTCCCGGGCGGCGGGACCTTCCCGTATCTGGCCTTCCCCTTTTTTCCGGACGACCTGCTGCGGCGGACGGCCGGACTCCTGCCGCGGAAAACGGCCGCGCAGACCGAGGAGGCCGCGCAGCCGGAAGGTCCTGCACTGCCGAAAGAGACCGATGAGGTGACTGAAGATGAGTAAAGCGCGCAAAAGATTTGTATTATATGCCATGCTGTCCGTTTTCGTCCTGCTGACCGTTCTGCTGGGCGTGATCAACGGAACAAATTACACGATGGCCGCCCAGGACGCGGACCGGCTGACCGAAGTCCTTTCTCAGAACAGCGGCCGGTTCCTGACGGAAGAGTCCGCGCAGCCCGGCCGGGAGCAGGGTCAGCAGCCCGGCCAGTTTTCCGACCAGTTCCCGGGAGGACAATCCGACCAGTTCCCCGGCGGACAATCCGGGCAGTTCCCCGGCGGACAGTCCGGGCAATTCCCCGGGCAATCCGGACAGGGTCGTGGGCAGCAGCCCGGTCAAGACCAGGGTCAGCAGCCCGGCCAGTTCCCCGGCGGCACCCCCTTCGCCCCGACCAATCCGGAATCGCCGGATATGCAGGGAAGCCTGCGTTATTTCACCGCCCGCTTCGGTTCTGACGGGAGCGGCAGCCTGACGGCTTACAACATCTCCGCCGTCACGGAAGAGGAAGCGCTGAGCTGGGCCGCCTCCCTGACGAAGGAAAGCACCGGCTGGACGCGCGGCAGCTACCGCTACCGGGTCTGGCAGGACGGGGACGCCACGCTGGTGACCGTCATCGACCAGGGCCGCGAGCTGACCTCCTGCCGCCGCATCCTGATCATCTCGCTCTGCGGGCTCGGCCTGGGTCTGCTCGCCAGCTTCCTCTTCCTGCACTTCATCGGCAAGCGCCTGTTCGCGCCGCTCGAGGAAGCGGACCGGAAGCAGAAGCAGTTCATCACCGAAGCGGAGAAGGATCTCAAGGTCCCGCTGACCGTGATCGGCGGCGCCGCGGAACTGATCGAGCGCGAACACGGCCCCTCCGAGTACACCACCGCCATCCACCGTCAGGTCCGCAAAATGACCGGCCTGGTGGATGACCTGGGCCGCCAGGCTATCTTCGAGGAAGAGACCGCCCCGTGCGATCTTTCCGCCCTCCTGACTGAACTGACGGCCCTCTACCGGCCCCGCTTCGCGGAAAAAGGCATGCGCCTGGACGCGCAGATCACGCCGGACGTCACGGTCACGGGCAGCGAGGAACTGCTGCGCCGCATCGGTGAAGAGCTGCTGGAAAACGCGCTGAAATTCGCAGGGCCGCAGACGGATCTTTCGCTCAGCCGCGAAGGCCAGCGCGTCCGCCTGACCGTCACGAACGACGCGCTGCTGGCGGACGGGAATTACGAGCACGCCTTCGACCGCTTCACCCGCCTGCCCAACGCGGAAGGCGTCCCCGGCTCCGGCCTGGGCCTGGCCTTCGTGAAGGATGGCGCGAAGACCCTGAAGGGCCGCGTCAGCGCCCGCGCGGAAGCAGGAAGATTCATCCTGCAGCTGTCCCTGTAAGGGGGTGGGGATCATGGCAAACGACACCGGCCCCGTCGTCGTAATGAAGCGCCGGGAGATGAAATACCTCCTGGATCCGCGGCAGAAAGCCTTCCTGCTGGAGCGGCTCCGCGGGCACATGGAGGCGGACCAGTACGGCCTCACCTCCATCGCCTCGCTCTATTACGACACCCCCGATTACCGGCTCATCCGCACCAGTCTGGACAAGCCGGCGTTCAAGGAAAAGATCCGCCTGCGCTCCTACGGCCTGGCCACGGACGATTCGCCCGTGTTCCTGGAGCTCAAGCGCAAGGCGGACAAGATCGTTTACAAACGGCGCGTGCAGACCACCGTCCCCCTGGTCAAAAAGTTTTTCGACGGGGAAGGCGACATCTGCGGCGGCGGGCAGATCAACCACGAAATCACCTATTTCCGCGATTTCTACCGCGACCTGGCCCCCGCCTGCCTGATCATCTACGACCGCACCGCCTATTTTGAGCCCGGCACCGACCTGCGGCTCACCATCGACGAAGCCCCGCGCTACCGGATGCAGGATCTGGACCTGAAGACCTCCATGGACGGGATCCTCCTTCTCCCCGAAGGCTGGTCCATCTTAGAGATCAAAGTCCAGCAGGCCATGCCCCTGTGGCTGGCGAAGATCCTGTCCGAAGGGAAGATTTACCTGACCAGTTTTTCCAAATACGGAGAAGCATACAGACAGCAGATGCTGAAGCACGCGATGTAGGGGCTGTTGTTTCAACGACCCGCCCGCCAAGAAAGGATATACTACCATGTTTGACTCTGTTTATTCCGCCATCGTGACCCCCGCCCAGTTCTTCCTCATGGCCGGCGCCGCCCTCGTTTCGGGGCTCCTGTACGCCTGGATCATGAGCTTCCGGGTGCGGTCCACCAACCGCTTTTTCTTCGTGACGGCGATCCTGCCCTTCGTCGTGGCGGCCGTGATCACGTTCGTGAACGGCAATATCGGTGCGGGCGTGGCCATCGGCGGGGCCTTCGGGCTCATCCGCTTCCGTTCCGCCCAGGGCTCCGCGGACGAGCTGGCCGGCATCCTGATCGCCATGGGCTCCGGCATCGCCTTCGGCATGGGCTATATCGGCTACGGCGTCGTCATCCTGCTGGGCATGGCCGTGATCTACAGCCTCATCTCCCTGCTGCCCCTCTTTGAGCACAAAGACCGCGCGCCGGAGCTGATGCTGAAAGTCACCATCCCCGAATCCCTGGATTACTCCGACGTCTTCGACGACACCTTCGCCCACTACTGCCAGACCGTCAAAAAAGCCGGCGTCAAGACCACCGGCATGGGCTCCATGTTCCGCCTCTCCTTCCAGATCCGCCTCAAGGACTCTGCCGAAGAAAAAGCTTTCATCGACGAGCTCCGCACCAAAAACGGCAACCTCGAGATCCAGCTCCTCCCCTACGCCGAGACTACGCCGCAACTTTGAAACAGGACCACTGAGGGACGGTTCTTCCTGGCACTGCCACCCGGAACCGTCCCCAAATGGCCTTGTTTTGCGGGCCGTTGAAACAACGGCCCCTACATGTCCGATGGGAAAACCGGCGGTCGGCCGCCCGGGTTTTCCCGCTGGACTTTTCCGCGGAGATATATTATCCTTGAGGCAGCAAAGGGAAAGGACTTTTTGATTATGAACGTTATCGACCGTTTTTTATCTTACGTGGCGTTTGACACGACCTCTGACGAGGACAGCGCGACCGTGCCGTCCACGCCGAATCAGAAACTGCTCGGGGCGCATATCGCGGAGGAACTGAAGGCACTGGGGCTGAAGGATCCGCACATGGATGAGACCGGCTATGTGTACGCGTTCCTGCCGGCGACGCCCGGCCGGGAGAACGATCCGGCCATCGGGTTCATCGCGCACATGGACACGTCGCCCGCGGTCTCCGGCGCCAATATCAAACCCCGCCGCGTGGTCTATCAGGGCGGCGAACTGGCGCTGAACGACAGCGTCGCCCTCTCGCCCGCAGTCTTCCCGTTCCTGGACAAATACATCGGCCAGAAGCTGATCGTGACCGACGGCACCACGCTGCTGGGCTCCGACGACAAGGCCGGCGTAGCGGAGATCGTCACCGCGATGGAATACCTGCTCGCGCACCCGGAGATCCCGCACGGCCCGCTCGCCGTCGGCTTCACGCCGGATGAGGAGATCGGCCGCGGCGCGGACTGCTTCGACGTCGCGAAATTCGCCTGCGACTTCGCCTACACCGTGGACGGCGGCGCCCTGGGCGAGCTGGAATACGAAAACTTCAACGCCGCCTCCGCGCGCATCGCGGTGCACGGCATCAACATCCACCCCGGCAGCGCCAAGAACAAAATGAAGAACGCGGCGCTGATCCTGACCGAACTGGTCGCCATGCTTCCGCCCGCCCAGGCCCCGGCCCACACCGAGGGCTACGAAGGTTTCTTCCACGTGTGCGAGCTGCAGTCCGACGAAAGCGAAGGCATCCTGAAACTCATCATCCGCGACCACGACCGCGCCAAATTCGAAGAAAAGAAGGCCCTGCTGCAGCGCATCGTGGCCTTCCTGAACGACAAATACGGTGCCGGCACCGTCGAGGCGGAGATCAGGGACAGCTACTACAACATGAAGGAAAAGATCCTCCCCGTCATGCACGTGATCGAGCGCGCGCAGAAGGCCATGGAGCTCGCCGGCGTCACCCCCGTCACCGTCCCCATCCGCGGCGGCACGGACGGCGCGCGCCTGTCCTACATGGGCCTGCCCTGCCCCAACCTCTCCACCGGCGGCGAAAACTTCCACGGCATCCACGAATTCGTTTCCGTGCCCGCCATGGAAAAGATGGTGGAGGTCATCGTGAACATCGCCCGCGCGTAAACGCCGGCGGTTGGATATAAAGAAGGACGGCTTCGTGCCGTCCTTTTTCTGTCTGCTTTGCGCCGCTTATCTGCCGTTCAGATACTGATTCAGCCTCGTCCTCACGTTTTCCTGCAGGTTCCGGTAGAAAAACTGATAATCATACTCATGCAGATTGCCGGGCGGAAGGATGTCCGCGTCCGTCGGGAAGTCCGCGTAATTGATCCCGGTGACCACCAGCGCGCCGCGGTCCGGCTCGATGTAGCAGCCGCAGAGCTGCGGGATCTCCAGCCAGATCTGGCCGCCGGAAAGGAAGCAGGCGCCTTTATTCAGGCTCTTGTCCGCCGGTTCCGTGCCGCGGCTCCAGGTCAGCGGGTTGATGCTGAGCGAGCGGCTGCCCGCCGGCAGCAGGACCGAGCCGGTGATGCCCGGCTGCTCGCAGTCATAGGTGATGATCACGCCCGTGTCCCAGGCGCTGTCCGCGGGCTTCATCCACGGGTATTCTTCTACCATAGTCTGCGGCAGTCCCGCGCCGATGGCGTACACCGCCACCAGCCGATCCTGCAGCACCGCGCCCCACGCCGTATCCGGGTCGAGATATTCCTGCATCAGGCGGAGAGTCAGCTCCGCGCCCTGGGAGAAACCGGCCAGGATCAGCGGCTTGCCCGTGTACAGATGCTCCAGAAAATAGCGGAAGGCCGCCGATACGTCGCGGTACGCCTGGTCGCGCCAGAAGCTCTGCTCCTCGCGGGGGAGCGTGTAAACTTTCACCGACATCTGCCGGTAATACGGGGCGTAGAGCGTGCAGACCGAATCGTAAAGTCCGCGTTCCTGCGCCAGCGAGGTGCGGAAATACTCCAGGTTTTCCTGATCCGTCAGGCGGAGGTAGAGGCCGTCCTCCAGAACGGTGGGGCCCACGAAAAACAGGTCGGCCTGCCTGTCTTCCCCTTCGCCCAGCCAGGCCCAGCGCTCCGGGCGGCTGTAGTCCGGGACGCGGGTGCGGAAAAAGTCGCCCGCGGTCTCCGGCTCCGTTTCCGCCGGTGTGGTCTCCGCGTCCGGTTCGGAGGGCGTTTCAGAGGTCGGAGCCGCGGTTTCAGGCGGAACCGCCGTCGTTTCCGGCCAGGCCGTTGTCTCCTCCGTCGGCGCCGCAGTTTCTTCCGGGGAGGCGGGTTCCGTGACCGGTTCCAGATCCGCTGTCTCAACGGTCTCCGGGGCTTCCGCCGATCCCTGCCGCTCCGTCGTCGCTTCCGCCGTCACCGGATCCGTTCCGGGCACGACGGACGGCTGTCTGCCGCAGGCAGACAGCAACAGGGCGGCGATCAGCGCCGTCAGTATTCCGTTGACCTTCCGTTTTCTCATATCAGACCGTAAAACGCTCCGCGTCTGTTTTTTATTCCGTCCGCAGCGCCACCACCGGATCCCGCTTGGCGGCCTTCCGCGAAGGGATCAGCCCGCCGATCAGGGTCAGGATGGTGCTCAGCACGATCAGGATCAGTGCATGCTCCGGCCGGATAAAGGCCTTCACTTCCACGTCTCCCGCGAAATGATGGATGATCCGGTTCCCCGGGATCAGGATCAGCTCCGCGATCCCGATGCCCATCACCCCGCTGATCAGTCCGATGATCAGCGTCTCCGCATTGAACACTTCCGAGATGTTCCGCTTGGACGCGCCCAGCGACCGCAGCACGCCGATCTCCTTCGTGCGCTCCAGCACGGAGATGTACGTGATGATGCCGATCATGATGGACGACACCACCAGGCTCACCGCCACGAACGCGATCAGCACCACGGAGATCACGTCGATGATCTGCGTGATGGAACTCATCAGCAGCCCCACGTAATCCGTGTACGTAATGCGGTCCGCCTCCTCCACGGTCTCATTGTACGCCTTGATGTCGTCCGCGACCCATTCCTTGGCTTCGAACGAATCGCAGTACAGATTGATGGCGGACGGCGCATCCAGGCTGATGAGGCCGAAGGCCCGCAGGTTGTCCTCATAGCTGGCCGGCGTGATCAGCGCATCGTACACGGCCACCAGCGTCTCCTCCGGGAATCCGGCTTCCAGCGCCTGGTCGAAGGCGGCGGCGATCCCGGTCTCGCCCAGGTTCTGCAGACCCGCGATCGTGGCCTCGTCCGCGCCGCTGCTGCGCAGCAGATTGACATAGAACAGGGCTTTTTCGGTGATCCCGAGCCCCGCCAGGTATGTTTTGGCGTCCGCGGCTTTCGCGGCGGCGTCCGCCGGCGCGAAGGACAGGCCGTTCAGGATGTTGATATCCGGCTGCGCCTGCTGCGCCCGGATCAGCGGATGCTTTTCCGCTTCGCGGATCAGATAATCCGTCAGCAGTTTGGTGTAGCCGATCGAGCTCTGCAGCAGCGCCTGCACGCCTTCGCCGGAGCTGCGGACGACGCCGCAGATCTTCAGCGTGACGCCCTGCTTCATGGCTTCTTCCACGGCGAGGTTGTCCTCCCCGATATAGGCCCAGGTGCCGTCCTCCTGCTCTTTGTACAGATCCGCGGCGGGCACGACGGTGAACGTTTTGTTCAGGATGGCGTCATAGCTCACGCTGACCTGGTCCATCTCCACCTTTTCGTTGCGGTTCATCCGGTCGACGATGTCCCGGTATTCCTCCACGGGCAGATAGCCCAGCGCGTACAGCGGCAGGAGCGAGATCTCGTTGTCTTTATTGACGATGAAGACCGCTTCGTCGTAGGCCTCGGGCCAGCGGCCCGTCAGCAGTTCGTAATTCTTTTTGACCGTGCTGCTGACCAGGCCCGTGCTGCTGTCGGGCATCATTTCATCGAAGAAGTTGTGCGAGCTGCTGCCGAGCAGGGTCCCGCCCATCCGGCCGAAATTCATGCTGCTCAGGAAGGTGTTGCTGTTGACGGCGGACAGGTCGTCCGTGTTGATCAGTTCGCCGTTCGGGTCGCGCACGTATACATTGAAGGCGGTGTCATAACTGTAGACCACGCCGTGTTCGCCCAGGTGCTCGTGGATGGGGGAGGACGGGTCGTCCAGGTATTCCTTGAAGCGGGTCAGGTTGTTTTTCGTGACGCTCCCGCTCATGCCGGCGCGCATCTCCAGCCAGGCGTTGTCCGAATAGACCGCGTCCATCGGATGCTCCGGCCCGTTCGCCATGCGGCTCTGCCGGCTCTGGGCGATGTCCATCCAGGAGCTTAGGTCCAGGGCCTCCGCCTCGACCGTGATCGGGTACGACGTCATGGTGTCCCGCTGGATGTCCTGGATGTACTGGTCCGCGCCCGTGGACAGCGACAGGATCAGCGCAATGCCGATGATGCCGATAGAGCCCGCGAACGCCGTCAGCAGCGTCCGTCCCAGCTTGGTGCGCAGGTTGCTGAACGACAGCGACAGTGAAGTCAGCCAGCTCATGGACGCTTTTTTCTGCTTCTTCTGCGGGTCCGTGGCGGCCCGGATGCGCTCCGCGCTGTCGAAGGGGTCGCTGTCGCCCACGATCTTCCCGTCCTTCAGGTTCACGATGCGGGTCGCGTACTGCTCGGCCAGGTCCGGGTTGTGCGTCACCATCACGACCAGCCGGTCGCGGGCCACTTCCTTCAGCAGTTCCATGATCTGGATGCTGGTGACAGAATCCAGGGCGCCGGTCGGTTCGTCCGCCAGCAGGATCCCGGGGTCGCCCACCAGGGCGCGCGCGATGGCCACGCGCTGCATCTGGCCGCCTGAAAGCTGCGAGGGCCGCTTCCGCATCTGGTCGCCCAGCCCGACGGCCTCCAGGGCCTCCTTCGCGCGGCGCCGCCGCTCCGCCTTGGAGATGCCCCCGATGGTCAGGGCCAGTTCCACGTTGGACAGCACGCTCTGGTGCGGGATCAGGTTGTAGGTCTGGAACACAAAGCCGATGGTGTGGTTGCGGTAGGTGTCCCAGTCGCGGTCTTTATAATTCTGCGTCGCGGTCCCGTTGATGATCATGTTGCCGCTGTCATAGCGGTCCAGGCCGCCGATGATATTCAGCAGCGTGGTCTTGCCGGAGCCGGACGGCCCCAGCACCGCGACGAACTCGCTGTCCCGGAGATTCAGGCTGACGCCGTCCAGCGCCGTCTGCCGGATATCCCCGCTGCGGTAGACCTTCGTGATATTCTGAAGTTGGAGCATGTCGATATTCCCCTGATCCTGCTCATCCCTTCCTGCGGGACAGCAATTGTTTCATTTCCGTTTTGATCCTCTGCGGCGAGCGGGAAAGTCCCCGGACAAAACGCCAGGCGGGCAGCAGCGGCAGAAGGACCTTGTGCTTGTAGAAGAACGGATACCAGTCCTTCACCGTGCTCATGGGGATCAGGACCTGCTTCCGGATATGCTGCAGTTTCCCCTTCCTGCCGATTGCCCGGTTCACCAGGCTCTGATAACTGCCGTAGGTGCCGGAGGAAGCCATGAACAGGAGGCAGTCCTCCTCTTCCGCGGTCAGCGGCTCTTCCTCTTCTCCCAGCAGTTTGTCCGTAAGCATGCGGAGCACGGACTCGAACCCCGCGCACTCGATCTTTTCCAGTTCGCCCGCGATATACTCTTCGTCCAGGCTGTCCCCGTAGCGTTTCAGGAACACGGCGGTGTCCGTCAGATTGCGCAGGCCCGTTCCTTTTTTGGAAAAATGCTTGTACGCGTGGGCGATGAAATAGATATAAAAATCCTCCGGCGTGAACTCCTTCCGCAGCGGTCCGTCCGCGGACGGACGGAGCTTCTCCGCCACATTCCGGAAATACTCCGGCATGCCGTGGCCGACGTTGCTGGCGAACAGGCCGTGATGCATTTCGAAATTGAAAAACGGTTTTTTATAGTACTCGTCTACCGTTCCCTTGCCGTAGCGGTGGGTCTCGAAGCCCATGTCCTCCATGATGGCTTTGACCTCCGGGATGAAGGCCGGGTCGAACAGGATGTCCACGTCCACCATCTCCCGCAGGCCGCTGACCGGATAGAGGTCTTTCAGCACGGAGCCCTTAAGCGGCATGTGCCAGATCCCGGCCTCTGTCAGGCGGGCCAGTACGCTGCTCTTCTCGGCTTCAAACAGAATGTCGCGGCGGATGGCAGCCGCTTCCAGCATGACCGTCTCCTCGCTCGACCTCCCCAGGTTCTCCAGCGCGTAGGCTGTCAGGGCGCCCAGGGAATGCTTTTTGGCCAGGGCCAGGATCTGTTCGGTATCCATACCGGACAGTTCGGCCTCCGAAGGCGCTTTTCCACCCAGGGCAAACCGGATCAGGCGGAACAGATCCGTGATCGTCTGATTTTGCAGGTGTTTTTCCATCAACCGATCCCTTTCTCGGAAAAATGCAGTGTTCTGTCGCAGATCGCCAGCGCGGCCGGCCGATGCGTCACGATCAGGACCGTTTTGTCATGCAGGTCCTTCACGTGGTGCAGGAAGCGCTCCTCCGTCTCGCTGTCCAGGGAAGCCGTGGCTTCATCCAGCAGCAGCACGGGCCGTTCGGAAAAAACGGCGCGGGCGATGGCGAGCCGCTGCAACTGGCCCTCGGACAGGCCGGAACCGCGCTCCAGCAGGCGGGTGTCCAGGCCCTCCGGCAGGTCTTTCACGAAGTCCGCACAGGCCACGTGCAGGGCCTGCCAGATGGCCTCGTCCTCCCCGGCCCGCTCCGGCGACGCAAAACTGACGGCGTCCCGGATGGTCCCGTCCAGCAGCAGGTTCCCCTGCGGCACATAGGCGAACAGACGGCGGTAATCCGCCGTCAGCGGAATGGGGCCCTCGTCCGTCAGCAGTTCGATCTGCCCCTCCTGCGGCTGGTATACGCAGAGCAGAAGTTTCAGCAGCGTGGATTTGCCGCAGCCGCTCTGGCCGGTGAAGGCCAGGATCTCGCCCTTTTTCACCTCCAGGCCGGCGTGGCTCAGCGCGTCGGTACCGCGGTGGCCCTCCTGCGCCGGATAAGTGAAGGAGACGTCGGAAAAGCGGATGCCCTGCAGATCGTTTCCGTAAAGGTCCCGGATCTCCGCCAGCGGTTTGAGCGGGGCTTCCGACTCTTCCTCGAAGGCTTCGGCCTCCATCAGGCGCTCCGCGCTGGCCAGCATCGCGTACCAGCGCGGCAGATAGCCGGAAATGTTGATAAACGGCGTCTGGACCTGGGAGATCAGCTGGGTCATAGCCGTCAGCGTGCCGTAACTGATGCGTCCGGTCAGGATTCCGTAGCCGCACCAGATGACCGCGAAAACGTACATGCCCTGGACCGCGACACCGAGCCCCAGGTTCGCCATATTGGTAAAGCGGATCCGCTTCATGCGGGCCGCCTTGTGGTCTTCCGCCAGTTCCGCCGCCCTGACTTCCGTCTGTTCCTGCGCAGCAAAAGCGCGGATGAGCAGCATGCCGCCCAGCCGCTCCTGCAGGAAGCTCCGCAGGACGCCGTTTTTCTCCTGGATTCGTTTGTGCAGCGCCTTAAAGCGTCCCCGCACCAGCATGGCCATCACGCCGACCACCAGGCCTACGGGGAGCAGCAGCAGGGCGAAGCGGTAGTCCAGCACCACCATCATGGCGAACGCGCTGATCAGTTTGATCAGCATCCCCGCCATACCCGGGACCACGGTCGAGTAATCGTCCGCCACCAGCCGGGTATCGTTGGTCAGCCGGTTCATCCATTCGCCGGAATGGACCGCGCAGACCGCGCCGAAGTCTTTTTTCAGCAGGATCGAAAACAGGCGGTTTTTGAAGATGTTTTCCAGGTCCGCCTTGCTCCGCTCGTAAAAATACCGCAGCAGGGCGCGCAGCAGCAGCTGTCCTGTCACCAGCGCGGCCAGCAGCGCGGCGCCGCGGACAAACGAATCCCTGTCCTGAGCCGCCGCGCCGTCCACCACCATTTTCAGGATCAGGGCGTACAGCACCCCGGAGCCTCCCAGCAGGGCCTCCAGGGCTGTCAGCAATACAACATAGTTCCGTTTTCTTCCCGGAACCTTATATAACCATTTCAGCGTGCTTTGGTTCACCTGACTTATCTCCTGCATTTCACTGCAATTCAGAAACGTAATCGGAAGCGGACCACAAGTACCCTTCCGGTCCGGGGAAGGGTCGTTGTTATCCAGGATAAGAATACCAAAGCGCGGCCGAAAAAGCAATAAGAAACAGCGGATGCGGGAAGGCCGGCGGCCGGTACCGGAAGGCAGGCCCCGCCACATGCAAAAAATCGCGTAAAGTCAAGCAAAATCGCGAAAAAAAGCATTGACACGCCTTCCTCTTTGTCCTATAATGCCAAAGCACGGCTCAAAAAGAGCTCTGTTTCCCTGCCCCGGCAACAGGCCCGCGCGAGCTGTTTCAGAACAAATTGCTTTAGATATTTAAGGAGGCTTTCCCATGAATACATTCATGGCCAACCCGGAGACCATCGAACGCAAATGGTACCTGGTTGATGCAAACGGCAAGACTCTGGGCCGTCTGGCCACGGAGGTTGCATCGGTGCTGCGCGGCAAGAACAAGCCCCAGTTCACCCCTCATGTCGATACAGGCGATTACGTGATCGTCATCAACGCGGAAAAGGTTGCCGTGACCGGCCGCAAGCTGCAGGACAAGCTGTACCGCCACCACTCCGGCTACGTCGGAGGCTTAAAGACCCTGACCTTAAAGGAAATGCTGGACAAGAAGCCCACGGAAGTCATCGAACACGCCGTCCGCGGCATGCTTCCCAAGGGAACCTTAGGCAACCAGATGTACGCCAAGCTGCACGTGTATGCGGGTCCGGAACACCCCCACGCCGCTCAGCAGCCTGAAGTACTGGAAATCGAAGGGTAAGGAGGATTAGAACATGGCGACTCAGTATTACGGAACCGGCCGGCGCAAGAAAAGCATTGCCCGCGTATTTCTGATCCCCGGCACCGGCAAGATCACCGTCAACAAGAGAGACATCGAAGATTACTTCGGTCTGGAGACCCTGAAAGTGGTCGTGCGCCAGCCCCTGGCTGCCACCCAGACCGCCGATAAGTACGACGTGAACGTCACCGTCAAGGGCGGCGGCTTCACCGGCCAGGCCGGCGCGATCCGCCACGGCATCGCCCGCGCCCTCCTGAAAGTGGACGGCGAATTCCGCCCCACCCTCAAGAAGGCCGGCTACCTGACCCGCGACCCTCGCATGAAAGAGCGCAAGAAACCGGGTCTCAAAGCAGCCCGTCGCGCGCCTCAGTTCAGCAAGCGTTAAAAAGCCCTTGCAACCATCGAAAAACCGCGTAATACCAACCCCTTGCTTGAACAGGGATGGTATTTCCGGAAATCCGGAGCAGTCTTTACAGGCTGCTCCGTTTTTTATTGTCATTTTGCCGGCTTTTTCGTTTTACGCGCTTGCCGCCGGCTTTTCATGCTTTGTCTGCGGCTGCTGCATTTCCGCCATCAGTGCCTGGATCTCGTCTTCCGTAGGCAGATCCAGCAGACCGACTGCCGTGAAGTAAACGTCCACTTTGACTTTCAGGTGACCGTCGATCCGCTCGCTGTTGTGGACTTCGATCCGCTTGATCAGCATGTTCACGATCTCCGGCGTCAGTTCCCCGACATCCGTAAACTTCCGAAGCCCCGTCAGCAGCATCCGCAAATCGATCTTCTCATTTGCCGTCTCGCTGAGGCGTTTCTCCGTCTCCGCAATTTGGCGCATCAAATCCTTCTGCTCCGTCGTGTACATCACGGCCATCTTGTCGTAGAAGTCTTCCTGGATCCGCTTGAAAGCATAGTCCTCGTAGAGCCTGGGAAGCAGTTCCTGCAGCTCGCCGAGCCGTTTGCGGTCGGCCTCCAGCCTCTGTCGCATCG
>JAFZRY010000004.1 GCA_017619615.1 Lachnospiraceae bacterium | reverse complement strand
GGGATTCGAACCCCCGACAACTTGATTAAAAGTCAAGTGCTCTACCGACTGAGCTAATCGCCCGTTTTTGTCTTGGGCTAGGCTTCCGCGTTGTCCGAGACCAGCTGGGCTAGTTGGATTCGGACCAACGAATGCAGGAGTCAAAGTCCTGTGCCTTACCGCTTGGCTATAGCCCAATAGGGTGGGTTGTGGGGCTCGAACCCACGACCTTCAGAACCACAATCTGACGCCCTGCCAACTGTGCTAAACCCACCATGCGGTCCATGCCGGCGCTGCAGATAAGCGGGTGATGGGAATCGAACCCACGTGTCCAGCTTGGAAGGCTGGTGTTCTGCCATTGAACTACACCCGCGCTTTGAAGCGCAAGGGAGAGTATACTATAAAACCTGCAGGGTGTCAATCATTTTATGGCTGCCTGCTTGAAAATATTTTCCAATCTGTGATATAATGCGGAAACAAGGAAAGGAGGGTCCTGTCATGAAAAAGTATTTAGCTGAATTCATCGGAACTTGCACCCTGGTCGTCCTGGGCTGCGGCACCGCCATGCTGGTGGGCTGCGACGCGGCGGCCGGCGGCGGCTACATCCTGACTGCTTTTGCCTTCGGTCTCACTATCGTCGCGATGGCATACTCCATCGGCAATATTTCCGGCTGTCACATCAATCCCGCGGTCTCGCTGGGCGTCCTGCTGAGCGGCGGCATGAAGGCGAAGGAATTCGTCGGCTATGTGATCTCCCAGTGCCTGGGCGCGCTGGCCGGCGCCGGCATTCTGGCGGCCATCTTCGGACTGGGCGGCGTGAAGGACATGACCGGCGGCTTCGGTTCCAACGGGCTGGCCGGTGTGAACGACAACGCGCTGGCGGGTCTGGTGGTGGAGATCGTGCTGACCTTCATCTTCGTGACCGCGATCCTGGGCGTTACCAGCAAGAAGGCCGGACACGGCTCGTTCGCGGGCCTCGTCATCGGCTTCACACTGGTGCTGGTGCACATCCTGGGCATCGGCCTGACCGGCACGTCCGTGAACCCGGCCCGGAGCTTTGGTCCTGCGCTGGTCGCGGCCATTTCCGGTAACAGCGCGCCGCTGGCGAGCCTGTGGGTCTTTATCGTCGGTCCGCTGATCGGCGCGGCGCTGGCGGCTTTCGTGTACCGTTTCCTGGAAAAGGAATAATACAGGGACCGGTCACAAGTCATGAAAAGAGGGCGGCTTCGGCCGCCCTTTGTTTTGTCTGCCGGGCCGTACGGGCGATTCCCCTTCCGGTCCGGATACTTTACAGCAGTCCCAGGATCTGCGCCTTGGAGGAAGCCCCCACGGTTTTGTTGGTGACTTCTCCGTTCTTCATAACGAACAGCGCGGGGATGCTCATGACGCGGAACTGAACGGCCAGTTCCGGCTGATCGTCCACATTGACTTTGCCGACTTTGATGTCGGGGCGCTCGGCGGCGATCTCCTCGATCACGGGGCCGACCATGCGGCAGGGGCCGCACCAGGGGGCCCAGAAATCCAGCAGGACGGGCTTGTCGGACTGCAGGACTTCCTGCTCGTAATTTTCTTTGGTAATATCAATATGAGACATGGCAAAACCTCCTTCATGTCTTTTGACGGGACACGGCCCGGCGCGCGGAACGCCGTTATTTCGCCGTGCAGAAAAACGTCACGTTGCCGTCCAGCAGCAGCTTGTCGCCCTGCAGGACGCGGGTGTGGATAAAGGCCATAGTGCGGCCGCGCTTGACAAGTTCCGCGCGGGCCACGATTTTCTCGCCGGCCTTGCCGCCGCCGATGAAGCGGAAATCCGCGCCGACGGAAACGTAGGGGCGGCCGTCGCTGCGGGCCATCAGGCCGGCGGCGATCTCGCCGATGGTCATCATCATGCTGCCGTGTACGGTGCCCATGTGATTGAGCGCTTCGGGCAGGGCGTCCGCTTCGCAGACCGCTTCGGTCTCACTGACGGAGACCGCGCGGATCCCGTTGTGGAGCATGAACGCGTTTTTGGTGTTGGCCAGATCCAGCTGGGCCTGATAGTCGATCATAATGTCCTCCCGTTCTTTTCAGATTTCACAGAAGCTGCACAGCCTCTTCACAATTTGGTCATAATCTCCTGCCATAATGAGGGCACAGAAGCAAAAACTTCATCATTTTTTCCCCTTCCTTTGCGCATCCCCCCAAGATGCGCTTTTTTTATGGCCGGCGTCAGCGCATGCTGATCTCGTACCGGTTCTCATCCTTGTCGCGGCAGGTGACGCGGATGCCGGGGAAGTCGTTTTCCATGGCTTCCTGCATGAGGCCCGCCACCGCGAGGGAGCGGTGCTGGCCGCCGGTGCAGCCGAAGCCGACCACCAGCCGGGACTTGCCTTCCTTGCGGTACAGGGGGATCGAATAGCGGAGCAGTTCCTCGATCCGCGTGAACAGGCCGATGGCTTCGTCGCCGCTCATCACGTAGTCGCGCACGGCCGGGTCGTCCCCGGTCAGGAGGCGCAGTTCCTCCACGTAGAAGGGGTTGGGCAGACAGCGCAGATCGAAGACCAGGTCCGCGTCCGCGAGGATGCCGTATTTGTAGCCGAAGGCCACGAATTCGATGGTCATGGCCTCAAAGCCGGCCGGCGCGAAGAGCTTGATCAGGCGGGTGCGCAGTTCCTTGGTCTTCAGGCGCGTCGTGTCTATCACGAAGTCCGCCCGGTTCTTCAGCGGCTGCAGGCGTTCGCGCTCCATCGCCAGGGCCTCCGGCAGGGAGGCGGCTTTTTTCTGCATGACCAGCGGGTGGAGGCGGCGCGTTTCCTTGTAGCGCCGCTTCAGGGACTCGTCGGTCGCGTCCAGGTACAGGATGCGGGTCTGCACCTGCTGCGCGGTCAGGCTTTCGCGCACGGCGTCCAGGCTGTCCAGCAGGATCTCCGAGCGGATGTCCATGGTGACTGCCGTTTTTTCACGGTCCATACCGCCGCCGTAGCCGTGGTCCAGGAGGTACACGAAGAGCTGCGGGGGCATGTTGTCCACACAGTAATAGCCGATGTCCTCCAGTGTCTGCAGCGCCTGGGTCTTGCCGGCGCCGCTCATGCCTGTTACGACCAGAAGTTCCATGTGTCTCTCCTGATGAAACGGGGGCGGGCGAATGCGCCTGCCCCCGATGGGTCCCGGTCAGACCGGTCTTATTTCTTCAAGAAGCCCGGTACGTTGATCTCCCGGCGGGTCACCGTGGCGTTGGGGACCTGGGCGGGCTGGCGCACGTAACTGCCGCTGCTCACGGGAGGTTCCGGTCTCTTGTCTTTTTCCTTGTCTTCGGCGGGCGCCTTCGGCGCTGCCGGGCGTTCGCTGCGGAAGGCGGAGATCGTCTTGGCCGCGCTGTTGGGGGCGGGCTTGGCGCCTTCCGTCAGGCCGGTGGCGATCACGGTGATGGTGGCTTCGTCCTGGATGGTGTCATCGTAAGTGGCGCCGAAGATGATGTTGGCGTCTTCGCCTACCAGATCCGTGATGTAGCTGGCCGCGTCGTACACTTCCATGAGGCCGACGTCGCCGGATACGTTCAGGATCACGTCGCTGGCACCGATGATGCTGGTCTCCAGCAGCGGGCTGGTAGCCGCCATCTTGACGGCTTCGATAGCCTTGTCATCGCCTTTGGCCCGGCCGATACCGATATGGGCCACGCCCTTGTCCTGCATGACGGTCTGCACGTCGGCAAAGTCCAGGTTGATCAGCGCGTGCACGTTGATCAGGTCCGTGATGCCCTGGACGGCCTGCTGCAGCACTTCGTCCGCGCGGGCGAGCGCGTCCGGCATGGAGGTGCGGCGGTCGATGATCTCCAGCAGTTTATCGTTCGGGATCACGATGAGCGTGTCCACGTTTTCTCTTAATCTTTCAATGCCCGTGTTGGCGTTCTGCATGCGGACCTTGCCTTCGAAACGGAAAGGCTTGGTCACCACGCCGACGGTCAGGACGCCCATGGTCTTGGCGATGCGCGCCACGACGGGAGCCGCGCCCGTGCCGGTGCCGCCGCCCATGCCGCAGGTCACGAACACCATGTCCGCACCCTGGATGGCGGAGGCGATATCTTCTTCGCTTTCTTCCGCGGCCTTCTGGCCGATCTCCGGCTTCGCGCCGGCGCCGAGGCCCTTCGTCAGCTTTTCGCCGATCTGGATGGTGGAAGGGGCTTTGCAGGCCATGAGGGCCTGACGGTCCGTATTGATCCCGATGAATTCCACGCCTTCCGTGTTGCTGTCGATCATGCGGTTCACGGCGTTATTGCCGGCGCCGCCGACACCGATCACAAAAATCTTTGCGCCGCTGTCCATATTGTTGGCTTTTATCTCCAACATCCTGCTACCTCCCGAATGGTCCGTTTTTAGAATACTGTAAATGGACGGCCTGTAGGCTGTCCACCGGATGGTCTCCCTCAGTTTCACATCAAGTATAGGGGATTTATCCCCAATAATCAAGTATGCGTGATAAATTTTCCAAAAAAAGAAGCGCCCGGTCTTACTCGCCGGGCTGCTTTTCTTTGAAGACGTAATGGGGTCTGACGGCCCCGCTCTGGTAGTTGTCGAGGTACAGCGTTCCCTTCCGGCCGGCCAGTTCGGGCAGGATGTCCGCCATCAGGAACAGCTTGGCGTCCATGTTTTCGGCGCTGCCCAGCAGGACCTCGATGTCCCCGAAATCGACCGAGACGCCGTCGCTGCTGAAGCGGATCCGCTTTGCCAGGCTGGCCAGCGGGGTCTCCGTACCGTTCCAGGCAACGCTCTCCTTCTTCAGGAACTGGCTGATGGTCAGGATGCTGTCGATCGCCGTACTGTCCGCCACCGGGAGCCTTTTCCCCACGACGGCGTAATCCACGCCCAGGCCCGTCACCTCGAAAACGCCGTCGACCTGCTGTCTGCTGCTCTCCACCACCGTGCCGCTCCAGTCAAAGTACAGGTTGTAGTCCTGGAAGCGCAGGTAGCCGGCCAGTGAGCGCTCGTACAGGCGCACCGTGATATCGCGGCCCGGGCCGAACTGCACGTCGTAATGGTCCACGAACGGGATCTCCTTGTGGCGCCCCAGTTTTTCCTGCAGGAGCGCGACGAAGTAGCGGGGCTTGCTGTCTCCGAAGACCCGCTTCGTCAGTTCCTCTTCTTCGTAATAGGCGTTTCCTTCATAACGGATGGTTCCGGCAGGGATCAGCGCCAGGACGACCAGGACGGCGGCCACGGCCAGAACGATTACCAGGATCCATTTTTT
Source organism: Lachnospiraceae bacterium (assembly GCA_017619615.1). Lineage (GTDB taxonomy): Bacteria > Bacillota > Clostridia > Lachnospirales > Lachnospiraceae > UBA6987. Next base: position 56,087 of record JAFZRY010000004.1, on the reverse strand, counting down.
CACGTCTTTTTCTTCTCCCTGCGGCCCCGTCCGACACTGATCACCAGGCCCACTTCCCCCATCAGGAAGATCGAAGAGGTGCCGCCGTAACTGATGAAGGGCAGCGAAATACCCGTGTTGGGCAGCAGATTCGTCACCACCGCGATATGGAAGATCGACTGGACGGCGATCTGCGTCATGACGCCGACGGTGAACAGCGCGCCGTACGCGTCCTCCGCCTGCACGGCGATGCGCATCATGCGGTACAGCATGAAAATGTAAAGCAGGATCAGCGCGAACGCGCCGAACAGCCCCAGTTCCTCGCAGAGGATCGCGAAGATCATGTCGTTGGAAGCTTCCGGCACGAAGCCCAGTTTCTGCGTCCCAGCGCCCAGGCCCTTGCCGAACAGGCCGCCGGAGCCGATCGCGTACAGCCCCTGCAGCACCTGGTAGCCGTCGCCCTTGGCGTCATACGTGGGATCGTTCCACACGTACAGGCGCCGCATCTGGTACTCGTGCAGCGGGGTATGCTCGTCGACCCATTTGCCGATCTGCATCAGTTTGTCCAGATCCATATTTTTGATATAGATCAGCAGGGCGGTGAACAGGACGAAAGCCACGGCCAGAATGATATAGGTCGATTTCTTATTGTTCAGGACCACGATCATGACGATCGGGATCGCCGCGATAATGGCGGCCGAACTCAGGTCGTTCTTGAACACGAGGATGGCCGGGAGGGCGGCGATCGCCAGCATCAGCCACCACAGCTTATGGCCCCGGATCTGTTTGGCGAAGCGCATCACCAGCCAGGCCAGCACCGCGATGACGCCGACCTTTACGATCTCCGCCGTCTGGAACGTCTGCCCGAACAGCGTGATCCAACGCGTGCGCCCGCCGGCCGTATGGCCCAGCGACGTAAACGTGGTCAGGACGATCAGGATGAGGCCCGCGCCGTACGCGACGAGGGACAGCCACCCGCAGAAAACGCGGTAGGGGATCGCCGCCATCGCGATCAGCAGGCCCAGGCCGATCAGGGTCGAAATGATCTGCTTTTTCAGGTAATAGTTCGCGGGCAGCTCCTTCACCGTGGCCGTGTAATAGCTTGCGCTGTAGATCATGATCAGTCCGAAAATGCACAGAAATACCGTGACAAACAGCAAGCCGATGTCATACCCGTATTTCTGTTCCTGCAGATTGATCCGTCTGACTTTCATCGCGTTACAGTTTTAAGGCCAGTTGCCTGAATTCATCTCCCCGAACCTCAAAATTCGGATACATGTCCCAGCTGGCGCAGGCGGGGCTGAGCAGCACCGTGTCGCCCTCGCGCGCCTGTTCCGTCGCCAGTTTCACTGCTTCTTCCAGCGTGTCCACGATCGCGGTGGGCAGCGGGTACCAGAGGTTGATGGCATCCGCGATGTCCTGCGCGGTGGTCCCGAGCAGGACCACGGAACGCACGATGCCGCGGAAACTTTCCACCATCTCCCGGTAATCCGCGTGGCGGTCGAAACCGCCGGCGATCAGCACCACGGGCGGCGTCACCACCTCCATGGCCTTGACCACGGAGTCAGGGTTGGTGGCTTTGGAATCATTGTAATACTTGATCCCGTTCTTTGTGCAGATGTATTCCATGCGGTGCGGGACCGCGGTAAAACTCAGGACCTGCTCCCGGATGACGTCCGCCGGCGCGCCGAGCGCACAGCAGGCCAGGACGCCGGTCATGACGTTCTCGACATTGTGCATGCCCAGCAGCTGGATCTCATCGCGGCGGCAAATGTGGAATTCTTTGCCGTCCATGCGCAGGATGACGTTGTCATTCCGCAGGAAGCAGCCTTCCTCCAGTTCCTGCTTTGAGGAGAAACGCAGGACGCGGGCCTTCGTCAGGGAGGGCACGTCCGCCAGCCAGGGATCGTCCCCGTTGATCACGGTGAACTGGTCCGGGCGCTGGTGCAGGCAGAGTTTTTTCTTGAGCGCCACGTAGTTTTCCATGCTTCCGTGGCGGTCCAGATGGTCGGCGCGGATGTTGGTGATGACCAGCAGGTCGGGGACCAGTTCGTCCGTCGTCTCCAGCTGGAAGCTGGACATTTCGATGGCGGTCAGGGAATTGTCCGTCGTGCGCGTCACATATTCCGAATACGGCCGGCCGATGTTGCCCACCGTGTAGGTCTCCGGGTTCACGGCCTCCATAATGTGGCCGATCAGCGTGGTGGTCGTGGTCTTGCCGTTCGTGCCGGTGACGACGGCGACGCGGCCGCGGGAGAAATGATACGCCAGCGAGATCTCGCTGATGACCGGCACGCCGGCGTCACGCAGCTGCTTCACGAACGGGCGGTCCAGCCAGATGCCCGGACTGATGGCGCAGAACTGCACGCGGCGGATCACGTCGTCCGTCAGGTCGCCCAGCACCACTTCGAAATCCCGGCGGCCGTCCAGCTTCGCGTAAAGCTTCTCCAGGTCCACCTTGGGGTTGCCGTCATATAAGACCGGTTTATAGCCTTCCCTCAGCAGCAGGCGCAGCGCGTTGGTCCCGCTGATGCCCGCTCCCGCCACCAGGATCGGCTGTTCCTTATTCCATTCCATACTCTTCTCTCCTCTTTGGTCCGCAGGCGCTTACGCCAGCAGATACGCCAGCACGCAGCACCAGAACGTGACCGCGGTGAAGACGATGACCACGCGGGGCTCGGACCAGCCTCCCAGCTCGAAATGATGGTGGATCGGGGTCATACGGAAGAACCGCTTCCCGTGGGTCGCCTTGAAATAATAGCGCTGGATGATCACGGAAACGCTTTCCGCGACGTAGATGAAGCCGGCGATGAGGATCAGCAGCGGCTGGCGCAGCGTGATGAACGCCGCCGCCACGAAGCCGCCCAGGGCCAGCGAACCGGTGTCGCCCATGAACAGGCGCGCCGGATAGGTATTGAAGATGAGGTAGCCGAACAGCGCGCCGGCCACCGCGATGCACAGCGTGCCCAGCCCGGCGTCATATTTGCCGGACAGGAACGTCAGAAACAGCGCCACTACCGTGGTCACGCTGGCGCAGAGGCCGTCCAGGCCGTCGTTTAAGTTCACGCCGTTGTCCGTCCCGATGAACATGAAGAAGAACATCGCGATGTACAGCCACCAGGGCATGTTCCATTCGCTCCCGCCGGGCAGCAGGATGCGCGTGGGCTCCGGGACCGCGAGGAAGCGGTATACCAGGAACAGCGTCATGACCAGCAGCTGCAGGAAGAATTTCTGCAGGGGCTTTAAGCCCTCGTTTTTCTTTTTCAGGATCTCCAGGAAATCGTCCGCGAAGCCGATCAGGCCGCACAGGACGGATACGATCAGGACCGGCAGCCACTCCGTGTGAGAACGCACGAAGATCAGCGCCGCGACCGTGTATGCGAGCACGAACGCGATACCGCCCATGGTAGGCGTGCCTGCTTTTTTCAGATGGCCCTGCGGTCCGTCCTCACGGATCACCTGGCCGAATTTCAGTTTCTGCAGGATCGGGATCAGCACCGGCGTCAGGATCACGCTGATCCCGAACGCGATGGTGCCGGCCCATGCCAGTTCCTTCATCGTTCCTCTCCCCCCGGATCGATCTTTATTTTCCCGTTTTCGGGATGCCCAGATAGGGCAGCAGTTCTGTCATGATGGCCTTTTCCAGCTTGGCGGCGCCTTCGTTGGAAACGGTGGTCCCCTGATGTTCCGGCTCGTCCACTTCCACGAAGATCAGCAGCTGCGGGTCGTCCGCCGGCACGAACGCCATGTAGGCGATCAGGTAGCGCTCCTCTTCGATGGGGTATTTCTGCGCCGTGGACGTCTTGCCGCCGACCTTGTAGCCTTCGATGCGGCCATTGCGCGCGGTGCTCCAGGATTCCACGGTGTTGTACAGCGCCGTGCGGAGGAAGGACGAGATCTCCTCCGTCACCACGGTCTTGACCAGTTCTGGTTCGAATTTTTTCACCAGGCCGCCGTTTTCGTCCACGATCTGGCGGACGATGTGGGGCCGGTAGTAATAACCGCCGTTGATCAGCGCGCAGTACGCGCCGGCCACCTGGATCATGGTGGCGGCGTAGCCCTGGCCGAAAGAGGTCGTGGCCACGTCCACCGCGGACATCGTGTCTTCGGTGAAGATGCTGCCGGACGCTTCGCCGGGCAGGTCGATGCCGGTCTGGCTGCCCAGCCCGAAATTCCGCTCGTACTGCAGGATGGACGGTACGCTGAGGCGCGCCGCGATGTTCATCATGACGTCGTTGCAGGAATACCACAGGCCCTCTTCCAGGATCAGGTCGCCGTGGGTCTCCGTGCAGCCGATGTGCACGCCGTTAACATCCTCGCCGCCGTCGCAGACAAACATCGATTCCGGCGTCACGGCCGCTTCCTCCAGGCCGATCGCCACGGTGAACGTCTTGCAGACGGAACCCGGGGAGTTAGCGTCGCTGATGGTGAAGTTGCGCCACATCTGGTTGCGGGCTTCGCCCAGTTCCTCCTCGGTCATGGCCTGAATGGCCTCTTCCGTGTAGGTATGGCTCATGTCCGCCGGCTCGTTCGGGTCGAAGCATTTATCCGTGGCCATGGCCAGGACTTCCGCGGTGCGGGGGTCCATCACCACGACGCCCACGTTCTTGTATTCGTTGTCGGCGATGAATTCCTGTACTTTCTCCTCCGCGACCGACTGGATGTACCAGTCGATCGTGGTCACGACAGTCTTGCCGTTTTCCGGCGACTGGCGGACGTCCTCCATGTCGCCGTTCTGGTTCATGTAGCTGTAGCGCTTGCCGTTGACGCCGCTCAGATAGTCGTTGTAGTATTCCTCGATGCCCCAGTGGCCTTCTGACGCTTCCGCGCCGGAAAAGCCCTGCACGGTGCAGGCCAGCGTGCCTTTGGGATAGGTGCGCTTGTATTCGGTTTCGAACCAGACACCCCTGATCTCGTCGCTGTGGAGCGCGCGGCCCTGCGCGTCTTCCGCGGTATTGTACTCCTCCTGCAGCGTCAGGAACGCGTTCTTCTGTTCCAGGGTCAGCAGGCGCGCGTAGCGGATATACTGGCTGTCCGGTTTTTCGTCCAGGATCCTGTTGATGTCCGCCGCGTCAAAGCCGAAGACTTCGGTCAGCGCCTGCACGGTCGCATTGCGGTTGGGCTGGGCGTTGTCGTTTTTGGGGGAATAGAGGATCACGGACGGGTCCAGGATCAGGGTGAAGACTTCCTCGCTGTAGGCGAGCACGGTCCCGTTACGGTCCGTAATGGCGCCGCGGCGGAAGGGAAGGACTTCGGAGGAATAGTCCTGCTGCTGCAGGATCTGCTTCTGGTAGGACTCGCCGTTGTCCCGGATCAGGAAGACGAGATACAGCGCCAATGCGAACAAAACTGCCGATGCCACTCCAAAGGCGATCGTCAGTTTTCTCCGCATGTATATATTCAGTTTCAGGCGTTTTTTGCCGTCACCTTCCCGGGATATTTTCATACTGTCTCACGTACTCCCTCAGCTGTTCCTCGTAAGTGATGGTCTCGCTGCCATCCCCGTGGACCATGCCCAGCTGTACGGTGGCGACCTGGTAGATCTCTGCCAGATCGATCTCCGCGTTCAGTTTGTCGGTCTGCAGTTCGTTGTTCATTTTCAGGGTTGCCAGCTCTTTTTCCATCTCGGCGATATGGGTGCGGGACGCCATGACGGACGCGTTGAGCCGCAGGTACACGATCCCGCCGAAAGCCAGCAGGACGGACAGCGCGGTGAGCAGCACGAAGGTGCCGATCTTCGCGGGATCAAAACGGGGCACCCGCTGCGCACGGGACGCGCGCGACGGCTGCTCCTGTTCCGGAGGCAGGCGCAGCAGGTCCTCGTCCGGGAGCGGACGCTCCACGACGCGGGTCCTGACGGTGTTGCCTTCCTGATAATATTCTTCAAATAATTCTGTTCTCTTATCCATCTCTTAACTCTCCGCTGCCGCCCGTTCGAAAACTCTCAGTTTGGCGCTGGCTGCCCGGGAATTGCTCTCCCGCTCCTCTTCCGAGGGAAGGATCGGCGACCGGTTGACCGCCCGGCCCTTGCTCACGGCGCCGCACACGCAGCGCGGGAAGGTCTTCGGGCAGATGCAGGGGTCTTCGGCCTTCCGGAACGCGGTCTTGACGATCCGGTCTTCCAGGGAGTGGAAGGTGATCACGGCCAGCCTTCCGCCGGGGGCGAGGCAGTCGATCAGGCTGCCCAGACACTGTTCCAGGGTGCTCAGTTCGTGGTTCAGCTCAATGCGGATCGCCTGGAAACTCCGCTTGGCCGGGTGGCCTCCCGTCTTCTGGTACTTCATGGGGATGGCCTTCTGTATGACCGCCACCAGCTCGCCGGTGGTCTCGATCGGTTTTTCCTGCCGCGCCAGCACGATGCGGCGGGCGATGAAGCTCGCGAAGCGCTCTTCCCCATAATCCCGGAGGATGCGCGTGAGTTCCGCTTCGCTGTATCCGTTCACCAGATCCTTCGCGGTGTAACTTTCCGTCTGGTCCATGCGCATGTCCAGCGGGACGTCGTGCATGTAGGAGAAGCCGCGTTCGGGGTTGTCGATCTGGTAACTGGAGACGCCCAGGTCCAGGAGGATGCCGTTCACGGCCGGGATTCCGAGTTCCCGCAGGACCTGCGGCAGATCGCCGTAATTGGCTTTCACCAGGGAGAATGCGGGATGTTCGGCTCTGGTCTCCGCAAGAGCGGCGGCGAGTTTTTTGAGTCTTTCGTCAGCCGCGGCCAGAGCCTCACTGTCCCGGTCTATTCCGATCAGCCGGCCTTCCGGGGAAAGCCTTCTGAAAATTTCGCCCGCGTGCCCGGCGCCGCCGACCGTTCCGTCCACATAGATGCCGTCCGGATCGATCTGCAGGCCTTCCAGGCACTCCCGCAGCATGACGGGCACATGTGCAAAGTCCATATCGCCCTCCCTGCCGCTGTTAAATGCCCAGGGCTGCCATCTGTTCCGCAAGTTCGTCGATATCGTCGTAATGAGAAATGTCTTCCCAGGCTTCTTTGGACCAGATCTCCGCGCGGTTGCCGACGCCGCAGAGGACGACGTCCTTCACCAGCCCGGCGGATTCCCGCAGGTTCTGCGGGAGCAGGGCGCGGCCCTGTTTGTCCATGTCCACTTCGGAAGCGCCGGCGAGGAAGTACCGGGTGAATTTCCGGGCCCTGGCATCGGTCAGGGGCAGCGCTTCCAGTTTGTTCACCAGCTTTTCCCATTCCGCGGGGGAAAAGATGAAAAGGCAGTGCTCCAGGCCCTTGCAGACGACGAACGTGTCGCCCAGCTGGTCGCGCAGCTTGACGGGCACGATGATTCTGCCCTTGGCGTCCAGCGTATGGCTGTATTCACCCATCAACATGGTCCGGAACCTCCTTTCCCGCGGATTTTGGGGGAGAAAAACAGAGCGGCCGTTCCGGGAAAACCGCCACTCTAAACCACTTTATGGCACTTTCCACCCTTACACTGCATATTCTAACAGTTTTCGAGGGAAAATCAAGTCCCTTTTTCGGTTTTTTTCAGGTTTTTTCCAACTTTTTTTGCATCAAAAAAGGGTCGGAAAATCAAGGTTTTCCGGCCCTTTCGGACACCGTTTTTACAGGTCTTGTAGGTCCGCCGCGGGAGGGGCGGGGAGGACTACAAAATATGGGGTTTTCAGGTGGTTTTTACGGTTCGGGAGGGGTGTTATCGGAGGGGGCGGGGGCCGCGGCGGGCGGTTTCGGAGCGGGTTCCGCAGTCACTTCCGGATTCACGTCTGCAGCGGGTTCCGCTGTCGCTGTCTCCGCTTCCGCAGCAGGCGCGGTTGCCTCTTCCGCCGCTTCCGCTGCAGGTACTGTTCCCTCTTCCGCAGCAGCCGCTTCTCCGGTCAATGCCGCTTTCATTTTCGACTTCCGCAGCATCACGATGAACACAGCGATGCCGGCGATCACGAGCGCGCCGGACAGCACCTGCGAGACCGCGATACTGGTGTGCCCGATCTTCAGCTGGTCCGTCCGCAGCCCCTCGATCCAGAAGCGTCCCAGACCGTAGCCGATCAGGTACATCAGGAAGATCTGGCCGTTGAATTTCTTGCGTTTCGTAAAGATCAGCAGGACGATCAGGACCATCATGCTCCAGAGGCTTTCATAGAGGAAAGTAGGGTGGACCTGGATGTAATCCACGCCGTCCACGGTGATCATGGGGCCGGTATAGCCCGACAGCATGGGGGCGGTCAGTTTGGCCGCGTTCAGCCGCATGGCTGTAAAGCCGTCGGTATAGCTGCCGAACGCTTCCATGTTGATGAAATTGCTCCAGCGCCCCAGCATCTGGCCCGTGATCAGGCCGCAGCACGCCGTATCCAGCACCAGCAGGGTGTTCAGTTTTTTCTTCCGGCAGTAGACCACCGCCGTCAACACGCCGCCGATCACCGCGCCGTAAATGGCCAGGCCGCCGCCGCGGATATTGAAGACCTGCAGCAGGTCGTTCTTGAAATCATCCCACGCGAAGATCACGTAATACAGCCGCGCGCCGATCACGCCAAAGATGATGCAGAAGATCACCAGTTCCAGATAATTTTCCGGATCCTGTCCCGTCTTTTTCGCCACGCGCGTGGCTACGAACAGCCCCGCCAGCACGGACACGGCGATGACCACGCCATAGAAAAAGACTTCGAAGCCGAAGACGGAAAAACTCTTCTGGACGTCATGGAACGCGATCCCGAGTTTTTCAAACCAGATATCGATAGTGGATACGACAGCAGGCATAACGATCACTCCTTGTCAAATCAATACTTTCCGAATAACACGGCCGCCTTGAACGCGAGCGTTTCCGCCCCGCTCTGGCGGTAGAACGGGCAGTGCGCGGCGAAGCGGAGGCGCTTGCCGAACGTGTCCGCGCCCAGCAGTTCCTGCACGGCTCCGTACAGGCCGGCCCGCTCCAGCGCTTCGCGGTTCTGTTCCGCGAAATATGCCATCTGCCGCTGGTTCTTTTTGCCCTCGCCGGCCAGCGAGCGTTTGCCCGCCTTGACCAGTTTGCCCAGCGCGCTGCCCTTCGAGCCAAGCTCGTTGTTTCCGTGCTGGCGGTACAGGGTGCGGGGTTCCGGATCGAAGCGGATCACGCCGTACAGCGCGGCCAGGTTGGCGATCCAGAGGTCATAGACGTAGATCTGCGAGATGTCCCGCGGCTGCTGCACGAGTTCCAGCAGTGCCCGGTTCATCACCTGGTTGTGGCCGGGGCAGATATTCTGGATCAGCGTATTGGCAGGCGCCAGCGGCTTTTTCTGCAGGCGGGTGAGGCCCGTCGGATGCAGCTCCGCGTCCGTCATCTGCGACGCCGACGCGTACAGGGCGGGACCGCTTTCCTGCTCCAGCGCGCGGATTGCGGCCTGCAGCTTGCCCGGCAGCCAGACGTCGTCCTGGTCGCTGAGCGCGCAGTAATCGCAGTCATCGGCGCTGTCGATCAGCGTGAAGAAACAGGCATTGTAGCCGATATTCTCCCCGGTGAGCACCTCGACCCGGTCCGGGAACCGGCTGCGGTATTCCTCCAGGATCGCCGCCGTGCCGTCCGAAGAACCGTCGTCGCGAATGCGCAGGGTGAGGGCAAAATCCCCCTCCTGGGCCAGGACGCTGTCGATCTGCTCCCGCAGATACCGCTCCCCGTTATAGGCCGCCATTAAGACCAGGATCCGGGGCGTCATCACTCTTCTCCCTTGTTTTCTTCCGCGACGGAAGCGGTGATATGGCCGTCCTCCACGCCGCTGGTGCTTTCCCGGATGAACAGGATGCGCAGGGTGCCGAAGATCAGCATCAGGTCGGTCATGATCCCCATCTTATTGATGTACATCAGGTCCATCTGCAGTTTGTCGTGCGGGTCCGTGTTGTAGCGGCCGTACACCTGGGCATAGCCGGTCAGGCCGGCTTTGACCTGCAGGCGCAGGTCGAAGGCGGGGAATTCCTCCGCGTACTGGCGGGCGATCTCCGGGCGCTCGGGGCGCGGGCCCACGACACTCATGTCGCCCTTCAGGATATTGAAGAGCTGGGGCAGTTCGTCAAAACGCACGGCGCGGATCACTTTGCCGACCGGCGTGATGCGGTCGTCGTGCTCCGTGGTCAGGCGCGCCACACCATCCTTTTCGGCGTCCACGCGCATGCTGCGGAATTTCAGGATCTCGAATTCCTTGCCGTCCTTCGTCAGGCGGACCTGGCGGTACAGGGCCGGGCCCTTGTCGTACAGGCGGATGGCCAGGGCCGTGACCAGCATGAACGGCGAAGCGATCACGATGCCGATCAGTGAGGCCAGGACGTCGAACACGCGCTTGATGGCCAGGAATTCCGGGGCGGCCGCCTTCCGCTCCACGTTGAGCAGCGGGACGCTGTAGGACTGGATGTGCTGCGCGCCGGACAGGATCACGTCGCCGGCCTCGGGCAGGAAATAGCCCTGGATGCCCTGTTCCACGCAGTACTGGATCAGCGTGTTGCGAAGGCCGGGTTCCATGCCGACCGCGAAGATCGCGTCAAATTTTTTCAGGCGTTCCGGGTCGGTGCCGTCGATCTCCGTGTCCGGGATGCGGGCCGAAATGTGAAATTTTTTCGGATTGTCCTCGATCTCCCGGATACGCTGCAGCTCATCTTTGCTGTGATAGATCACGAGGGTCTCTTTCGGCGGGATCACCCGGAAATACACGTGCGTGATGAAATTGCTGTAGAGGATGTTCACCAGGATCTGGGAGGCCAGCAGCAGCAGGAACGGGATCGGATTATAGAGACGCACCCAGGCCAGGGAGGTCAGGGCATAGACCGCCAGCACGGACAGCGTGCAGGACAGGCTCTGCGAGTAGACCATGTCCCCCACGGACATATATCCTACCAGATAGGAGTTGTACGTGCGGTTCAGGATGAAGACCATGACCGCGTAGAGGCCGGTCACGTAAATATTGTAACGGGATTCCGCATGGCCCACGGCGGGCGCCACGTTTTTCATCCAGACGATCCAGAAACTGAGCACGATCAGCAGAAAATGACCGGTATTCATCAGTTTGATGGACGCAGTGCTGTTTCCTTTTTGTATCTTCTTAGGCATTGGATTGCGGGCCTTTTCCTTTCTCAGACCGTAGAAAACCGGGGAGATCCCATCGGGTTCCCCTTCGTTCCGGGACAGTATAGCATAAATACGCGGAGATAGGAAGAAGTTTTTATTGAGGGCGCGCCCGGGAATGTGATATGATGGCGCCATGGACATCATCGCTCACATTTATAACGACTATACCGAAAAGTTCGGCGTGCCCCGGCAGAGCGGCCTCAACCCCGCTCTCCTCTCGCGTATCGTGATGGAGCCCGCGTACCGGGCGCCGGAGGCGTTCCGCGGAATCGAGGCGTACTCGCATCTGTGGCTGATCTGGGAGTTCTCGCAGGTCCCGGCGGACGCGCCGTTTTCGCCTACCGTCCGGCCGCCGCGGCTGGGCGGCAATACGCGCGTGGGGGTCTTTGCGACCCGTTCACCGTTCCGCCCCAACCGGCTGGGCCTGTCCTGCGTGGAGCTTGTGCGGGTGGAGGAGACTGCCGACGGGCCGGTGCTCGTCGTGGCCGGCGCCGATCTGATGAACGGTACGCCGGTCTATGATATCAAGCCCTATTTACCGTATGCGGACGCGGTCCCCGATGCCCGCGTGAACGAAGCGCTGAGCCGGAAGCGGCTCGCCGTCGAAATCCCCGAAAGCCTCGCCGCGCAGCTCCCCGCCGACAAGCTCCCCGCCCTCACCGAAATGCTCGCCCTCGATCCCCGCCCCGCCTACCAGGATGACCCGCAGCGGGTATACGGGGTCAGGTTCGGGGCACACAACATCAAGTTCCGCGTCGAAGGCGGCTTGCTGCGTGTTACAGCAGTCGAGACCTGACAAAGATCGCGTCCCCTCATCAGAAGATCTGACAAGGGGACGCGATCTTTATCAGTTTATTGTTCCGGGAAGAAATATCCGTAGAGGCGGATATTTTCGAAGGCCTCCCCTTGGATGCCCGAGGTTTTCCAGGTGACGGCGGAGAGGACGGGGAATTGGAGGGAGCGGAGCTGGTGGATGTAGCACAGGCTGCTGGTTCCGTAGCGGTCCTGGATCCGAGGTTCCGCGTTGTCCCAGGAGAAGTCGATCTCGCCGTAGGCGTCCTGAACGGTCAGGGCGACATAACCGCGGACTCGGCGGCAGTCGGAGGAAAGGGAGAAACCGGCGAACCAGGAATCGTAAGTGTAATAAGTACCGAACAGGTCCGGGCTGGTAGTATAATGTTTCCGTTCGATACCGGAGATCGGAGCTGTCACAGTTTTCCCTTTCTCCTCGTGGAATATCCATCCGCAGGGAGTTTCCGTGACGCAATCTTCTCCTCCGAAAGGCCGGAACAAGGTCTCGGGTATCTCCAACGCTTCCGTGCCCCGGCCATGATCCCGGTCCGGCAGGGAAAAATGATAGAAAATGCGCCAGACACGTGGCGCTCCGCCCAGGCCGCGGCCCTCGTCCAGCACGACAGCCACCGCCTGCAGCAGGAGCCCGTCCAGGTCCGGTGTGGAAACCTCCGACCGGTACTTCATAACGGATACCGCGCCTTCACAGCTCAGCAGATCTTCCTCCGTCAGATCCTGCATCACTTCGTCCGGGAAGCCTTTCGCCTTCAGATCTGCCGCGACAGCCAGCGCAGCGGACTGCTGCACCTTCTGACGCTCCTGCCATTGCATCGGATAGCTGCGCGGAGCCAGGGCACAGACCAGCAGGACCAGGACCGCGTAGATCCCCAGCAGCACCGCGGGACGGATGCGGGCCGGACGGCCACTCAGGGCATAGCCCGCCTCATTCAGCGCGCCGGTCAGTTTGAACAGGTTTTTCAGGCAGACGATGAGCACGATGATCATGATCAAGGCCAGAAGCCCGCGCACGTCCAGGAAGCCCAGGACGCACAGGACTGCAATCTCCGCGATCAGCGCATTGACCGCTTTCGTATCTTCCGGCTGTCCCGCCTTCCGCTGCACTTCCCGGATGCCCTGTCGCAGAAAATACAGCTGCGCCATCAGCAGCAGCGTACAAACCCAGCCGAAGGCCGCATAGCCCACCTTCGTCAGTATTTCTTCCATCGTCCAGACCGACATCTGCTGGAACAGGAAGAACAGATAAAGCACGGTCCGCACCAGCTGCAGGGTCCAGCCGCGGCGGAAGCTGCCATTCGCTTCTTTCAGGCGATGCCAGCCCAGAAGGCCCAGGCCGTACGAGATGACGGGCAGGATCAGATCCAGATATAAAAAATGCAGGGTGAGAAGGCCCAGGGCCACACTGATCAGGATGAAAAGCATCCCCTGCCGGCCCGGCGCGATGCTGCTGCTGACGGAAGGATCCGCTTCCGGAGGCAGACTGTCCATCAGCAGGGCGTCGAACGCGTCGTCCCGCGCCTCGCGGCTGCTGTTTTCTTCAAACAAATCACGCTTGTCCGCCATGGTCTCCTCCTTCCAGATAGATCCTTAATTTTGCTTTGATCCGGTACAGGCGGCCTTCCACCGCCCGCTCCGTGGTGCCCAGTTCCGCCGCGATCTGCGCTGTCGTCTGGCGGTAATAGTATTTCCGGTAAAACAGGACGCAGTCCGCTTTCTTCAGCCGGCCCAGTGCTTTCTGCAGCGCATCCTGCTGCTCTTTCCGCAGCAGGGCTTCTTCCGGGGTCGGCGTCTTGTCCGTTTCCTCTTCGGTCAGTTCCCGGCTCTCCTGCCCGGCCATGCTACGCAGGCGGTTCAGCGCCAGATTGCGGGCGATCGTCGTGAGCCAGCCGGTCCAGCTGCCCTTCTGCGCGTCGAAGCGGCCGATCTCCCGCCACACTTTCAGCACGGCGTCCTGCACGCATTCCTCGCGGTCACGTTCATCCGACAGGATCGCACCGATCACGTAGCGAAGCAGCGGGCCGTAATGGAGCAGCAGTTCTTCCGCGCTGCTTTCTTCCCGTTCTTTCAGTTTTCGGATGACGGCCTGCTCTCTCACGGCGGCGCTCCTTTCGGGTCTTCTGTCCTATTATACACTGTTTATACCGAAAACCCACGGTTTTTGTCATTTTGGGGAAAGGAAGCGGCCCGTTGAAACAACGGCCCCTACGCAAAGAAACCGTCCCTTTGTCATTTTTTGTCAGTATAATTAACTTGACAGACTTCCCCTGCCTGTGTTATGGTAAGCAAGGTCGGCGGGGAGGACCCTGCGGACAGATAAGGAGGAAGCGAGATGCTGAGCATCAGGATCCGGGTTTTCCGGGAGGAATCCGTTAACTGAATAGATTTTCGGAACCCTGAGAAGGCTTCTCGTACCCTGTAACGATCGATCGGAAGGTGCGCGCCTGAAAGGGCGGCGCGCTTTTTTGTTGTTAAAGAAGAAACTGTTCAGAACCACCTGCCAGACAGAACAAAAGGGAATTGAAATGGCTGAGCCTAAAGAAAAAAGAAATACAAAGAAAAACATAAAACTGCTGGTCCGCTTCCTGAAAGGCAGCAAGCTTTTGTTTGCGGCCTCGATCGCGTCCGCGATGATCTCCGCGCTGGCGGACATGGTGAACCCGCAGATCATCCGCATGGCGATCGACAACGCGCTGGGCGGCAAGGAGCCGAACCAGCCGCAGTTCGTGCTGGACTTCGTAGAGAGCCTGGGCGGCTTCGCATACCTCGGCAAGCATCTGTGGATCATGGCGCTCGGAATCGTGATCGTGGCGGCCGTGAAGGCGCTCGCGCAGTACTCGTTCCGCGTGTGCAACACCAAGGCGGCGGAAACGCTGGTCAAGACGATGCGCGACAGCCTGTTCTCGCACATCCAGCGGCTGCCCTTCGCGTGGCACGGGCAGAACCGCACGGGCGATATCATCCAGCGCTGCACGTCGGACATCGATACGATGAAGAATTTCGTGTCCGAGCAGCTGACGCAGGTCTTCCGCATCGTGATCCTGCTGGTCTTTTCCGTCATCTTCATGGTGCGCATGGACGCGGGGCTGACGCTGATCGCGCTGATCCCGATGCCGTTCATCATCGGCTATTCGCTGGTCTTCCACCGCAAGATTGGCAAGGGCTTCGAGGAATGCGACGAAAACGAGGGTGTCCTGTCCGCGATGGTGCAGGAGAACCTGACCGGCGTCCGCGTGGTGCGGGCGTTCGGGCGCGAGCGCTACGAGCGCGACCGCTTCGAGGAGCAGAATGTAAAATATACGAACCTCTGGATCAAGCTCTCGCGGGTCATGGCCCGCTACTGGAGCACCGCGGACGTGCTGAGCGGCCTGCAGGTGATGCTGGTGGTGGTCTTCGGCGCGGCGTTCTGCATCAGCGGACGCATGCAGGCCGGCGAATACGTGGCGTTCGTGTCGTACAACGCGATGCTGGTGTGGCCCATCCGCATGCTGGGCCGCATGATCTCCGAAATGAGCAAGGCCGGCGTGTCGCTGGACCGCATCGCGTACATCATGGACGCGGAGGAGGAAAAACCGTCGGAGAAGGGCCTGAAGCCGGATCTGAAGGCGGACATCGTGTTCGACCACGTGAGCTTCTCCTATGAGAACAGTCCGGAGATGCTGCACGATATCAGCTTCACGCTGCCGGCCGGCCGCACGCTGGGCATCATCGGCGGCACGGGGAGCGGCAAGTCCACGCTGATGGCGCTGCTCGCCAAACTGTACCTGCTGCCGGAGGGCAGCGGGCGCATCACGATCGGCGGCGTGGACGTGAAGGAGATCGACACCGCGTACCTGCGGCAGAACATCGGGATGGTGCTCCAGGAGCCCTTCCTGTTCTCCCGCACGCTGAAGGAAAACATCGCCATCACCAAACCGCACATGACCATGGACGAGATCCGCGAAGTGTCCTCCGCGGCCTGCCTGGACGAGACGATCCTGAGTTTCGCCAAGGGCTACGACACCTTCGTGGGCGAGCGCGGCGTGACGCTGTCCGGCGGCCAGACGCAGCGTGCCGCCATCGCGCGGACGCTGGCGCAGGACGCGCCGATCATGGTCTTTGACGACTCCCTGTCCGCTGTGGACACGGAGACCGACGCGAAGATCCGCGCGGCGCTCCGGGCCCGCTTCGGCGCCGCCTCCGTGATCCTTATCTCCCACCGCATCACGACCCTGTCCCAGGCGGACGAGGTCCTGGTGCTGGAGAAGGGCCGCATCGCGGAGCAGGGCTCGCCGGACGAACTCAAGTCCGCCGGCGGCATTTATCAGCAAATCTACGAAATCCAGTCGGGCAGCGCCCGGGAAGGAGGTCCCTATGCCGGATAAGCAGGAAGATAAGCAGGAGAAGAAGTCCCTGCCGTTCTTCGGGATCCCGAAGATCATGCCGTATATCAAAAAATACCGGGGCATGATGCTGGTCATGGTGCTCACCGGCCTGGTGGGCAGCACGATCGACATCATCATCCCGCTGTACCAGCGCTACGCGCTGAATCATTTCGTGGGGCTGGGCACGCTGGACACGCTGCCCTGGTTCCTCGTCATCTACGTGGCCTCCCTGATCTTCACGGCGGCGGCCAACTACATCAACGGGCACCTGGCGCTGA
Organism: Lachnospiraceae bacterium; assembly: GCA_017619615.1. Classification (GTDB taxonomy): domain Bacteria; phylum Bacillota; class Clostridia; order Lachnospirales; family Lachnospiraceae; genus UBA6987. Next base: position 39,611 of record JAFZRY010000004.1, on the reverse strand, counting down.
CGCTGGAAGTGTCCGTGGACAAGGACCTGCGCAGCCTGGCGTTCGGCCATCTGCAGACGCTGGCGTTTTCGTACTACAATCAGAACAGCGTGGGGTACATCCACTCCCGCGTCATGAGCGACACGTCGCGCATCGGCGGACTGTTCTCCTGGTCCCTGGCGGAGGGCGTGTGGCAGGGGACGTACCTGATCGGCGCCATCGCCGTGATGCTGGCCGTGCGGCCGAAGCTGGCGCTGCTGGTGCTGCTGGTGCTGCCGCTCATCGTGATCCTGTTCAGCCTGTTCCAGGCACGGCTGATCAAAGTGAACCGCGAGGTGCGCGAGATCAACTCCCGCATCACGGGCAATTTCAACGAAGGCATCACCGGCGCCCGCACCATCAAGACGCTGGCCGTGGAGGACCTGATCGAAAAGGATTTCCGGGCCGAGACCGCCAACATGCGGCGCACCACCGTGAAGGCCGCGCGCTTCCGGGGCCTGTTCGCCTCCACGATCGGGCTGGCCTCCTCGCTGGCGCTGGCCATCGTGCTGTGGAAGGGCGGCGTGCTGGCGGCCGAGGACGTGGGTACGTTCTCGCTGTTCATGTCGTACGCGCAGGGGATGATGGAGCCGGTGCGCTGGATCATCGACGTGATCTCCGACTTCATCACCACGCAGGTGAACATCGAGCGCCTGACCCGCCTGCTCGAAACGAAGTCCGACGTAACGGACACCGACGAGGTGGTCCGGATCTACGGCGACAGCTTCGACCCGGTGCGGGAAAACTGGGAAGAGATCAAGGGCGACATCGAGTTCCAGGACGTCTCCTTCCACTATCCCGACGGCGAGGAAATGGTGCTGGAGCACTTTGACCTCAAGATCCCGTTCGGGAGCAGCATCGCCATCGTCGGCGAGACCGGCGCCGGCAAATCCACGCTGGTCAACCTGGTCTGCCGCTTCTATGAGCCCACTGAGGGCCGCGTGCTGATCGACGGCCGCGACGCCCGCGAGCGCAGCCAGCTGTGGCTCCACAGCGCGCTGGGCTACGTGCTGCAGACGCCGCACCTGTTCTCCGGGACGGTCCGGGAGAACCTGCTGTACGGGAACCCGGACGCCTCCGAGGACGACATCCGCCGGGCGCTGGAGCTGGTCTCCGCCACGGAAGTCGTGGAGAAGCTGGAGAAAGGCCTGGACACCGACGTCGGCGAAGGCGGCTCGCTCCTCTCCACCGGCGAAAAGCAGCTGCTCAGCTTCGCGCGCGCGATCCTGGCCGACCCGAAGATCCTGGTGCTGGACGAGGCGACTTCCTCCGTGGATACGATCACGGAGCAGAAGATCCAGAAGGCCATCGACACCATCGTGAAAGGCCGGACCTCCATCATGATCGCCCACCGTCTGTCCACCGTCCAGAATGCGGACTGCATCCTGGTCGTAAAAGGCGGCAAGATCGTGGAGCAGGGCCGCCACCGCGAACTGCTGAACCTCCACGGCTATTACCACGAACTGTTCACGAGACAGTACGAGGACGAAGCCACGGCAAGTGTGTTAGGGTAAAAACACCGAAGCGCTGCCAGGCGCCACTCCATCATATACGGGGCTGCTGATCTTTCAGCAGTCCCTTTTTGTGTGTCCTTTCTCAAAACTCATACTGTCAGTATGAGAATGTCAAATCTTTTCAATATGAACCGTGTCTTCTCTTTTCCCTCTCTTTCCGCTATAATCACCTCAGAAACCCGAAAGGAGAAGATCCATGATCCAATTTCGAGACGGCTTCTACGCCGACATCCGCATCGAAGACCGGAGCCGCACCGTCATTTCTTACAAAGCGGGCGCGCTCGAAGAGATGCGGAACCGCCGGGAGCGGCAGGCATTTCTGCGGGTCTACGACGGAAACCTCTGGTACTACGCGTCCGTGACGGACGTTGACCATCTGCAGAAAACGCTGGACGGGCTGTACGCCGCCGCGTCGGAGAACCCGCGCATCCTCGGCGATCCGGTCGTGCGGCGCTTCGAGAAGAACCGCGACAGCATTTCGAACTTTGCGGACTGCTCCGTCCGCGACGTCCCTCTCAAAGAAAAGCAGGCGCTCCTGCTCTCCTATCTGCCGCTCCTGGAGGAAGACTCCTGCGTCGCGCTGCCGGAAGGCCATTATCTGGACCGGAACAGTCAGTTCCGCTTTCTGTCCAGCCTCGGCGCGGACATCGCGTACGACTACCAGACCTGCGGCCTGGCATTCTCGTTCAGCATGGCGGAGGGGGGGAAGAAATTCTCGGGCCACTGGCAGAAGGGCGGGACGCGCTTTGACGATCTGCAGGGACTGACGGAGGCGATCCGCGGCGCGGTCCGGGAGCAGACATATTTCCTGCGGAATTCCGTGCCGGTGGAAGCCGGGAAATATCCGGTGGTCCTCTCTCCGGAAGCCGCGGGCGTGTTCGCGCACGAATCCTTCGGCCACAAGTCCGAGTCGGATTTCATGCTGTCCGACGAGTCCATGAAGGACGAATGGCAGCTCGGCAAGGCCGTCGGCTCGCCGATCCTGTCGATCGCGGAATGCGGCAGCGTCCCCGGCAGCGGGTTCGTCCCGTACGACGACGAGGGCACGAAGGCGCGCCGGAACTATCTGATCAAGAACGGCGTGCTGGCAGGCCGCCTGCACAGCGCGGCGACCGCGGCGGCGCTGGACGAAGGACTGACCGGCAACGCGCGCGCGATCGACTGCACCTTCGAGCCGATCGTCCGCATGACCACGACGTATATCGAGGGCGGCGGTCTGAGTTTCGACGAGCTCATCGCCCCGATCGAAAAAGGCTATTACATCAAGACGATCCGCCACGGCAGCGGCATGAGCACGTTCACCATCGCGCCGGCCCTGGCCTACGAGATCGCGGACGGCAAACTGGGCCGTCCGGTGCAGATCAGCGTGATCACAGGTTCCGTGTTCGAAACGCTCGGCCTGATCGACGGGCTCACGAAGGACGTCGAACTGCTGTCCTTCGTCACCGGCGGCTGCGGCAAGATGGAGCAGATGGGCCTGCCCGTCGGCTTCGGCGGGCCGTATGTCCGGATATCGTCCATGAACGTGCAGTGAGGAGAAAGCCATGGAAAAAGAATTCATCAAAAAGACCGAACACAGCGTCACGCTGAACGTGACCGCGGGGAAGATCGACAGCTTCCGCGAACTGGAAAAAACGACCGGAACCGTCCGGGTCTATGAGAACGGCCTGATCGGCGTCGCCGGCTGCCTGGGCGAACCGGACGAGGAAAAGCTTACGGAACAGGCAAAGGAAGCGCTCGGCTTCGGGATCCCGTATCCCTGCCGGCCGGAAGGCGCGCTGGAACTCGAAAAGCATCAAGATGAGGAGATCATCCCGATCCCCGCGTTCATCCCCACGATGCAGGCGTTCCTCGACCGGCTCGGCGAACTGTGCCCGAGATTCGCGCTCTCTCACAAGATCCGCCTGGAGGATGACCGCACGGAATACCGCAATTCCGCCGGCCGCCGGCTGGTCAGTACTGGCCGTTCGATCTCCGTGGAACTGCTCGCGCAGGACCGCGGCTCCGGCAACCTGTTCGACACGTTCCTGGTCTGGGGCGGCGACCACTTCGATGCGGACGAGCTCCTCTCCTACTTCAAAATGCAGTATGACGCGTTCTGCACGCCCGCGGATCTGGCTCCCGGCCGCTATCCCGTCGTGGCGCAGGCGGAAAGCCTGTACGGCTCGTTCATGCAGCACTTCGTGGGCGATCTGTACGCGGCGGGAGCTTCTCTTCTCAGCGGAAAACTGGGGGAAAAGGTGTTCTCCGATAAACTGACCATCCGTGACGACATGAACCCGTCGACCGCATGCGGGACCTGCTTCTTTGACGCCGAAGGCTGCGTCGCGGAGGACTGCCGGCCTGTGTTTGTGAAAAACGGCGTGCTGACCGGGCTCGTGACCACGAAAAAAACGGCGGAGCAGTACGGTCTTCCGAACCTCGGCAGCGCGGACGCGCCGTACGACGGCGTCCCGGGCATCGGATTCCACCGTCTGTATCCGGAGCCGACGGCGCAGAGCCTGAAAGACCTGGTCCCCGGCAAAGCCGTGCTCGCGGTCGTCTCCTCCGGCGGCGACGCCACGCCCGACGGGCATTTCGCCGCGCCGGTGCAGATGGCGTATCTGCTGGAAGACGGCGTGCTGAAAGGCCGCCTGCCTCAGCTGAACATCAGCGGCGATTTCTTCGGCATGTTCGGAAAAGACTATCTCGGCGCGGTCCATAACGATCCGGTCGAAGGCGAGATGCTGATCGCCGTGAAGATGGACGTGGATAAGATCTGAGCAGGCAGAAATAAAAAGAAAGCGGCATGGCCCAAAGGTCATGCCGCTGTTTTATTTGACGGAACTGTTTCCGGGGATAGTCTCCCTTTTACTCGCCGAATCCGGTCACGGTGCCCATGAACACCGGCAGATTCGTCGCGGAATCCACGATCATGTACACGAAAGGCCGGTCCAGCGTCACCCGGTGCGGCGGCTGCATGACGGCCGTCGCGCTGAGCATCATGACGGCGGTGACGGCGGCGGCGCGGGTGCCTTCGGAATCCAGGTCGATGTGGGTCTTGTGGAGCACGTCGCCGATGCACACCGCTTCCGTGGTGCTGATGCCGGAGAAATCCGCTCTGTCCGTAAAGGCTTTCTTCATGCCCATCGCCTCCAGGACCGAGACCAGGCTCGTATCGTAATCGTAGCTGAATTTCGGCATTCTGATGATGGTCCTGTCGCCATTCTCGCTGTTTATCAGCGCCGCCAGCTTCTCGCCGGTCAGGCCTTTCACAAAGTCCTCGAACCCCTCCTCATCTTTGGGCAGCAGCGCCACGAAACGGTAGGTATCATCTTTGTAGGACTTGGTAAAGCCGATCGCCTCGTCGCTCTCGATATAGGAATGGATCTCCTGCGACATGAAGGTGGCCGTGCCCTTCCGACCGTCCAGACCGGTAAATACGTCCTCTCTGCATTCCTCTTCCAGGAACGGGACCTGCCACTTGGCGTCGAAGACCAGGGCGTTGACCAGGACCATGCGGTCGCTGTCCTTCAGCTCTTCCAGCAGCTTTTCGATCATGTCGTCCGTGTGCAGGGCGACCCACTGGTTGATCTCCTGCACGGTGGTCTCGTCGAACGGCGCCTTGCGGACCGCCGCGTCATAATAGTCCACGACTTTCTGCAGGAATTCGTCCTCCACGAGGAAATCCGGGTCATCCTTGAACCAGATCGCGTTCGCAAACGCGAACTTGGCCAGTTCCGAGGAAGGCAGGGACTTTAAGTAGGTGCGCAGGTAGGCGTTCAGGTCGTCGATGCCCAGGCCGCCCAGGACCTGCTCCATCTCCTTCAGGGTCTCGCCTTTGGCGCCGTTCGCGGTCATGGCGAGCGCGATCAGCACGGACAGCGGGGAGACCAGCAGGGTCTTCTGCTCTCCTTCCCCTGCGTAGACCTGGCTGAACAGCTTCGCAGCCCAGTCGAAGGCGGCGGCCGTGAACGTGTCGTCCGTGGCCTTGTCCTCTACCTGGCGGGCCGTGAAGGCCTCCAGCAGGTCCGCGGCCTGCACTTTGCGGGGAGCGGGCGGATCCGTTTCCGGGGCTTTGGTCGTGGTGCCCGGATTGCCGGACGGCTGCGCAGATTCGTTCGCGCCGCAGGCCGCCGTGCAGAGCAGCAATGCAAAAACTACTAATAATGCGATCATTTTCTTCACCGTTTTCATGAGTCGGTCCTCCTTGTTTATTGCTCTTCACCCGGAATACAGACGGGGCGGAGCAAATGTTGCAGACCGTTGACAAATTATTATCCGTGCAGCGCGATCCAGGTCTGCGCGGTCGGCAGGTCCGGGCAGATGTCCGCCGCCAGGGCAGCGATCTCTTCGTCGGGCGGGAGCAGGTCCGGGACCATCAGCGGGATCATGCCCGCCGCGTGGGCTGACAGGATGCCGTTGCGGGAATCCTCCACCGCCAGGCAGCGGCCGGGGGCCGTGCCCAGCGCTTCCGCCGCCTTCAGGAAGATGTCCGGCGCCGGCTTGCCGCGCGCCGCGTCGCCGCCGCAGATGACCGCGTCGAAGTACGGCAGCAGGCCCGCCGCTTCCAGTTCCGGGATCACGAGTTCCCGCTCCGTGGAGGACGCCAGGGCCAGTCTGTAGCCCTTCCGCCACAGCGTCCGCAGGATCTCCGCCGCGCCGGCTTTGACGGGCAGCGCGCCGTTTTCGCGGGTCCGGCGGAACACTTCGTCCACCGCAATGCGGCGTTCTTCATAAGGATAATCCGCGCCCAGGCGTTCGTAAATGATCTCCTCCGAGCGCTCGCGGGTCACGCCGATGATCGCGTAGAGCGCTTCCTCCAGTTCCGGCGTCACGCACCCTTCCGCTTCTTCCCAGGCATCGATAAAGAGTTTTTCGGTGTCCAGGAGCGTGCCGTCCATATCAAAGACGACAGCGGTAAAGGAGGAATGATCGACTTCTCTATACAGCCCCTGCCTCTCCGCATACGCCGCCACCGCTTCCGGCAGCAGGTCCGACACGTCCAGCCCTTCCCGCATGCGCTCGCGGACCAGCGTGGAAGAAACGTCCAGCGCGGGGAACGGCATCACGCGGATCTGCCCGCCGAAGCGCGTCATCAGCGCCGCGGCTTTCCGCTCCATCGCGTCATAATCCGTCCCGCTGCCCCGGCCGGCCGCGAGGATCCGCGCGCCAGCCAGGATCCTCTCCGGCTCCCGCCAGCTGTCCAGCTGGTCCAGGCAGTCCGCGCCGAAAATGAAACTGAATTCGTGCTCCGGGTACCGTGCGCGCAGCTCCTCCACCGTCTCGCAGGTATAGGTGCGGCCCTCGCGGCGCAGTTCGATATCGCACACGCGGGCCCATGCCAGGCCGTCCAGCGCGCGCTTCGTCATCGCGAGCCGGTCCTGCGCGGGGCTGACCTTTTTGCCCTCCTTGAAGTAGGGCTGGCCTGCCGGCAGGAACCAGATCTCATCCAAATCAAACTGCTGCCGGGCGACAACGCCCAGCAGCACGTGGCCCCGGTGGATGGGGTCGAAGGTCCCGCCCACCAGACCGATCTTCATACGATCTCACCCGTGAACGGGTCCAGAATCGGCGGCAGCCGGCGCTTGTGCGCGCTGGACAGCCACTTCTTCCGGATCACTTCGTCCGCGGCCGCGTCGCCGGAAGTGCCCTTCCGGATCCAGTCGTGGATCTGCTGGTAGGTCACGCCCAGACGCTCCTCGTCCGTCTTGCCGGACAGGCCGTCGCTCGGCGCCTTCTCCACCAGGTGCGGCGGCAGTTCGTCCAGCGTGAGGCCCACGGCGACCACTTCCTTGCTGGTCAGGTTGCCCAGCGGGTTGAAGTCGCAGCTGGTGTCGCCGTCCTTGGTGCAGTAGCCCACCATGCGCTCGGACAGGTTGCCGGTGCCGCACAGGAAGGCACCCAGGGCCTGGGCGATGTAGCGCAGCGTGGTCATCCGCAGACGCGGCCCCACGTTGATGTTGCTCTCCCGCTCCGCCGCGACCGGCTCGCCGCCCGGGAAAATGTCCTCCGGCAGGCCTTCCTGCACCGACGCCTTCAGCGCCGCGTGCGTGGCCCCGATATTGACCGTACGGGTATGGATCCCCAGCGCGGCGCACACCGCCTGCGAATCCGAGATGTCCGCCTGCACGCCGTCCGGCAGCATGATGCCCCAGACGTTCTCCGGCCCCAGCGCCCGCGCGCACAGAGCCGCCGCCACGGTGCTGTCCTTGCCGCCGGAAACACCCAGCACGGCGCGGGAAACGCCGCAGCGGGCCATGTGCTCCCGGATCATCTCCACCAGCTTGTCGCGTACTTTTTCCGCCTCAAAGGGGGCGGTCCGTTCGAATCCTTCCATCACATCTCCTCCTGCAGCAGCCGCATCTTTTCATCATAATAGGCCGGTGTCATGTCCATATAGTGCTTATGCGGGTTGCGGAAACGCTGTTCCTCCACCCAGACCTCGTTGTCCATCTGATCCTTCACGCGCTGGCGGATCACCTTAATGTCCTCCACCGGCTGCAGGCGCCTGCCGCCCTGCATCACCAGGTTCTGCAGTTCCACGAAAGTCATGCCGGCCGTGGGGTATTTCTTCCAGGGCTTTTCGGGGTCGACCATGTATTCGATGGTCTCCGGCGTCTCGTCCCGCAGCGCGATCACGTCCGCGATGCTGTGGTGCTTGTCATCATACAGGCGGTAGATGCGCTTTAAGCCCGGGTTCGTGACTTTTTCGATGTTTTCGGAGATCTTGATGCGCGGCATCATCACCCCGTTCTCTTCCACCGCGCAGAGCTTGTAGACCGCGCCGAACACCGGCTCGGATTTGGCCGTGATCATGCGCTCGCCGACGCCGAACGCGTCGATGCAGCCGCCCTGCTCCAGGATCGAGAAGATGGTGAATTCGTCCAGCGAGTTGCTGACCACGATCTTCGCGTCCGGGAAGCCCGCCTCGTCCAGCATCGCGCGCGCCTTGCGGGACAGATACGCCAGGTCGCCGGAGTCCAGGCGGATGCCGAAATAGCGGGACTGCACACCCTGCTCGCGCATCTCTTTAAACACCTGGATCGCGTGCGGCACGCCGACCTTCAGCACGTCGTACGTATCCACCAGCAGGATGCAGTTGTGCGGGTAGCGGGCCGCGAAGCGCCGGAACGCCTGCAGCTCATCTTTATAGAACATCACCCAGCTGTGGGCCATTGTGCCGCCCACGGGGATGCCGAATTCCTGGCCGGAGGAGACCGTCGCGGTGCCGTTCACGCCGCCGATGTAGCAGGCGCGGGCGCCGTAGATCGCCGCGTCATTGTTGTGCGCGCGCCGGGCGCCGAAGTCCGACACGCTGCGGCCCTTCGCGGAGCGCACGATGCGGTTCGCCTTGGTCGCGATCAGCGACTGGTGGTTCACTTGCGCCAGCAGCTCCGTCTCGATCAGCTGCGCCTCCACCAGGTCCGCCACCACCGTGATGATCGGCTCGCCCGGATACATCACCGTGCCTTCCGGGAACGCGTACACGTCGCCGTGGAAGCGGAAATCCGCCAGATAGGCCAGGAAGCTTTCGTCAAAATGGCCCAGCGAGCGCAGGTATTCGATGTCTTCCGGCTCGAAGCGCATCCCCTCCAGATACTCCAGGATCTGCTCCAGGCCCGCGAAGATCGCGAAGCCGCCCTCGTCCGGATTCCTCCGGTAAAAGACGTCGAAGGCCACCTTTTTCTTCTCCTGCTCTTCCAGGAAATAGCCGTTGGCCATGGTCAGTTCGTACAGATCCATCATCATGGAAATGTTTCTGGCTTCGTAAATCGAGTGCATAGTCTCCTCCTATTTTACCGTGATCTGACAGCTCCGCATGGTTTCCAGTGCCGCCTCATGCCTGCCGGGCGTGACCCCCGCGCAGCAGGCGCTGTCCACGGACAGCGGGACCTCCGGCAGGGCCGCCTTGATCATCAGGGCGTTGGACACCACGCAGATGTCCGTGCAAAGTCCGATCAGTTCCACACTTTCTATTTTATCCCGCTCCTCGGTGAGCACGGCCGCGAGGACCGTGGACCCGAAGGACGGTTTATCGATGATGCGCGCGCCCGGCCGGACCGCCAGGTCCCGGAGCTCCGGCACGATCTCCCAGCCTTCCGTCCCGCGGATACAGTGCTCCACCGGGAGGAAGCGCCCCTCCTGCGTCTGCAGATACTCCGGCCCGTGCGTGTCCTGCGTGAAGATCACCGGCCCCCCGTGCGCCTCGATCTTCGCGCGCACCGCCGGCACGACGGCCTGCGCTTCGGGCGTGCCCAGCGCACCGTCTACGAAATCCTTCTGCATATCCACGACGATCAGGTATTTGTCCATGCAAGACCTCCTTTGCCTGCCGCTTGGTTCCGGCCTTACTTCGGCCAGATTTTCTTTTTCTGCTGCCTGCCCGTGACGGCCAGCATCACGTTGTCCGGGACGATACGCCGGGCCATGACCGCCGCCCGCATCCGCGCCTTCGGCACGATGACCGTTTTCTTTTTTGCCATCCCGGTCAGGCACGCTTTGACGCACTCTTCCGCGGAAATGCCTTTCAGCGAGAAGGACGCGTCCGCGTTCCTGTTGAAATTCGTATCCACCGGGCCCGGGCACAGCGCGCAGACATACACGCCGCTCCCCGCCTCTTTCAGTTCCTGCGCCACAGCCCGCGTCAGGGACGCCGCATAGGCCTTGGACGCGTAATACGCCGCCATGTACGGCCCGCCGGGCAGCAGGCCGGCGGAGGACGCGACGTTCACGATGGTCCCGCGGCCGCGCGCCTGCATTCTCTGCAGGACGCTCTTGAACAGCAGGTGCATCGCCAGGTCGTTGACCTTCAGCATCGCGATCTCTTTTTCCGTGTCGGTCTCCAGGAAAGGGCCGGTGACGCCGAAGCCCGCGTTGTTGATGAACACGTCCAGCGGCTCGTCCTTCACCGCGTCCGCCAGCTGCCGGACCTGCGCTTCGTCCGCCAGGTCCGCCGTCAGCAGACGGCACGGCGCGCCGAGTTCGCCGGCCAGCCGTTCCAGTTTTTCCGGGTCCCGTCCTACTAAAACCAGGCGGCATCCCTGCGCCGCGTAATGCCGCGCGAACGCCTGCCCGATGCCTGACGTCGCTCCCGTGATCAGAACGGTCTCCATATCTCTCGCTCCCGGTCTCTTTCTGCAGTTCACTATACCGAAAAAACGGCCCGGCGTCAAGGAGACGTTCCGGACCGTTTAGGTCAGATCAATAATAATTACAGCCAGCTGATGCTTTCCTCCGCCGGCTTCCTGTCTTCATGCAGCCGCGAAGGCCGAGCTCCCTCCGCCGGCTTCCCCAGCGGGAACAGCGCGATCATGTCGTAGGGGATCATTTCCGGGAACGCAGCTTTCAGTTTGTCCGCGTCGAAATGGCCCACCCAGGTGGTCGCGAGGCCGAGATTGTGGATGGCCAGCATCATCTGCGTGGCGACGATGGCGCCGTCCACGTCCGCAAAGTTCTTTCCGTCGAAGGGGCGCACCCAGGCTTCCGCGGGCAGGGCGCCGACTGCCAGGATGCAGTTCACCGCCTGCACGAAGGGGAAGGCGGCGGTCTCCTTCACGGCGGCCAGCGCGGCTTCACTTTGGATCACCCAGATCTTGACGGGCTGGTTATTGTGAGCAGTGGGGGCGCAGCGCCCCGCTTCGAGGATCTTTTCCAGCGTCTCTGCGTCAACAGAGACAGGTTCCAGCCGGCGGCAGGAATAACGGGCTTTCGCCAGGGACAAGAAATCTTCCATGGGACACCTCCTGTTGACCGTGGATTCTATGCTCTTACATCCGCTCCGGGATCCCGAAGCCGAGCAGGCCGCAGAACGTGACCAGTTCGCGCTCCGCCAGTTCCAGCAGGCGGATCCATCCGCTCTTGCGCGCCGCGTCCTCTTCCTTCAGGATGTGGTTGTCGCGGTAGAACGCGCTGAACAGGTCGGACAGTTCGTAAATGAACTGGCACAGCCGGTGCGGCGCCTTTTCCGCAAACGCGTCGGTCAGGGCCTGGCCGGCCTTTAAGAGCGCCAGCTGCAGCGCTTTTTCCGCCGGTCCCTGCGCGGGCTGGATCGGCCCGGCCGCGATGCCCTGCTCCCGCACTTTCCGCAGGATGGAGCGGATCCGGACCGCCGTGTACAGGATGTACGGGCCGGTGTTCCCCTCAAAGGAGGAGAACCGCTCCAGATCGAACACGTAGTCCTTGGTGGCCTGGTTGGACAGGTCGCCGTATTTCAGCGCGGCGAGGCCGATGACGCCGGCAGTCGCCTGCTTTTCCTCTTCGGGCAGGTCCGTCTCCGCCATGCGCGCGTACACCGCGTCCTTGACTTCCTTCAGCAGGTACTCGAGCCGCAGCACGCCGCCGCTCCGGGTCTTGAAGGGCTTGCCGTCCTTGCCGTTCATGGTGCCGAAGCCCAGGTGCGACAGGACGGTCTCCTCCGGGACGATGCCGGCCAGGTGCGCGGCGCGGAAGACCTGCTCGAAATGCATGTTCTGGCGCTTGTCGGTGACGTAGAAGATCTCCGCGGGATGGTACAGTTTTTCGCGCTCCACGATAGTGGCGAGGTCCGTGGTGGCGTACAGGTACGCGCCGTCGGATTTCTGCACCAGGCAGGGCGGGACTTCCTTCGTGTCGTCCGGCCGCGCCACGGGGATCACACGCGCGCCTTCGCTCTCTTCCACGATACCCTGGCGCTCAAAGTCCGCCAGCATGTCCGCGATATACGGCTGCACGTCGCTTTCGCCTTTCCAGAGTTCGAAATGCACGTCCAGCGCATCGTAATTTTTCTTCAGGTCCGCCTTGGAGACCCGCAGCACGTGCCGGAACAGCGCCTGATACCCGCGGTCGCCCTGCTGCAGGCGCAGTGTGGCCTGGTGGGCCCGCTCCGAGAACTCTTCATCCGTCTTGGCGCGCGCGCTGGCGGCCGGGTAAATAGTCTCCAGGTCGCCGATCGTGAACGGCGCTTCCACGGGGTATTCGCCGGTGAAATCCGGGTCGAAATACGGCAGATCCGGCTGCGCGTCCTTCACGGCTTCGATGATCAGGCCCATCTGCAGGCCCCAGTCGCCCAGGTGCACGTCGCCGATCGCGTCATAGCCCATGAAGCGGTACAGCCGCTTCAGCGACTCGCCGATGATGGCGCTGCGCAGGTGCCCCACGTGCAGGGGCTTCGCGACGTTGGCGCCGCCGTAGTCCAGGATCACGGTCTTCCCCGCGCCGGGCTTATCCACGCCGAGATCCGGCAGCTCCGCCAGTTCGTTCAGCAGGTCCGCCGCGGCTTCCGGCGACGCGTTCAGATTGATGAAGCCGGGCCGCACCGCTTCTACGGAGGCGAACAGGCCGGACTCCTTCAGTTTTTCCGCGACCGCTTCCGCGATCTCCAGCGGGTTGCGCCGCGCGGCTTTGGCAGCGGCCATGGCGCCGTTGCACTGATATTCACACAGGTCGGGACGGTTGGATACGTTGACACGGCCGTAGGAAGAGTCCAGGCCGCAGGCGGCAAACGCGTCCGAACAGGCTTTGGTCATTAAGTCTTGCAGTGAGATCATAGGATTTCCTCTTCAAAAATAATGCTTGCATTTTCGGCAGAGCATGATATAATACTCCTTGCGCATGGAAGTGTAGCTCAGCTGGGATGAGCGTTCGCCTCACACGCGAGAGGTCATGGGTTCGAGCCCCATCACTTCCACGAAAGGACCGGAAGGTCCTTTTTTCATGCCTCCTCCATGCGGGTCAGGCGGGCGGCCTGGTCCGCGGCGATGAGGCTGTCCAGCACTTCGTCCAGGTCCCCGTTCATAATAGCATCGATTTTATACAGGGTCAAATGGATCCGGTGGTCGGTCACGCGGCTCTGCGGAAAGTTGTAGGTCCGGATCTTCTCCGAGCGGTCGCCGGAACCGATCTGGCTGCGGCGCTCCGCGGCTTCCGCGCTCTGCTTCTTCTCCAGTTCCAGTTCATACAGTTTGGTGCGCAGCAGCTTGAACGCTTTTTCCTTGTTCTGCAGCTGCGATTTTTCCGTCTGGCTGTAAATCACGATGCCGGTGGGATAATGGGTCAGGCGCACCGCGGAGTCCGTCGTGTTGACGCACTGGCCGCCGTTGCCGGAGGCCCGCATCACGTCGATGCGGATGTCGTTCGGGTCGATGACCACGTCCACCTCTTCCGCTTCCGGCATCACCGCGACCGTAGCCGCGGAGGTGTGGATGCGGCCGCCGGATTCCGTCTCCGGCACGCGCTGCACGCGGTGCACGCCGCTTTCGTATTTCATGCGGGAGTACGCGCCTTTGCCGCTGATCATCGCCACGACTTCCTTGAAGCCGCCGAGTTCCGCTTCGCTCAGGGAGATCATCTCCACCTTCCAGCGCCGCGTTTCCGCGTAATGCACGTACATGCGGTAGAGCTCCGCCGCGAACAGGGCCGCTTCCTCGCCGCCGGTGCCGGCGCGGATCTCCAGGACGACGTTCCGGTCGTCGTTGGGGTCCTTCGGGAGGAGCAGTACCTTCAGTTCCTTCTCCAGGCGGGCGGTCTCGTCTTCAGCCGCCGCCATCTCCTCTTTCAGGAGCGCCCGCATCTCCTCGTCCTTTTCCTCCTCCAGCATGGCCAGCGCGTCGGCGCGGTCCCGGCCGGCTTTCACGTACGCGCGGTACGCGTCCACGAGCGGCGCGAGGTCGCTCTGCTCCTTCATCAGTTTGCGGAAACGCGTCTGGTCCAGCGCCGCTTCCGGGCTAGCCAGTTCCGCCTGTATTTCTTCAAAATGTTTGCAGACATCTGCACATTGTTCATACATAAAGATCAGTCCTTTCGGGGACGCGGGACGCATTCGGCGACCCGGTCCAGGCCGGCGAGGTCCGGGTGCACGAGCACGCGGTACCGGCCGGTGTTTTCAAAGATCTCCCGGACGGCCGGGCCCTGTTCGCAGCCGATTTCCAGGAAAAGGAGCGGGGCAGGCGCGTCCTCCGGCGCGGCGTTTCCGCTCACGCGGCTGAGGTCCGCGGCCAGTCTCCGGTAAAAGTCCAGCCCGTCCTCCCCGCCGTCCAGCGCCAGCCGGGGCTCATGGTCCCGCACTTCCGGCATCAGGGTCTCTATTTCGCCTCCCGGGATGTAGGGGGGATTGCAGCAGATGATGTCAAAGGCGCCCAGGGGTTCTCCGGTCTCCGGAATCACGGCGTCCAGCAGGTCGCCGCAGGCAAAACTCACGCGGTCCGCCACGCCGTTCAGCGCCGCGTTCCGGCGCGCCAGCGCCAGGGCCTCTTCCGAAACATCGCTCAGCACGATCCGTGCCTGCGGCAGAAAATGCGCCAGGCTGACGCCGATGCATCCGCTCCCGCAGCACAGGTCCAGGATGCGCGGCGGCGCCATCGCCTCCGCCGCCCGGACTGCCCGTTCCACCAGGTTTTCAGTGTCCGGCCGCGGGCAGAGTACTTTGTCGCTCACCGCAAACGGCAGGCCCATGAACCAGGTCCGCCCGGTGATCTGCTGCAGCGGGACGCGCTGCTCGCGCCGCCGCACACCTTCCTCAAAGCGCGCCGCGGCGTCCTCCACCAGCGGTTCCTCTCCCATCAGGGGCAGACGGCTCCGGTCCGGCCCGCCGGCCCACTCCAGGAGTTCCTTCGCGTCCCAGGAAGCGTCCGGCACGCCGGCCGCCGTCAGGCGCCGCACGGCCCGCGTCAGAATGTCGTGGATCGTCTCACTCATTTCCTCAGCTCCGTCAGCCGAAATTCTCCTTCTCCCAGGTCTCCCAGTCGAACACCGCCTCCGTGGATGCGATGCCTACCTCCAGCATGCTCTCGTCGGGCTCCCGCGTGGTCAGCCGCTGCAGCCACAGGCCGGGCTTGCTCAGCGCGCTGACGACCGGGTTTTCGGAACTCCCCGCCAGCCGGATGAATTCATATGACAGACTTAAAATCACGGGCAGCGCCAGCAGCTTGGTCCCGATACGCAGCAGCACCGGCTCCTTGGGCAGGAAAATACCCACGAAAATGCTGACCAGCAGGCTGAACAGGATGAAACTGGTCCCGCACCGCTTGTGGAAGCGGCTGCTCTTCGCCGCGTTCTCCACCGTCAGCGGCAGACCGTGCTCAATGCAGTTGATACACTTATGCTCCGCGCCGTGGTACATGAAGACGCGCTTGATGTCCTTCATCTGCGCAATCAGCGCCAGATACCCCACGAAGACCACCATCCGGATCAGCCCCTCCAGCAGGGAGATCCCGATGCCCGAAGAGATCACGCGCCGCAGCAGTTTCACCAGCACGGTGGGCAGAACGATAAACAGCCCGACCGCCAGCGCCACCGCGAACATAATCGTGGCGCCCATTACGGCTTTTTCGCCGGCGGAGGACTTCTTCCCGGCGTCCGCCTTCATGTCATCCTGGGCGGAGGCGTCCGCCCCCGTGTCATCCTGAGCAGCGGCCGCCCCGGCCGCAGTCGAAGGATCCTCCTCGAAGAACGACGCCGACCACGTCAGCGTGCTCATCCCCAGCTTCATCGAATCCAGAAAGATCAGCGGCCCGCGCACGAACGGGATCTTCCGCAGCCTGTCGCTGCCGCCGATATTCTGGTATTTTTCTTTGATCTGCACGATCTCTCCGTCCGGTTTGCGGACCGAGCAGGCGTACTCGCCGCCGTTCCGCATCATGACGCCCTCCATCAGGGCCTGACCGCCGATCCCGGAATTTTTCATCGTTTTACTACCTCTGTATCAGTTATGGAAGGGGACGCCGTCCCCGGTTTTTATGCAAATAAAAAGACAAAAGCCCAGCGCATCCGGTTCAGGACGCACCAGGCTTTTGTCTTGAAGATCAAGCTAGTTGTTGCCGCCTAAACCATACTTGCGGTTGAACTGCTCGATACGGCCGCGGGCCGCGACGGCCTTCTGCTGGCCGGTATAGAAGGGATGGCACTTGGAACAGATTTCCACGTGGATCTCCGGCTTGGTGGATCCCGTCACGAACTCGTTGCCGCAGTTGCACGTCACCTTAGCCTGGTAGTACTTCGGCTGAATTTTCTCCTGCATGATTTTTACCTCTTTTTCATTTCCAGAGCGGGCGAGAGGTTCGCTCCTCCGATATTGGCCGTTATTTCCGAAAACAGCGTTCGAAGTATAGCACAGCCGTATTTTGAATGCAAGCGGATTTTTCAAAAAAAACCCCTTTTTCCGCGAAAAATTGCCCGCTCCCGCGAAAAAAAATCTTGACGCCCGCGCCAAAACGCTATATAGTAGAGAAGCTGATTGCAATGGCCCAGTGGCTCAGTTGGTTAGAGCGCCGCCCTGTCACGGCGGAGGTCGTCGGTTCGAGTCCGATCTGGGTCGTTTTTCTTTTCCGCGGGTGTGGCGGAACAGGTAGACGCAAGGGACTTAAAATCCCTCGGTAGCGATACCGTGCCGGTTCGAGTCCGGCCACCCGCAGACCTCAAAATCCGTTGGTATACCAACGGATTTTTACATTTCACCGGCAAAAAATCCCTCGTGCACTTTTCAAATCAGCGCCAAATCGGCGCCAATCTTCCAGCTATTCAAGGTCTTTGAGAGCGAGAAATCGTAAAATCCCTCGTGAAAAAGCTGTTTCCAGCTCCGTTTGTTTCTCATTCTTTATATACTTTCTCTTCCTTAAAAATACCCAATATTGCGTTTGCAGAAACAATTTTTGAGCTGTAATCCAGATGAGTATAAATGTTTGCTGTAGTAGCAATAGTACTGTGTCCCAGCCATTCTTGGATATCTTTTATTCCCACTCCATTCTTGTATAGAAGCGTTGCACAGGAATGTCGTAGATCATGGAAACGGATTTTTCGGAATCCATTTTTTTCAAAAATCTTGGAAATTCCTGAGTAACATACCCTGGTTTGATTATCTTCTTTGTATGATTTCTATCCCTTTCCTCTTGCATAGCTCTTTGAAGATATGGATGATATCCTCTCTTATCTTTTTGTAGATGATTTTTCTACGATACTTCGGCGCAAATACAATATGATATTTGCATGTCCACATCGTATGTGTTAAATTACTGTTGTCCATTTGGGACCTCCTTTGCTGTTTTGGGCGGTTGGCAGACCACTTCCATTATAGCAAAGGAGGTCCTTTCTTGAAGCTGAAGCTTATTGGGAACACCCCTGCACAGCAGGGGGTTTTATTGGATGGCTATCCAACAACGAAAAGAGGACGGGACTCCATCCGGGTCCCGTCCTCTTTATTATTCAGAGGGATATCTTTTTGTCCGCTTACCGCCAGGTGCTTACCCTTCAATCAGAATCGTCTTCTTTTCCGGGATCTTCTTTTCTTCCTTCTTCGGCAGGATCAGCGTCAGTACGCCATGTTTGAAACTGGCTTTGACGTCCTCTTCGGTGACGTCCTCGCCTACGTAGAAGCTGCGCTGCATGGCACCGGCGTACCGCTCCTGACGGATCAGTTTGCCTTTCTTCTCCTCGTTCTTGTCAAGGCCTTTGGAGGCACTGACCGTAAGGATGCCATCATTCAAATCCACGGTGATCTCATCTTTTGCGAAGCCGGGCAGATCGATATCGACTTCATAGTGATCCTCGTGCTCCCGCACGTCGGTCCGCATCATACGGTCCGCATGGTGTCCGTAAAGCTTGCGCTCCGCGCGGTCCAGATCCCGCAGTTCCGGAAAACCGAACAGGTCGTCCAATAAACTCTCTCCAAAAATACTAGGTGTCAACATATCTTTTTCCTCCTTAACTCATTTTGTTTGAGCAAGGGGAAGGAGTGTTTGGATCTTTCGGGCCATCGGCCCCAGAGGTCTTCTCTTTTCCTCTGTTCGGCTCCGTTATAGCACCGTTGTTAGCACTTGTCAATAGCGAGTGCTAAAATCAATTGTGAACTTTCTGTTACGTCTCCGTTTCCGGCGACTTCCGCTTTCGGGGCGGATTGGGTACCGATCTGCCAAGACAGCATGATCACTCCTGGGGGATTTGCGACGGCGCTTGCGCCTAGTCCCTTAGGGGAACTCACACATAACTGCGTTCTGAACGCAGCCCCTCTTCCGGTTGTGGTACCGGGACGTACAGGCGGCGGGGATCGGACCTTCAGAACACTCTTTTTGAGTAAGTGTGCTCTTCCGGTTGCATCACACCTGCGTAGCCATCCACAGCGGGATTCGCGACGGTGCATTGCGCCTAGTCCCTTGTGGGAACCTGCACTGTCTGAGTCCTTAGCTCAGTGCCTCCTTCCTTTGGGCTATGTGGCCGTACGCCGCGCAGGAGTCGAACCCGCACTGTATGGAGACTTAAGCTCCATGCCTTTTCCAATTGGGCAACGCAATTGACATTATTTACGGGACAAGTCTGTCTGGCGCAGAGGAATATATCCGCCGGAATTACATGGGAAATGAACTGATTGCGAAAGAGGAGCATTTTTTCTATAATCAGTCCGCGAAATCCGAACGGGATGATTCAGAATCCACTAAAACACACTACAGCAGAGAAGTAGCGGAAACAAACAAAAAGAATAGTGCTATTACAAATGATAAACAACCAGATACGAAGCCTGCCGGCAGTGGGAAATTTAGCAGAGATCCAGAAGAAAGATATAGCCTGGATTTAACCCCTCCAGAATCTGAACTGGAGAGGCTGCGCCGAGAAAATGCGGGACTTCAGATGATTTACCAACAGCTTCTTCGCGAAAAACGCGGAACTCTGCCCCGTGGTCCTTTGGACAGATATAATTCCAGTGCCATATTGCAAATCTTACCAGACCGATAGGAAAAGAGATCTGCAAACGCTACGGCTGGACATATCCGGCCAGAACCAAGAAACGAACAGGGAGGACGAAATGAATATGAATGATATCTATGAGTACCTGAAGAAGGAACACGTCGGCGAAGAGAACGCTGTTTTCAGTAAAGAACTGGAAAACTACTTGTGCTCATTTCGATGGTTTTGGGATTTTGTAGCGTCGTCGGCGCCAAATCGGCGCCATTTTTCCGGTATTTTTCCCGAAAAAAAGAAATAAGCCTTGTTCTACTCCTTGATGAAAATCGCTTTTTTCGTTGAAATATCAAGGAATTCCGTAAACTAAAAGGGTTTTAAGGAGTTTGTCGGGAACACCCGTTCGACTCCTTAAAATCCCTCGCCCTCACAGGCGTGCGGGTGGCCGGAACTTATGCAGGGAACCTATTCATAATCCTCTTCCGCTTTCCTTTTCTTCCTGTTATAGGCTTTTCCGTTCGGGGCCGTTCTGGTCACCGGGCTGAAAACGCCCCAGGTCTTCCGCTGTTTCGCATAAACCTTTTTCTGTTCTTTCTTGCTCATTTTGCCGAGCGGCACAAACTTTTTCATGAGGGTGTCCTTCCGTTCGCTCCTTCTTATTTCAGCGGCGGCAGCCCGTGGATATCATAGTTGTCATAATAGATCTCGAACGCGGTCTTCACGTCCCCGGACAGTTCGATCAGCGCGCCGGCCTGGAACATCGCGGACAGCGTGCCCGACGGCGCTTTCCATGCGGCGTTGGAGATCACCTCCAGTTTTTCGCCGCCCGGGGCGCCGGCGCGGAGGATGGATTCGGCTTTGAAAAGGAGCTCGCCGGTCGCGATGTGATAGTCGCTGGAGATGATCGCCAGTTTCTTCACGGACGGGTAGAGGGACGTCAGGATGTCGTAGGTGAACAGGGCGTTCTGCGCCGTGGTGATGGAGTTGTCCTCCACGATCACGCGCTTCTTTTCCACGCCGTGTTCGATGAGCCATTTGGCCATTTCGCCCGCTTCGGAGGCGGATTCGTTTTCCGAGGCCGTGCCGCCGCCCGTGCAGACAACATAGGAGTTAGGGTATTTTTCGGCGCTTTTGAGGGCGACCTGCAGGCGCTGGATCAGTTCCTCGCGCATGGTGCCGTCGGGTTCCAGCTGGAAGCCCAGGACGACGAGGCACAGTTCGTCGGTGTCCGGGAGGCCGTCGGGCAGGACGTCGTAATGCAGCGGCTGCCCCAGGTCGGCGGAGGTCCAGATCTGCATGATTTTTTCCCAGCGCACGCCGGTCCCGGTGTCCGCTTCGCGCAGGTCTTTCAGCAGCGCGTCGGTTTTTTCTTTGGCTTCCGCCTGGTAGGCGCCGTAGTCGACGACCATTTCTTCAATGATCTTTTGGATCTTTTCCGGGTCAGGCGCTGCGGCTTCTTTCTTTGCGCAGGCGCTGAAAAGCATTGACAAAACCGCCAGGCAGGCGGTCGCGATCAGTATTCTCCGTTTCATGTTTCCTCCCCGGCCGCCCATATGGGAGCGGCCTATTATTGCTGTTTGAGCAGTTTTTTCGCATAGGGATCCAGCAGGCGGCAGATCGGCAAGGACAGCAGCAGCACGGCAACATCGGCGATGAAGGCCGACATGTTCATGCCCGCCCGCACGAGGAAAGGCTGGGAGCGGATAAAACTGTCCACCAGGGATTTCACGCCCAGTATGCCGGCTGCCGTGAACAGGATGATGGCGCCTGCCTGAACGGCGAGCCGCAGGGGGGCGGACTCCAGTTTTTTCGACCGGGCGAAGCTCAGGCCCAGGCCGATCCCGATCACTACGTTTCCCAGAGCCCAGCCGGGCATGCCGCGCATCCCGCTGATGATGATACAGTAGAGCACGACGCCTAATGCGCCTACGGCCGTTCCGCTGGCGGCGCCGAAGGAATAGCAATAGACCGCCATGGCCACATATCCCAGGCAGAGATAGTAGTTCTGGAATACGGGCACCTGCAGCATCAGGGACAGGACCACAAAAAGGGCGATCCCGATGGCGGTCGCGGTCAGCAGACGCAGATTGTTTTTCATGAACGGTCTTTCTCCTTCTTCAGGCGGTACAGTTTGCTCGGCCGGTACGGGCCGCCCGAAAGCATCCCGCCGGTCTCTTCGATCTTCTCCGCCATTTTTTTGCGGAAGTTCGCTTTATACAGTTTTTCGCCCAGCAGGATCTCAAAGATGCGCTGCAGGTCGGGCAGCGTGAATTTTTCCCCGGCCAGGTGGAAGGCGATGTCCGTGTATTCGACTTTGCCGGCCAGGCGGATACGGGCGGTGCGGATGATCTCGCGGTGGTCAAAGGCCAGGGGCCGGTCGTCCTGCAGCAGTGCGTCAACGTCCTCCAGCCAGGCTTCGCGGGTGCGGACGCCGGCGGTGAAGGTCAGTCTTTCGCGCGGGACCAGGGCCATGTAGGCGATCGAAATGATCCGCCGGCGGGGGTCGCGGTCCACGGCGCCGAAGGTGTAGAGCTGCTCCAGGTAAATGCCGGTCAGGCCGGTCTCTTCGCGGATCGCCCGCTCCGCCGCGGCTTCCGGCGTCTCGTCCGGGCGGATGAACACGCCGGGGAGGGCGGGGACGCCGTCAAACGGCTCTTCGCCGCGCCGGATCAGCAGCAGTTTCAGTTTGCCGTCCTCGATCGTGAACAGCAGGACGTCAACGGTCACGGACATTGACGCACTGGGAAAAAGGTCCTGATTCTCCATACTCTCCTCTTTTCAGCCGGTGACCAGCCGCCCGGTGCGTTCCGCGGGGGCGACCGTCACTTCCAGGCCCGCGCCGAAGACGATGCTGTCCTCCGGCACGCCGTCCGAGAAGATCACCCCGCCCTCCGGCATGTTCGAAACGATGCTCAGGCGGCTCTCCGCCGTCACTTCCCCGTATACGAGTTCCGCCTGCGTGAAGCGGCTCGGGTAGGGTTCGCGGACCTGGAAGACCAGGGCCGGGCTGTCCCAGGAATAGGCGGGTTCGCGGATCTCGCCCAGCCGGAACACACGCGCCATGCCGCGGAATTCCGCCATGACGGAGCGGTGCCAGCCGGTCATGCCCAGGCCGGTGGATACGATGATCCCGGACGAGGAATGATTCTCGGTGACGCCATTATAGCATATCTGATACCGCGCGGACGTATGATTTTGCACGCCGATGAAAAAATCGTTGACCGCGTACAGTTCCTGTCCGTCCCGCGTCCGGGCCGCGCCCATCGTGACGCTTTTCTCCCGGTAACGGCCGTCCAGGACGGCGGGCAGCAGTTTTTCCATGTCGCGCGGCTCAAAGGGGAGCAGGATGCCGTCCCAGCGCTGCGCGTCCGGGTTGACGCCGATGAGAGGCTGGCCGCTCAGGTATTTCATCGTATTCGCGACCAGCCCGTCCCGGCCGACCGCAATCACGACGTCCTGCTCCCCGAAGATCATGTTCGGCAGGTACGTGCGCTCGATCACCTGGACGCGGGCCGCACGCTCCGCCGCCTGAAACACGGCGGCCAGGCTGCTCCGGTAATTCCGGTCTTCCCGCTCGTAGTCCGAAAAGTCCGCGCCGAGGTGCTCGATGTAGAAACGGGCCTGTTCGACCGTATTGAAGCGGCTCTTCAGTTCCTCCAGGCGGGTCCGGCGGGTCACGATCACGATCTTGTTCATCTCCCGGTCCATGGCACGGTCCTCCTATGCCCTACTTCCGCTCTTCGCGATGGCTTCCAGCAGTTCCGGCGACAGGTTCAGCGTGCCGATCTTGCCGGCGTTCTCTCCCATCTCCATGAACGCCTTCGCCATCAGCGTGCCCGGGTCCATCTGGGCCAGCGCGCAGGCTTCGATCAGTGCCACGTTCACATTTTCGTAGGCCTTGATCATGGCCCGGACCGCTTCCGCGCGCTGCATCGCCCGCGTGTTTTCGTTCTCGGTCTCCAGCGCGACCAGTTCCCTGTTCTTTTCCTCCAGGCGGATGTGTTCCTCCTGTTCCTGCGCCCGGATCTCCAGACGGCGGGCGGATTTTTCCTTCTCCATGTCCAGTTCGGAGCGCATCAGGTTCCGCTTGATCTCCTGCTCTTTTTCGGTGCGTTCCTTTTTCTTTTCGATGACGCGGATCTCCGTGTTCAGTTCGTTCTCTTTGATCAGGCGCTCCTGCTCGATGGCCGCGTTTCTGCGCTTGTAGATCGCGTCGTCCTGCTCCTTCAGGATCTCCTCGCGGGCCGCGGCTTCCAGCGCCTTCCGGGTCTCGGGCCGGGCCGCGACGCTCAGAACGCTGACACTCAGGATCTCCGTGCCGAGGTCTTCCGTTTCTTTGCTGTCTTTCATGGCGGCGAAGAGGGTCCCGGCCAGGGTGTCCGCATTTTTGAGGATGTCGCGGACGGTGCTGCGGGCGGTCTCCTTCATCAGGATCGATTTGGCGATATCGGACAGCCGTTTGCCGAAGAGTTCCATGGCGGCGGGGATGTTGTCCGGGCCTTTCCTTTCCCAGCTGAAATCCGCCATACGCGCCGCCTGGCGGAAATCGCGGATACGGTAGGTGATCTGGCCCTGCACGAAGACGGACTGGAAGTCGGCGGTGATCATGTCGTCAAAGGCGAACGGCTCATCGTAGGCCGTGGCGGGGAGCTGCAGGATATTGGTGCGGCGGCTGTTGTACCAGACGGCGAGGCCCTGGCCTTCTTTGGCGACGTCGCCGCCGCGCATCAGCATGACATAGTTGGCGGGCAGGAATTTCTGGAATCGGATCGTCATTGTTGTCACCTCCTCTTGGGGACGGGCCTTTCGGCCCTACATAGTAGCGTTTTGCTACCTTCTGGTTTTATAATAGTAGCATTTTACTACTTTGTCAAGAGGTTTATAAAAAATGTTATTTCTCCGGGCCGCTTTCCCCGCTCCGCCGCCCCTGAAAACTGCCCCAAAACCGCCGCTTGACAAATCTCCACCCTTCCTTCACAATGTTTTCGGCAGGTGCAACCGCCGGTTGCGCGATTTCCAAGCCGCGTCGGTGGCCTGCAACCGCCCTTTTTGCTACGATGTCAGCGTCCGGAGGGAAAACGAGAACGCCCCCGGACGGAAGGAGAACAACATGATACTCGCGGATAAGATCATCGAACTCAGAAAGAAAAACGGCTGGTCCCAGGAAGAACTGGCGGATCTGCTGGACGTGAGCCGGCAGTCGGTCTCCAAATGGGAAAGCGCGCAGTCGGTCCCGGACATGAACCGGATCCTGAAGCTGTCGGAAGTGTTCGGCGTCAGCACGGACTACCTGCTGAAGGACGACATGACGGCGCCGGAATACGTCAGCGTCCCGGAAGCGGATACGGACCTCCGGACAGTCTCTATGGAGGAAGCGCAGGCGTTCCTGGCCGTTAAGGAAAAGAACGCGCGCCAGGTGTCGCTGGGCGTGCTGCTTTGCATCCTGTCCCCGGCGATGCTGATCCTGCTCGGGACGCTGCGGGAAGGCGGGAAGATCTCGCTGTCCGAAAGCGGCGCGGCCGGGATCGGACTGACCGTGCTTTTCCTGATGGTGGGCGCCGCCGTGGCGCTCTTCGTCCTGACCGGGATCCGTTCGCAGAAGTATGAATATATCGAAAAAGAAAGCATCGAAACGGCCTACGGCGTAAGCGGGTCGGTGCGCGAGCAGATGACGCGGTTCGCGCCGCGCTTTACGGCCTGCCTGACGGCCGGAATCGTGCTCTGCGTGATCTCCGTGGTGCCGCTGATGCTCTCGCTCTTCCTCTTTGAGAACAGCGACCTGGCGCGCGGGATCTCCGTGGTCTTCATCCTCCTGGCCGTCGCGTGCGGCGCATTCCTGATCGTGCGGGTCGCGATCGTGCAGGGCGGCTACCAGATGCTGCTGGAGGAAGGCGGCTACACCCGCCGCGAAAAGCTGGAACAAAAAAAGACCGGCTGGATCTCCGGGGTGTACTGGATGGCTGTCACAGCGGTCTTTCTGGTGTATAGTTTTGTGACGGGCCGGTGGGACAGAAGCTGGATCATCTGGGCCGTGTCCGGCATCGTGTACGCGCTGCTCATCGGGATCGTGAAGGGCGTGATGAGCAGGAAAAAGGAGGGGTAAAGCGGAGGATCAGTCCGTATTATCCGCCGGTTTTAACGCCATCCGCACGACGCGGGTGGCGTTTATCATAAGCTGACGGCGCGTCACGGTGCCGTCTTCCAGGCCTTTGAGCATGGCTTGCAGGTCGCCCTTACTGCCGGGCATGACCAGGTCGCCGCCGGCCGCCGCGATCCGGGCGGCGTTCGGGGCCGGATATTTCTTCTTTCCCATGTTGAGGGCCGCGATGATCCAGTCGGTCATGACGATCCCCCGGAAGCCGAACTCTGCGCGCAGGACGTCCCAGATGAGGCCGCGGTGCTCGGAGGTGTGGACGCCGTTGAGGAGGTTGTACGAAGTCATCAGCGCATGCGGCTGACTTTCCTTCACGGCGATCTCAAAACCGCGCAGGTAGATCTCGCGCAGCGCGCGTTCGCTGACCAGGCTGTTATTGCCGTAGCGGTTGGTCTCCTGGTTGTTGGCGGCGAAATGCTTGAGCGTCGTGCCGCAGCCGGGATGCTTCTGCACGCCGCGGGTCAGGGCGGCGGCGAAGCGGCCGGAGATCAGGGGGTCTTCGGAAAAGTATTCAAAATTGCGGCCGCAGCGGATGTCGCGGTGGATATTGAGGGCCGGGGCGAGCCAGAGGCGCACGCCGAAGCGTTCCATCTCGTCGCCGACCAGGTCGCCGCACTGCTCCGCGAAGGCCGGGTTCCAGCTCTGGGCCAGCGCAGTGCCGATCGGGATGGCGGTGCAGTTCTGTTCGAAGACCTTGCCTGTCACTTTGCCGTTTCCGCCCAGGTGTTTCATCACAAAGGCCGCCGGCGCCGGCATCAGTTCCAGCATGCTTTCCAGCATGTCGCCGCCCACGGCGTGCGCGCCTTTTTCATCCCGCGTGTACTGACGGGCAAGGCGCAGGCCGGCCGGACCGTCCGCCATGACCATGGGCGGGATCCCGTGTTTCTGCAGGCAGACCGTTTCTCCCGCGGCGCCCGGCACGGAATCCGAGGCCTCGCCGATCACGCTCGCGGGACCGCCCGCCTTGAACGCGCCGATGTTCAGGAGGCAGAGTTCCTCATCACGCAGCGTGGCGGTCAGCGGGTCGTACTCCTCCTGCAGGGAATAATCCACGATTTCTGTCTCAAAGGCCGCCGCGTCGACCGGAAGGACGGGCAGACCGGCGGGCGTTTCTTCCGCATGTGCTTCCGGCCTCCAGTCGAGAAAATCCGGCTCGCCGAGGCAGTTTTTGCCCTGACGGACGACCGCTTCGCCGCTTAAGCGGATGATAGCCGCCGCTTCCGTATCGAGGCTGGAATTCCCGCACCGCAGCACGTAGTCGCCGGGTTCCAGGATCCACGCCGCGCGGGCCGTGTCGTAAGAAGCCAGATTGCGGAGTTCGAAGGAAAGCGTTACCGTCTGCTCTCCGCCCGGCGGCAGCTCGCCGGTCTTTGCAAACGCCGCCAGGACCTGATAAGGCTTGTCCAGTTTTCCCTGCGGCTGGGACACGTACAGCTGCACGACTTCCTTCCCGCCGCGGGATCCGGTGTTCCGCACGGAAACGTCCAGGCTCACCCGGCCTGCTTCTTCCCGGGCGCCGCCCGCCGTCAGGGCGAACGTCGTGTAACTCAGGCCGAAGCCGAACGGAAACAGCGGCTTTTTGCCGATACTGTCAAAATAGCGGTAGCCGACGTAGACGCCTTCAATATACCGCGTATCATATTTGTCGCCGAAAGTCCCGACCGCGGGATAGTCCTCCCAGGCGGTCCAGGTGGTCGCCAGCCTGCCGGACGGCGCGCTCTTCCCCAGGATCAGGTCCGCCAGAATATGCCCGGTCTCCCCGCCCAGCTGGCTGAGCAGCAGAATGTTCCGGACTTCCGCGACCGGCGACAGGTCGACCGGCCCGCCCACGTTCAGGACCAGCAGGAAGTGCTCGAACTTCCGTTCCAGCGCCAGGATATCGCGGATCTCCGTTTCCGTCAGCAGGATGTCGCCGGGCACGGGCCGGCGGTCCGAGCCTTCGCCGGAGATGCGGGACAGCACGTAAACGGCGGCATCGCCCGGGGCTTCCAAAGGAAGATCATATTCCGGCTCCGGCATCACGGCGCCCATGCTGTTCAGGATCGCCAGCGTCCCGTGCTTTAAGGCGGAGCGTTTCAGGTCACGGATAAAGCGCTTCTTCGCTTCCGCCCGCACTTCGTCATAGCGGTCCAGCCAGTCCTTGCTGCTGATGCGGAAACCGGCCTCTTCCAGCCCTGCTTCCGCCGTGACATAACTGCGGGAATTGACTTCTCCGGATCCCGTCCCGCCTTTCACGGTGCGGCGCGCGCCGCTGCCGTAAAGCGCTATCTCACAGGGGACATCCAACGGGAAAGCGCAGTCTGTCTTGAGCAGCACCGCGCATTCCGCGCCGGAACGACGCAGAAAAGCATTGTGTTCTCTTTCATAATCGTTCATCTGTTTCTCCCTCTGTCAGCAAAAATGCTTCCGGACTCCCCCTCAATACCGGCAGAACATCTCTTCCAGCCGTTCCCTGTCCGCGCCGACCGTCAAAGCCAGGCGCAGCAGGATGGCGGCTTTCTGAGGAGAAAGATTATTGGCCGCCACGGTATTTCTGCAGAGCAGCGAATCTTTGGTGATGATGCCGTCGTCGATGCGGGAGCTGATCACGACCGGGACCTCCAGTTCATCGATCACATCCATCCATTTTTTGCTGAACTCGCCCGCTCCGGCGCCCGCGATCACGATCCCGCCGGAGTTCTCCGCCGCATAGCGCAGCATCTCCGGATCCGCGTCCACGGAGAAATACAGGACACACACTTTCGGCAGTTCCTTCAGTTTGCTGACGTCAAACTCCGTTTCCGTGGTGTGCTTTCTGGTCGAACTTTCGTAAATATTGACCGTCGTGTCCCGGATGATCCCGACGGCGCCCATTTCCCCGGCAGAGACCGCGGTGACCTGGTACGTGCTCATCTTCATGACCGACCGCGCCGTGTAAATACGGTCGGAGAACACGACCAGCACGCCCTGGCCGACCGCCTCGTCCGACGCGGCGACCTGTACGGATTCATACAGGTTCATGGGGCCGTCCGGAGAGATGGCGGTGGAAGGCCGCATGGATCCCGTCAGGACCACCGGTTTGTCCGTTTTTACGGTCAGATTCAGGAAATAGGCGGTCTCCTCCAGCGTATCCGTGCCGTGCGTGATGACAAATCCCTTCACCGCCGGGTCCTTTGCCATTTCATTGATCGTATTGACCAGGGTGATCCAGATCTCCGAAGTGATGTCATCGGAATTCACGTTGCAGACCTGGATCGCCTCGATCTCCGCGAGGCCGTCCAGTCCGGGGACAGACGCGATCAGGTCTTCCGCCGTGATGGCGCCCGGCTCGTATCCGGTCGCTTTTCCGGATTCCCCGACCCCGGCGATCGTTCCCCCGGTCGCAAGGATCACGACTTTCCCGGGTCCCGCGGGTGCGGTCTCTTTCTTTTCTTCCCCGCCGAATATCTTTTGAAAAATGTTGATCATGGCGTATCTGCTGCTCCTTTGCTTATCCTTTTACGGTCCACTCCGCCGTTTCCGGCACGTGCGTGCGGATCCAGTTTTCCACGAAGTCAAAATCCGATCCGTCCGCGTAAACGGCATTCCAGCCGTGATTCCATAGTTTGATGGTGCTCCTTTTCCGGTCGACGACGACTTTCGTCACCCCGGAAAACTCGGTGACCGAGACCGACCGCCCGGCGGAGAGCATGCCGGCGCTGACGGCGCCGCGGTTTCCGGCCAGCGCCCCCATGATGACGGCCGCCTCGCTGATCTTCTCCGCTTTCTTCGCCTGTTTCGGGTTCTGGGCGTGGACCAGCCGTTTGCCGTCCATCAGGAAGTCCACGATGTAATAGCCGCCCATGATGACGGCATAGAGCAGATACCCGAGCACGAGCAGGACGGCGAAAATGCCGAACAGGATCAACGCCAGCGTCCCGAGGAAACGCAGGTTGTCCTTGTCAAAGCCGTCCGCGATCAGCGTGATCAGTCCCATGAGCAGCAGCGTGATCACGAGCGCGATGAAGATCGCCTTCGCCGTGCTCACGAAGATCGTCGGGTTCCGGTACAGGCTCATCCGGTACTGCCAGCGGTACTTTTCATCGGTTTTTTCCAGGGCCTGGGTCTGCATAAGCGTCCTCCTGTCAGATCTCGTTATCGTTGTCCGGGCGCACCGGGATACGCGCGTTCTTCTCAAAGGCCAGCCGCGGGTCGTCGTCCTGCGCCACATGGGTGATGCCGCAGTACACGTAGCCCAGCTTTTTCAGCAGGTTCTGCATCACGGTGTTGTCCCCGTGGGTGTCGATGCGCTGGTGGGGACACTGTTCGTACGCCCAGTTCAGGCAGAAGGCGCCGATGCCCTTCTCCGAATGGTCCGTCGCGATGCGGTGCACGACGCCGTAGGGGCTGTCGTCGAACCAGCGGCCCTCCGTGAGGTTTTTGTACAGGGGCTCCGCATCAGGGCCCTGGGAGTAATAGAACGTGCCCGCCACGCGGCCGGCATCGTTCAGGCACACGTAACTTTCCCCCGCGCGGATGCTGCAGCGGACCGCCTCTTCCGGGGGCCAGTTCGTGGCGCCCCACTGCTTCGGGTTGCCGTGGGCGGCCATGAAGGCGCGCGCGTGGGCGTAGATCTCCATGATGCGCGGCAGGTCGCGTTCTTCTGCTTTCCGGATCTCCATAGGCTTGCTTCCCGCTCCGGCCGTTACTGCAGCAGGTCTTCGCCGGGGCCCATGACGGCGATGTCCAGGGCCGTCGCGTTTTCCAGATGGAAGATCATCATATGGTTGCCGGTCTCTTCGTTATAGATTTTCCGCAGGTTGGGCATCGCGTCCAGCGCGGCTTCCGCGTATTTCGGGTCCTCCTCAAAGACGGCCGTGCCGGTGTAGCGGAGCCAGTGGCCGTTTGGCTTTAAGGCCGCGATCTCGCACTTCGGGTTCGCGCGCAGCTGACGGTAGACCGCCTTGAAATCCCCGATGCCGAACAGGACTTTTCCGTCCATTTCAAGGTGCAGGCCCAGGGGGCGCAGGCGGGGCTGGTCACCGTCGGCGGTCGCCAGGAAAAAGGTCCCCGTTTCGTTCAGGAAATCGTTCACTTTGCTCATTGCTGCTTCCTCCATTCAAAATTTTCTTTGCCGGCGCCGAGTTCGAAGTGGCATTTGACGATGCCCAGGTCGATCTTCAGGCAGGTGCCGAGGCGGCCGGCGCGTGCCGTCACGGCGTTTCCTTCCCGCGTGAAGAAAAACTTCTGCTGATTCATGGCCGTGGGGGCCAGAAGGGCCGCCTCCACGCCGTTTTTGTACCATACCGGCGCGTCGTCGGTCATGTCGCTGACCTCCGCCGCCGTCTTGCTTTTCCGTAGGTTCCCCTGCGTTTTGCCGTAGCCCAGCGCGATGACGATGACTTCCTTCTCGCCGTCATGCAGGACCGCCTTGCTCTTCCCGTGCGTCAGCGCCGCCCAGCAGGTGTTCAGGCCCAGTTCCTGCGCCTTCAGCACCAGCAGTTCGCCGGTAAAGCCGCAGCGCTCGTCGAGGTCCGGGGCTTTCCGGCCGGCCAGGATGATGTAGTTGGCGCAGCCTGAAAACTTCCCGTAATGGGCCATAAAGGAATTGAAGCACGACGGCTCGTCATAGATGACCTGCATGTGCAGGCCGCCGCGCCGGTTCAGTTCCGCCGCGTACGCGTCCAGCTGTTCACGAACGTCCGCCGGGACCGGTTTATCCAGATACTGCCGCACGCTGTGGCGCGCCCGCATGATCCGCAAAAGCTCGTTATCCATATCCGTTTTTCCCTGATATTGCTAAAAAAACGGCCTTCTACAGTCTGACGTCCTCCAGCACGCGGAGCTGCTCCAGCGAAACGCTGCCGCCGGAGATGAAGAAACAGACCCTGTCCGTCTTCTTCACGGGGAGCAGGCCCTGCAGGACCGCGCCCATCGTGATGGCGCCGGAGGGCTCGCCGAGGAGTTTGCCTTCGGTCACCAGCAGTTTCCAGCCTTTGAGGATGTACTCCTCTTCCACCGCGGCGAATCCGTCGGTGTTGGCCGCCACGTACGGGAAACAGACGTCGCCGGGGATCAGCGAGATCAGGCCGTCCGCCACGGAGCGGTGCGCTTCCACTTTCACGCGTTTTCCGGCTTTCAGGCTCTCCGAATAGCGCGGCACCACGGCCGGTTCCGCCCCGAAGACTCTCGTCCGGGGAGAGACGGCTTTGACCGCCGTGGACAGGCCGCCGATCAGGCCGCCTCCGCTGACGGGGACCACAACAGCGTCCATCTTCGGGCACTGCTCCAGGATCTCCAGGCCGGCCGTGCCCTGGCCGGCCATGATCTGTTCATCATCAAAAGGCGGGACCATGACGGCGCCGCGTTCACGGCATACCCGTTCCGCCGTCTCAAAGCGCTCCTCGACGGTAGAGAAAATGATCTCCGCGCCGTAGTGCCGGATCGTATCCACCTTGATCTGCGTGGCGGTATCGGGCAGGATGATGACGGCTTTCACGCCAAGCATCCCGGCCGCATACGCCAGCGCTTTGCCGTGATTGCCGGACGAGGCGGCCACAACGCCGCGCGCCCGCTCCTCTTCCGACAGCGTGAGCAGTTTGTTCATCGCGCCGCGGAATTTGAAAGCGCCGGTGACCTGCAGGCATTCCGGCTTGACGTAGACTTCGCAGCCCAGGGCTTTGTCCAGGTTCTGCAGGCGCAGAAGCGGGGTTTTCGCAGCGTAAGGCGCGATGCGCTCCGCTGCCTGTCTGATCTCCCGGATCGAAAGAGACATCGTACGGTTCCTCCTTTTTGCTTTAACGCGTCCGGCCCCGTCGGAAAAACATCCTGTTTCTTTTCCGTTTCCCTTTTATAATCAAGACGAATGGAGGGAAGGACGATGCCGGTCGGAATCATCATTAATGTGCTTGCCGTCGCGATCGGCGGCCTGCTGGGGTCCCGGATGGGACATAAACTGCCGGAGCGGATGAAGGAACTGCTGACCATGACCTTCGGCGTGTGCGCCATCGTCATGGGTATCGTGTCCGTCATCCTGATCCGGAATTTGCCGGCGGTTATTTTATCCGTGATTGCGGGAACGGTGATCGGCTCCGCCCTGCGGCTGTCCGAACGGATCCGCCGCGGGACCGAAAACCTGGCAGCCAAACTGTTCCGGGAAGATCCGGCGGCTCCGGCCGGTGCCGGCGCGCCCGCAGATAAAAGCCTGCTGGTCACCGCTATCGTGCTGTTCTGCGCGAGCGGCTCCGGAATCTATGGCTCGCTGGTCTCCGGCATGGACAGCGATCACAGCGTACTGCTGGCGAAATCGGTGCTGGATTTCTTCACGGCCATAATATTCGCGTGCCGGTTAAAGAAGATCACCGCGCTGATCGCGGTCTCGCAGCTAATCATCATGCTGCTGCTCTTCTTCTCCGCCCGCCTGATCTTCCCGCTGACCACGGAGGTCATGATCGCGGATTTCAAGGCCTGCGGCGGGATCCTGCTGCTGGCGACCGGGTTTACCATCATGAAAGTCAAAGTCTTCCCGATGGCGGACCTCCTGCCGGCCATGGTGCTGGTCATGCCGGTCAGCTGGCTGTGGACACAGTTCATCGCGCCGCTGCTGTAAAACTTCTTAATCCGGCTTTCCACCGGCGGGAATCGAACCCGCCTATTTTATTCTTCCGGCGGCTGCCAGGT
Source organism: Lachnospiraceae bacterium (assembly GCA_017619615.1). GTDB lineage: Bacteria > Bacillota > Clostridia > Lachnospirales > Lachnospiraceae > UBA6987. Next base: position 6,662 of record JAFZRY010000004.1, on the reverse strand, counting down.
GAAAAATCCCTCCGCAGCGGCCAGTTTCTGCAGTATTTCCCACAGGGCCGGCTCCGGCGAAAAAACCGTCACGGAGGTGTCCGGGGCATCCAGATCGATCAGCGTCTCCTGCGGAAGGAACAGGACGCGCAGGTGGCCGTTGCCCGGCAGGTTTCCGACCTTTTCCGCGAACGTTTCCGGGTCCGGGTCCTCGTCCCAGAACCCGCCCCAGTCAAAGGATACACGCATGGGCCAAAAGCAGTTCAGGCGCAGCAGGATCTCCGCGTATTTACGGTAAATGCGCTGCAGCCGCTGCGGTTTCTGGTAATAGCGTTCTGTCCAGAAATAGCGGTCCGCGCCTTCCTGCGGGACCTGGGCCGGAAAGATATCGACGATTTGATAAGGTCTTTCCAGGATGTCTTCCACAAGCATCATCAGTTCTTCGCCTTCCATGATCCTCTTCCCCCCTTACGCGTTCTGCAGGGCCATCAGCCCGAAGCAGATCAGCAGCATGCCGGCCAGCATCGCGGCGAAGGAAAGTTTCCAGTGACCGCCCCGGTTGAAGCCGTAGAAATCCTCCCAGCGCTTCGGTTCCGGCGCCAGGACGACGTGGTACAGGTACAAAAACGCGTACAGCAGCATCGGGATCACCCCCAGCAGAGCGGTCCCCCAGCCCATCCCGCGCTTTTCAAAGAAGCAGAAGGATACGATGGCGAGAAGCGGCGTGAACAGGTGCAGGAAAAAGTCGTATCGGGCCAGCAGTTTCCCGTATCCGATCGCCGGTCCCAGATAGACGAGCACGGTCACCATGGTCAGCGCGACGGCCGCGGTCCCCAGATATTTCAGGAGCCAGGCGGGCTGCCAGTCAGGCAGCAGGCACATAAGCAGGGCCGTCACCGCGCAGAACACGTTGCTGAGCACCGTAAAAAAGCGGAAGGCTTTTTTGGCGGTCTCGGTGGACCATTGGCCGTCCTTGCGGAAAAATAAAGGAACGATTGACGCCGTGATCAGGAAGATCAGCGCGTTCAGGATGCGTGAGACCATGGTCCATCACCTACAGGGGCGCCCCGCATTCGGGGCAGAATTTCGGCGGGTCCTGCTCGAAGATCTGGCCGCAGCAGGCGCAGATGCGGGCCCGCTCGGCCGGGTCATCGTGCGGCAGGGGGAACGGCGCCGGTTTTTCCGCCGGTTTCGGGACCGTCCCGATCGGGATAAGAGGCTCCGGGTTCGGTATCATGCCGGGCAGTGGCGTCTGCGGCTGACATGTCATCGTGCTGACCATCGGCTGCTTCGCCGCGTCCGGGATCCTGACCTTGTCCAGCATGTCCCGGCGCACGAAGACCGACAGCGGCACACTCGCGTCAAACACGATCATCCTTGTGGTCAGCATGTCCTTTTCCACGGTGACCGCGGTGAAACCGGAGAAATTCGAAGAAACCAGGTCCTCCGGAACCAAATGCACCTCGTCCGGCGCGTACTGATAGCTGACCGCGTGAAAGCGGCCGCCGCCCAGGATGCCCCAACTCAGGGTGCGGCCCTCGATGGTCAGGACGTCCCCGGGGCCTTTCGACGTCCAGCGGACCCATTCGCCCTGCAGCGCGTCCATGAATTCGTCGTCGCGGATGCGGATATGATCGAAGGGGCCGTGGTCCACTTTGTTCAGGGTATAAGGAACCTTCTCCTGATCCAGGTAGTTGCGGAGCAGGAAGAGTTTGCCGTCTTCGTAAGCGAGTTCATCGATGCGGCTCATGAAATCGCCGGTGTACGTGCGCGACAGGACCGGATCCTCCAGGGTGATCACGGTGCGTTCGCCGCGCTCGAGGGTGGCCGCGTCGTAAGCGATCTCCGTCTCCAGCGTGATCAGGCGGTCGTAGCGGCGGAGGGTCAGACGGCTGTCACGGATCTCGATGTAGTAGTGGTAGCCTTCTTCCCAGAAGCCGTTCAGTTTGTCGGAAAAAGTCATGTTTCTTCCTCTTGCCCGTATTCACGGGTCACCGCCACCCTGATTCCGGCAGCGCAGGCACTTAAGAATTCGTCTTCATCAAGACACTCGGTGGAAAGCGCCTCTTTGTATCGGGCGGCAGAAAACAGGATCCGCCGCATTAAGTGCACAAGGGCTTCCGCGTTTTCCTGGGAAGGATCCTGAGTGAATGCCATCAAACATTTTCCTATCTGAAACTTTGAGAATTTGGTAAAGACATGTAAAATATCTTTCTGGAGGGGCTCTACCAACGCTTTATTCGTCGCATAGGTGTAGGCTTTTATCCAGCAATCCACATTTTCTTCCGGCCGGGCCTCCGACAGCAGGCTCCCTTGGCAGATCGCGAACCCTTTTCTCATCCATGCATCATCACTTTCCGGATACAGGGCAAGCGCTTGATCACATAATTCCTCCGCTTCTTTGAAGCGTAAAGCCGAAAGCTCTAAACCGGCTATCTTAAGAATGCTATCTACCTTACTCAAGACATCCCGTGAAACAGTTTTTTCCGGCTTTTCGTTTGTTTCCATACCCATCTATTATTCCTTTCTCCGTCCTTCCTGTTCGAATACGGAATCCTCGTAACATCAGTTGATTATATAGTACCATATGATTTCCGGATTGGCAATAAAAGAGCCGGTGATCTCTGCCCGGAAGCAGGGACCACCGGCCTTATCCGCGCGGCGGGGAAGACCGCGGTCAGCGGTCTTTTTCAAACTCCGCCTGGATCTCGCCGATCCGCTTTTCGACTGTGGCGAGTTCTTCCTTGGCGGGGGCCAGCTTCATATCCACGGCTTTTCTTTCTTCTTGCAGGGAAGCCTCGATCGGCTCCAGTTCCTTTTCTTTCGCGGCGATCTGTTCCTGGAGGGCTTTCTTCTCTTTTCCTTTGAAGAGGCCCAGGTTATCCATCTGTACTTTCAGCCGGTTGGTGGCATCTTTGATTTCTTTGGACTTGAGTGCGGAAGGAAGGCTCTCTTTTTCCTCCTCGCCGGCCTTGATCTTGGCCGTCAGGTCTGCCTTCTTCCCCTGCAGTTCCGTCATCTCGGCGTCCAGTTTTTCTTTTTCTTCTTTATGTTCGGCCCAGTAGGCGTCACGTTTTTTAGTCTTATCTTCCCGGAATTTCTGCTTTCTCTCTCTTCCTTTGTTTTCTACGGAATTAATTCTGTTCTTGCGGACGTTCTTTGACTCATTTGTCAGGGAATAATCCTTCACGTAACCTCCGTTGCTATATGTATAGCTGCAGGAATCGATTACTGCCTGCTGAAGGACTTTGTAATTGGATACGATTCTGTCGACCATAGCCTCCGTATTAACATAACCTATGGCAAGCTCCAGAAGAGTCATGCAGGCATCGTATTGATCCATAAACCGTTCCCAGGCATATTTCGTTCTGTGGCTCCGGTCATTTCCGAAGTTCTTATCTGCCGTGTTCGAGCCGCCGACTGCTGTCATATTCAGCCGCTCACCGATAAAGTGGAAGAAGGTGTCGGTATCATACAAGAAGAAACGGGCATCTCCGAAAAAGTCAATATTCCAGGTTATGATCTGTGTGATGGTCCCGATCATGGAGGAGCCGTTGTCTTTCGTGGGATTATCCGTAAACAATTCTCCGCGCTTCATGATCAGAGCCTTTGCGATACTGACGAATTCCGACTGGATCAGTACCTTGTATTCCTCTTTGTTCTCATCGTCTGCGTTCGCATAAGCCTTTTTCCAGCACTCTACACTTTCACCCAGGCGAATATTTGCCAAAGAAGACTGCCAGCCGGCGGCTTTTCCTTTGATCAGCCATGCCTCGGCATTGTCAGGGTCTAATTCCAGCACACGGTTTGCATAATTTTCAGCTTCTTTGTTGTTGGTCGCATCCGCGGCACTCTTCGCCATTTTAATATAGTTTTCAATCTGTGCCGTATTGTTCTGAGGGGCGGGTGCCGCCGGCGCCGCGGGGGCCGTGCCGCCACCGCCGGTCATCATTTTCCGGATTTCTTCCACGGTATACTTGCAGCCGCAGGTCTGACAGACAAAAACGCCTTCCTGCTTGACCAGGTCCGTGCCTCCGCAGATCTCACATACCAACTGTGCCATTCTTTCCTTCCTTTCTCCTGCCCCGTTTTGTCAAAAGACAGGCCGTCACGATCTCTAAGATAAAATAAATATAACATAGGCTTCCCGGAATGGCAACAAAAAACACATCCGCGGCACAGATGTGTTTTCGGGAATGCGGGAGATTCTGCGTTTTTTAGAAAGGCAGGATGTCCTTGGTGGCAGGATATCCATACGCGCTTTCCGCGCTGCGCACGGCGCGGAGGACGGCTTCGCTGACAGCGTGAGCGGCCAGTGTGCCGACGAGGTCCTGATCCGCGCTCACGGTGCCCGCGGAGAGGGCGTAAATGCTGTCGCCGTCGGCGGAAGTGTGGACCGGGTCGATGCAGCGGGCGAGGCCGTTCTGGGCCATGCCGGCGATCTTGCAAAGCTGCGTTTTGGTGAAGGAAGCGTTGGTCAGGACTGCGGCCAGCGTGGTATTGGTCAGGAATTTATTCTCCCGGGCTTCCGTCTTTTTCATCATCTCTCCCGCGGTGCTGCGGAGCGATTTTTTATCTTCCGCGAGCAGGCCCGCGATCTGGCGGCCGGTGCGCGGATCGAACACGTCGCCCAGCGCGTTCACGGCCGCGACGGCGCCGATCTGCAGATCCCCGATCTGCATCGCGTAACTGCCGATACCGGACTTCATGCAGCACTCCATGCCCTCCCATTTGCCGACAGTGGCGCCGCAGCCGGCACCGAAATTGCCGTCGCGGTAATTGGGATTCTCCCAGGCCTGGCGGGCGGCTTCATAGCCCATGGCGGCGTCCGGACGGACGTCCTTGTCGCCGACGGTCAGGTCGAAGAGGCAGGACTGGACGACGAGCGGGACTTTGGTGACGCCGACGTTGAAGCCGACGCCGTGCTCTTCCAGGAAGCGCATGACGCCGCCGGCCGCGTCCAGGCCGAAGGCGCTGCCGCCGGAAAGCACGACGGCGTGGATGGTCTCCATCGCCATCAGGGGATTCAGCATCTGCGAATCGCGCGAGGCGGGCCCGCCGCCGCGGACGTCCAGGCCGGCGCGCATGCCGTCGGGGCACAGGATGACCGTGCAGCCGGTGGCGGCCGCGGAGTTTTCGGCCTGGCCGATGCGGAAGGGAGCGATCTCTCGGATGGATATTTCTTTCATAGCGGCCCCTACTTTTTGCGGGATGTTTTCTTCTTCGCGACCGACTTGTACATGATCAGCTTGACCGTGCCCTTGCCGGCGCGTTCCTCGGTCACGTACTTTTCCGGGTTTTCTTTCAGGTATTCGGGCAGTTTGGAGTAGCCCAGAAGTTTGATGTTGAAGTCGGGTTTGACGCGCTTGATGTAGGTGCCGGCGGAGGAGCTGTTGGCGAAGCCGGTGTCGTCCGCGTAGCGTTCTTCGGCGATCTTCAGCAGGCTGTCGAGTTCCGCGAACGGGTCCTTTTTGGCGGATTTCCGCGAGCGGGTCTTCTTCGGCTTGCCGCCTTCGGTCCCGGCCGCCGGGGCTTCGGGTTCAGTTTCCGCCTCGGCTTCGGTCTCTTCGCTGCTTTTCTCCTCTTCCAGCAGTTCCTCCACGTAGTTGAATTCATCGCAGGCGTTGCGGAAGGATTCGACGGTGGTCTTGTTGCCGTAGCCGACCACGTAGACGCCGGATTCGTGGAGTTTGATGGCGAGGGAAGTGAAGTCGCTGTCGCTGGAGACCAGGACGAAGCAGTCGTATTTTTCGGTGTGCAGCAGTTCCATGGCGTCGATGGTCAGGGCCATGTCCGAGGCGTTCTTGCCGGTGGCGAAGTCGAACTGCTGGATGGCGGAGATGGCGAAGCGCTTGATCTTGCTCTCCCAGGAGGACAGGTGCGGCTTGGACCAGTTGCCGTAGGCGCGCTTGATGACGATGCGGCCGTAGGCGGACACATCTTTGAGGACACTCTCTATTTTGGAAGCCTGCGCATTGTCAGCGTCGATGAGCAGGGCTACGCTTTCAAATTCTTTGATCATGGTTTGATTCCTTTATCGGGCCGGTTGCCCTTTGCATGGTACGAAGCGGGGGCCGCTCCCGACGGAAGACGGCCCCCTGGTGATTCACGCGGAGTGATTATTTGTTGTCGTTTCTTTCTTCATTGAAGGTCTTCTTGGCCTGCTCCCAGCCGGCGATGAGGCTCTTGAAGGCGGCCGAGGCGGCGTCCTTAAGTTCCACGGTGGCGGAGGCGGCGGCGGAAGCGACGCGGGTGGTGGCTTCCTGCAGGGCCTTCTTGGCGGCTTCTACGCGCTCTTCCATGTCGGAGCGGGCGGTCGTGCCGTTGTCCATGTCCTTGATGGCGGCCTGCGCGGCGGCCAGACGGGCGATCGGAACGCGGAACGGGCTGCAGGACACGTAGTCCAGGCCGACCTTGTGGAAGAATTCCACGGAGCTCGGGTCGCCGCCGTGCTCGCCGCAGACGCCCAGGTGCAGGTCGGGGCGGGTGGCGCGGCCGAGTTCGACGGCCATCTTCACCAGTTTGCCCACGCCGGTCTGGTCGACCTTCGCGAACGGATCGTTCTCGTAGATCTTCTTGTCGTAGTAGGCGCCCAGGAACTTGCCGGCGTCGTCACGGCTGAAGCCGAAGGTCATCTGGGTCAGGTCGTTGGTGCCGAAGGAGAAGAATTCCGCTTCCTTCGC
>JAFZRY010000003.1 GCA_017619615.1 Lachnospiraceae bacterium | reverse complement strand
CCTTGCCAAGGTGGGGGTCGCGGGTTCGATCCCCGTCTCGCGCTCTTTTATAAGCAGTTGTGGCGGAATTGGCATACGCGCATGATTCAGGTTCATGTCCATGTACTTGGGTAGGGGTTCAAGTCCCCTCAACTGCACGAAAAACCGGCTGAGGCCGGTTTTTTATTGCCCGGGACCCTTTCTGCCGACGCTTTTCCATATCTGCCGCCTTTTTCGCCCGCCCCATGTTCCGCCGTCCCTCTGTTCCCGCCCGTCAATTTTTCTCTTCACCGTTCTTTTTTGCCTGTCGGCACTTGCAATTTTGCCGCCGGAGTTTATAATTGGTTTAGATTTATGAAAACCTCAAATCCGAAAAACAACCGGGCCTGCCGAGCCCGCAAGGAGTACCCATGATCACCATCCGAGAAGTCTGCACCAGAAAAGACCAGCGCGCCTTTATCGAATTCCCCCTCAACTTATACAAGGACTGCCCGCAGTTCGTCCCGCCCCTGTACGGCGATGAAAAAAAGATGTTCCGCAAGGACTACGTCTATTACGACACCAGCGAGGCGGTCTACTACCTGGCTTACCGCGACGGCGAACTCGTCGGCCGTATCTCCGGCATCCTGCAGAAGGCTGCCAATGAAAAGTGGGGCCAGAAGCGCGTGCGCTTTACCCGCTTTGACGCCGTGAATGATCCGGAGATCGCGAAGGCCCTGTTCGGCGCGGTGGAAGACTGGGCCCGGGAAAAGGGCATGGAGGAAGTCGTCGGCCCGCTGGGCTTCAGCGACCTGGAGCGCGAAGGCATGCTGATCGAGGGCTTCGACCAGCTGGCCACTTTTGAGGAGCAGTACAATTATGACTATTACCAGGACCTGATGGAAGCCTGCGGTTATCAGAAGGAAGTGGACTGGTTCGAAAGCATGGTGCGCCCGAAAGCCGAGGACGACGGCAAAATGGCGCGTCTGAGCGAACTGATCATGAAGCGCTACAAACTCCGCTACGACGACGCGAAGAACACCAATGAATTCATCGAGCGTTACGCGGACATGTTCTTCGACCTGATCGATGCCAGCTACGCGAACATTTACGGGACCGTCCCCTTCACCGACGGCATGAAGAAGATGCTGATCAGCAACTTCCGCCTGATCATCCGCAAGGAATACGTCACGGTAGTGCTGGACGAAGAGAACCACCCGGTCTGCATCGGCCTGTGCTTCCCGTCCATCGCCAAAGCCGTGCAGAAGTCCGGCGGGCGCCTGACGCCCGGCTGCCTGATACGCATCCTGAAGACCCTGAAGGCGCCGGAGATCCTGGACCTGGCCCTGATCGGCGTCGCCCCGGAATGGGAGAACAAGGGCGTCAGCGTGATGATCGCCTCCGGCCTGGACAAAATGCTCCGCGAAAGCAAGAGCATCAAGTACGCGGAGACCAATCTGAACCTCGAAGACAACTATCCGATCCGCAACCTGTGGAAGCAGCGCTTCGATTCCGTGGAGCATAAAAAACGCCGCTCCTACGTGAAGAAGATCGTGTAAACGGGTTGACAAAACGGCCCGGAAAAGTTATCTTAAAAAGACCGAATATCAACACAAGGAGGAAATGACGTGGACGCAGGAAACGCTGGCAGTACAGGCCGAAGTACGAGTGATCCGTTCCCAGCGGACAGGGTCATTTCTTCGTATTCTACCGTCTGACTGCTGTTCTTTCCAGGCAGGACATGCCGAAGAACAGATCATGAGTGACACCACATTTTCGCTGGCGGCGACTTTTGAGGAGCTGCTGGCCGCCAAAAAGTACAATACCATCCGGGACGTGCTGGTGACGATGAACCCGTCCGACGTCGCGGCCGTGATGGACGACATGGAGGAGAAGGGAATGCCCCTTCTGTTCCGTCTGCTGCCCAAGGAGCAGGCCGCGGAGACCTTCGTGGAAATGGATCCGGAACTGCAGGAGCTGCTGATCAAGTCCTTCTCCGACACGGAGCTGAAGGAGGTGCTGGACGAGCTCTACGTGGACGACGCGGTCGACATCGTGGAAGAGATGCCCGCCAACGTGGTGAAGCGCATCCTGAAGGCCGCGGACCCGCAGATGCGCCGCGAGATCAACGAGATCCTGCGTTATCCGGAGAACTCCGCCGGCTCGCTGATGACCACGGAATACGTCTCCCTGCGGCCGGACATGACGGTCGCGGACGCCATCACCCGCATCCGCCGCACCGGCGTGGACAAGGAGACCATCTACACCTGCTACGTCACGAAGGACCGTCTGCTGCTGGGCCTGGTGACCGTCAAGGACCTGCTCCTGGCCCCGGACGACGACATGCTCGTCTCCGACATCATGGAGACCAACGTGATCTCCGTGGATACCATGACGGACCAGGAAGAAGTGGCCAACATGCTGTCCAAGTACAATTTCCTGGCCCTGCCCGTCGTGGACACCGGCGGCCGCCTGGTCGGCATCATCACATTCGACGACGCCATGGACGTCCTGCAGGAAGAGGCCACGGAAGATATCGAGATCATGGGTGGTATGACGCCCTCGGACAAGACCTACCTGCGCTCCACGCCCTGGGACCTGTTCAGGCACCGCATCCCCTGGCTGCTGCTCCTGATGGTGTCCGCGACGTTCACGGGCATGATCATTTCCGGCTTTGAGGACGCGCTGGCGGCCCAGGTGGTCCTGACCGCGTTCATCCCGATGCTGATGGACACCGGCGGCAATTCCGGCTCCCAGTCCTCCGTCACCATCATCCGCGCGCTGTCGCTGGACGAATTGGAATTCCACGACCTGCCGAAAGTCATCTGGAACGAAGTCCGCACCGCCGTCCTGGCCGGCGCCGTGCTGGCCGCGGCCTGCTTCGCGAAGATCATGCTCGTGGACAGGCTCCTGATGGGCAACGACGGCGTGACCCCCCTGGTCGCCCTGGTCGTCTGCCTGACCCTCGCGGTCACCGTCCTCGTCGCCAAAGTGATCGGCTGCACCCTCCCGATGCTCGCCAAGCGCCTCGGCTTCGATCCCGCCGTCATGGCCTCCCCTTTCATCACCACCGCCGTCGACGCCGTCTCCCTCCTCGTCTATTTCGGCATCGCCACGGCTTTGCTGCACTTATAGATCCCCGCCTGCAACGCACAGGGTGGCGGAATAGATTTCGGGAACGCCGGCGTCCAGGAGGAGGCGGCTCAAGGTCTCGAGAGTGCTGCCGGTGGTAAAGATATCGTCAATAATAAGAACGCGTGCAATGCCTTCCGGAGGTTTTTTCAGCCGGAAGGCATTTTCCATGTTGCGGAGGCGTTCGGCGGGGCCGAGGTCTTTCTGGGCGCCGGTGTGCTTGGTGCGGATGACAAGGTCTTCGCGACAGGGGATGCCGGTAAGTTTTTCGAGTTCGTAGGCAAGGAGAGAGGCCTGATTGTAGCCGCGTTTGCGCAGACGCGGGCGGTGGATCGGGACCGGGATCAGAACGTCGGGGCGGATCTGCTCCAGGTATTCGCGGTTGGCGGCGAGCCAGGCGCGGGCGAAATAAACGGCGTACTGCTGGCGGCCGCGGTATTTGAAGCGTGTGACGGCGCCGCGGGCGGGCTCGGCGTACTGCCAGACGGCCCGGTTCTGTTTGAAGTGAAAGGACCGCTCCCGACAGTCGCGGCAGAAAGCGCCGCCGGTTTCGCCCAGGCTCCGCCCGCACTTCATGCAGAGAGGTTCGCGGAGCAGGATGTCCGCCGGGAAGCAGCGGGGATGGATCCACGGATCGTCCGTGCCGGCCTGCGAGAGCGGGGCGTTCAGACGCGCGCGGAAAGGCAGCGCCCCGTCGCAGAACGGACAGCGCTGCGGAAATAAGAGAGACAGCACGTCTCCCGGGGCCCAGGGGGCCCTTGTTTTATTCTGTTTCATCGATTTCTCCGGGAAAATGAAAGATCGCGGGACAGAACGCCCGTTTACAGTTCCTGCAGCTGCAAGTGGAGAGAAGAGTAGCGGCGCTGCTCCGTATTGTTGTCGATCATCTGCTGGAAAACGGTGGGATCCCCGACCAGGCAGACGCAGCGGCGCGCGCGGGTGACGGCGGTGTAGATCAGCGGGCGGGTCACCAGCGGGCGCGGGACGTTTTTGAGCGGGATCACCACCGCCGGGTATTCGCTGCCCTGCGATTTGTGCACGGTGACCGCGTAGGCCAGCTCCAGTTCGCCCATTTCCTCATACTGGTAGACGGCGCGGCGGTCCTCGTCGAAGAGGATCACGACCTCCTCCGTGAAGAAGCGGATGTCCTCCACGACGCCGATGTCGCCGTTGAATACGCCGGTGCCGCGGCGGCCGCCGTCGGTCCATTCCTTCTGGTAATTGTTCTTGATCTGCATGACCTTGTCGCCCTGGCGGAAGAGGCCGCCGGCGAAACGGCGCTCCTTTTTGCCCTCCGCGGGCGGGTTCAGCGCTTCCTGCAGGAGCGGGTTGAGGCTCTCCACGCCCAGCGGGCCGCGCCGCGTGGGGGAGATCACCTGGATGTCCGCGACCTGCGCGCCGACGTAGTCCGGCAGTTTGTCGCGCACCAGCTTCACCACCACGTCCCGAACGGCTTCCGGGTCCCGGCGGCGGATGAACATGAAATCGCGGCTGCTGCGGGAGGTGTCGATCACGTCGCCCTCCATGATGCGGTGCGCGTTGAGCACGATGTCGCTGCGCTCGTCCTGGCGGAAGATGCGGGTCAGCGCGATGGTCGAGAACACGCCGGACCGCAGGATGTCCTTCAGCACGTTGCCAGGCCCGACGGAGGGCAGCTGGTTGACGTCTCCCACCAGGATCAGGCGCGTGCCGGGGATGACTGCGCGGAGCAGCGCGTACAGGAGGGGCAGGTCGACCATGGAGACTTCGTCCAGGATGACCACGTCCGATTCCAGCGGGTAGGATTCGTTGCGCGTGAAGCGCAGGAGGCCGTCGCTTGCCCGGTCGTCGCCTTCCGGCGCGCCCATGTATTCCAGCAGGCGGTGGATGGTCTGTGCGGGGCGGCCGGTGGCTTCCGTGATGCGCTTGGCGGCGCGGCCGGTGGGGGCCGCGAGCGAGACGGTCAGTTCCTTTGCCTCAAAATACCGCAGCATGGCGGAGATGATGGTGGTCTTGCCCGTGCCCGGCCCGCCGGTGATCACGGTGACGCCGCGCATCACGGCGGTCTTCACCGCCTCGCGCTGCAGTTCCTCCAGCTGCAGGCTGCCGTCCTCGTCCAGGCGCGCCAGGTCAGCCTCCACGTCCGCTTCTTTGAGCGGGAAGGCCTGGTCCAGTTCGCGCAGTTTGGCGGCGGAGGCTGCTTCCATGAAATAGTAGGAACTAAGATAGACCGCCGGGACGCCGGCGACGTCTTTCAGCTTGAAGCGCTTGTCCAGGTGCAGGGCGTCGATCTCGCGCAGGATGGGGCCTTCGGGCAGGTCGAGCAGTTTTTCGGAATATTCCAGCAGCGTGGCCAGGGGCAGGAAAATGTGGCCGCCCTCCAGCGCCTGCTGCATCGCGTAATGCAGGCCGCTGCGGATGCGGAACTCCGAGTCCTCGGCCAGGCCGGAAGAACGCGCGATCTCGTCCGCGATGCGGAAGCCTACGTGCGTCAGGTCATCGATCAACTGGTAGGGATTTTTCTGGATCACGCCGTACAGCGTGTTGCCGTAGCGTTCATAGATGCGGGACGCGAGGGGGAGCGGGATCCCCAGCCCGTCCATGTAGATGAGGGCGGAGCGCAGTTCGCGCTTTTCCAGCGCCTGTTCGGACATTTTCCGGGCGCCTTTCAGTGAAATGCCGGGGACTTTGGCCAGCGCCTGCGGGTCTTCCTCCAGCACGCGCAGCGAGTCCTCCTGGAAGCGCGCGACGATGCGGGAGGCCAGCATGGGGCCGATCCCTTTTATGATCCCCGAGGCCAGATACCGCTCAATGGCGCGCACCGTGGTCGGCGCGGTCAGTGTGCAGCGCTCGACCAGCAGCTGCTCGCCGTACGTCGGATGCGTCACGAAATTGCCTTCCACGCGCACCAAATCACCGGGGTCGAGCTCCGGCAGGTTTCCGACGATGATCACGGAGCCGTTTTCATCCGACAGCTCCATGACGCTGTATCCGTTCTGGGCATTCCGATAGATGACGTGTTCGAGAGTACCCTCTATGGTGATCATAAAGATTCTATTATTCCCGCTCGCTGTTGCGGCGGCTTTCATTCATGTAGTCCACGAACTGGCCGGTGCCGACGGCCACGGCGGTCATGGGCGAGGCGGCCAGCACCGTGTTGATGCCGGTCTTTTCCTCGATCAGTTCGTCCAGGCCGGAGAGCAGCGCGCCGCCGCCGGTCATCACGATGCCGCGTTCGTAGATATCCGAGGCCAGCTCGGGCGGGGTGCGCTCCAGCACGCCGTGGATGGCCTCCACGATCTGCAGGGCCGGGTCGTGCAGCGCTTCCAGCATCTCGTCCGAGGTGATGGACATGGTCTTGGGCAGGCCGGTCATCAGGTTGCGGCCTTTGACGTCCATGGAGATGGTCTCCGGGCGCGGATACGCGCAGCCGATGTGGATCTTGATGTCCTCGGCCGTGCGCTCCCCGATCAGCAGGTTGTGGCGCTTGCGCATGTAGCGGATGATGGCTTCGTCGAAGTCGTCCCCGGCCAGCTTGAGCGAGGTGCTGACCACGGTGCCGCCCAGCGAGATGACCGCGATGTCGGAGGTGCCGCCGCCGATGTCCACGATCATGTTGCCGCAGGGCTTGAAGATGTCGATGCCGGCGCCGATGGCCGCCGCCACGGGCTCCTCGATGATGGTCACTTCGCGCGCGCCCGCGTTATACGTCGCGTCCTCCACGGCCTTCTTTTCCACCTCAGTGGCGCCGGACGGGATGCAGATGCTGATGCGCGGCTTGCGCAGCGTGCGGCGCGCCATCGCCTTGTTGATAAAGTACTTCAGCATCTTTTCCGTTACGATGTAATCGGAAATAACGCCCTGCTTCAGGGGGCGTACCGCGGTGATATTGCCGGGCGTGCGGCCGATCATTTTGCGGGCCTCCTCGCCGATGGCGACGATCTCCTGGTGGTCCCGGTCGTACGCGACGACGGACGGCTCCTTCAAAACGATGCCTTTGCCTTTTATGTAAACCAGTATGCTGGCGGTTCCCAGATCTATGCCGATATCCATGGAGAGAACGGGCATTGCATGGTCCTCCTCGGGGTAATTGTTCAAAGGTGAGCGTTTCTATTCTACAATAAAGACCCGGAAAAAGTAAAGGAGGAAATCGGCCTTCTTTGAAAAAGATTTCAAAGTAAAGGCGGTTTCCTCCTCAGGGAAAAACAGCGGGCGGCCGGGGCCCCGGATCAGGATTCCGGCCCGGTCCCGGGCGCGTCCGTCAGGCGTTCGCGGCCTCGTACGCGGCGCGGCAGGCCAGGGTCAGCTGGTGGGCGCAGGACGTGGGCTTGGAGCCGCAGCGGACGCCGCCCAGCTTGCTTTCGATCTCGTCCACGGTCATGCCTTCCACCAGGATCGGGATGGCGGTCAGGTTGCCGGGGCAGCCGCCCAGGAATTTCACGTTGTGCACAGTGTCCCCGTCCAGATCCAGGCTGATCATGACGGAACAGGTCCCTTCGGTAAAGTATTCGTAGTGTTTCATAAAACTGCCTCCACACATCAGTAATCAGAAGATTGGTTCTGCAGAAGATTATCAGGGAACGGCGCGCGCTTGTCAAGTGTCTTTGTGAAAACTTTGTTAAATTTTTTACAAACTTGCCAAACGCTCTTGCAAAACAAGGAAAAATGTTGTATATTCTAACTAAAAGAAATCGATCCCCGGCCGGTGGAAACGGACCGGGTCCGGATAGAAGCGGCAAGGAGGAGTTTCATGAACATTCAGACCAAAAAAGAAGATAAATCGCTGACAGTCATTCTGGAGGGACGCCTGGACACTTCCACGGCCCCCCAGCTGGAGGAATGCCTGAACAGCTCTCTGGAGGGGATCGAAGACCTGTCCCTGGATCTCAGCGCCCTGGATTACATTTCGTCCGCCGGCCTGCGTGTCCTGCTCAGCGCGCAGAAGCGGATGACGAAACAGGGCAGGATGCAGATCACCGGCGCCAACGAAACGGTGATGGAGATCTTTGAGATCACGGGATTTTCGGACATCCTGACGATCCTGTAGCGCCCTGGATCTATACGAACCCCCCGGAAAGAGAGCGGCCCCCGCTCTCTTTGCACATTCAGGCGTCGGAAAATGCCAAAACAAAATATGAAAAAACCGAGCCGTCCCCCGGGACGGACCGTAAAAATAGAGGAGGAAATCTATGAACGCTGAAAAATATACCCAGAAAGCCCTGGAGGCGCTGGAAGCCTCCCAGGCCCAGGCCGTGGAACGGGACCACGCGTACATCGCGCCGGAGCACCTGTTTTACGCGCTGCTGGAGCAGGAGGGCGGCCTGATCGGCTCGCTCTTCGGCAAAATGAATATCGATACCGGCCGCCTGCAGGAGGCGGCGGACCGCGTCCTGAACGCCATGCCCCGCGTAACGGGCGGGCAGGTCTACGCGTCCCGCGAGCTGGAAAAAGTGATCAATTTCGCGGAGAAGGTCGCCGCCCGCATGAAGGACGAATACCTTTCCGTGGAACACCTGATGCTGGCCCTGTTCGAATACCCTACGCCGGCCCTCAAAAAACTGTTCGCGGAGCAGGGCCTGGACAAGGAAGCCTTCATGAAGACCCTGGCTTCCGTCCGCAACTTCCGCGTGACCAACGACAATCCGGAGGACACGGTGGATGCCCTGTCCAAGTACGGTACGGACCTCGTGGAACGCGCCCGCAGCGGCAAGATGGATCCCGTGATCGGCCGCGACAACGAGATCCGCAGCCTGATCCGCATCCTGTCCCGCAAGACCAAGAACAACCCCGTATTGATCGGCGACCCCGGCGTCGGCAAGACCGCCATCGCCGAAGGCCTGGCCCAGCGGATCCTGAAAGGGGACGTCCCGGACGGCCTGAAAGAGAAGACCATCTTTTCCCTGGACATGGGCGCCCTGATCGCCGGCGCGAAGTACCGCGGCGAATTTGAGGAAAGGCTGAAGGCCGTGCTGGAGCAGATCCGGAAGTCCGAAGGCCGCATCATCCTCTTCATTGATGAGCTGCACCTGATCGTCGGCGCGGGCAAGACCGAAGGCTCGATGGACGCCGG
>JAFZRY010000034.1 GCA_017619615.1 Lachnospiraceae bacterium | reverse complement strand
GATCTGGTTTCTTTATTCCTTCCGGAGTCTCTGGCCACCTCCCTTCCCTGTACATCTCGATACATTTCCGCTTGTACTCATAACTGTAACGCATAAAAATACCCTCCTTACTGTTTGTCCAGTAAAGAGGGTACATATCATCAGCCGGCTTCCGCCTTTTTTAAGTCTGTCATCAGAGCCCTATCTCAAGCATCAGGAACTTGATCAGTACCGTATAAAACGCCTCGTTGAAGTGGAGGCCGTCCTCCAGATACAACTCCTGGCGGACCATCCAGTGGCAGTCCACGTAATGGACGCCGGTATCCTGGCAGACCAGTTTGAGCTGGGCGTCGTATTCCGGCTGGCGGGCGACGTGGTAGTTTTCGTATTTGATGAAGCGGTCGGAGGCCGGCAGCATGCAGATCACGTAGATCTCCGTGTCCGGCAGGGTGCTTTTGACCCATTCGATGCGGCTGACGAACTGCCGGTAATACTCGGTGGGATCGTTGATGTAGGTGCTCACGTTGTTGCAGCCGGTGAAGAAGATGAAGTAGTCGGGCAGGGTGTCGATGGCGGCCTGGATCTCCGGGTCGAACTCGCCGATCGAAGCGCCCCGCTGGAATTTGACGTGGTTTTCGTCAAACAGGTCGAAACTCACAAAGCCCTGGGCCATGGAGTCGCCGGTAAAGACCGCGGTGTCGAAGCGGCGGCGGACGGCGGCCAGTTCGTCGGGCGTGAAGAGGTCGATGTTCAGGGTTTGGATCTGCTCCTGCAGGGAGGCCAGGACGGTTTCCGGGGAGGGGCCGGGAGCCGTTGTAGGCGCGGGCTCCGTGGGGGGCTCGGGTTCCGCGGTGGTTTCAACAGGCGGCTCGGCGGTAGTCTCCGCGGGCGGTTCCGTGGGAGCATCCGTGTGAGGTTCGGCGGTAGGACCGGCCGGTTCGGTCTCAGGCGGAACAGTCTCAGGCGGTGCGGTTTCGGTCGGCGCCGTCGGAAGCGTTTCGGTGGGGGCAGGTTCCGTAGGGGCCGGCTCCGCGGTTCCGGAAGGCTCCGCCGTGGTGCCGGCGGACGTGCTTTTCCTGGCTGCCCGGATCTGCGACTGCGCTTCAGCCGCGCTGCGTTCTCCGGCTTCGGAAACGTAGACCCGCCCGGCCGGATCGGAGACGTCCGTGTCCTCCGCGGGGCGGCGGGACAGCAGGAAACCGGCCGCCAGGCCGGCCAGCAGGACGGCGGTCAGAAGATAGGGAAGAAGGGAGCGGAAACTGCGTCGGTTCATTTTCTGCCTGCCTGTTCTATGGCTTCGCCGAGCACCAGCGCGAGAGAAGTGTCGGCGGAGAAGGTGTTGATGTTGTAAAAATACAGGATCTGATCGTATTCGTTCTGACGCATGAGCATCAGGAGGTCGTCGCTGTAATAGCGCGGATCCACGACGTCGACCGTTTCATATTCCGACAGCAGGAAGGGCAGGAAACAGTTGAAGTAGGAATCCTTGAAGACCAGGAGGCGGCCGCCGCCGATGCGGTCCGTTTCGATGCGGACCAGGCCCTCGTTGCCGCCCAGGAAGACGGTATAAGGGTCGGCGCTCTCCAGACCGTCCCAGCTGTAGAGGCTGGCGCGCTTGCCCGCGCTGTCCGTGACCAGGATCACCGGCTCGTCCTCCGGCTGCCAGACGGAGATCGTGTCCCGCTCGCGTACGGCCAGTCCGCTCTTGGCGGACAGGGAGCCGCTGAACTGCGAGGTGACGGGCAGGAGCTCGCCCTTCGCGGTGAACGTGCGCCCGAGCGTTTCCAGCACGGCCGGCGCGCAGGCCAGGGCCGCGTCCGTAGTCCAGTGATGGTCGGTGCGGTAATAGAGCGGCACGCCGTCCAGCCCCGCGATCTGCAGCGTGTTTTGCAGGTCCTTAAATCCGATGCCGGAGCCGTCCAGCATTTCCGCGATCTGCGCCGAAAACGCTTCCTGGTCCGCCGTCGGCGCCCAGAGCGGCAGCTTGTCCTTCAGGACCGAGACCGCGTTGGGGATCAGGACCAGCTGCTGCGGCAGCGGGAAAAGCTCCGCGAAGGCGCGCATCGCGTCCACGGTGCGGCTGACGACCGTCTCGTCCGGCGTCTCCATCTTTTCAAGCAGATACCCGTCGCTTCCGCGGTACACGCCCTGCGATTCGTTCCGCCCGACCAGGGAATCCGCGTAGACCTTCAGGTCCGTGAAGAACTCGCGGAACGGGATCTGGTCCGAGGCGTAATCCTCGAAATCGTTCGAATAATTCCCCTCCAGCACGCGGTCGGCCTGCGGCACCGGGAACGCGGTCAGCATGCGTTTTTCGCGCACGGAAAGCGTCCGGTCCGGCAGGACCAGGTTCAGCACGAAAAAGACCAGGAACAGGAGGGCGAACAGGCCCGCCAGGATCCGGTAGTACTGATGATTGCCGCGTTTTCTGCTTCGGGATCCGTCCATCACAAGCCTCTAAAAACGGAAATACAGGAACGGGTTATAGCTCTGGTAGACCAGGTAGGCCAGGCAGAGCACCAGGGTGACGGCCATCAGCGCCAGCGCGAGCGGCCGGCATTTTTCCGCCGTCTTCAGGTACAGCAAACGGACGAGCGGCGTGGAAGCCGCCGCCGCGATCAGCAGCGTGACGAGCGACGTGAGCAGCAGGTACAGCGTCTGCGTATCGGCCAGGCCGGCCGCGCCGATGCCGAACATCTGGCCCAGGTACGCGCCCATCTGCGAAAAATCGGGGAAGGCGAAGATCACCCAGCCGATGATGAAGATGAAGCCGGTCATCACGTGTCCGGCCGCCCGGTGCCGCGTCAGGAAATCGCCCAGCACGTACTTCTCCAGGATCAGCCAGACCGCGTAATACAGACCCCACAGCACGAAATTCCAGCTCGCGCCGTGCCAGAGCCCGGTGAGCGCCCAGACGATCAGGATGTTGCGGATGTGCCGCGCCGTCCCGACCCGGTTGCCGCCCAGCGGGATATATACGTAATCGCGGAACCAGGAGCTCAGCGAAATATGCCAGCGCCGCCAGAACTCCGTGACCGAGCCCGCGATGTACGGGAAGTTGAAGTTCATCGGGAAGCGGAAGCCCAGCATGTATCCCAGGCCGATGGCCATGTCCGAATACCCGCTGAAGTCGAAGTAGATCTGGAACGTGTACGCGACCGCGCCGAGCCAGACCATCAGGAAGCTGCGCTCCGCCGGCACCGTGCCGGAGATCAGCGTGAACAGCGAGCCCAGGTTGTTGGCCAGCAGCACTTTTTTCGCGAGGCCCAGGATGAAATACTCCGCGCCCTTGCCGAAGGCCGCCGGCGTGACGCTGCGCTCCGTCAGGCGCGCCTCGATGTCCGTATATTTGACGATCGGGCCCGCGATCAGCTGCGGGAACATCGAAATGTACAGCGCGAACGCGGGCAGGCTCTTCTGGCAGCGCGCCTGGCCGCGGTACACGTCAAAGACGTAGGAGAGCGCCTGGAACGTGTAGAAGGAAATGCCGATCGGCAGCGACAGCTTCAGCTCCGCCAGTGAAAAACCGCCCAGCCGGTTGACCAGGCCGATCATCATGTTCGCGTATTTGAAGAAGAAAAGGATCGCCAGGTTCCAGAAGACCGCGAACGCCAGGTGCAGCCGGACCGGCCGCCCTTCCTCCCGCGCCTCATCCATGAAGCGCACGAAGAAATAGTTGCCGCAGATGCTGATCATCATCAGGATCACGTACACCGGCTCGCCCCAGGCGTAGAAAAAGAGGCTGGCGATCAGCAGGACGATATTCCGCGCGCGGACGGACCGCGCCACGTAGTACGCGATCAGGGTGACCGGGAGGAAGTATAAGAGAAAAGTGATGCTGCTGAAGACCACGGGAAAGTTCCTTTATTCAGCGGGCCAGCGCGCGTCGAAACGCGCTCTGCGCCTGATAACTGTTCAGGTCGCAGACGTAAAGGCAGTAGGTGCCCTGCACGTCCACGACGGCTTTGCGGATCAGCGCCATCTGCTCGACGCCGTAGGATTCAAAAATGCCGGTCTGGTCCCCGATCCGCTTCCGCATCGCCGCCGCCACGGCGTCCGCCTGCTCCTCCGTGCGGCAGCGCACGAGCAGCATTTCCTGGGCGTCCATGTTGGAGACGGGGATGTAGAGAAGGACTTCCGCGTAATCGTTCGCGTCCAGACCGTAGAGGGAGCGGAGCTTCATCGCGCCGGCCTCTTTCATGTTTTCGGCGCCCGCGAGCTGCTCCAGGACCGGGCCTTTGAGGTCGGAGAGGGGCACGTCGTCCCGCACGCGGCCGCGCACGCACAGCGCTATAAAGACGATGAGGGCCACCGTCATCAGGACTTCCGCGCAGACCAGTTTGTGGGCTTTGAAAAACTGCATTTTATGCCTCCGAAAACGTCTATTAGTCTATCACCGGCGCGGGAAAGTGTCAAGAATCGCGGCGGCTCCCGCCGGGGCGGAAAAGCGGCGCGGCGGCCGCAAATCGATGCAGTTTCTTCCGGATTTGTCTTGTTTTTCAGGCGCGGATTTGATACAGTAAAAAAGAATAAAGTCTCCGGCGCGCGCAAAGGCCGGAGTGATAACGGCCGGGAGCCGTACGAGGAGGACAAACCCATGAGCAGTTTCATTGAAGAAGTGAAAGCCAAAGCAGCGGCCGACAGAAAGAAGATCGTGCTGCCGGAATCCAACGACAAGCGCACCTATGACGCCATCCAGATGATCAAGAAGGAAGGCTTCGCCGACCTGGTGCTGATCGCTTCCGCCGAGGACGTGAAGACCTACGGCGCCGGCTATGATCTCTCCGGCGTGGAAGTCGTGGACCCGTTCACCGATCCCCGCACCGAAGCCTACGCGGAAAAGTTCGCCGAACTGCGCAAGAGCAAGGGCATGACCTTTGAGCAGGCCCTGGGCATCCTGAAGAAAGATTACACCTACTACGGCGTCATGATGGTCAAAGTGGGCGATGCGGACGGCATGGTCTCCGGCGCCTGCCACACCACGGCGGACACCCTGCGCCCCTGCCTGCAGATCTTAAAGACCGCGCCGGGCGTGAAGACCGTTTCCTCCTTCTTCCTGATGATCGTGCCCAACTGCCCGTACGGCGAAAACGGCACGCTGGTGTTCGCGGACTGCGGCCTGGTGCAGAACCCCACCTCCGAAGAACTGGCCACCATCGCCGGCTCCAGCGCGGCCACCTTTGAGAAGATGGTCGGCAAAGAGCCCCGCGTGGCGCTGCTGAGCCATTCCACCATGGGCTCCGCGAAGCACGACGACATCACGAAGGTCGTCGAAGCCGTGAAGATCGCGAAGGCCGAATATCCGCAGTACATGATCGACGGTGAGCTGCAGCTGGATGCGGCCATCGTTCCGAAGGTAGGCGCCTCCAAGGCCCCGAACAGCCCCGTGGCCGGCAAGGCCAACGTGCTGGTCTTCCCGGATCTGGACGCCGGCAACATCGGCTACAAGCTGGTGCAGCGCTTTGCGAACGCCGAAGCCTACGGCCCTGTCTGCCAGGGTCTGGCCAAGCCCGTCAACGACCTGTCCCGCGGCTGCAGCGCCGAGGATATCGTCGGCGTGGTCGCCATCACCGCCCTGCAGGCGCAGGCATAAGCCGCACCGCATGAGAGGGGGCGCCGCAAGGCGCCCCTTTCTTTTCGGACAGCGCCGCGGAGTTGAGCTTCCTTCGGAAAAAAGTTGCAGGAGAAGACCGATGCTCATTGACACGCACATTCATCTTTCTTATCACCCCTTTGATCAGGGATTCCCGTATATCGCGCGGGAGAAGGACGCGTTCGTGATCCGGCGGGGGTCGCGGGAGGACGTGATCCGGGAGATCCGGGCGGCGGGGACCGCGGCCTGCATCGATCCGGCGGTCGATCTAGGGTCAAATGAAAAACTGCTCGCGCTGGCGGAGCAGTATCCCGGTTTCATATTTCCGGCGGTCGGCGTGCATCCGACGCGGGTGTTTCAGGCGGCGGAGAAGGGAAAAGACGGGAGAATGAGCGGCCGGAAGCGGTTTGCGCAGTTCCTGGAGCACCCGGCCGTGATCGCCGTGGGCGAGACGGGACTGGATTATCACCTGGCCCGGAAAGAGCAGCACCGGCTGCGTCAGATAATCTGGTTCATCCGGCAGCTGAAGGCGGCGCACCGGAAAGGCCTTCCGGTCATCCTGCATATCCGGGAAGCGCACGAAGACGCGCTGCGGATCCTCCGGAGATACCGGAATTGCCTGCACGGCGGTGTCTGCCACTGTTTCCGAGGGTCGGCCGATGAGGCACGCAGTTATACGGAATTGGGACTGATGCTCGGGATCGGCGGGAGCCTGCTGAAGGATGCGCCCGGGACGGCCGCTCTGGAACAGGCTGTGATCATGACGCCGCTGGACCGGATCCTGCTGGAGACCGACGGCCCGTACGTCCGGCCGGAAAACCCCGGATTTCCGAACAAGCAATGGGAGAAAGCGCGTAATACCAGCCTGATCCTGCCGGCGGTGGCAGCGCGCATCGCGGAGCTGAAAAGCGTCCCGCCCGAAGAAGTGGAACGCGTGACGGCGGAAAATGCAGTGCGGGTATTCCGGCTGCCGCCCCTCGGGGAAGTGTGAACGATGTATACGAAAAATGGCATGTCCCGCGGGACATGTCATTTTTTAATGCCGGGTTTTTTCTTCAGGAATTCCAAGCCCTTTTTGTATCCTTCCGGGCCGAGGCCGGCATAGGTGATGTCGCAGGCCGGCGCGGTGTAGGAGATCCGCCGGAAAGGCTCGCGGTGCGTGATGTCGGTCAGGTGGACTTCAACGGCGGGCAGGCCGACGGCTTTCAGGGCGTCCGGGATGGCGATGCTGGTATGGGTGTAGGCGGCGGGATTGATCAGGATGCCGTCATACTTGCCGAGCGCGTCCTGGATGGCGTCGACGAGGGCGCCTTCGTGGTTGGACTGGAAGAAGTCCACGGAAAGGCCGAGCTCCGCGGCCCAGGCGCGGATCATGTCCAGCAGTTCGGCGTAGGTGGTGCGGCCGTAGACGGCGGGCTCGCGGACGCCGAGGAGGTTGAGGTTGGGGCCGTTGATGACAAGGATGTTCATGGGAGTACCTCAGATGTGTGACAGGGCGGGAAGGGGACAGTCTCCCCCATGGCACTGTTTCAGGATGCGTTCCGGAGCGGGATCGCCGTCGACGGTGACGTCGGCGAAAGCCTCGTAAAGGGGCTTTCTTTCAAAGTACAGGGCAGCGAGGTCCGGGCGGTGGAAGAGGGGCTTGGCGGAGATGTCCAGGTCTTCGGGGTCGCGGCGGAGCCAGATCAGGAGGCCGTTCTGATGCAGGAGGGCGTAGTTCTCCGGGCGGGTCACCGCGCCGCCGCCGGTGGCAATGACGGCGCCGGAGAGGGCGCCTAAGCGGCGGAGGATGGCGGTCTCCTTTTCCCGGAAGGCGGGCTCGCCGAAGCGGCGGATGAACAGTTCAGGGGAGAGGCCTTCGGCCTGCTCGAATTCGCGGTCGCTGTCATGGACCGGGCGGCCGAGGGCTTCGCCGAGGCGGCGGGCGGCGGTGCTTTTGCCGCTGCCGGGCATGCCGATCAGGATCAGGTTCTGCTGTGCCCGGCTGATCGCTTCCGTGAGCGGGGCGATGCAGTCCGGCCCCCGGTCCGTCACGCCCCACAGCCGGCTGCTGTAATACGCCTGGGCGGTCAGCATGGGGAAGCCGTTCACGGCGGGGATCCCGAACTGCTCCGCCTCCATCAGCAGGGCGGTCCGCGCAGGGTTATAGATCAGGTCGATGATGCCTTCGAGGGCGGGGAATGCCGCGAGTGACAGGGGCGACGCGCCGTTGCCCGGGTACATGCCGACGGGTGTGGTATTGACAAGATAGGCCGCATCGCGGTGCCTGTCCAGATTCCAGTACTGGTCCGGCCCGGAGCGGGAGATGACGACGGGCAGCGCACACAGTTCCTGCAAAACGGCCTGCACGGTGACGGAGGCGCCGCCGCTGCCGAGGACCAGGACTTTCCGACCGGCGGGGGCGAAACCGCTCTGCTCCAGCAGGTGGCGGAAACCCGCGCAGTCCGTGTTGTCGCCGTACAGCGAGCCGTCGGCGCGGCGCAGGATCGTGTTGACGCTGCCCAGGGAGCGGGCAAGCGGGGAGAGGCCGTCCAGGTAAGGGAGGACGGCTTTTTTATAGGGGACAGTCACGTTGCAGCCGCGGAAGGGGGCGGTGCGGAGGAAGGTTTCGAGGTCTTCGGGAGGCGTTTCCCAGAGCGCATACGAATACTCCCCCAGCATCCGGTGGATGGCGGGAGAGCAGCTGTGGGAGAGGGGGTTGCCCAGAAGGCCGTAAAGGTCCATGAAATACCTCGGGGGTGTGAGGGCGGCTGTTGGCCGTCCCTGCGAATTATAAAAGCCGCCGCATTACTGGCGGTCCCGGCTCAGCCGGAGGATAGTCTCATACAGCGCCCGGACGTCATCCGACATCTCGGCCGGTGCGAGGCGGCTGAGGCGGTCCAGGAGTTCCTGCTCGCGGGCGGGATCCTGCACGGGAAGTCCGTTTTCGCGCTTGCACGCGCCGATGCGGTCCGCGGTCTGCAGGCGGCGGACGAAAGCTTCCAAGATGGCCCGGTCCGCGGCGTCGATCTGCCGGCGGAAGGCGGGCAGGTCCGATGCGTCGTCCGCGCGGCTTTCCCACAGCGCGTCCAGCAGGGCGGCGGCCGCGGCGGCTTCCACCACCGGAACGGCGCGGAGGACGATGCAGGTGTCGTGGCGGCCGGGAACGGAGAGCGTGACGTTTTCCATCCCCGACAGGTCCGCGCTTTCCTGCGGGACGGCGATGCTGGGCGTGGGTTTGAACGCGGCGCGGAAGACAAGGGGCGTGCCGCAGGCCATGCCGCCCAGGACCCCGCCGCAGTGGTTGGAGGTCATGACGACGCGGCCGTCCCGCACGCGGTAGCCGTCGTTGGCTTCACTGCCGCGCATCGCCGCCAGGGCGAAACCGTCACCGAACTCCAGGCCTTTGACGGCCGGGATGGCAAAGACCGCCTGCGCGAGCCGGTTCTCCAAGCCGCCGAAGGGGTGGTCGCCCAGGCCGGCCGGTAAACCGATGACCTTGCATTCGATCACGCCGCCCAGAGAATCGCCCCGGGCCTTCGCGTCCTGCAGCAGGCCGGTCACGGCTTCTTCGTCCTCAGCCGGAATACCGCCGACGGATACGGTCCGGGCTGTCACCTCCACGCCTTCCCGCGCCAGCAGCTGCTTCGCGATGCCGCCGGCCACGCACAGCGGCGCGGTCATGCGGCCGGAATAATGGCCGCCGCCGGCCGGGATTTGACCGGTCTTCACATAGGCCGGCCAGTCCGCGTGTCCGGGCCGGGGGACCGTGCGCAGGGCCTCGTAATCCGCGGGCCGCGCGTCGGTATTGCGGAGGATCGCGCGCACCGGACCGCCGGTGAAGACGCCGTCCGTCAGGCCGGTCTCAAACTCCGGCACGTCCGCTTCGCGCCGGGTGGAGGAGAATGCGCCGTTCCCCGGCGCCCGCCGGTCCAGGAACGCCTGCAGCGCCGGCCGGTCCAGCGGTATGCCCGCGGGGATGCCTTCCACGGTCACGCCGACAAGGGGCTCGTGAGAGCTCCCGAATATGGTGAAACGATAATAAGTTCCATAAGAAAAGTGATCCATATCGTGATCAGCGCTGCAGCTGCCCGAACGCGTTCCAGAAGCCCGCGAAGGACTTGCCCACGCAGTCCGCGTCGTCGATGGTGACCGGGGTCTGCGCCGCGCAGGCCGCCACCGCGGCCGCCATAGCCAGTCGGTGATCGCCCCGGGTGCGGACCGAGCCGCCGCGGATGGTCCCGCCATGTACCTGCAGGACGTCGTCCCGCACGCGCGCCTGGACGCCCAGGTCGTGCAGGAGGTCGAGCGTGCCTTCCAGGCGGTCGGATTCTTTGAGGCGCAGGCGTCCCGCGCCGGTGAACTGCGTGTCGCCCATCGCCGTCGCGGCCAGCACCGCCAGCGGGGGCACCAGGTCCGGGGTCTGGGAGACGTCGAGGGTCATGGCCTTGAGCGGCGCATGCCGTACGGCCACGACTTCGGGCGAGGCGCCGATGTCGGCCCCCATGTTCTGGAGGATGTCCAGGATCGCCATATCGCCCTGGCGGGATTTCGGCGAGAGCCCGGTGACCGCCAGCCCCTGCGGGGACAGCGCGCCGATGCACAGGAACACCGCCGCCGCGGAGAAATCGCCCTCCGCCGCCAGTTCGCGGGGCAGCGACGCCTGCTTACCGCCGAAGATCCAGAAGAGGTCGTCCCAGGCCAGCGCGTCGCCGGTCTTGTGGGCCAGCTGCGCCTTGTCCGGCGCGGCGCCGGCCAGTTCCAGCACCTGTTCCGTCATGTCGACGTAGGAAGAGGATTCCACGGGCGCCTGGACCCGCAGCACGGAATCGCCCTGCGCGAACGGAAGGGTCAGCAGCAGCGCGGAGGTGAACTGCGAGGAGACGTTCCCCGGCAGCAGCCAGATCCCGGGCCGGAGCGTTCCGGAGACGTATACGTTGGCGCCGCGCTCCTCCACGTTCATGCCGTGGGCGCGCAGGGCCGCGTCAAAAGGCGCGAGGGGCCGCGCGGTCAGGCGGCCTTCCCGCAGCAGACAGGCGTTGGCGCCGCGCAGGCCGGCCAGGGCCATCATGAAACGCAGGGTCGCGCCGCTTTCGCCGCAGGGCAGGACCTTCAGCTCCTCACTGGAAACGGGGAGCAGGCGGCCGGCTGCGTCGCGAGGGAAGGGCGTGACGGTAAAGGAATCCGCGTCCTCGCGGACCGGGGCGCCCAGCGCGGTCAGGCAGCGGGCGGTGGCGGTCACGTCGGCGGAAGCGTCGATCTTTTGGATGCGGATGGTCTCCCGGCCGAGGGCGGCCAGGATCAGCAGCCGGTGCAGCTGGGATTTGGACGAAGGCGCCCGGAACAGGCCGCTCCGGGGACCGGGTTGGATCGTGAATGACATAAGTTCCTCCTTACAGCGCGCCGCCGGACTTCAGCCAGGAGGCCAGGTCCGCCAGCGGGACGGGGACGATGTCGCAGTGCCCGACGGCCCGCGGCACGATCAGCGGCAGGTGGCCGCCGCGCAGTTTTTTATCCTGCCGCAGGAACGGCAGCAGTTCGGCTGCCGTGTACGTGCGCTCCGCCTCCAGCCCGTAGCGCTCCATGAGGGCGGCCAGACGGGGCAGCAGGGCGGGGTCGCACAGTCCGTGTTCCACGGCGGCGCGGGTGATCATCAGCAGTCCTTCGGCCACGGCCTGACCGTGCGGGACGGTATAGCCGCTGAAGGCCTCGATCGCGTGCCCGAAGCTGTGGCCAAGGTTCAGCAGGCGGCGGGCGCCGAAGTCGCGCTCGTCCTCCGCCACCAGGGCGGCTTTCGTTTCGATGGCGCGGGCCAGCAGGTCCTCGCCGGGCAGCGGGTCGGCGCTGGTCTCCAGCGCGCGGAAAAATTCCTCCCCGCTTAGGAAGGCGGTCTTGATGAGTTCGCCCATCCCGCTGGCGATCTCCTCCGGCGGCAGCGTGTTCAGCAGTTCCGGGTCGCAGAGCACCACCGCCGGCTGATGGAAGGCGCCGGCCAGGTTTTTGCCCTCGGGCAGGTTGACCGCCGTCTTGCCGCCCACGGAGGCGTCGACCACGGCCAGCAGCGTAGTGGGAATCTGGACGAACGGCAGGCCGCGCAGGTACGTGGCCGCGGCAAAGCCCGCCAGGTCGCCGACGACGCCGCCGCCCAGCGCGATCACGGGATCGTTCCGCTGCAGGCGGTTGTCCGCCAGGAAGGAGAGCAGGCGGCAGTACGTATCCAGGTTTTTGGAAGCCTCCCCGGGCGGGATGATGAAGGGCTCCGCCTGGAAGCCTTCGTTCCGCAGGGAATCCAGGAGCCGCGTCCCGTACAGGGCAAACACGGTCTCGTCGGAGACCACCGCGGCCCAGCGGGCGGTCGAGCGCCCGCGGATCAGGTCCCCGGCGCGGTCCAGCAGACCCCGCTCCATCAGGACCTCATAGGGCTGTTCGGCATTGATCGGTATTCGTTTCATAAGTATCCTGCCGCCTTTCTCACGGCCTGCACTTTCTGTGCCAGGGCCGCGTATTCTTCCGGAGTGATAGCCTGTTCCCCGTCGGTCAGCGCCTGCTCCGGGTGATTATGGACTTCGATCATCAGACCGTCCGCCCCCGCGGCCGCCGCGGCCAGCGCCATCGGCGGGACCAGCGAGGCGATGCCCGTGGCGTGGCTCGGATCCGCGATCACGGGCAGATCCGTCATGCCGCGCAGCAGCGGGATCACGGCCAGGTCCAGTGTGTTCCGGGTATAATCGTCGAACGTGCGGATGCCCCGCTCGCACAGGATGACGTGCGGGTTCCCCTCCGCCAGGATGTATTCCGCGCTCAGCAGGAATTCCCGCAGCGTGGCGGCCATGCCGCGCTTTAGCAGCACGGGTTTGCCCGTCCGTCCGACTTCTTTCAGCAGTTCGTAATTCTGCATGTTGCGGGAGCCGATCTGGATCACGTCGATATCCTCAAATAACTCCAGTTCGCGCACGCCGGTGATCTCCGTGACCACGGGCAGCCCGGTTTCCCGCTTCGCTTCCAGCAGCAGGCGGATGCCTTCCTCCTTCAGCCCCTGGAAATCGTACGGGGACGTGCGCGGCTTGAACGCACCGCCCCGCAGCATGTGCGCGCCGGCGGCCTTCACCGCTTTGGCGATGCCGACGATCTGCTCCTCGCTTTCCACGGAGCAGGGGCCGGCGATCATCAGAAACTTTTTTTTCTCAAACAAACTGTCCATGGCTTTACTTTACAACATTTTCCCCGCTTTTTCCACTTAAAAAACTTGAAAAGGATACGATTTATGTTATATTGTTTGTGGAAAAGCAAAACGGGTCCCCTGACGGGGGATTTTCCCGTATGGTAAAAAAGCACGGCGGAGGGACCGCAGTCCCGTCCGCCCCTGAAAAACGGAGTTCCCTATGAGTGAACTGGTATCATTCAAATGTCCCAACTGCGGCTCCCCGCTGATGTACAGCGCGGAGAAACGGCGTTTCACCTGCGAATACTGCGGCGGCGACTTCGATTTCGAGACCGTCCAGAACGCGGACGTCAACGCCGACGCCGAATTCGACTGGGGCGACTACAAGGAAAACGTCTCCGGGGAATCCCTGGAGGGGACGGTCTCCTACGTCTGCAGATCCTGCGGCGCGGAGGTCGTGACGGACGCCACCACGGCGGCGAGCCTCTGCCCTTACTGCGGCAACGCCATCGTGATGGAAGAGAACGTCAGCGGCCTGATCAAGCCCAACGGCATCATCCCCTTCCGCGTGGACAAAAAGCAGCTCAAAGAGATCGTCGCGAATTACTGCAAGGGGCACAAACTGCTCCCGAAGAACTTCATCACGGACCAGAAGATTGAAAAGATCCAGGGCCTGTACGTGCCTTTCTGGCTGTATGACTGCCACGCCGACGGCACGATGGGCTTCAACGGCACCCGCGTGCGCGCCTGGAGCGACGCCCGCTACAACTACACCGAGACCAGCTTCTACTACGTGGAATGCGAAGGCGAAGTCGGCTTCTCCAAAGTCCCGGTGGACGGCAGCATGCGCATGGGCGACCCGCTGATGGATTCGCTGGAGCCCTTCGATTTCAGCGACATCCAGGATTTTGCCTACGGCTACCTGAGCGGCTTTGTGGCGGACCGTTTCGATCAGGACGCGGACTACTGCCTGCCCCGCGCCACCAGCCGCATCAAGAGCAGCGTGGCTACCACGTTCACTTCGGCGGTGCGCGGCTATTATGCGACCCTGACCCCCAGCCGCAGCAACATCGCGCTGGATCACACGCAGGTCAATTACGTGCTCCTTCCGGTGTATTTCATCACCACCAGCTTCAACGGCCAGAAGTATGAATACGCCGTCAACGGCCAGACCGGCAAAATGGTGGGCGAACTGCCCGTGGACAGCCGCCGTTCCACCAGATACATGCTGGGCATCGGCGCGGCCGTGTTCGCCGCGGCGCTGGCGTTCGCCACGTTTATTCTGTAGGAGGGCCGGATCATGAAAAAGAGACTGTTCGCATTTTTCGGGATCCTGCTCCTGCTGGGCGTGCTGCTGCCCTTCGCGGGAAGCCGGCGCGCGCTGGCGGCGGGTCAGGCCTGCCCGCAGATCATCGACGAAGCCGACATCCTGAAGCCGACGGCGGAAATGGAGCTCGGCGCGAAGATCGCCGAACTGGAGAGCAAGTACCAGACCAATATCGTGATCCTCACCGTGACCGACATGCAGCGGGACGAGCTCAAAGGCGGCCAGAGATATTACGACATCCAGGCCTTTACGGAGGACTATTACGATTTCGTCTACTGCGGCGGCCAGGAAAAGGACGGCATCATCCTGTGCGTGAACATGGATTACCAGAACCGGGAATACTGCATCGTCACCACGGGCAAGGAGATCAACCGCTTCCAGTCGAAGATGGACTACATCTACGAGAAGATCTACGAAAACCTGACGCGCGCGGAGTATGAAGGCGCGGCGGAAACGTACCTGAAGCTGATCGAGACCAAGTACCGTCTGGGCTTCTATCCGCCGTCCCTCGGCACCGTGGCTGTCTGCCTGGCCATCGGCCTGCTCGTGGGCTGGCTCGCCACCAAGGGCATGAAGGGCGGCATGAACAACGTGCACATGGCCACTTCGGCCGGCTCGTACATGATCCCCGGCAGCTTCAATGTCCGGCGCCAGAATGAGATGTTCCTGTACAGCAATATCACGCAGACCGCGCGCCAGACGGAGCACCGCGAAGGCGGCGGGGGCGGCGGCATCCACATCGGCTCCTCCGGCTTCAGCCACGGCGGGGGCGGCGGCCACAGTTTCTAAAATGAACCGCCTCCGGGCGGCTGACATAGAAAAATCAACCAACAGACCATAAGAAAGAGAAAAGGAGAAAAGATTATGGGACTTATCAGTGCAGGTTTAGGCGCTTTAACGAGCACTCTGGCGGATCAGTGGAAGGAGTATTTCTACTGCGAAGCCATGGACAAGGACATCCTGATGACCAAGGGCGTCAAGAAGACGGGCACTACCAACACCCTCTTCGGCGGCTCCAATAACAAGGGCAGCGACAACATCATCACCAACGGCTCCGGCATCGCAGTGGCGGACGGCCAGGCCATGATCATCGTGGACGACGGCCAGGTCGTGGAATTCTGCGCCGAGCCCGGCCGCTTCACCTGGGACGCTTCCAGTGAACCCAGCATTTTCACCGGCAAGCTCTGGGACAGCATCAAGGAGACCTTCAAACTGGTCGGCAAGCGTTTCGCCTACGGCGGCGAGACCGGCCATGATCAGCGGATCTACTACTTCAACACCAAGGAACTGCTGGACAACAAGTTCGGTACGCCCAACCCGATCCCGTTCCGCATCGTGGACAGCAAGGTCGGCATCGACCTGGACGTCTCCCTGCGCTGCGCCGGCGTGTTCTCCTACCGCATCGCGGACCCGCTGCTGTTCTATTCCAAGGTCTGCGGCAACGTCCCGCGCGAATACCGCCGCGAAGAGCTGGATACCCAGTTAAAGAGCGAATTCATCAGCGCCCTGCAGCCTGCCCTGGCCAAACTGAGCGCGATGGAAATGCGTCCGAATGAGATCCTGCTGCACAACACCACCGTTGAAAAGGCCATGAACGAAGTCCTGTCCGAGAAATGGGGACAGCTCCGCGGCCTGGAAGTGGTCAGCGTGGCCTTCTCCACCGTGACGCTTCCCGAAGAGGATCAGGAGCGCATCAAGCAGCTGCAGACCGCGGCGACCCTGTCCAACCCGAACCTGGGCGCGGGCTACATGACCGCTTCCGTGGGCCAGGCCATCAACACGGCGGCCGCCAACGAGAACGGCGCCATGGCCGGCCTGATGGGCGTGGGCATGACCATGAACACCGCGGGCAGCACGATCTCCGGCCTGTACGCCCAGGGCGCGCAGCAGGCGGCACAGCCCGTGCAGGCGGCTCCTCAGGCCGGCGCCTGGGTCTGCCCGACCTGCGGCAATACCGCTGTCGGCAACTTCTGCTCGCAGTGCGGCACCAAGAAGCCCGCTCCCGCCACCTGGACCTGCCCGACCTGCGGCGCGGTCTGCACCGGCAACTTCTGCCCGACCTGCGGCGCCAAGAGACCGGAATAATCACGCTGAAAAACCTGTGGGGACAGCCGGCGGCTTTCCCCATGCCAACCCATGGGGGCGGCCGTCGGCCGCCCTTTTGAGAAAGGAGAGACCATGGGCCTTTTTGACAAGAAATACTGCGACATCTGCGGCAGCAAGATCGGCCTTCTCGGCAACAAGAAACTCGAGGACGGCAACATGTGCAAGGACTGCCAGCGCCTGCTGTCCCCCTGGTTCTCCGACCGCCGCCACAGCACCGTGGAAGAGATCAAGGGCCAGCTCGCCTACCGCGAGGCCAATCAGGCCAAAGTGACGGCCTTCACGCCCACCAAAACGTTCGGCAACCAGACCAAACTGGTCCTGGACGAAGGCAAAGGCCAGTTCATCGTGACCCGCTCCGACAACTGGATCAAGGAAAACCCGGACGTCGTGGACCTGTCCGCCCTGACCGGCTACGAAGCCGCGGTGAAAGTGGATCAGGACGAGGAGAAGACCAGGAACGCGGAAGGCAAGATGGTCAGCTACGACCCGCCGCAGTACACCTACGAATACGACTTCAAGGTCCGCCTGCTGGTGAACCATCCGTACTTTGACGACATGGCCTTCGAGCCCTTCCGCAGCGTGAAGGAGAAGAGCGTGGTCGTGAACGGACAGCCCGCGGCGGTGCATCAGGCGGAATTCAAGGAGATCAAGGCCGAATTCGACGAGCTCCGCGCCGCGCTGGACAAGTTCTGCGCCTGCGTCAGTTATTCAGAGCCTAAGGAGGAAGAAGCCCCGGCTCCGGCCGCCGCTCCGGCCGCCGCAGCCACCGCAGCCGCCGGTCCGAACACGTTCGTGTTCCCGTCCCTGCCGAAGAGCGTCAGCGAACTGCTGACCCTGCCCGGCGTCAGTTTCCACGACCCCTTCGCGGTCGCGGCCATGGCCGTCGCGGCGTTCTGCCGTTTCCCGGAAGACCGGGATACCTGCTTCGCCATGATTGACGCCCTGAAGGGCCCGCAGCCGCTCTCCAACGTGGATAAATCCTTCATCAAGGACCGCTTCATGGACGGCAAGGGCTACATCCCCCGTTCTTATTTCGACGGAGCGACGCCGGAGAATGATTACACGCCGAATCAGCCTTACACCATCCGTGTGATCGAATCCGCCCACAGCCGCGACCAGTTCGACCAGGGCTACATCACCCTGTACCTCAAGTCCGGCGGCGCCGATTCCGAACGCCCCGTGACCCTGCGCCACAAGCCTTCCACGGACGAATGGTTCCTGTGGAACCACACCGGCATCCTGGCCGGCATCCGAGTCCCGAAGAGCTCGGATCCCTGGGCGTAACCGCCCGGCCGGCCGGCAAAAACCAGGGGCGGACGGATCCTGTCCGCCCCATTCTTCTGCACAAAGGAGTACCGCCCCGTTGCTGATCAGCGTTATCGTACCGG
Organism: Lachnospiraceae bacterium; assembly: GCA_017619615.1. Taxonomy (GTDB): domain Bacteria; phylum Bacillota; class Clostridia; order Lachnospirales; family Lachnospiraceae; genus UBA6987. The sequence continues at coordinate 31,574 of JAFZRY010000034.1, read as the reverse complement.
TTTATAAAGTGGAACCCTATCTGGAAGCATGCCTGGACAGCATCCTCCGGCAGACCTGGCACGACCTGGACATCATCCTGGTGGATGACGGCTCGCCGGACGCCTGCGGACAGATCTGCGACCGCTATGCCGGAAACGACGCCCGCGTCCGCGTTCTTCCATACGGAAAACCGGGGCCTGTCCGCCGCACGGAATCTGGGCATCCGGGCCGCCATGGAAACGGACAGCGACTATCTGGTGTTTGCCGACAGCGACGACTGGCTGGAGGACGACATGGTAGAACGCCTCGTCTCCGCCGTCCTTGCGAAGAACGCAGACGTCGTCGTCTGCGGCGAATATCTGGAACGATCGGACAGGACACGGCAGTTCCGGTACGGCGACCGCCTTTACACCGGTCCGGACGCGGCGAAGGCCCTGACCCTCGGCAAAATGAGCAGCCGCATGATGAATAAGATCTGGCGGAAAGAATGCTTTGAAACGGTCCGCTTTCCGGAAGGCCGGGTCTTCGAAGACGTCTCGGTCATGTACCGGATATTCTACGGCTGCGAAACCGTCGCCACGGTCCGGGACATCCTGTACCATTACCGGGAACGGGAAGGGAGCATCGCCCGCACGTGCAGCATTCGGAACCGCTATGACTGCTGGCTGGCTGTAAAAGAACGCTGTGATTTCTTTCTCGCCTGCGCCCCGGATGACCTTCTCCTGACCGAAACCTGCCGGCAGCAGTGCGTCCGGGCCGCGGCAAAGCTGTGGCACGCCTGTCATGCCGCCCCGCGGGAAGAACGGGAACGGTATGCCGCGCAGCTGAAAGAAGTTTCCGCCTATATCCGGAAAAACGTCCCCCTTTTCGGCCGCCGGAACTGGCGGGCAGGCGGACGGATCCTCTCCGTGCCGACGCGTTCCGCATCGCCGCTTTCCTTTGGCTTCGTCAGCGCCTTGTATGCGCTCCGGCCAGAGAAGAAATAATAATTAGTCAGAGGATTGCAAAATGACTCGTAATAAGTTTTCCAAACCGGTTCTGCTGTTCCTGATCTCTCTCTTCCTGCTCAGCCTCGCCGCCTGCGGCGAAAAGAAAGAAGAGACCACGGAAGCCCCTGCCGAAGAACCCGGTACGACGGCTTACGAAGCGGTCCTTCCGTTCCAGGCGGAAACGCTTACCATCGACGACTGGACGGTCGAAGTCCGCGGGCTTGCCTTCACGGACACCGTCAAACTCTCCGACATCGTCAGTTATAACGCCGGCAAAGACGAATTATACGCGATCGTCTCCCTGAACATCACCAACGGCGCCGGCGCGGAGCGCGCCTTCCTCCCGGTCGTCGATATCTCCGGCTATGACTACCTGCAGGACGAGTTTCAGGAAGGAGGACAGAAAGTGAAAGCATCGCTCCTGATCGGCTATGACAAGACCCTCCGCGGCGCAGTCCTGCAGCCGGAAGAGTCCCGCGAAGGGACCCTGGTCTATTCCGTCAGCCGGAGCGCGGCGGAAAGCGGGACCCTGGAACTGTTTTTCAACAAGATCTCCGGGCTCGAGTTCACTTCGACGGAACAGAAGACGCTGGATTCGGTCAGTGTGAAGTTCCGGTAAAACAGGAGAGTGCTGTTCCGGGAACAGGACATGAAAAAGGACGGCCGCAGCCGCCCTTTTTGTTTTGTGATGTCCGGATCTCCGCTTACAGGATCACCGTGCCCGCTTCGCCTCTCAGCGCCGCGCCCGCCTTCTCCGGCGTGGTGATGATCACCTTCCGGCCGGGCCGCGCTTCCACGAAGCGGACGGCCGCTTCCACTTTCGGAAGCATGGAGCCGGGGGCGAACTGGCCCTGGGCGATGTATTCCTTCGCTTCGGCGACGGTCATGGTGTCCAAAGCCTTCTGATCGGGCTTCTTGAAGTTGATGTAGCATTTTTCCACGGCGGTGAGCATCATGAAGATGTCTGCGTCCAGGTCCTGGGCCAGGCGCTCGGAGGCGAGGTCCTTGTCGATGACGGCCGCGATGCCGTTCAGGTCGCCGTCCGCGTCGCGGTAGACCGGAACGCCGCCGCCGCCCACGGCGATGACCGTGTGGCCGGCTTCCATCAGGTCCTTGATGGCCTTCAACTCAATGATCTCCACGGGCATCGGGGAGGCTACGACGCGCCGCCAGCCGCGGCCGGCGTCTTCCTTCATCGTGTAGCCTTTCTCGGCCATCAGGGCGCGGGCTTCCTCTTCGGTGTAGAACGCGCCGATCGGCTTGGAGGGGTTCTTGAACTTGGGGTCTTCCGGATCCACGCGGACCTGGGTGACCACCGCGACAGGAGAGGCCTCGTGGCCCTTCAGGCGCATGGCGCGCTGCAGGCCCTGGACAATGTGGTAGCCCAGCATGCCCTGGCTCATGGCGCCGCAGACGTCGAAGGGCATGGCGGGGGTCAGGTTGGCGCTGTTTTCATTCTGCATCACGATGCCGCCCACCTGCGGACCGTTGCCGTGGGTCATGACGACTTTATAACCCTGGCCGATGATGTCCGCGATCTCCAGAGAAGTGTTGTCGATGATGTTCAGCTGGGTCTTGGCGTCCGCCAGTTTCCCGCCGATGGTCAGGGCGTTGCCTCCCAGTGCGATAACGACAGTTTCCATTTTTACCACCCCAGCTTCGTCATGGCGGCGTCCACCGCATTGATCACGATGTCGACTTCTTCTTTCGTGACGATAAGCGGAGGGATGAAGCGCAGGACGTTGCCGTTGGTGTTGTTGATCAGTACGTTGTTGTCCTTGAAGCACAGGTCCACGACCGGCTGGCCGCTGGCCTTCTTCAGCTGGATGCCGTTGATCAGGCCCAGACCGCGGATCTCGTCCACGGTGTCGGGATGGTTCTTCTCGATGACTTCGTGGGCGCGCTTGCGGAAGTATTCGCCGACTTCCGCGCAGTTGTCCAGGACGCCTTCGTTCAGCATGACGTCCAGCGTGGTCATCGCCAGCGCGCAGGCCAGCGGGCCGCCCGCGAAGGTGGAGCCGTGGGTGCCGGGGGTCAGGACGTTGCAGGCTTCGCCGCGCGCGCACAGGGCCGCGATCGGGACGCCGGAGCCCAGCGCCTTGGCCATGGAGCAGGTATCCGGCTCCACGCCATAGTACTGGTGGGCGAACAGCTTGCCGGTGCGGCCGGAGCCGACCTGCACTTCGTCGAACATCAGCAGGATGCCCTTTTCGTCGCACAGTTCGCGCAGGCCCTTCAGGAATTCGGGGGTCGCGGGACGGACGCCGCCTTCGCCCTGGACCGGCTCGGTCAGGATGGCGCAGGTGTATTCGTCCACCAGGGCCTTCACGCTGTCCAGATCGTTGAACGTGGCGTAGCGGAAGCCGTCGGGCAGCGGCTCGAAGTAGCGGTGCACGCCGTACTGGCCGGTCGCGGTGCAGGTGGCCAGGGTGCGGCCGTGGAAGGAATTCTTCATGGTGATGACCACGAAGCGTTCGGGATGGCCGTGGTCCTTCGCGTATTTGCGGGCCAGCTTGATCTGGCCTTCATTGGCTTCCGCGCCGGAGTTCGCGAACAGCACTTTGTCGAAGCAGCTGTTTTCCACGATCATTTTCGCGGTCTGCACGGCCGGCTCGTTGTAGAAATAGTTGGAGCAGTGCAGGATGGTCTTCGCGCGCTCCGCCAGGCATTCCTGGATGCGGGGATGGTTGTGGCCCAGGCCGTTCACGGCGATGCCGCCCACGAAATCCAGGTACTTGTTGCCGTCCTTGTCGAACACCCACGCGCCGTCGCCGCCTTCCAGGGCGAGGGGCATGCGGATGTGGTTGCCGTATAAATACTTGTCGCCGTTTTCGATGACTTCTGCATTGGTTTTGAATTTGGTGATCATGTGGTGTCCTCCGATTATTTGATCCCTACGCTTTCGCGTTCCGTTCCGATGGTGGTGCCGATGGCTTCGCCGTCCAGCAGGCTCAGCAGGCTGTGGGGCACGCGGCCGTCGATGATGTGGACGCTGCCCACGCCGTTTTCAATGGCCTGCACGCAGCCGTCGATCTTAGGCAGCATGCCGCCGCTGATGACGCCTTTTTCCTTCAGGGCCGGCACGTCTTTAATGTTCAGATAGGAGATGACGTCCCGCTCCTCGATGCTGTTGCACAGGCCTTCAATGTCCGTGAGCAGCACCAGTTTGTCCGCTTCCAGCGCCGCCGCCAGGATGCTGCCCGCGGTGTCGCCGTTGATGTTGAACGTGTGCCCCTGCCCGTCGGTGCCCACCGGGGCCACCACGGGGATCAGGCCGGCGTCCAGCAGGGCGTCCACGGCCGCGGTGTCGATCTCGTCGATCTCGCCCACCAGGCCCAGCTCCTCAGACTTCTGCCGGCAGTGGTACAGGTTGCCGGACACGCCGGAGATGGCGCAGGCCTTGCCGCCCTTTTTCTGCAGCAGGCCGGTCAGCTCCGTGCCTACCTGGCCGATCAGGACGGATTCCACCACTTTCATGGTGGCCTCGTCCGTGTAGCGCAGGCCGTTGATGAATTTCACGGGGATGTTCAGCTGCTCCAGCATTTTGTTGATGCCGGGGCCGCCGCCGTGGGAGAGGACGGGCAGCCAGCCGGCGTGCTGCAGGGTCACCACGTCCTCCATCACGGAGTTTTTGAGCTCCTCGTTTACCATGGCGTTGCCGCCGTATTTGATCACAATGATTCTGTTGCTCACGTCCGGTAATCTCCGTTGATCTTCACGTAATCGTAGGTCAGGTCGCAGCCCCAGGCCTTTGCCTGCCCGTCGCCCTGGTAGAACTTCACGATCACGGTGATGTCGTGCTCGGACAGGATCTTCTTGGCCAGATCCTCGTCGAATTCCAGGCCGAAGCCGCCGGCCATGACCTGGATCTCGCCGCCCGCGGATTTCAGGAAGCAGTCCGCGCGGGTGGGATCGACGTCCGCACCCGAGTAGCCGGCCGCCGCCATGATGCGGCCCCAGTTGGCGTCCCGGCCGAAGACGGCCGCTTTGAACAGCGAGGAGCCGGCGATGGACTTCGCCACCAGGCGCGCGTCGTGCTCGGTGGGCAGACCGTAGGCTTCCACTTCGATCAGATGGGTGGCGCCTTCGCCGTCGGAGGCGATGCGGCGCGCCATGTCGATGCAGATGGCTTCCACGAGGTCGGCCAGTGCCTTCTTATCTTCCTCGGTGCGGATCTCCACGCCCGAGGCGCCGTTCGCCAGCAGGAAGATGGAATCGTTGGTGGAGGTGTCGCCGTCCACGGTGGTCATGTTGAAGCTGCGGTCCACCGCGCGGGAGAGCATGGCCTGCAGATCCTTCGGATCCGCCTTCGCGTCCGTGGTCACGTAGGCCAGCATGGTGGCCATGTTCGGGTGTATCATGCCGCTGCCCTTGGCCATGGCGCCGATGCGGACCGTGCCGCCGGAGATGGGCAGTTCATACGCGACTTCCTTCTTCTCCGTGTCCGTGGTCATGATGGCCCACGCGGCGTCGCCGCCTTTGTCGCGGCTCATGTGCGGGACGATCTCCTCCACGCCTTTGATCACGCGCTCATAGGGCAGGCGCTTGCCGATGACGCCGGTGGAGCAGACGAACACTTCGTCCTCGCCCAGGCCCAGCAGCCGCTCGGCCGCTTCTTCCACGGCCTTCGCGTCCTTCAAGCCCTGCTCGCCGGTGGCGGCGTTGGCGTTGCCGGAGTTGATCACGATGCCGCGGGCCTTGCCCTTCTTGAGCACCTCGCGGCCCAGGATGACCGGCGCCGCGCAGAATTTGTTCTTCGTAAAGCAGGCCGCCGCCGCGCACGGCGTCTCGGAGAAGAGCACCGCCACGTCCGGCTTTTCGCTTTTCTTATCGGGGTTCTTGATCCCGGCGTACGCCGCGCCGGCCACGAAACCCAGGGGGGCGGTCACGCCGCCGTCGATCTTCTTGTAGTTCATACTGGCTCCTTTATTACGGATACATCGCCGGGAACAGCAGGCCCATGGTCTCGGGCAGGCCGCTGATCAGGTTCAGGTTCTGGATGGCCTGGCCGGCGGCGCCCTTGCCGATGTTGTCGATCACGGAGGATACGATCAGCCGCTTCGTGCGCGCGTCGTACGTGGGGGTCATCATGCAGAAGTTGGTGCCGTAGGTCCACTTGGTCTGCACGGGGTTGGAGGCGGGCGTCACCTTTACGAACGGTTCGTCTTTGTAGAAATCCTCATACAGATGGAACAGCTCGTCGTTCGTGTAATCCTTGTTCAGCGTGGCGTACACGGTGACTTCGATGCCGCGGACCGTGGGAAGCAGGTGGGGCTGGAAGTTGATGAACTGCCAGGTCTCGGGCTTGTGCAGGTCCTTGCCGGTGATGTAGGCGATGTTCTGTTCGATCTCCGGGGTGTGGCGGTGTCCGCCGCCCAGCGCGTACGCGTTGAAGTTGTTCTCCGCCTCGGTGATCAGCTTGTTCTGGGTGGGCCGGCGGCCGGCGCCCGTGAAGCCGCTCTTGGCGTCGATCACGATGGTGTTCTCCACCACGACGCCTTCCTTCAGCATCGGGTACAGCGCCAGCGTGGAAGCCGTGGGATAGCAGCCGGGGTTCGCGATCACGCGCTTGCCCTTCGCGTCTTCGCGCATCACTTCGGGGATGCAGTAGACGGCGTTTTCAGTGAGTTCGGGGTTCGGATGCTTCGCGCCGTACCATTTCTCCCACACGGGGGCGTGGCGGAAGCGGATGTCCGCGCCGATGTCGATGATCTTCTTGCCTTCGCCCAGCACGATGGCGGCCCACTTGGCCACGTCGCCGGACGGGACCTGGATGAAGACCACGTCGCTGGCCTTAGCGGCCGCGAGGACGTTCTCTTCGGTCAGATCCTTGATCTTCTGGTCATAGAAACCCTTCAGATGAGGGAAGTGTTCGTAAACGGGCTGGCCTACGCCGTAGGAATCCAGCAGATCCACCAGTTCGGTCTCCGGATGGGCGACCATCATGCGGAGCAGTTCGCCGCAGACGTAGCCGACGGCGCCGATAGCAGAATATTTCACCATATCAGTTATTCCTCCCTGATCAGACATTCCCAATCGTCGCCACGATCACGGCCTTGATGGTGTGCATGCGGTTCTCGGCCTCGTCGAAGACTTTGGAGGCCGGGGACAGGAAGACGTCGTCGGTGACTTCGCGGATGTCGTAGCCCAGCTTCTTCTGCTCGGCGGCCATGGTGGTGTCGAAGTCATGGAAGGAGGGCAGGCAGTGCAGGAAGATGCAGTCGGCGTTGCCGGTGGCTTTCATGACGTCTTTGGTCACGCGGAACGGGGTCAGCAGCGCGACGCGCTCCGGGATCTTGTCTTCTTCGCCCATGGAGGCCCAGATGTCGGTGTACAGGGCGTCCGCGCCTTTCAGGAGCTTGATGTCCTCGCCGAATTCCACTTTGGCGCCGGTCTCTTTGGCGACCTTCTTGCAGTAGGCCACGACTTCCTTCGCGGGCGCGAGTTCCTTGGGACCCCAGCCGACGTAGTGGATGCCGAGCTTCGCGCAGATGTACATCAGGCAGTAGGCGACGTTGTTGCGGGTGTCGCCGCAGAAGACGAGTTTGCACTTGTTCAGCGGCTTCTTGGTGTTTTCCATGAGGGTCAGGATGTCGGCCAGCGCCTGGGTGGGGTGGTCGACGTCGGTCAGGCCGTTCCAGACGGGAACGCCGGCGTTCTTCGCCAGGCCTTCCACGACCGCCTGATCGTAGCCACGGTACTCGATGCCGTCGTAGAAGCGGCCCAGGACCTTGGCGGTGTCGGCCATGGTCTCTTTCTTGCCCATCTGGGAAGACTTGGAATCCAGGAAGGTGACGTTGGCGCCTTCGTCATAGGCGGCCACTTCGAACGCGCAGCGGGTGCGGGTGGAAGTCTTTTCGAAAAGCAGGACGATGTTCTTGCCGGCCAGCAGCTGCGTGCGGATGCCGGCGCGCTTCTTGGCCTTCAGATCCGCGGCCAGGTTCAGCATGTAGCGGATCTCATCGGGGGTGAAATCTTTCAGCGTGAGAAAATTGCGTCCCTTTAAACTTACGGGCATGGTGGGTTCCTCCTCAGGTATTTATTTTTCGCGACGGAGACCGTCCTTTTATTACGAAGTTTATTATATCAGATGAGAAGAAAAAAGTGGGACATTTCGGGCGGAAAAAATTGTATTTCGCGGTATTTTTAGCGGAACGGAAACGGAAAAGAAGTGGGCCCGGCCCTTCTTTGCCCTTGCACATCGGGGGAGAAAGTAATATAGTGGAGCACAGGAAGGAGGTACGCTCCATGAAGAATCTCGACCGTAAAATCACAGCAGTGCTGCTCGCTGCCGTTTTGCTCCTGTCCGCCTGCTCCGGACAGAAGAAGGAAACGCAGGATGAGGGGACCTCCGGGAACAGCACACAGGAAACGACGAAAGCCGCGGCGCCCGGCACGGACTCACCCGCCACGGATCCGTCCGCGCAGCCTTCCGATCCCGGAACGACCGCCGCCCCGGCCGGCACGGCCGCGGCAGAGGACCTGCCGGATTACGCGACCAGCTGCTACACCATGCAGACGATGTACGACACCCGCTACGGCTTGAAGACCGCCCTGGCGCTGGTGCCCTACGGCTGGAACGCCGGCCTGGAAACGGAATGGGGCATCGTCTCCACGCTGTACCCGGCCACGGCTACGATCGTGATGACGTCCCCGGAAGGCAACGCGAAGATCGAGATCCGCTCCCCCCAGGCCTACGTCCAGATGAGCCGTAACGGTGTGCAGGCCATGGCGGAAGGCGTCCATTACCAGACTTACAACACCTACCTGAATTACCGGAACGCCCACGACCACAACCTGCTGATCGCCTCCCTGATGGGCCTCGGCAGTAAAGTGGTCTCCACGCAGGGACCGAACGAACAGATCCAGCAGGTCCTGACGGAGCAGGCTTATCAATATCTGCAGAGTTTCCTGTCCACCGGCACCAGCCAGGGCGTCGGTTACGAAGGAACCATGGAGGAGACCGTTTTCGACACCCGGAGCGCGGGGACGTACCGGACGGCCGTCACGTCGTCGGTCATCGGCGCGGAATTCGCCACCAATGCCGGCGCGTATTTCGACCAGATCTTCTGGACGGTCCCGGTCCTGACCGTATTCACGGCCGCCACGGAAGAGGCCTGGAACAAATACAAGCCGGTCTGCGACCACGTGATGAACAATTCGTCCTTCTGCGGGGAATTCATCTACGTCGTGCGGCAGAACGGCGAATACATGGCCAATATGATCAATAATTACTTGCTGCAGCAGGCCTACAATCCCAGTGCTTCGGAGATTTCCGGCTGGGACAGCGGCTATCACGACGACGGTTCGGACAAATTTATCAGCGACTGGTGCGACGTCATCAAGGAAAAGAACAATTACGTGACGGAGGACGGCAGCATCATCAAGGTGGACACGGCCTATGACACGGTCTACCAGAACGGGGACCTGATCTATCTGGGGCCCGACGGGCTCTCCCCGGACGGGTGGACCCGCCTGGAACAGCCGTGACGCGGCGCCGCGTTTATCTATTATCTGCAACGGGAAGGAAAGGCGGAAATGCCGGAAAAAGTAGTCCTGCAAAGCTATGACCGCTCCAAGATCGACCGGAGCCGGCTGATCTCGCTGGATCTGGAAACGCTGGATCAGCCCACGTTCCCCCTGCTCCACCAGGAGGCGCGCTTCCTGTACGTTCTGAGCGGGACGGGCGTGATCGAACTCCAGGGAAAAAGCTATGAGCTCCGGCCCGGGGCGCTCTTTACGATGCTCCCCTGGCAGGTCAGCAACGTGACCGCGGTCCCGGAACCGCTCCGTTTCTATACCGTCATCTTCAACCTGCAGGTCTTCACCGAGTTCTTCACCCTGTTCCCGGAAACGGACGGGAAAGTGCCGGATTACATCGATACCGTGGCCCGCGACCCCATCTTTTACTGCGACGAAACGCAGCAGGAATGGATGCGGGACTTCTTCGTCCGCCTGCAGCGGGAAGTGGGGCTGGAATCCGCGCTGAGGGAGATGCAGCCCAGGCCGCTGGCGTCCCTCGGCGCCATGACGATGCTCCTGACCCTGGCGGTTCAGTCCGTGCGCTTCCGCGCCGCCGCGGGGCAGAAAAAGCCGCCGCAGCCGGCCAGCCGGGACCTGTCGGAAGTGCTGCGCTACATGTACAACCACACCAGCGACAAACTCACGCTGGAGGGGCTCGCCCGCACCTTCTACGTATCGGAGAGCGTCCTGCGCCGCCATATCAAGGACATGACCGGCCTGGGCTTTTACGACCTCCTGAACGAGATGCGCATGAGCAAAGTCTCCGGCTATCTGTTATACACCAACATGACCCTGGAGGAGATCTCGGAGGCCGTGGGCTTCTGGGACGCTTCCCATATCTCCAAAGTGTTTTCCGAATACGCCGGGATGCCGGTGAGCGATTACCGCCGCACCTATCAGGCCAATAACACGCTGCTGCGCAAGGACGACGGCCTCCTGGGCTACCGCCTGTCCGAATACGTGATCCGCCATTACAGCGAGGAGCTCTCGCCCAAAGCCGTAGCGGCGCATTTCGGCGTCAGCGTGCCGGAAATGAACCGCCTGCTGCTGATCCAGACGTCCCGGAACTTTGAGGATTTCCTGAATTACGTGCGCATCAGCCGCGCCGGCCAGATGCTCCTGGAGACGGACCTGACCGTCACGGAGATCGCCGCCGCGGTGGGCTACGCCAACGTGAAGACCTTCAACCGGAATTTTTTCCGCTTCCACGTGACGACCCCCACCAACTTCCGCCGCACGACGTCCCTGCAGCCCGGCCGGCTGCAAAAGGAGGAGCAATGAGTACGCCCCGCAAACTGGACAACGGAGGCATCACCGTTCCGGAAGGCTTCACCGCCGGCGCGGTGTATGTGGGCGTGAAAAGCCATAAAAGTTATAAGCCGGACGTGGCCGTGCTGCTGTCCGACCGCCCCGCCGCCTGCGCGGCCCTGTTCACCACCAACCGCTTCTGCGCGGCGCCGGTGACGCTGGGCCGGAAACTCGCGGCGAAGGGCCGGATCCGCGGCATCGTAATCAACTCCGGCAACGCCAACGCGGGCACCGGGGAGGCGGGGCTGAAGGCCGCCCGGGAAGTGCAGGCCTACGCGGAGCAGGTATTCGGCCTGGAGCCGGACAGCCTGCTGGTGAGCTCCACCGGCGTGATCGGCGAAGCCTTCCCGACGGAAAAAGTGAAGCGCGCGGTGGAACTGATCCGCCCGAAAATGTCGCGCGCCGAAGGCTCGCAGGCCGCCTGGGCCATCATGACCACGGACCGCCACCGCAAGGAGGCCGCGTACGAACTGCCCCTGTCCGGCGGCACCGTGCGCGTTGGCGTCATGGCCAAGGGCAGCGGCATGATCCATCCCAACATGGCCACCACGCTGTGCTTTATCGCCACGGACGCGGCCATGGACCCCGCGGTCATGAAGCGCATGCTGAAAAACGCCTGCGACGAAAGCTTCCACGCCCTGACCGTAGACGGCGACACCTCCACCAACGACAGCCTGATCATGCTCGCGAACGGCGCGTCCGGCGTCACGGCGGAGACCCCGGAAGACTGCAAAGCCATGCAGCAGCTGCTGGAGGAGATCCTCACCGACATCGCGAAGAAGATCGCCGCAGACGGCGAAGGCGCGCAGAAGACCCTCACCGTGCGGGTCACGGGCCTTCCGGACAAGGAGCAGGCCCGCCGCATGGCCCGCGGCATCTGCCGCTCCAACGGCGTCAAAGTCGCCTTCGGCTACGGCACCCTGCCCGAACCCCTGGTCCTCACCGCCGCCGGCGGGGAAGCCGCGGACATCGATCTGGATTTCTCTCTTGTAGAGAGCCGCATCGAATGGGACGACGAGGACGCCTTCATCTATCTGGACTTCCACAGCGGCCCCGGCGAAGCCGTCGCGTACGGCTGCGACCTGACCGGGGAGTACGTGCATCTGAACGGAGATTACAGAACCTGAGAAAATCGGGGGAAGAATTATGAACATATACATAGCCGCGATCCTTTTTGCCTTTATCATCCTGTTATACTGGGTCATTTCGGAACTCTTCACGGTCCTGTTCCGCTTTACGGGCCTGCCCGAGGAAAAGGCCCGCTACCAGGTCACGTCGCTGCTGACCGGATGCGGGTTTACGACGCGGGAGATCGAGATGATCATCTCGTCGCGGCGGAGGCGGCGCATGGCGCGGATCACGATGCTGTTCGGATACGTGTTCAACATCACGATCGTATCCGCGCTGGTCAACATCTTTATTTCCCTGAAAGTGACGCAGCTGGGGGCGTCCCTGGGGTCGGTCGCGATCCTGCTGGCCGCGCTGGCGGTCATCTTCGTGTTCATCCGCGTCCCGGCCGTGCACTCGTGGGGCTCCAACGTGATGAAACGCCTCGCCGGGCACTTCGTGCAGGGCGAACTGAGCAACAGCGTATTGCTGCTGGATTATATCGGCCGGGACTCGATCGCGCAGATCGATCTGTATAAGGTCCCGGAGGCCTTTCAGGGCGTACCGCTTTCGCAGACCGGCCTGAAGAACGACAACAACATCCTGGTCATGCTGGTCGAAAAACAAGGCGGCAAGGCTGTGCCCGCCACGGCGGACACCGTATTTCAGGAAGGCGACCGCCTGACCGTTTTCGGCGATTACAACACGATCTGCCGGGTGTTCGAGGCGCGCGAGCGCTTTGCGGATGAGTCGGAAGAAGCCGCGGAACCGGTGCAGAAACAGGGGCCGAAGGCCCGGAAACCGTTCGAATAAAGAGGAGAAAACGATGAAGATCCTGCTGACCGGCTTCGAGCCCTTCGGGGGCGAACAGATCAACCCCTCCTGGGAGGCGGTGCGGCGCGTGACGGCGCCGGAAGGGACGGAACTGATCCGTCTCTGTCTGCCCGTGACTTTTGAAGGAGCGCGCCAGGCCGTACGGATCACGGCGGAGAAATACCGGCCGGACGTCATCCTGAGCGTCGGCCAGGCCGGCGGCCGGGAAGGCATCAGTTTAGAGCGCATTGCCGTGAACCTGATGGACGCGCGCATCCCTGACAACGCGGGCTGCGAACCCGTGGACGAGCCGCTCTATCCGGACGGCCCCGCCGCGTATTTCTCCACCTTGCCGCTGCGGGACCTGCTTGCCGTGCTGCAGGAGGCGGAGATCCCCGCCGCCATCTCCAATACCGCCGGCCTGTACGTCTGCAACGCGGTGTTTTACGAAGCGGCGCGCCTGCAGGTGCAGGGAATCGTCCGCCGGGCCGGGTTCGTCCATGTGCCGTACCTGCCGGAGCAGGCGGCGGAAAAAGGCGAGCCGTCGCTTCCGCTGCAGCAGATGATCCGCGCTATCGAAATCGTTTTCGAAAAACTTGGCCAAAAAGACTGAAAACCGCTGAAAAAAGCGAAATCCCGCGCAATTCCTTCATTTTTATTGCAGATTTACTGTAGATTTTTCCGCAAAATATGCTATAATACCCTGCGGCGGGCATCTGACCCCGCCTCCCCATCGGTTCCGGCGCGAAAATCCAACATTTTTCCATGTGTTGGAGGTTATTTTATTTCCGGGACTTTCCCGGGACTGCGGCGGAGATCAAAAAGGATATCATTGTAGAGGAGGTTCTCCATGTTAAACAAGAAGACCGTAGATCAGATGGACATCAAGGGCAAGCGGATCCTGGTCCGCTGCGACTTCAATGTCCCGCTGAAAGAAGGCAAGATCACTGACGACACCCGTATCCGGGCCGCCCTGCCCACCATCCAGAAGCTCACCAGAGACGGCGGCAGGGTCATTTTATGTTCTCACCTGGGCAAAGTCAAAAACGGCCCGAACCCCGGCGAATCCCTGGCGGCCGTGGCGGTCCGCCTGAGCGAACTGCTGGGCAAGCCCGTGAAGTTCGTGGACGATGACAACGTGACCGGCGCTGCGGCCGACGAAGCCGTCGCGGCCATGCAGGACGGCGACGTGGTCCTGCTGCAGAACACCCGTTTCCGGGGCTCCGAAGAGACCAAGAACGGCGAAGGCTTCAGCAAGGAACTGGCCGATCTGGCGGATTCCTTCGTCTGCGACGCGTTCGGTTCCGCGCACCGCGCCCACGCTTCCGTGGTCGGCGTGACCGAATTCATCCGCGAAAAAGGCGGCGACTGCGCCGTCGGCTACCTGATGGAGAAGGAGATCGCTTTCCTGGGCAACGCCGTAGACAACCCCGAGCGTCCTTTCGTCGCCATCCTGGGCGGCGCGAAGATCGCCGATAAACTGAACGTCATCTCCAACCTGCTGGAGAAGTGCGATACCCTGATCATCGGCGGCGGCATGGCCTACACCTTCATCAAGGCGCAGGGCTATGAGATCGGCAAGTCCCTGCTGGACGAGACCAAGATCGACTACTGCCGCGACATGATCGAAAAAGCGAAGAAGCTGGGCAAGAAGCTCCTGCTTCCCGTGGACGCCGTGACGACGGAAGAATTCCCGACTCCTATTGACGCGCCGGTCGAGACCAAGGTGGTCGACATCACGGCCATCCCGGCGGACCGCATGGGCATGGACATCGGCCCGAAGACCGTCAAGCTGTTCAGCGAAGCCATCGCTTCCGCGAAGACCGTGGTCTGGAACGGCCCGATGGGCGTGTTCGAGAACCCGCAGCTGGCGGAAGGCACCCGCGCCGTGGCGAAGGCCATGGCCGAGACCGGGGCTGTGACCATCATCGGCGGCGGCGACTCCGCGGCGGCCGTGAACCAGCTCGGCTTTGCGGCTCAGATGAGCCATATCTCCACGGGCGGCGGCGCCTCCCTGGAATTCCTGGAAGGAAAGGAGCTGCCCGGCGTGGCGGCGGTGGATGACGCCCGCCCCTTTCGTTCCGGCCTGGTGACAGGCAATTGGAAAATGAACAAGACCCCTTCGGAAACGAAGGCGTTTATCCAAGAGATCGCTCCGCTGGTGGCGGACGCCGCGTGTGAAGTCGCGTTCTGCGTGCCCGCGGTGGACATCCCGGCGGCGGTCGAAGCGGCGGCCGGCACGAACATCGGCATCGGCGCCGAAAACATGTACTTTGAGGAGAAGGGCGCTTTCACGGGCGAGATCTCCGCGGACATGCTGGTCGACGCCGGCGTGAAATTCGTTATCCTGGGCCATTCCGAACGCCGCCAGTACTTCGGCGAGACCGATGAGGGCGTGAACAAGAAGACCAAGAAGGCCCTGGAGCACGGCCTGACCCCGATCGTCTGCTGCGGCGAAACGCTGGAGCAGCGCCAGGCGGGCATCACGCTGAGCTGGATCCGCAGCCAGATCACCGGCGCCTACGAAGGCATCCCGGCCGCGGACGTGCCGAAGACGGTCATCGCCTACGAGCCCATCTGGGCCATCGGCACCGGCGTGGTCGCGACCACGGAACAGGCGCAGGAAGCCTGCGGCGCCATCCGCGCCCTGCTGGCGGAACTGTACGATGCGCAGACCGCGGAAGCCACCCGCATCCTGTACGGCGGGTCCGTCGCCCCGAGCAACGCGAAAGCACTGTTCGAGCAGAAGGACATCGACGGCGGCCTGGTGGGCGGCGCCAGCCTGAAACCGGATTTCGTGAAGGTGGTGAAGCCCGAATGAAGAGACCCACCGTATTAATGATCCTGGACGGCTTCGGTCTGACCGAAGAAGTCCGGGGCAACGCCGTGAGAGCGGCGCATAAGCCCAATATCGACGCCCTGATGCGGGACTGCCCCTTCGTGGAAGGCCAGGCGAGCGGCCTGTTCGTGGGCCTGCCGGACGGCCAGATGGGCAACTCCGAAGTCGGCCACATGAACATGGGCGCCGGCCGGATCGTCTATCAGGACCTGACCCGCATCTCCAAAGCCATTGAAGACGGCGATTTCTTTGAGAATCCCGCCCTGCTCGCGGCCATCTACACGGCCAAGGCCCGCGGCACCACGCTGCACCTGATGGGCCTGCTGTCGGACGGCGGCGTGCACAGCCACACCACCCACCTGTATGCCCTGCTGGAGCTCGCGAAGCGCTGCGGCCTGGACAACGTGGTGGTCCACTGCTTCATGGACGGCCGCGACACGCCGCCCACCTCCGGCAAGGGATTTCTGGCGGAGCTGCAGCAGAAGATCGACGAGATCGGCGTGGGCTACATCGGCTCCGTCATGGGCCGCTACTACGCGATGGACCGCGACAAGCGCTGGGACCGCCTTGAAAAGGCGTACCGCGCCCTGACCGACGGCGAAGGCGCCGTGTGCGAGGACCCCGTGGCCGGCATCCAGGCTTCCTATGACGCCGGCGTCACGGATGAATTCGTGGAGCCCATCGTCATCGCGAAGAACGGCATCGTGACGCCCCGCATCATGGACGGCGACAGCATCATCTTCTTCAACTTCCGCCCGGACCGCGCCCGCGAAATGTCCCGCGCGCTGCTGGACGAGGCCTTCGACGGCTTCGAGCGCGAGCAGCCCAAGGACCTGACCTACGTCTTCTTCACGGACTACGACCACACGATCCCGCACCGCATCGTGGCCTTCCACAAGCAGTCCCTGGCCAACACCTTCGGCGAATACCTGAGCAGCCTGGGCCTGACGCAGCTGCGCCTGGCGGAGACGGAAAAGTACGCCCACGTCACGTTCTTCTTCAACGGCGGCGTCGAGGAGCCCAACCCCGGCGAGGACCGCATCCTGGTCCCGTCCCCGAAAGTGGCGACCTACGACCTGCAGCCGGAGATGAGTGCGTACCAGGTGGCGGACGAACTGGTGAAGGCGATCCGCAGCAATAAGTACGACGTGATCATCATCAACTTCGCCAACTCCGACATGGTGGGCCACACCGGCGTCTTCGACGCGGCGGTCAAGGCCATCGAAGCCGTGGACGAGTGCGTCGGCAAAGCGGTCGAAGCCCTGAAAGACGTGGACGGCCAGATGTTCCTCTGCGCGGACCACGGCAACTCGGACGAAATGATCGACCTGAAGACCGGCGAGCCCATGACCGCCCACTCCACCAACCCCGTTCCCTTCATCCTGGTGAACGCGGGTGAAGGCCTGGGCCTTAAAGAAGGCGGCCGACTCTGCGACATCGTTCCGACCCTCCTGGACCTGATGGGCATCCCCCAGCCCCCGGAAATGACCGGCGAAAGCCTGCTCACCCGGGAATAACCAAACGTGTCATCCTGAGCGGAGGCGCAGAGCGCCGGCGCCCCAGGATCTGATAAAAAATCAATATGAGGTGACATTATGCACGAATACCTTGAGATCGAAAAAGTCATCGCCCGCGAGATCGTGGACTCCCGCGGCAACCCCACCGTGGAAGCCGAAGTCATCCTGACTGACGGCACCGTAGGCCGCGGTGCCTCCCCCAGCGGCGCCTCCACCGGCGAATTCGAAGCGCTGGAACTGCGTGACGGCGACAAGGGCCGCTACCTCGGCAAGGGCGTCCTGACGGCTGTCAAGAACGTCAACGAGATCATCGCCCCCGCCCTGATCGGCCTGGATGCCTCCGACATCTACGCCGTGGACAAGGTGATGCTGGACCTGGACGGCACCAAGGATAAGTCCAACCTGGGCGCCAACGCCATCCTGGCCGTCTCCATCGCCGCTGCCCGCGCGGCCGCCATCTCCCTGGATATCCCGCTGTACCGCTTCCTGGGCGGCCTGGGCGCGAACAACCTGCCCGTTCCGATGATGAACATCCTGAACGGCGGCGCGCACGCCGACTCCTCCGTGGATACGCAGGAATTCATGATCATGCCCGTCGGCGCTCCCAGCTTCCGCGAAGGCCTGCGCCAGTGCGCCGAAGTGTTCCACACCCTGAAGAAGCTCCTGAAGGAAATGAAGGACGTCACCGCCGTCGGCGATGAGGGCGGCTACGCTCCCAGCAGCCTGAAGGGCGACGAGGACGCTCTGGACCTGATCATCAAGGCCATCGAAAAGGCCGGCTACAAGCCCGGCAAGGATTTCGTCCTGGCCATGGACGCCGCCGCTTCCGAATGGAAGAGCGAAAAGGGCAAGGGCTTCTATCATCAGCCGAAGTCCGGCCGCGACTTCACCACCGACGAGCTGATCGAGCACTGGGCCGGCCTGGTCGCGAAGTACCCGATCTACTCCATCGAAGACGGTCTGGATGAAGAAGACTGGGAAGGCTGGAAGAAGATGACCAAGAAGCTGGGCAAGAAGGTGCAGCTGGTCGGCGACGACCTGTTCGTGACCAACACCGAGCGTCTGCAGAAGGGCATCCAGAAGGGCTGCGCCAACTCCATCCTGATCAAGCTGAACCAGATCGGTTCCGTGTCCGAGACCCTGGAAGCCATCAAGATGGCCCACAAGGCCGGCTACACCGCCGTGACCTCCCACCGCTCCGGCGAGA
Source organism: Lachnospiraceae bacterium (assembly GCA_017619615.1). GTDB lineage: Bacteria > Bacillota > Clostridia > Lachnospirales > Lachnospiraceae > UBA6987. Next base: position 13,291 of record JAFZRY010000034.1, on the reverse strand, counting down.
CCGAGGACACCACGATCGCCGACCTGGCCGTGGCTCTGAACACCTGCCAGATCAAGACCGGCGCTCCTTCCCGTTCCGAACGCGTGGCGAAGTACAATCAGCTGCTCCGCATCGAGGAACAGCTGGGCGAATCCGCCGTGTATCCGGGCTTCAAGGCGTTCAACTTCAAATAATACAATCAGAGATTGGAAAAAGACGGGCCGATGTTTCATCGGCCCGTTCTGTTTATGAGCGACATGGATGATCCGACTATCACACTCCGCCACCTGGCGGACCTGTACCGCCGGGCGGAGAAACAGAATACCTACCAATACTCCGGCTTTCTGACGCCGGCCGAGCAGGACGCCTTCCGGAAAAATCTTCCGAAGGGCTCCCTGCCTTTTTCCTTTGCCGGCGGCTTTCCGGAGGCGGAGCGGCGCATCCTGGTCTGCGGCGGTGAGGAGGCATTCGGTTATCCGCCGGAGCCGTCGCTGGCCGTCCTGTCAATCGCTCCGGCGGGAGAGAAGTTCGCGGAGGAGCTGACGCACCGGGATTTCCTTGGCGCTCTGATGAATCTGGGGATCGAGCGCTCGCAGCTGGGCGATATCGTCGTCCGGGAGAAGACGGCGTATCTGGTGTGTCTGGAACCCGTCAGCGGATTCATCCGGGACAACCTGACCCGCGTGCGGCACACCGCGGTCCGGGTATCCCGGGAAGAGGGTCCTGTCCCCGCGCTGGAACCGCAGCTTTCGCCTCTGGAACTGAACGTGGCCTCTGAACGCCTGGATGCCGTCGTCGCCACCTTCTGCGGCCTCGCCCGCGGCAAGGCGGACCAGCTTTTCGCCGCCGAGAAAGTCTTCGTCAACGGCATTCCCGCCGCCGACCGCTCCCGCCCCTTAAAAGAAGGCGACCGCTTCTCCGTCCGCGGTTTCGGCAAAGCGATTTACGACGGCATCGGCCGCGAGACAAAAAAAGGACGCTATTACGTCCGGCTCCGGAAATACACCTGAGAATTCTTGCATTATCCTTCCGGGAATGCTACACTGATATCACTATTTTGCAGGAGGTTATCATTCAGAAATGCAGATCGTGGAACATTTCATCACCCAGATCATGGAACAGTTCGGCACCACCCGGGGGCTGGCCGTCGCCTACCTGATCGTTTCCGCCCTGATCGTGATCATGGCCATCGTATGCGCCATCATGTCACTGCTCGTGTGGATCCGCTACAGCAGGGCCAATAAGCACGGCATCACGAACCAGATGAGCGGCATTGATACCTGCCGCTTCGCGCTGGACCGTGCCGGCCTGACGCACGTCAAGGTCAGGAAAAGCGGCTTCATCCGGGAGCTGTTTTTCGGAAACTACTACAATATTTTTACCAAGACGATCTACCTGCGCAGCATATTCGGCAAGATCGACAACAAGCAGTCCGTGACGTCCACGGCGCTGGCGCTGCAGAAGGCGGGCATCGCGAAACTGTGCGAGGAGGGCGACCGGAAGGCCGTCATCCGGAACCGCCTGTCCATCATCGCGATCTTCGGGCCGCTGCTGTTCATCCCCGTCGTGCTCATTGGCTTCCTGGTGGACTTTTACGTGCTGAAGACGGACGGCGGCGTGGCGTCGTACATCGGCCTGGGCGTCGGCGGCTTGCTGCTGTTCATCGGCCTGATCGTGACCTTCCTGAACATCCCCGTGGAGAAGCAGGGCAATGAAATGGCGCTGGATATGGCCCGCGATTACGGCCTGGCCAACGAAGAGGAACTGCAGATCATGAAGAAGGTCTTCGATGCCTATATCATGCAGTACATCTGCAATTTCATCCTCGAAGTGCTCCGCGTCATCGAATGGGTCCTGCGGATCGTGATCCAATCCAACGCCAAAAAAGACTGACAGGGGCGCAGGGAATGGGCAATGATTATTCCGTGAATGATCAGAAAAGAGCGGAATCATACCGGGAGATCGCTAAAGCGCTTGTTTTCGGCGATGATCCGGAAAAACAGGACGAAGGTTTCTCCTATATGCTGAAGGCCTACAATCTGGGCGATGCGGAAGCCGCCTTCATCCTCTGGCGCATGGTGCATGACGGCATGATCACGCCGGTGTGCGGCGATGCGAAAGTGGACGAGATCAAGATCCTCAGCAATGCCGCGGACTGGGGCAGCACGCAGGCACGCGCGATCCTGAATTCCCGGTGCATGAAGCAGTATGAAAAACTGATCGACACGAAAACGCCGCCCGTGATCGACGGGCCGCTGGCCGATTTCGAAGGCAAGCCGATCCGGATCAACAGAACAGGCCTCCGGACGCCGGTCGATGCGGTGCTGGAATATGAGGGCGGGATCAACTGGCTGAAACTCAGCGCCAATATCTGTTTCCTCTACCCGGAGGATTTCCCCGGAGATCCCCGGGAATTCAAGCATGCCGTGCTGTCAGGGATCCGGGACTGGGAAGGGGATTACCGGGTCTTCGGCAATCAGCCTGTCCGGGTCGTTATCGATCTGACGCTGGAGGACCGGCTGTGGGACAACGTATGCATCATCCCGGTGACGGAATCATTCGGTGAAAAGATCAAGCGGAATTCTGCCGCGTTCGCCGATTTCGTCGGGTCGGAAAAGGCCCGGGAAAGCGCCCGGAGAAAAAGCAGCATGATCACGGACAAGCGTTCTTTTGCCATGTCCGGCGTCAAAAAATGGTCCGTCACCTCGCGGAAGGTCATCTGCATGCAGAGTGAAAACGGCCGTTTTGACGATTACGCGGTGATCCGGAACGTCGCCCGCCACGAGTTCGGCCACGCCCTGGGCCTGGGCGACCTCTATGAAGAACGGGAAGAATCATACGAAGGCGTTCCGAAAGGCACCTACACGGAACTGGACGGGTACCACCTGTACGACCGTTTCTACAACCTGGTCATGTGCAACGGCAGCGGCCCGGTCAGTAATAATGACATCGAAATGGTGATCCTGGCATTTTGGGAAAACAAAATGCAGCTTTACCAGCCGGATGCCGGACATGATAAAGTCTCAGAAGCTTTAGGAAAGGGCAATTGATATGAAAAAGATCGATGCGTTAACGGAAGATTTCAGGTTCCAATACGAAAAGTTCCTGATCGGGTGTGATTCCCAGGAAGAGATCGAACACTGGGACAAAGAAGAAAACGGCGAAATGGAAGCGTTTTATGAAAACGATCTGCTGTGCGTCATTCTCAGACTGATCGCCGCCGACGGCCGGATCAGCGAAAAAGAAGCGGAATATCTGAACCGGTATTTCGGTCTGGAGTATACGGCCGAAGAACTCGAGAACATCTGCGCCGATTTCGAAGACCTGTCAGCGGAAGAGTTCGAGGCGCAGTTCGCGCAGGATCTTGACGCTCTCCGCGCAGCCAGCGGAAAACTGGCCGACGCCTACAAAGAACTGGTCGGACTGGCCTGCGATATCATTATTGCCAGCGATGAACAGATCGCGCCGGAAGAGGCCGAAGAAGCTGAAAGACTGAAGGCGCTTCTCTGATCATCGCCTCCGCTCTCCGGAACCGCACGGACCGAAAACAGGGCCACTTGGGGACAGTCCCCAAATGGCCCTGTGTTGGTGTTTCCCGCCGGAGCGGGAGAGGAGAGCATTACACGCAGGTGAAACCGCCGTCGACGGCGATGGCCTGACCGGTGACGTAGGTGGACTCTTCGGCGCCCAGGAAGATGGCGGCCAGCGCGTTCTGGATGGATTCCGTGCTGGTGACGTCGCAGGCCACAGGCAGGACCTGTACGCCGTACTTGGCTTCCCATTCCCGGGCGCTGGCTTCCAGCCGCTCCACGCGGCGGGCCAGCAGGACCAGATTGGCACCGCAGCCGGCATACCCTTCAGCCATCTGCTTGCCCAGACCGGAAGACGCACCGGTGATCGCAACTACTTTTCCTGTGTAATCGAACATAATAGACCCTACTGGGGGAATTGTTGATTATAACACGGGGTGATCTGTTTGGCAAACCGGTGAGGGGAGAAGAGACGGAAATTGCGGGCAAATAAGGAAAATGAGGGATAACAAAAGAAAAACAAGCGGTGCGGGCGGGAAGGAAGCAGATGGTAAACAACGACAGACGGAATGGTTGATGAAAACCAGAAAGAGATTGTATTAAGACGGTAGAATGAGAGAGAACTACGCCATAAGGTGTGTGATTTTTTCAACACCTCCTCCTCTGGGGGTTTTACAAAACAGCGATCATCTGATATGCTTAATGCAAGGTGGTGATCGATGCTCTATGAATAACAGAGACAGAATTCTTTATATAGCACAACTGTTGAGAAAGTATACAGACGAGGATCATGCTCTTTCTTTGCGGGAGATATCAGAGCTTCTTTTGAAGGAACACGGGGAAAAGGTCTATCGGACCACGGTTTCAGATGATATCGAAGCGTTGATTGCCAGCGGCTGGGATATTGAGATCGAAAGGTCCACGGTGAACCGATACCGTCTTGTGGGAAGAGACTTTGACAAGGCAGAACTGAAATTGATCATCGATGCAGTTAATGCTTCCCGGTTTATCACCAAAAACAAAAGCAGGGAATTGACAAAAAAGATAAGCGCTCTGGCCGGCCCTGAAAGCGATGCTTTGAAACGCCACACAGAAGTAGAAAACCGGGTCAGAAACGGTAACAAAAAACTGTTTCTTATCATTGATGCCATCCATGAAGCAATCGAAAAGAATTGTCAAATCAGTTTTTATTATTTCCGCTATAACGAGAAAAAAGAAAAGGTTCTGCAGCATGGCGGTAAACCATATCAGTTCAATCCGTTTTTCCTGGTATGGAATGGCGAATTCTACTATATGGTCGGTTCTTATGCCAATCATCCGGAAAATGTGGCAAGCTTCAGAGTAGATCGGATCCCGGATTGTCCGGAAATCTTGAGCACCAAGAGAGCACAGATCCCGGATAAATTTGATGCGGACCGATACATTAACAGCACTATTCATATGTTTGGCAGGGCTGATCAGACTCCGGTTAAGGTCCATCTGATTTGTGAGAATGACACGGCAAACGGAATCATTGATCGTTTTGGGCCAGAAACGGAGATGCAACCGGTTGACGAAGGACATTTTGAGGCAGTGATTTATGTAGTACCGACATCAGTGTTTTATGGATGGGTGTTCGGGTTTGGCGGAAAGGTGCGGATAGAGGGGCCGGAAGAAATAGTAAAGGAGTTTATAGAAATGGTAAAAAAGGTAAATAAAAAGGCCTCATATGAGGCCTGATGCGCTCCCTGCGCTGTCGAACAAGTCGACGATGTCGAAGATTCTTATTTGAACTCGTAGTGTGATTTCACTATTTAGATAGCATAATTATATGGGGGTTGTCAATATGTCAGAGAAAAATTATTTGGGATTGGATATTGGAACGGATTCTGTTGGATGGGCTGTTACTGATGAAAACTACAAGTTGAGGAGATTTCATGGAGAACCCATGTGGGGTAGCGTTCTCTTTGAAGCGGGCAACCTGAAAGCTGAAAGAAGAGCATTTCGTATATCCAGAAGAAGGCTAAAGAGAAGACAGCAAAGAGTCCTGCTAATACAAGAGTTATTTGCTTCAGAAATCGCCAAAACAGATCCTGGATTTTATAAACGGCTTCGTGCCAGTGCCTTATATCGAGATGATGCGGGAGAACAGTTTTCTCTTTTTAATGATCCGAATTATACTGACAAGGATTATTACGAACAATACCCCACTGTTCATCATCTGATTTATGAACTGATGCAGTCGACGAAACCGCACGATGTTAGGTTGGTATATTTGGCTTGTACCTGGCTTGTTGCGCACAGGGGCCATTTTTTAAACGAAGTCAGTAAAGAAAACATTGCAGAGCTTACAGATTTTGAGTTGGTTTATCAAAATTTAGAAGAATATCTTTATGCCTTGTCAGAAGAATATGCTTTCCCGTGGCCCAAAGAGAAAAACGCTTGCTTTAGAGATATTCTTCCCAAACATATTTCTGTAAGCAGAAAGTTTGAGGAATTAAAGAAGTTATTGTTTGATGACGGAAAATGTCCTAAAAAAGCAACTGAAACATTCCCTTACAATTGCGAAGTTTTTCTGAAAGCGTTGTGTGGATCAAGAATTGCTGCAAAAGACTTATTTATTAATGAGTCTCTCTCAGAAATCGATTCATTTACTCTGGGCAGTGACGATGAATTACTGTCCGGAATCATGATGGAATTGGGAGAAAATGGCGAACTGATTAGTAGATTAAAAGGAATCTACGACTGGTCATTACTTGTTGATATTTTGGCTGGAAATCAGTCAATCTCCGAATCAAAGATTCTGGTCTATGAACAGCACAAACAGGATTTAAAAACACTGAAATACTTAGTGAAAAAGTACATTCCTCTAAAATTTGATGAAGTGTTTAGAGATGCTGTCCCGGATAATTATGTGGCATATTCAAAGCATTATAAACGAAGAATCGCCCTTTCAGATAAGTATAAATGGTCAAATAAAGAGAAGTTTTCAAAGTATTTGTCCACGATTCTTAAGTTACTGGAAACAGTGGTTACGGAAGAAGACAAGTCGCTTTATATTGATGTCAGGGAAAGAGTATCTTTAGAGATGTTTCTCCCTAAACAGAAGGACACAAATAACCGTGTTATTCCCTATCAGTTATATTGGAATGAATTGAAACAAATACTGGACAACGCTTCCGCTTATCTCCCTTTCCTGAAGGAGACAGACGAAAATGGGCTTAGTACAGCAGATAAGATCTTGTCTGTTTTCAGTTTTCGTATTCCGTATTTTGTTGGACCTTTAAATCCACATTCCACCCATGGATGGATCGTACGCAAGTCTGAAGAGAAGGTATATCCATGGAATTTTGAGCAAATTGTCGACCTGGATGCAAGCGAAAATGAATTTATTAATCGGATGGTCAACACCTGTACGTATCTTGCAGGTGAAAACTGCGTCCCTAAGGAGTCCTTACTCTATCGAAAATATATGGTCCTGAATGAGATTAACAATATCAGAATCAATGGGGTAAAGATTCCGGTTGAATTAAAACAGGCGATTTATCTGGACTTGTTCTGCAAATACAGGAAAGTGACCAGGAAAAGAATTGAAGATTATCTTTTCGCAAGAGGAGAACTTCAGCACGGTGATGATTTGAGCGGGATAGACATTCAGATCAATGCGAATCTTAAATCTTATCACGATTTCAGGAAATTGCTTGAAAAACAAGTGCTTACTGAAAAACAGGTAGAAGAGATTATTGAAAGATCTACGTACTCAGAAGATAGCACGCGGTTCCGGGAATGGGTTAAAGGGAGTTATCCAAAACTTTCAGAAGAAGATGTAAGGTATGTTTCAAAGCTGCACTATAAGGATTTCGGACGGTTGTCAAATAAGTTTCTGAACGGTTTAGTAGGGGTGAATCCGGACGGCGGTGAACTCTGTTCAATAATGAAAATGATGTGGGAGACTAATCATAATCTGATGGAACTCCTCTCAGACAATTATACGTTTGCTATATTAATTGAAGAGCATAATAGGCAGTACTATGCAGAAAACCCGGAAACTTTGGAAAAAAGACTGGAACGGATGTATGTTTCCAATGCCGTTAAACGCCCTATCCTTCGAACGATGGAGGTGGTCAAGGAAGTAACAAAAGCGCTGGGAAAAGCACCCGATAAAATCTTCATCGAGATGGCAAGAGGAGCCAGTGAAAATCAGCGAAATAAGAGGACTCAGACACGTAAAAACCAAATACTGGAACTCTATAAAAAAGTAGATGAGCAGGATGTAAGAGAGTTAAAGAAACAGTTGGAAACTATGGGGGAAATGGTTGATAACCGTTTACAGAGTGACAAACTATTCCTGTACTTTATGCAATTGGGACGTTCTGTTTACAGCGGGAAACCGATTGACATCGAACAACTGGGAAGTAAATTATATGACATTGATCATATTTATCCTCAGCGATTAGTGAAGGATGACAGTGTACTAAACAACAAAGTCCTATGCTTTTCCAATGAAAACGGCTCAAAAAAGGACGTGTATCCTGTCCCTGAAGCTTGGAGAAAACAACAAAGAGGTTTCTGGGAATACTTGACAAAGGCAGGTCTTATGACGCCGGAAAAATTCAAGAGACTGACAAGAGAGACCGGATTTAGCGATGATGAAAAAATGGGTTTCATTAATCGACAGCTAACTGAGACGTCTCAATCAACAAAAGCAATTGCCACTATCTTGAAGGAGAAATACCCTGGAACAGAAATTATCTATGTAAAGGCAAGACTTACTTCAGAGTTCCGTCAGTACATAGAAGTGTATAAATCCCGTTCTTTCAATGAACTGCATCATGCAAAAGATGCATATTTGAATATTGTAACGGGAAATGTATATGACATGAAGTTTTCAAAAAAATGGTTTTCACTGGAGCAGGAATACAGTCTGAACATGAAGGCTGTATTTGGCGATAAAAAATGGGTGGCAAGAAATGGCGAGATAGTGTGGGGCGGTTCGCCTATGCTTGGAGAAATCAAAAAGACTGTGGCAAAAAACAATGCACATTTGACGCAGTATGCCTTCTGCAGGCATGGAGGATTCTTTGATCAGATGCCGGTGAAAAAAGGGGATAATTATATTCCTCGAAAGAATGATTTGCCCACCAGCAAATATGGCGGATACAATAAGGCAACAGCGAGTTATTTCATGCTGGTTAAGTACAAGGCGGGGAAAGAAAACGATATTATTATTATGCCTGTTGAACTATTGTATGCAGAACGAGTAGAAAAAGATGCTGGTTTTGCAGAAGAGTATGCCAAACAACAAATTAGTTTGATCCGCAATAAAAAAGTTGAGGAGGTCTTGTTCCCTTTGGGTATGAGAAAACTGAAGATTAATACGGTTTTCTCACTGGATGGATATAGAGTATTTTTATGTTCAAAATCAGGAGGAGGAAAAACCCTCGTAATGTCAGGCTCGATGCCATTATCGGCATCGATGTTCTGGCAGAACTATGTGAACCATTTGGATAATTTTGCACAAAAATGTGAGAATAACAGATTAATCAGATATGATCCGTGGTTTGATAAAATCAGTAAAGAAAAAAATACGGAGTTGTATGAGTTATTAACAAAGAAGTTTTCAAATAGTATTTTCAAAAAAAGGATCAATCATCCTCAAAAAACACTTCAAAAAGGGTATTCAACTTTTTTGAACCTTGAGATTATTGATCAAACGAAGGTTCTTCAGTCAATACTATTGTTGTTCGGGAGAACGTCTGGTGGTATCAATTTAGTTGATATAGGAGGAGAAAAGCAAGGCTCATCAACAAAAATATCTTCATGCCTCTCAACCTGGAAAAAAAGCTATTCAGATGTTCGTGTTATCGATTTATCAGTTACAGGATTATGGGAGCGCTCCAGTGATAATCTACTTAATTTGTTATGAGTTGGCGAACAGTTATAATCTCTCGTCGCTGCAAACTGGATTACAAGATGGGGTATCTTGTAGTCCGGGGCGATGATATTCAAAAAGTGTTTCTTGATGAGATTGCTATTTTGTTAGTGGAAGATCCTGCAGTTGCATTGACAGGTTGTTTGATTGAGGCTTTGTCGGAGAAAAAGATCAAGACTATTTTTTGCGACAGTAAAAAAAGCCCAATTGCAGAACTGGTTTCCCATCATGGCAGTCATGATAGTTCGCTTAAGATTCGTACACAGTTCGCGTGGCCGGACCATGTGAAGGCAGTAATTTGGCAGGAAATTGTCTCTGAAAAGATACGAAAACAGTCGTGCTTTTTGGAAGAAATCGGAAAAGAAAGAGAAAGTGCATTGCTTCGCTCTTATATTGGTCAGGTGCAAGGTTTAGATGCCAGTAATCGAGAGGGTCATGCAGCAAAGGTATACTTTAATGCACTGTTTGGAATGAATTTCACCCGAAGCGCAGATAATGTTATTAACGCTGCTCTGAACTATGGATACAGTTTGATACTGTCTTCAATTAATCGTGTTGTAACATCTGCCGGATACCTGACACAATTGGGCGTTTTTCATAACAATATGTTCAATCATTTTAATCTGAGTTGTGATTTAATGGAGCCATATCGTGTTTTGGTAGATCGATATGTTTACAATCATCATTTTTGTGAATTTGGAACTGATGAAAAACATGCAATATGGGGCATTCTTAATCAGGAAGTTCTGATAGATACAAAAATACAAACAGTAATGAATGCGATAAAGGTTTTTACATACAGCGTATTTGATGCTATAAATGACCAGGATGCATCAAAAATCCTGCATTACCAAATAATATGAGTTATCGATTTATGAGAATGTTGGTTATGTTCGATTTGCCAACAGAAACTGGCGAGGATAAGCGGAATTATCGTATCTTTCGAAAGGCACTGTTGAAAAACGGGTTTTTTATGTTACAAGAATCTGTTTATTGCCGATTGTTGTTGACTCCGTCTTCGGAATCAGTTGCCCGCAATGCAGTGAGTTCAGCAAAACCACCAAAGGGATTGGTGCAGTTGCTATGTGTTACAGAAAAACAATTTGCAAAAATGACATATTTAGTTGGAACACACCATTCTGAAGTGATCGATAGTGATGAGAGGGTCGTTATTCTATGAGGATTGTCACAGGGTTTTTTACCAGTATTATCGATACAGAAAACGGTTTTTTAAACACATTGGTAATTGAAGAACCGAGATTATTTAATAGTTTTGTTAATGAGTTGTACTCACAGCTTTCTGGAAGAGATGGAAGAATTACTGTTTCAGAAAAAGATAAACCTTGCTCTTTCTCGAAAAAAGTGGAAATCGTTGATCGTTTGGTCCCTTTTGAAGTAAATACAAAAGCACTTCTTTCAAAACTCAATATCTATTTTGAACAGAATGCGTTAGGACCTGAATATTATGAAATCGGGATGCAATTGCTTTCAGAAATCGAAGATTATTTTAATTCTATGACTATGGATTTGCCTTGCGATGTGGTTTTTACAAAACTTAATTTAGGTGCTTTAGTAAAAGCTCTTGGAATAGAGCTTAGAAATGATTATCATAATCTGGCAGAGCAGGTCTTGGATTATTTGGAGTTGGTAAGAGTTTTAGAGCGGGATAAACTGTTAGTTTTTCTTAATTTAAGGAGTTTTGTTTCAGATACTGATTTGGAAATAGTGTCTAAAGATATTGTGGCTAAAGGTTATCATGTCCTATTAGTAGATTCACATTCACGCAGAAGAATCCCGTTAGAAAATAGAATTACAATAGATGACGATTTGTGCGAAATATAGTATATTAAGGCTTGAAAATGACACAATGACTAGTAGGATCATAGTAATGTTTTGACATTGCGAGTGTTCATTGATAGAAATCATATATTCTTTCAAATTTGAGGTTTGAGAGTAGTGTGATTTCGGAAGGGACTCAAACAAAAACCTATTGACATTCGTTTTTTGGTGTGTTTGAGAGTAGTGTGATTTCGGAAGGGACTCAAACCCGGCAGCGGTGCGGCGTACGCAGCGGACGGTTTGAGAGTAGTGTGATTTCGGAAGGGACTCAAACTACCAAATACAAAACATGACCTTTATCATTGTTTGAGAGTAGTGTGATTTCGGAAGGGACTCAAACCGACCCGCTCATCAGGCGCGCGATCATCAGTTTGAGAGTAGTGTGATTTCGGAAGGGACTCAAACTGGATCTACGGCTATCCTTATGAGTACGCGTTTGAGAGTAGTGTGATTTCGGAAGGGACTCAAACCCGTTGGCGGTGACCACGTCCGTGTCGGTGTTTGAGAGTAGTGTGATTTCGGAAGGGACTCAAACTTAATGCCGTTGGTGAGTATTGCGTAAGGGTTTGAGAGTAGTGTGATTTCGGAAGGGACTCAAACTGGCGGTCACGGTGGACGCGATCCCGTCGCGTTTGAGAGTAGTGTGATTTCGGAAGGGACTCAAACTATTAAACTCTCCTTAATGAGACCAGGTAGGTTTGAGAGTAGTGTGATTTCGGAAGGGACTCAAACTATAAACTCATTATTCACCTAACCTTAGCGTTTGAGAGTAGTGTGATTTCGGAAGGGACTCAAACTGAAATCCAGTGTCCTAATATAGGTGTCTGTTTGAGAGTAGTGTGATTTCGGAAGGGACTCAAACGAATAATGAGTTTTTATTCGTTCCTTTTGGTTTGAGAGTAGTGTGATTTCGGAAGGGACTCAAACAAAGGAATCACACAGCAAAATTTATCTACCGTTTGAGAGTAGTGTGATTTCGGAAGGGACTCAAACCGAAACGCCTCTTGCAGATCGTGAGGGCGTGTTTGAGAGTAGTGTGATTTCGGAAGGGACTCAAACAATTATAAAATACATTATCATAACAAACAGTTTGAGAGTAGTGTGATTTCGGAAGGGACTCAAACAGGTGCGGGCAAACACCCGGCCCTCGTGGTGTTTGAGAGTAGTGTGATTTCGGAAGGGACTCAAACATACGCACCGTCATTCCGTTCGCCGCTTTGTTTGAGAGTAGTGTGATTTCGGAAGGGACTCAAACCCGTTATGGTCACGGGGATGTCTTCCATCCGTTTGAGAGTAGTGTGATTTCGGAAGGGACTCAAACGGGTTGTCGGCATCGACCGAAATGTTGGCGTTTGAGAGTAGTGTGATTTCGGAAGGGACTCAAACTAATCCTGCAATATCGGTATCTACATACTTGTTTGAGAGTAGTGTGATTTCGGAAGGGACTCAAACGACCGTCCTGTCTCTGCACTACCTGCGCGGTTTGAGAGTAGTGTGATTTCGGAAGGGACTCAAACGATGGTAGGGTACGACCGCTACTCCGCGCGTTTGAGAGTAGTGTGATTTCGGAAGGGACTCAAACCGGAGCCAGATCGGAGACAAGCCGCTAAAGGGTTTGAGAGTAGTGTGATTTCGGAAGGGACTCAAACGGCGGCGAACACCCTTGCGGGCATTATCGGTTTGAGAGTAGTGTGATTTCGGAAGGGACTCAAACCATCCACGGGCTCGTACCACTTGCAGAGCAGTTTGAGAGTAGTGTGATTTCGGAAGGGACTCAAACGATCGCGGACGACGGTCGCGTGTTCCGTGGTTTGAGAGTAGTGTGATTTCGGAAGGGACTCAAACGAATTGAAGCAGAAGAAATTAAGCCGTATGTTTGAGAGTAGTGTGATTTCGGAAGGGACTCAAACTTTAGACTTAGTAAAACTGCAAAAGAATATGTTTGAGAGTAGTGTGATTTCGGAAGGGACTCAAACGCATCATTGAGCGGATTGACGCTTACCGTGGTTTGAGAGTAGTGTGATTTCGGAAG
>JAFZRY010000033.1 GCA_017619615.1 Lachnospiraceae bacterium | reverse complement strand
GGCGAGCCCGGCGTGGGCAAGACCGCCGTTACGGAACTGCTGGCTCAGCGCATCGCGGCCGGTCAGGTGCCGCCTTTCCTGAAGGGGAAGCGCATCGTTTCCCTTAACATCTCTTCAGTCGTAGCCGGGACCAAGTACCGGGGCGAATTCGAAGAGCGAATGAAGAATATCCTGGAAGAGTTTTTCATGCATCCGGAGATCATCCTGTTCATCGACGAGCTGCACACGCTGATTGGTGCAGGCGGCTCCGAAGGGAGCCTGGACGCGGCGAACATCCTGAAGCCCGCGCTCTCCCGCGGCGAGATCCAGGTGATCGGCGCGACCACGCTGAACGAATACCGGAAACATATTGAAAAAGACGCGGCGCTGAAGCGGCGTTTCCAGAGCGTGCTGGTGGAAGAACCGGACGAGGAAGAAACACTGGCGATCCTGCGCGGGCGCAAGGCGCTGTTTGAGGATCATCATCAGATCAAGATCACCGAGGAAGCGCTGTCCGCCGCCGTCCGCCTCTCCCGCCGCTACATCACGGACCGGCTGTGGCCGGACAAAGCGCTGGACCTGCTGGACGAAGCGTGCGCAGGCGTGCGGCTGAACACGGCGGAGGAAACGCCGGTGCTGACCGCGCAGGATATCGCGAACACGGTGTCGCTGTGGACCAGGATCCCACTGGAGCAGCTGAACAAGGAAGAAAACACGCGTTTGACGGAGCTGGAGGACCGCATCCACGAGCGCGTCATCGGACAGGAGGAAGCCGTCTCCGCCCTGGCGCGGGCCATCCGCCGCAGCCGGGTCGGGCTCAAGGATCCGCGCCGTCCCATCGGCAGTTTCCTGTTCCTGGGGCCGACCGGCGTGGGCAAGACGGAACTGTCCAAAGCCCTGGCCGTCGCGCTGTTCGGGGACGAAAAAGACCTGATCCGGATTGATATGTCCGAATACATGGAGAAGCACAGCGTATCGAAGATCATCGGCTCGCCGCCCGGCTACGTGGGCTACGACGAAGGCGGTCAGCTGTCCGAACGGATCCGCCGCAAGCCGTACAGCGTCGTGCTGTTCGACGAGATCGAAAAGGCTCATCCGGACGTTTTTCACATCCTGCTTCAGATCCTGGACGAAGGCCGGCTGACGGATTCCCAGGGGACGACCGTGGATTTCCGCAACACCGTGATCATTATGACGTCCAACGCGGGCGCGGAGCGGATCGTGGCGCCGAAAGCGCTGGGCTTCTCCGACGGCGGAACGCCGCAGGCGGACCACGAACGCATGAAAGCCCAGGTCATGGAAGAAGTGCACCGCCTCTTCCGCCCCGAATTCCTCAACCGCATCGACGAGATCGTCGTCTTCCGCATGCTGAACCGCGAGGACATCCGCGCGATCCTTCACCTTCAGCTGAAGGATATCGAACAGCGCCTGCAGGAAAGCGCGCGGCTTACGCTTCATCTCACGCCCGAAGCCGAAAACTGGTTCACCGTCAAAGGCTACGACCCGAAATACGGTGCCCGCCCGCTGAAACGCCTGCTGCAGAACGAGCTGGAAGACAAACTGTCTGATGCGATCCTGAGCGGGAAGATCGTCGCGGGAGACACGGTGACGGTCGATGTAACGGACGATAAAGTCATTCTGCTGTAAAGGCCGTTGTGCCAATGATTATTGAATCGTAAGGGACGTTGTCTCAACAGCCCTGAAATACAAGGAGTTTCATGAAGCAAGACAAAAAAACCATCTTCTTCTGCAAGGAATGCGGCTACGAATCCTCCAAATGGAGCGGCTTCTGCCCCGTCTGCAAAGCCCCGAACAGCTTTGTGGAAGCCCCTTCCGCCCCGTCCGGCCGGAAAGGGGGCCTCTCTCCCGCTTCGTTCGCGGACCGCGCCGTTCCCGTGCGCCTGGAGGACATCACCGCCGAGCAGGCGGAGCGTTATCACACCGGTTCCGCGGAACTGGACCGTGTCCTGGGCGGCGGCCTGCTGCCCGGCTCGCTGGTGCTGACCGGCGGCGACCCGGGGATCGGGAAATCCACTCTCCTGCTGCAGGTCTGCCGGAATCTGGCGCACAGCGGACAGAAAGTGCTGTACGTATCCGGTGAAGAATCCCTGAAACAGCTGAAACTGCGCGCCGACCGCCTTGGCAAATTCGACGGGGATATCAGTTTTCTGTGCGAGACTGATCTGGACCGCATCCTTTCCCTGATGCAGGAGGAAAAGCCGCAGGTCATCGTGATCGACTCCATCCAGACCATGTACACGCCGCAGGCCGCTTCCGCGCCGGGCAGTGTGACGCAGGTACGGGAGTGCACCAATCTGATCCTGAACACGGCCAAGGGGCTGAATATCAGCGTGTTCATTGTCGGCCACGTCACGAAAGACGGCACCGTGGCAGGTCCCAAGATCCTGGAACACATGGTGGACACCGTTTTGTATTTTGAAGGCGACCGCCACGCGTCGTACCGTATCCTGCGCGGCGTCAAGAACCGCTTCGGCGCCTCGGGGGAGATCGCGGTCTTCGAGATGCGCAGCGAGGGGCTGAAGGAGATCCCGAATCCCTCCGCCTACATGCTCAGCGGCCGGCCGGAAAACGCCTCCGGCTCCGTCATCAGCTGCGTGATGGAGGGCACGCGCCCGCTGCTGCTGGAGGTCCAGGCGCTCATCACACGCAGCAATTACGGCCAGGGACGGCGGACCGCCACCGGCGCGGATTACAACCGCGTGGCGCTGCTGCTTGCCGTGCTGGAAAAACGCCTGAGTGTTACACTGTCCGACTGCGACGCGTTTGTAAACATCACCGGCGGCCTGCGCGTGAACGATCCTGCGCTGGACCTGGCGATGGTTCTGGCGCTGTACTCGAGTTTCCGAAACGTCACCGTGCCGGACGACGTGATGGTATTCGGGGAAGTCGGCCTGGCCGGCGAAGTGCGTTCCGTACCGCTGGCCAAAGAACGCGTGCAGGAAGCGGCCCGTCTGGGCTTTACCACCTGCGTCCTGCCCAAGAGCAGCCTCAGCGCCGAACTGAACGCGCGCGGTATGAAACTGATCGGCGTCGCGAATATTGAAGAAGCGGTGTTGGTCTTATAAAGGAGTAATATGAACATTTACCTGGATCTGTTTCTGACGTTTGCCCGCATCGGCGGTCTGACTTTCGGCGGCGGTTACGCGATGCTGCCCATCCTCCAGCGTGAAGTGGTGGAGAACAAGGGCTGGTGCACCGAAGAGGAACTGACGGACTACTACGCGATCGGGCAGTGCACGCCGGGCGTCATCGCCGTCAACACCGCCACGTTCGTGGGAAGCAAGACCGCCGGCTTCTGGGGCGGCGCGCTGGCGACGCTGGGCGTGGTCTTCCCTTCGCTGATCATTATCACGGTGATCGCCGCGTTCCTGCGCAATTTCGCGGATAACGAATATGTGATCCACGCATTCGCCGGGCTGCGCGTGGTCGTGTGCGTGTTGGTGCTGAACACGGTCGTCAAGCTGTTCAAGGGGAATATCAAAGGAAAGGGACTGCCGGCGCTCATTCTGTTCCTGCTGGTGCTTGTTGCGTCCTTCTTCTTTAAGGTCTCCTCCATCATCCTGGTGGTGTGCGCCATGGTCTGGGGGCTGTTCTTCGGGCTTTACCTGCCGCGGCACAGCGCTGGAAAGGAGGCCGGGAAATGATCTACCTGCAGCTGTTTTTCGAGTTTTTCAAAACCGGGCTGTTCGCGATTGGCGGCGGGCTGGCCACGCTGCCCTTCCTGCAGGAAATGTCCGCGCGGACCGGTTGGTTCACGCTGACCGAACTTCAGGACATGATCGCCGTGTCGGAATCCACGCCAGGGCCGATCGGGGTCAACATGGCGACTTACTGCGGGTTTACGACGGCCGGGATCCCGGGTGCTGTCATTGCTACGCTGGGGCTGATCATGCCGTCCTTCATAGTGATCCTGATCGTGGCGGGCTTCCTGAAGCGGTTCAAGGACTCACCCGTCGTCGCGGCGGCGTTTTCCGGACTGCGGCCCGCTTCCACCGCCCTGATTGCGGCCGTGCTGCTTTCGCTGTTCGCGGCCAACTTCCTGAACCTGACCGCGTGGAAGGGCTTCTCTCTGCAGAGCTTCGCCGTCCTGAAATGGCAGGCGCTTCTGCTCGGGGTTGTCGTATTTATCGGGACGAAACTGTGGAAGAAAGTGCATCCGGGCTTTTTCCTGCTTTTCGGTGCAATAGCCGGTATATTGCTCAAGCTGTAATAGTGATTGCACATCATAAAAGGAGCGGTTTCCCGGCCGCTCCTTTTTGAATGTAATCTCTTATCAAACCGTAATCCTGGCCGCTTATTTGGTCAGCCTGTCAATCAGCTTATCTACCTGCGCTTCCGACATTCCCGCATTGATCAAATAATTACGTGCGCCCGCCGCCAGATCAACTTTGGTCAGGTCGACGTTTTTGTCACCGATCACCGTGTACAGCATCGCGTTCAGGTTTTTGTCCAGGATGACGTCGTATTTCGCTTTGTCTTTGATCTCCGTAATCTTGTAGTATTTGTCGTAGGTCAGCATGTAATCTTCGACGATCTCCTGATACGAAGCGCCGCACAGCGCCTCCAGCAGCATGCAGACAAAGCCGGTGCGGTCCTTGCCTTCCGTGCAGTGCACGAGGTACGGGCCGTCTTTCTCCGCCATGGCCGTGAAGCCTACCGTGAGTTTCTGCGTGAATTCTTCTGCGGCAAAATTCATGTTCAAAGCCAGCGGGATCACGTTGCCGGACTGATACAGGTACAGGAAGTACGGGGAACTGAAGTCGTCCTTGAAGATGTATTTTTCGATCTTGGCGTCATTGTCCGAAAGGTTCAGGATGCAGAGGACCTTTGCCTCAGCCATGAGTGCGTCGACGTAAGGCGCGCGGTTGTGCTGATTGTCGCAGGGCGAGGCGGAACGGTACAGGACGCCTTCTTTGATGTCGCCGGGGTGGATGTTCCGGAAATTGGCAAATTCCTCATCGGTCGTGTATTCCTCACGGATATCGGTGTAGGAAATGTCACGGGCGGCCTGGATGTCGGCGTAGGTCCCGTGCTCGTTCAAGTAGACGCTGGCGGTGCAGTGTTCGTCCAGATCAGCAGTCAAAAACAGGTCCGTTTGGGCGGAGTACAGATTGCCTTCTTCCCACAGGTCAGCGCCGTAATTGATGCAGGCCTTGATGTAGTCGTAGCCGGGATAGGCGATCAGGAGCGGTTCTCCCGCGTCTACGTAATAGCCGTTATAATAGGGGACGTCTTCCAGCGTGTAGCCGTTTGAGAAAACGACCTTGACACTGTCGCCGTACACGAAGCCCAGTTTGTTGAAATCATCGATGGTCATCTCGATGTACACGCCGCCGAATTCCGGTTCGTGACTGATGGGTAGGCCTTCGGCTTTAGGCGTCTGATCAGCCGTGGTGGCCGGTTCGGTCGGGGCTTCCGTCGTTTCAGCGGGAGCTTCCGTCGTAACGACAGGAGCAGCGGTCGATTCCGCAGGCTTTTCGGTCGTGGGTTCCGACTGCTTGTTCGTGCATGCGCTGAAAATAAGGCAGATGCATAAAAACAATAAAACAAGGGGCTTCAGACGGTTGGTCTTCTTCATAATCTCTCCTTATCGGGTATTCCGTATTCCGTTCAAAGCAGAGCTTTTCCTTCGCTCCACGCGTTGCCCGCGTGCTGTCCGGCGGTCATGTACGTCATGCGGAACTGGTTGAACAATACGGCACCGGCTTTATGCATGCAGGGTTTGCCGTCCTCTTTCAGTACGCTCTCTTCCGCCAGCGTGTCCAGGACTTTTACGACGAAGCAGTGCAGGTGTTCGGTCTCGACTTCTTCGAGCAGTTCGCACTCCATGACGATGGGGAATTCTTCGATAATCGGGGCGTTGACTTTTTCGCTTTTTACCGTATGCAGACCGGTGCGTTCGAATTTGTCCGGCGTTTTGTTCCCGGAGACCATACCGAAGTAGTCGGCCTCCTTCAGATGGGCTTGATCCGCCAGCGCCACTGTGCAGGCTTTATTCAGGCGAAGGTTTTTTGCGGTTTTGTGGCCGCTGCTCAGGCAGAGCGTCAGCCGGTCCATTTCGCAGTTCATGCCCCAGGCGGCGTTCATGACGTCGACTTTGCCGTTTTCGTCATATGTGGCGATCATTAGGACGGGCATGGGGAAGACGGATGCGGTCTTGCCGATGGATTTTTTCATGATTACTTACCTCTGTGTTTTGCTTTTATTCCGAAGATCAGAGCCAGCGCGCCGCCGGTCAGGACGACGGCCAGGATCAGAATGGCTTCATGCAGGAAGAAGGTGTCCGGCAGGATGGTGATGACCGGGTCGGTCGTATAGTCAAAGACCCAGAAATCGTTGTTGAAGAACACCTTGTGGAACAAGACGAAAAGGCGGTCCCAGCCGATCAGCGCGAACAGGCCCAGTGCGGCCACGATCCCAAAGCAGCAATACCCTGTGATGCGTGCGTAGCGGCCGTTCCGCAAGCTTTTGGCTTTTATCCACAGGAAGGTCATGGCGGCCAGCGATACGATGAACAGGATCTGGAAGACGTCGAAAATGCGCTTCACTTCGCGGAAATGGGTCTCGCCGCTGACGGACATCGGGAAGTCGGGGAACTTCAGCGGTTCCTGATTCCAGACCAGGTTGTAGTCGATGAGGACGTCGTAGTTTTCGCGGATCTTTTCTTCCGGCATACCTGACATTTCTTCGATATACAGGGCTTTGATGTCGTTGTAATAGATGAAGCGCAGGTGGAGCGTCAGCACGACGCCGGTACTGATGATGAGACTCAGGAGCAGGACCGCAGCCAACGCTGTCAGAAGGGGATTCTTTCTTACTGTTTCTGCCATGACGCACCTCTATTCTTCGAACTTTCCGGCCGCCCGGCCCGCCGCATATCCGCTGGTCCAGGCCCATTGCAGGTTGTAGCCGCCGCAGGGGCCGTCCAGGTCCAGGATTTCGCCGGCGAAGTACAGGCCGCGGCATTTGATGGATTCCAGGTTCAGGCTGACCTCCGTGGCCGGAATGCCACCGGACGTCACCTGGCAGGCGTCGAAATCCTTCACGCCGCTGACGGGAAAGGCAAAGGCCGTCAGGATCTCCGACAGGCGCACCAGGCCGTTTTGGGAGATCTCGCGGCAGGGGATATGCAGCGGGATGCCGCTTTCCTGAAACAGGACCGGCACCATTTTGGACGGGACTAAGCCCAGCAGCAGCGTGCCGCTCTCCCGCTCCCGGCGGCGCAGGCGGCGTCCGGCCAGGTCCATCATGATGTCTTCCCCGGTCTTGTCCGGCAGGAGGTCCAGGACAAGCGTCACACCGTGGTCCGCGGCGAGTTCGCGTGCGATGCGGCCGCTCAGCTGGAACACAGGGATCCCCGACAGGCCGTAGTCCGTGAACTGCACTTCGCCATATTCCTGCGCGGTCTCCTCGCCGTCCACGTGCAGGGAAAGCAAGGCTTCGGCGCGCAGGCCGGACAGGTTTTTCGTATAAGGATTCGGACTCAGGACAGGTCCCAGTGCGGGCAGGGGCGACACGATCTGATGACCGAAAGCGGCCGCCAGCGCGTAACCGCTTCCGTCTGAACCCGATTTGGGGAAAGCCTTGCCGCCCGTCGTCAGGATCACGCGGTCCGCTTCCGCAGAGGAACCGTTTTCGAGGCCGATCAGGAAGCGGCCGCTTTGTTTATTCAGAGAGATGACCCGGCTTTCCTTCCGGATCCGGACACCGCGGCGCTCGCATTCCATTTCCAGGGCCATGCGCACAGCGGCGGCTTCTTTGCAGGATGGATAGACCCAGGCGTCGTTGCCGCGCGCGGAACCGGCGGCGACAGTCGGGATGCCGATGCTGTCAAAGAAATCCAGCGTGTCCTGCACACCGAATTCACGCAGGAGGAGCGAGGCATGGCGGCGGCAGGAGCCCTGGTACAGGGCCGGATCCAGTGCCAGATTGGTCAGGTTGCAGCGGCCGTTGCCGGTGGCAAGGATCTTCTTGCCCGGTACGGTCCCGGCTTCCAGGATCACGACTTCCGCGCCGTTCTCCGCCGCGGTCAGCGCCGCCATCATGCCGGACGCGCCGCCTCCGATCACAGTAACATTCATCTTATGCCTCCTGCCGCAGCAGATGCAGCTTCTTCGCCGCGGAAACCAGCACGCCGCCCTTAGGCATGCTGAGGAGTTCTTCTTCCGTGACCGCTCCCAGGAGCAGGATCGCGGCGAAATAGATCAGCAGGGCCAGCACGATGCAGATCAGCATACTGACCGTATTCCCCAGGTGCAGGAAGCGCAGTCCCTTATAGATCCCGAACGCCGCAGCCGCCATGATGGCCGATGCCGCCAGCACCAGGAGAAAACTTCTCTTAAACTCCTGCCGGTAGCCCAGCCGCCGGTGCATGGAGATCAGATTCAGCACGGAGGAGCACAAGCCGAAGGAGGCGTTGCAGACCACCACGCCCAGGATTCCCGTCTTGAGCACGAACAGGGCCAGCGCCAGCAACGGAACGTGAATCAGGAGGGAGATCGCGTAATTCTTGATAGGCACCCAGAACAGGCCGCTGCCCTGCAGGATGCCGACGCTCACAGCGGACAGCGAATAACCGAGGACCATGGCGAAGCCGACAAGGAGCATTTTCCCGGCCAGCGTATTGTCCGTGGAACGGAACAGCATGTCCAGGCAGGGCTTGCCGAGGACTGCCAGCGCCAGCGACGCGGGCAGCGCCACGAGCGTGATAAAGTGGATCGCGGAGGCGGCTTTCTTCATCGCGCCTTCCCGGTCGCCCTGCGCCATGTGCGCGGAGACAGCCGGCAGCGTGGAGGCGGACAGCGCGGTCGCGATCGCGATCGGGACGTTGGTCATTACGATGAATTTACCGCTGTAGTTGCCCCACAGCGATTCGTACAGATCCATCTGCTCCGCGCCCATGTATGCGCCGAAAATGCCGTGGTCCAGCAGGTTGACGATGTTCGCCATCGTCGCGCTGATCAGGATGGGGACGGCCGTGATCACTACGGTGCGCAGCGTGATGCCAGGGGTATCCAGCACGCCGCTGACGTCCCGCTGACAGCGTTTGATCAAGGTTTTCCGATACAACAGAAAAATGAAGCCCACGAACAGCAGCGCCGCCAGCGCGCCGACACCGGTGCCGATCGTGGCGCCCGCAGCGCCGTACGCCGGAGCCGTCATGTTGCTGCCGGCTGCTTCCATCTTCAGCCCTTTGTTGATCATGATGTGGGCCATCGCGATGCTGACGCCCACGTGGATGATCTGCTCCAGGATCTGTGATACCGCGGTCGGCACCATCGTCCCGTGCCCCTGGAAAAAGCCGCGCAGCACGCCCAGCATGCCCATGATGAACACCGTGGGCGCGAGCAGTTTGACCGCCAGCACCGCGCGCGGCATGCTCAGCACGCTGCCCGCCAGGAAGCCGGCGCCGAAATACATGAGCGCCGCGGCCGCCAGTCCCAGCGCCGCGCCGAACGCCAGGCTCACGATCAGGACCTGCCGCACGTTGCGGTACTGTTTCAGGCTCAGTTTGGCGGAAACCATTTTGGACACCGCCATGGGCAGGCTGTAGGACGAGATCAGCAGCATGATGTTGTAGATATCATACGCCGTACTGTAAATGCCGCTGCCCTGCACCCCGATGATGTTCATCAGCGGGATCCGGTACAGCATGCCGATAATGCGGCTGATGATGCCGGCCAGCGCCAGAATGCCGCCCTGCGCTATGAAATTGGTCTTTTTCTGTGATTCAGCCATTGTCCCGTGTGATCCCCAGTTCCTGCAGGAGGCTCTCCTGCTTTTCTTCCATGACCAGGTGCTCCGCGTCCGTTTCGTGATCGTAACCCATCAGGTGATACATGCTGTGCGCCGTCAGAAACGCGAGTTCCCGCCGCGCGCTGTGGCCGTATTCCTCCGCCTGGGACAGGATTTTGTCCGCGGAGATGACCATGTCGCCCAGCAGCAGCTCGCCGCTGTCCGGCTCGAACAGGAACGGGTCTTCCTCCAGATTCGAGAAATCTCCGGGGTGTACAAAGTCGACGGCCGGGAAGCTCAGCACGTCCGTCGGCGCGTCGATGCCCCGCTCGTCCCGGTTGATCTCCCGCATGGACTCGTTATCCGTGATCAGGACATCCACCGCGCACGCATACGGACATTCTTCTTTCTCCAGCGCGGCTTCCGCGACGAGGCGGATCAGTTCTTCCGCGTTGAATTCAAACGGGTCGTCCGTCTCAAAAGTAAGAGTGAGCGTCATGCCGGTCTCCTTCTTTTACACATACATCGGGCCGCCCTTCCGCTTGTTCGGATCGGGTGTGCGCGGGGCTTCGCGTCGCTCCGCCTGGCGGGCCTCTTCTTTTTCAAATGCCTTGACGATGTCTTTGACGATCTTGTTGCGGACCACGTCGCGGTTCGTCAGATGGATCACGCCGATGCCTTCCACGCCGTGCAGGATCTCCGCGCAGCGGGTCAGGCCCGAATCGCTGACCTTCGGCAGGTCGATCTGCGTCACGTCGCCAGTCAGGACCATGCGCGAGTCCTCGCCCAGACGCGTCAGCGCCATTTTCAGCGTGGACAACGACGCGTTCTGGCCTTCATCGATGATGATGCGCGCGTGGTTCAGCGTACGGCCGCGCATGTACGCGAGCGGGGCCACTTCCACCACGCCGTTTTCGCGGAGCTTGTCCGCCCGTTCCTGACCGAAGACGTCGCGCAGCGCGTCGTACAGCGGACGCAGATACGGGTCCACCTTCTGCGCCAGGTCACCGGGCAGGAAGCCCAGGCGCTCCTCGCCCGCTTCGATGGCGGGGCGGGACATGATGATGCGCTCGATGAGCCCTTCCTTCAGTTCCTGCGCCGCCTGCGCGACTGCCAGGTACGTCTTGCCGGTGCCGGCCGGCCCGATGCAGATCGTCACGGCTTTTTCCCGCAGCATTTCCACGTAATTCTGCTGGCCGAACGTCTTGCACTTGATGGGCAGGCCCTTGTAGTTCATGGTCACCGCGTTTTCCATGGCCTTGAAGAGCGAATCCAGCGAACCTTCGCGGGATTCCTCGATCAGCCGCTCCACGGTGTCTTCGCGCAGTTCTTCGCCCTGGCGGGTCAGCTGGACCATGGCCTTGAGGACCTGCAGCGCCATCGCTTTGCTGCTTTCGTCGCCGCCGATCTCCACGGAATCGCCGCGGAGGGTCAGGGAGACGTTCAGGTCGCTTTCGAGCTTCCGCGCCCAGATGTCCTGCGTGCCGAAGACGGCGCGCTGGTCTTCTATGGTTTTGAATTGGAATTCTTTCTGCATATACGGTTCCTTTGCATTATTTCTCGTAATATTATAGTGAATCAGGTCTGCAATTTCAACTACTAATAGTATTGGGGCAGCGGTCCTTGTACCATGCCCGCCTCTATCTCCGCCGTTTTCTCACAAAAAAAGGGAGGCGTCGATGCCCCCCTCGTCAAGCCCTTATCTGAACTTGCGCTTTCTGGCCGCTTCGGATTTCTTCTTGCGACGAACGCTGGGCTTTTCGTAATGCTCGCGCTTACGGATCTCCTGCTGGATCCCGTCCTTGCCGCACTGACGCTTAAAGCGGCGCAGAGCATTGTCAAGGGACTCGCCTTCCTTAACGATAACGGTTGCCATTCTGTTTCACCCCTTTCGTCTTGAGAATCCTGCGTTTCCGCAGCGCATTTGACAGTATAGCACAACTTTTTGCATAGTCAAGCACTTTTTTTGCGGGCGGCCGGCAGCCGCCTTTGCCGTGCTGTTTTACAGCTGTTCCGCCAGGAATTCTTCCGCTTTGCGGAGCATCTCTTCGATCCTGGACGGATCCTTGCCGCCGGCCTGTGCCATGTTCGGACGGCCGCCGCCGCCTCCGCCTACGAGCGGGGCGAGTTTGCGGATCAGGTTCCCCGCATGCGCGCCTTTCTTCAGGGCGCCTTCCGTCGCGGTGACGATCAGGTTGACCTTGCCGCCCTCGGCCGAGGCCAGGACCACGACGCCTTCGCCCAGCTTATCGCGCAACTGGTCGCCCATGTTGCGCAGGCCGTTCATATCCAGGCCTTCTGCCTTCATGGCCAGCAGCTTCACGCCGGCGACTTCCTTCACCTGATCCAGGACGTTGCCCATGGCGGCGCCGGCGATCTTCGCCTTCAACTGCTCGTTCTCCTGGTGCAGGGACTTGATCTCCGCCTGGAACTGGCCGATCTTCTTCTCGAGATCCTCCGGATTCGTCTTCGCTGCGGCCGCAGAAGCCGCCAGACGGCCTTCCACGCCCCGGTAATAGCTTAGCAGGTTCGCTGCGGTCAACGCCTCGATACGTCGCACGCCCGCCGCGATGCCGGCTTCAGATACGATTTTGAAGCAGGCGATCTGCGCGGTGTTTGCCACATGCGTACCGCCGCAGAGTTCGGTGGAATATCCGCCCATCTTCACGACGCGCACGACGTCGCCGTACTTTTCGCCGAACAGCGCCATCGCGCCTTCCTTGCGCGCTTCTTCCAGCGTGCTCAGGATCGTGGTGACCGGCGTGGCGGACAGGATGGCCGCGTTGACCTTTTCTTCCACCAGGCGGATTTCTTCCGCGCTCATCGGCGCGAAATGCGAGAAGTCGAAACGCAGCCGTTCCGCATCCACGTAGGAACCGGCTTGCTCCACGTGGTCGCCCAGCACTTCGCGGAGCGCCCGCTGCAGCAGGTGGGTCGCGCTGTGGTTGCGGGCCGTGGCGCTGCGGCGCGCTTCATTGACGGACAGGTGGACGGTGTCACCCAGGCGGAACGTACCCTTTTTCACTACGCCGACGTGGCCGATCTTGTCGCCGGGCAGCTTGATGGTGTCTTCTACCTGGAACACGCTGCCGTCCGCGCCTGTGATCACGCCCGTGTCACACTGCTGGCCGCCCATCGTGGCATAGAAAGGAGTTTTCTCCGTCAGGATCGTCCCCTTGTCGCCTTCCGCGAGTTCGCCCACGATCTCGTCCGAGGTCATCGCGACGATCTCCGCGTCTTCCTCCAGCCTGTCATAGCCGTTGAACTTGCACGTCAGCGACGCGTCCAATTCCTCATACACGGTCACGTCCGCGCCCATGTAGTTGGTCCCCTTGCGGGCGCCTCGGGCCGTTTCCTTCTGGACTTCCATGGCGGCCGCAAAGCCGTCCTCGTCCACGGTGATGCCCTTCTCCTCCAGGATCTCCTTCGTCAGATCCAGCGGGAAGCCGTAGGTGTCGTACAGACGGAACGCCTGCGCGCCGTCCAGCACGGTGCCGCCGCTCTCCTGCACTTCTTTCTCCAGGCCGCCCAGGATCTGCAGGCCCTGGTCGATGGTACGGTTGAACTTATCCTCTTCCTCCTGAATCACGGCGTGGATTTTGACTTTCTTCTCCTCCAACTCCGGATAACCGTCGCGCGAAGTCTCGATGACCTTGTCCGCCATGCGGGTCAGGAAACTGCCCTGAATGCCCAGCAGGCGTCCGTGACGGGCCGCGCGGCGCAGCAGGCGGCGCAGCACGTAGCCGCGGCCTTCGTTGGAAGGCATGATGCCGTCGGACACCATGAACGTGACGGAACGGATGTGGTCCACGATCACGCGGATGGAGACGTCCTTCTTCAGGTCTTCCTTGTAATTCACATGCGCGATCTGGCAGACCTCCTCGTTCAGCGCCTTCATCGTATCGATGTCGAACACGCTGTCCACGTCCTGCACGACCACCGCCAGACGCTCCAGGCCCATACCGGTGTCGATGTTTTTGTTGGCCAGTTCCACGTATCCGCCGTGGCCGTCGCCGTTGAACTGCGTGAACACGTTGTTCCACACTTCCATGTAGCGGTCGCAGTCGCAGCCGACCGTGCAGGTGGGCTTGCCGCAGCCGTACTTTTCGCCGCGGTCATAATAGATCTCCGAGCAGGGGCCGCAGGGACCGGCGCCGTGCTCCCAGAAGTTGTCCTCCTTGCCGAAGCGGAAAATGCGCTCCGCCGGGATGCCTTCCTGCTTGTTCCAGATATCGAACGCCTCGTCGTCATCCAGATAGATGGACGGGTACAGACGGTCCGGATCCAGGCCGACGACTTCGGTCAGGAACTCCCAGGACCAGGCGATGGCTTCCTTCTTGAAATAATCGCCGAAGCTGAAATTGCCCAGCATTTCGAAGAAGGTCAGGTGGCGCGCCGTATGGCCCACGTTGTCGATATCGCCGGTGCGCACGCACTTCTGGCAGGTGGCCATGCGGCGGTTGGGCGGGATCTCCTGGCCCGTAAAATAGGGCTTTAAGGGAGC
The DNA here is from genome assembly GCA_017619615.1 of Lachnospiraceae bacterium. GTDB lineage: Bacteria > Bacillota > Clostridia > Lachnospirales > Lachnospiraceae > UBA6987. Next base: position 7,266 of record JAFZRY010000033.1, on the reverse strand, counting down.
CATGCCCGCGGGGATCAGCAGCACGCTTTTATCATTATGAGGCACCAGGGAATAACTGCCCCGGGCGAGGTGGCCTTTGGAGGCAAAATAATCCAGGAACATCTGACGCAGTTCGTTTACACCGTACTTTTGCATTGTTCACCATCCCGTATTCCTTCCTGTCTGGCGTTCCGCCGAAGGAATAACAGATGTAATTTACCACAAAATTGCACGGCAGGCAAGAAAAATATCGTCTCTACTTGCATTGTATTTCAGAAAAACTTATACTGGGTACAAAGGAGTGTGGAAACGAAATGAAGACCAAAGTGTTCAATATCACCATCATGGTTATCCTGGCGGCGGCCGGACTGATGTTCCTGCTGTATCCCAGCAAGTCTCTGTCCATCGCGGTACTGGTGCTCGGCGCGGGCATGATTCTTCTGGGCATCATCATCGGCGTCTCGTACCTGGTCAAGAAAGAGAAAGAAAAGAAAGACCTGGTCAGCCTGATCTTCGGCGGCGTGCTGATCGTGCTGGGTATCGTTGACATCATCATCCAGGATACTGTAATCAGTATCTTCCCCACGATCGCGGGGATCCTGGTGGCGCTGGGCGGCGTCGCGGGCCTGGTTCAGTCGATTCGCCAGAAGAACAAGGGCAAAGACTGGAAATACATGGCTGCCGTGTCCGTCACGTCCGTCATTCTGGGGGTCATCATGTTCATCCGCGGTTTCGACAAGGAAACGATCCTGCGGGTGCTCGGCGCCGCCCTGCTGTATCTGGGCATCATCGGCTCCGTCAACGCGATGGAGGAGAAACCGTCCGAACCGTCCGCTCCCGCCTCTCCGGCCGCTCCGACCGGCGAGCCCTGGTCGTAAACAGGGCACAAAAAAAAGCTCCCTGCCGGATTCGAACCGGCGACCTACGCATTACGAATGCGTCGCTCTACCAGCTGAGCCAAGGAAGCTTGTCTGACGACGTGGATTATCTTATAACATGTCGCCGGGTTTGTCAATCCTGAATTGAAGGATTTTTTCCGGTCCTTCCGTTCCCAAATCATTTTTGCAAGGATCATGCCATGCGCTTCTGGGCCAAGATCATCAAAGACAACCACCTGATCCGGGACACCGTCGCGGAACGCTTCGGCGGCGAGAGCCGCACCATGAAAGTGTTCAGCGCGCTGGAGGAATGCTGCGCCGCGCTGAACCTCCCCGTCCCGATCTGGCTGAAAAACAACGTGCGGGATTTCCAGCGGGTCGCCAAGGCCCGCTTCCGCGCGGATTCTTTCATTGAGGAGATCGATTTCGACTTTCTGGAATTCCAGGTCATCGAGGAAGATAAATAGCGGTTTTTGCAAAAAGTACTTGACAATCGCGCGGCCGCTCGGTATATTTATCAATGCGTCTTGCGGCGGAGTAGCTCAGTTGGCGAGAGCACACGGTTCATACCCGTGGTGTCGGGGGTTCAAATCCCTCCTCCGCTATCCTTTTCCCGCTTCGGCGGGTTTTTTATTTCTCCAAAGTTTTTTGCCCTATTCCCCGCCGGATATGCTATAATCGGACCATCAAACGAACGGGGGCGCGTCATGCTGCGTTTTATCGTGAATCCCGCGGCCAGATCCTGGCACGGACGGGAATGTATGGAAAAGATCGGAAAGGCCCTGGATGCGGCCGGCATCCCTTATGAAGCAGTCGAAACAAAGGCGCCGCGCCAGGTAGGGATCCTGGCGGAAAAGCTGTCCGGCCCGGACACGGAAATGCTGGGCGTCATCGGCGGCGACGGCACGCTGAACGAACTGGTCTCCGGCAATACGGCCGCCTACTCTCCCATCTTTTACGTCCCTTACGGCTCGGGGAATGATTTCGCGCGCGGCATCGGTCTGAAAGTAAACGAGGAAAACGCGCCGGCCCTTGCCGTAGATCACAGCAGTCTGACGCCCAAGACCGTCGACATCGGCTTCGCACACGCGAAAGGACAGCCTGCGCGGCGCTTCATCGTCTCCGGCGGCATCGGCTTCGACGCGGCCGTCTGCTGGGACCTGGAAAAAGGCGGCATCAAAAAAGCCCTGAACAAGATCCACCTGGGCAAACTGACCTACCTCGTCTACGGCATCAAAAACCTCCTCACCTGCCCGCTGGCCCACGGCGAACTGATCCTCAACGACGGCGAAAAAACCCTTCCCATCCGCCGCCTCGCCTTCATGTCCGCCCAAAACCTTCCCTACGAAGGCGGCGGCTTCTACTTTGCCCCCAAAGCCGTCTCCCACGACGGCCTCATCGACCTCTGCATCGTGACGCCGCGCAACCACTTCATGTTCATCGTCTACCTCGCCTGCTCGCTCTTCCAAGGCGCTCACCTGAAACGCAAACGCGTCACCTACATCCAGTGCCGCAGCGCGAAACTCAAATTGGACCGCCCGCTTTATTACCACACGGACGGTGAGATCGGCGACGCAGTGGACGAGATCGAATTCCGCACGGATCCCGCCACCATCCGGGTCATGCAGTAACTATTTATCAGGACAACAAAAAGCGGTGAAACAATACTTTCGAACGCCCCTTTTTCGGGGCTGAGAAAGTCTTCGTTTCACCGCTCGAGCCTTTTTCAAGGCATAAAAGCATTGTATACGCTTCTTCCGGAAAACCCCGCCGCCCGACGAAAACTTTCCGGAGCCCGCCGCAAACGCGAGGGGCATCCGGGAAAGTATTGTCGGATGCACGGGGCCATATTTTCGAATGCCCCTATTTCGGGGCTGAGAAAGTTTTCGTCCGGCCGTTCCGGCGGTTAAAAATATGGTCCGAAATATCCGTCAAGACAAAAATCCGTTCACGATTTGTTCTTCGGCTTCCGCTTCCGTCAGCCCCAGCGTCATCATCTTCTCCAGCTGCTCCCCCGCGATCTTCCCGATTGCCGCCTCATGGATCAGCGCCGCATCGATATTGTTCGCCGTCAGCTTCGGCGACGCACTCACCGATCCATTGTCCATGATGATCGCGTCGCACTCGGAATGCCCCGCGCACGGCGCGTTCCCGCGGATATCGCTCACGAACGCCTGCCGGCTGTTGTCCTTCGCCACGCTGCGGCTGATCAGGTTGGCCGAGCTGCCTTCCCCGTTCAGGTCCACGACGAAATCCGTCCGCGCGTACTGGTCGCCGGTGGTCATGATCTTTTCCTTCACCACCAGACTGCCGCCGGCTTTGACCTCGGCCCTTGTGAGGCGGATCGTGTCGTCGATCCCGGCGATCTGCGTGGTCTCCATCGTCATCGAAGCGCCTTCCTCCAGATAGATCACGGTGGACGGGTTCATCACGCGCCGGCCGGTGCCGTCGCCCTCGCCGTAATGCTTCTCGATATACCGGATCTTCGCGTTCTTCGCCAGATGAAAAGTATGGATGCCGTCATGCTGGCTCAGCGAGCCGCCGCAGTTATGGATGCCGCATCCGGCCACGATGACCACGTCGGCATCCTCCCCGATGTAGAAATCATTGTACACCAGGTCCTTCAGCCCGGTCTGACTGATGATGACCGGGATGTGCACACTTTCATTTTTCGTTCCGGGTTTGACGATGATGTCGATGCCCGGCTCGTCCTTCTTCGTCACGATGTCGATATTGGCCGTGGTGTTCCGTCCGGCCGCCTTGCCGTTCTCCCGCAGGTTGTACGCGCCGGTGGGCAGGGCGTCCAGGTCCGCCACTTCTTTCAGCATTTTCAGGGTGATTTCATCCATTACGCGGTTCCTCCCATCTTTCCGAGCAGCACGTTGCAGGCTTCCCGCGTCGTGCCGAGCAGGCCCGGCAGGACTTCGTCGCGTGTTCCGTCCTGGACGAGGCGGCCGTCGCGCAGCACCACGATTTTGTCCGCAATGTTCAGGATGCGCTCCTGGTGGCTGATAATAATGATGCTTCCCTGCGTTTCCTCGTGCATCTTCTCAAACACGTGGATCAGGCTCTGGAAGCTCCAGAGATCGATGCCGGCCTCCGGTTCGTCGAATATGGTCAGTTTCGTGCTCCGGGCCAGCGCCATGGCGATTTCGATGCGCTTCAGCTCGCCGCCGGACAGCGTGGCGTTGATCTCCCGATTGATATAGTCCTTCGCGCAAAGGCCGACTTCGCTCAGATAGCCGCAGTAATCGACGTTTTTCTTGTCTTTTCCGGCGGCCAGCCGCAGCATGTCTGAGACTTTCAGGCCCTTCAGGCGGACCGGCTGCTGGAACGCGTAACTGACGCCCAGGCGCGCGCGTTCCGTGATGCTCATGTGCGTGATATCGACGCCGTCCAGCAGGATCTGCCCTTCCGTGGGCTGATACAGGCCGGCGATCAGTTTGGTCAGGGTGGATTTGCCGCCTCCGTTAGGACCGGTGATGGCGACGAAGCGTTCCCGCACGGTCAGATCGACGTCCTGCAGGATCTCGGCGCCGTCATCCGCGCGGTAGCTCAGGTTTTTTATTTCAAGCATGGCAGCTCCTTTCTTTTCAGTTTTATTATATCGCGTTTCCCGGCCAAAAACAAGCGGACGGCGGGGAGAGAAACAGGTGCTGGTACATTACAATAATAACAACAGGGCGGTTATTCCATAAGAATATTAAGCAGAAAATGCTTGCTTTTTGGCGGGAAAAGACTTATATTATTTTTTGCCGTTCGGGCCATTAGCTCAGTTGGTAGAGCACCTGACTCTTAATCAGGGTGTCTAGGGTTCGAGCCCCTAATGGCCCACGAAAAACCACCTTGAGGTGGTTTTTTTGTGCCATCAGGAGGTGGCTCTCACCCTTCGGGTTTCCCTTCAGGGACTAGCTGCGCCTTTCAGGCGCAGCGTCGCGAAGCCCCTAATAGCCCACGTAAAACCTCCTTCGGTTGGTTTTTTTGTGTCGTCAGGAGGTGGCTCTCACCCTTCGGGTTTCCCTTCAGGGACTAGCTGCGCCTTTCAGGCGCAGCCTCGCGAAGCCCCTAACGGCTCACGAAAAACCACCTTCGGGTGGTTTTTTTGTGCTATCAGGAGGTGGCTCTCACCCTTCGGGTTTCCCTTCAGGGACTAGCTGCGCCTTTCAGGCGCAGCCTCGCGAAGCCCCTAACGGCCCGAAAAAAACCGCCGAAAGGCGGTTATATATAGGCTGCTGGGGCTCGAGTCCTGATTTTCTGATTGATTTATTAAGCTTCTATCCTGGACTTGACATAGGTCTTCAGCATTTCGACGGCGCCGTCGATACCGGTGACGCTGGTGTTGAGACAGATGTCGTAGTTTTCTTTGGCGCCCCAGATCAGGCCGGTGTAATTGCGGTAATAGCGGGAGCGCTTGCGGTCCGTGACCTGGACGTGTTTCGTCATGTCGGATTCGGTGATCTCAAGGCCCATAGCTTCCTTGCGGGCTACGCGGTCCTTCAGGTCAGCGTACAGGAAGACGCGGACCAGATCCGGTCTGCCTTCCAGGATGTAGTCGGCACAGCGGCCCACAATGACGCACGAACCTTTGTCGGCCAGTTCCCGGATGATCTCCGCCTGGCGGAAATACACCTTGTCGCTGACGGGCATCTGGTACAGCGAATAATTCGAGCGCGTCGCGAGAAAAGGCGCGATATGGATGTCCACCTTCTCGTCCATCTCCTCCAGGTACTTCTGCGCGAATTCGCCCTCTTCCGCTACCATGGAGATCAGGAGCTTGTCGTAAAAGGGAATGCCAAGTTCCTCCGCGAGTTTCAGGCCGATCTCGTGGCCGCCGCTGCCGAATTCCCGGCCGATCGTAATAATGGTATTCATGCTGTCACCTCCGGCAAAAATAATAACAAAATGCTTGCCAAGCGTAGCCGTTTCTGCTATAGTAAAGATGCCTGGATTGTTCGATAATCTTGCATCTTTTGAACCTACATGATGACGATTGGGACTCCTATATTTTCAGGTGGCTGTCATGCCTCCTCCGAGTGGACGGCAAAAGCCTGAGTGCGGAAACCCGCTTAGCGAAGGCTAGGCGTCAAAAAAGCAGGAAACGGCAATCCGGGTTTCTTTGTGCCCTAAAGCGTCACCACTTCTTCCTCAGGCGCTTCCGCCTCTTCCGAACTGATATACCGCAGCACCGGCGCCAGCACGGGATTCCCCGTCCGCCGGTCTTTTTTCTTTTCCGTGGCGAATTCCACGGTCACGTTGTACCAGCCCTTGTTGACGAACGACAGCGGCTTGTCCGCTTTGCACGGGAAGCCGTAAAACTGGATATCCGCCGCGCAGCAGGCCATCACGCGCCGGCCGGGCACGAACATGGTGCGGGGCATGCCAAACGGACGGAAAAACTGCGCCAGGAAGGAAATCTTTTTGTGCACGTAGCGCTCCGGATTTTCCGAAGCGTCCGCGAACCAGGTTCCGTAATCCGCATCCTCCAGCGTGAAGGCAGGAGCTTTGACGTCATATGGCAGGTCGTCTTCGCCGAACTCGATGATATCGCCGGTGACGGATTCAAAAATGATCTGGGACGCGGGATTCTGCAGTTTGATGGCCTTCCGGAAAGTGACGCGGTTCATGTCTGGGCGGCAGCGGTTCACGATGATCAGGTCAGACTCAATATGCTGATTCATGAAGAGGTTCCGCATGTTGGCCATGACCAGTTCCAGGTCTTCGCCGTTCACGGTGGAATAAATGCCCGCCAGGCCCCAGTCTTTGGGAAAATCCTTCTTCAGGAAGTCCTGCAGGTTCCACATGCCGTTGAATTCGATGATGATCTGGGCCGGGGAAGCGGAGCGTGTCAACTCCTCGCAGAACGACAGAGTAAACGTATCCGCGTCGGGGATCTCGATGGGGATCAGGTTATGCACCCGCTTCTCTTCTTCCGTAAATTCGACCTCCCCGGTCTCACAGAGGAGGACCGGGGTACGGCCTTTATTCAGCCAGTCCTGCTGCAGCAGGGTGGATTTGATGAAACTCGTTTTGCCGCTGTCCAGCAGGCCGGAAACGATATATACAGGGATCATACCGACACCTCAAACGGCTTACAGGCCGAACAGCTCCGCCAGTTTGTCTTCTTTCAGTTCGCAGCCGATCACGCACAGGCGGCCGGTATAATCCGGCGAGCAGGCGCGGGTCTCGCTTTCTTCGGGGACCAAGTCGAACTGCTTCCAGGTCCCGTCCGTCATCGGGACGATGCCCTTGGCGCGAAGAATGATCTGGCCGAAGCGGCCGTCTTCCGCCTGCAGGGCAGTCAGGATGCCGTCCAGCTCGGCGGGATCGTATTTGCGCGCGGTCTCGCGGCCCCAGCTTGTGAAGACTTCGTCCGCGTCGTGGCCGTGATGATGATGGTGGTGATGGTGAT
>JAFZRY010000032.1 GCA_017619615.1 Lachnospiraceae bacterium | reverse complement strand
GGGATGATGGCGCCGTCGGTGATCGGATCGCCGGCCGCGTCGACCTGGGTCAGGAGCGTCAGTTCGAAGTTGAAGATCTTCTCGCGGACGATAGGACCGTAGTCGATCTCAATGACCTTGGTGACCTTCGGCTGGTAATAGGTGGGTTCAGGCTTGTACGGGTTGGTGAACTCGGCGCCGATCACGGTGTCGGCCACTTCCTCGACCAGCTTGCCGTCCTCATCGAACGTGGCTTCGGAGTGGTCGACGATCTCGCCGTCCTTCTCGTACGCGTAGCTTTCGACGACCAGGACACCGTCGGTGTCGCGGATCACGACGGTCAGCGTCCACTCGGCCGCGTCGTAGGTGATACCTTCTTCATTCTCCGCGGTTTCCACGATCTTGAAGGTGTAGGTACCGGCCTTGACGAATTCGAGGTTGCCGAACAGGGCGATGTCGGTGGTGCCGCCCGCCGGGATGGTGACCGTGGCCTTGTCGCCGCCGTCCGGGATGATCACGCCGCCGGTGATGGTCTCGCCGGCCGCATTGACCTGGGTCAGGAGCGTCAGTTCGAAGTTGAAGATCTTCTCGCGGACGGTCGGGCCGTAGTCGATGGTGATGACCTTGGTGACCTTCGGCTGGTAGTGGGTCGGTTCAGGCTTGTACGGGTTGGTGAAGTGCGCCATCTCAGGATCGGCGTGGTCGCCGTCGCTGTAGTCCGCGCTCTCCACGGCCAGGACACCGTCGTTGTCGACGATGACGACCGTCAGCGTCCACACGGTTTCGTCGTAGGTGATGCCTTCTTCGTCTTCCTTGTCCTCAGTGACTTCGAATACGAAGGTGCCGGCCTTTACGAACTCGAGGATGCCGAAGTGCGTGGTCGCATTGGTGGCGCCCGCCGGGATGAACAGGGTGGCCTTGTCGCCGCCGTCCGGGATGTTCACGCCGCCTTCCATGTCTTCACCGGCCGCGTTCTTCTGAGACTTCAGCGTCAGCTTGAAGTTGAAGATCTTATCCTCAACGGTCGGGCCGTACTCGTTGGTGACGGTCTTGTCCAGGCCGGGCTGCAGGTAGGTCGGTTCGGGAACGTAGTTGTTCTCGATCATCGCGCTCTCGGAGTTGCTGCCCGAGCCCTTGTCGTAGCCCGTGTTGTCGGTGTCAACTTCGAGTTCGCCGTCATTGTCCACGATCACGACGGTCAGCGTCCATTCAGCCGGGTCATAGCCGATGTGGGCGTCAGTGCCTTCATCCTCAGTGATGGTGAAGATGTAGGTGCCGGCCACCGTGAAGCGGATCTGGCCGAACAGGGCGATGTGGTGCGCGGTGCTGCCGGCCGGGATCGTCAGCGTGGTGACGTCGCCGCCCGCAGGAATGATCGCGCCCGGATTGCCTTCATCATCGACAGGGTTGTTCGGATCCGGCGTCAGTTTGAAGGTGAATTCCTTATCTTCCACCGTCGGGCCGAACGCCTGGATCAGTTCCTTGTCCACCTGAGGCTGCAGGTAGGTGTCATCCGGATTGTAGTTGTTGGTGAAGATCGCCCAGTCAGCCTGGTCGGAGGTCGCCTGGTTCTTGTAGGAAGGACCCGCGGTGACCGCCAGGTTGCCCAGCATGTCGGTGACGGTGATGGTCACGACCCACTTCTGAGGGTCATAGGTGATCTTCGGATTGTCGCCCTGCTCCTCCTCGATCAGGAACTGGTAGATGCCAGCCTTGGTGAAGGTGATCGGGTCGAACCACTTGATCGAGTCCGCATTGCCGGCTTCCGCGTCGGAGCCCAGGATCTCCACAGTCGTGTTCTCCGGCAGGATGTAACCGTTGGAGACGTTCGCCTGCAGGAAGCTCAGGTGGAAGGTAAACACGGTGTGCTCGGCATCGTACAGCGGGTGGCCGGTCAGGATCTTCTGGACCTTGACCTTCTCCGTGGTAGGAGTAGGCGTGTAGGTGTTGACGAATTCAGCCGGGCCGGACTGCGCGGAGCCGCCGTTCAGCCTGTAATCGTCCACCGCCACCAGGTTGCCGTCCTTGTCGTCCGTGACCACAACGGTGTAGGTCCAGACGGCCGGATCGTAGTCGATATGGGTGTTGGTGCCCGGGGTCTCAACGATCTCGAAGACGTAGGTGCCGGTCTTGGCGTAGGTGATCTCGTCGAAGCTGACGGAACCGGTGGTGCCGTTCTTCGGGATCGTGACCGACTTGGTCCAGTTGTCGCCGACCTTGATGAAGGTATCGGGATCGTTGGTCAGGTAGGCCGCGTCGGTGATGTTGTTGCCTTCCTCGTCCTTCTGGGACTTCAGCGTCATCACGAAGTCGAAGGTCATGGGTTCCGGAATCGGTTCACCTTCCATGGACTTCTTCGCCTCCGGCGTCAGGGCCGCAGGGATGGTCTCATAGGTGTTGGTGAAGTAGTAGCCGTCTTCCGGCATGTCGTCTTCCACATCGAGGATGTCGCTGTAGGTGCCGTCTTCGTTCTGATGCAGCGAGATGGTCACGTGGACCGTGTACTCTACTTCGCTGTAGGTCACGCCGCCGGCTTCGCCCTTGGTCTCGGTGAGGGTGTAGGTGTAGGTCTTCGGCGAGTAGTTCGGGCCGAGGTCAAGCTGCGTATAGGTCAGCTTCTCAGGGTTGAAGGTGAACTGCGCGGGCGTGCCGTTGGAGCCGCCGCTGACCGTACCGGTCGCCACCACAGTGCCTTCTTCGTCCGTCAGGGTCAGGGTGAAGACTTCGTTTTCGTTGAAGTCGCGGCCGTTCAGGACCTTGAAGGCGATGGGCGTGAATTCGCCCTTGGCGTCGAAGGTGTTGATGAAGGTCTTGTCGGAAGGTTCGTAGGTTACGCTGGTAGCCTTCAGAATGTACTTCTGTTCGGTCTCATCCCAGACGTCGTCCACAACGACGGTGACCGTGATGGTCTCATCGGTGTAGGTGACACCGGGCGCGCTGCCTTCATCTTCGGAGATCACGTAGGTGTGAGTTCCGACGTAGGACAGGTCAGGGTACTCGATCGTCGTGAAGACCACATTGCCTTCGCCGTCCACAACACCGGTCGCTACGGTCGTACCGTCTTCTTTCACCGTGAAGGTGAATTCGCCTTCAACGATCGGACGGCCGACCAGTTTCTTCTTGGCTTCGGGCGTCCATTCGCCTTCCGCTTCGTACTTATTGGTAAATTTCTCGTAGTCCAGGCCTTCGATCGTGTCGGGTTCGCTGTAAACGATATCGTCCACAACGAGCTTCTGTTCGTCTTCGTCCCAGACGACCGTGACGGTCGCGGTCTTCACCAGGAGTTCGTCGAACTCGCCGGGGAAGTTCTCATCCGTCAGCTCGGTGATCTCGAATACGTAGGTCCCTTCGCCGTAGAGGGTGATCTCGTCGAAGCTGCCCACCGCGAATGCGGAGCCGTCGGCTTCGCCCGTGACCACGATCTCGAGCGGTTCGTCGTTGATCGGATCCAGTGCCATCAGGTCTTCGTTCAGTTCCGCCGTGGTGGTCGGAGTGACCGAGACGAGCTTGTAGTTGAAGAAGAAGCTGTAGGTCTTCGTGGACAGCGTCTCGAGGACTTTCTCCACGCTCAGCTGTACCTTGACGCTGCGGAGGTTCTTGACCACGACCTGATCCGCCGGCGTCATCTTGGTGGTGCCCGGGATCTTCAGCGTGAAGCTGTCGTCGCTGCCTTCCACAGGAGCGATCATCGTGCTTTCGTTGTTCGCGGTCGCGACCAGGCTGCCGAGGTCATAGCCTTCGGCATGGTTCGTTTCCTGGATGACGTATTCTTTCCACCAGTTCAGGCCTGCGATCTTGATCAGACCGTTTTCATCGGTGTACAGCTTATCCGTCGTGGTCTCAACAGGAGTTTCCTCCTTCAGCAGGATGTAGCCGTCTTCGGTTTCCTTGACCAGTCTGTAAACGCCGTCATCGCCCAGGTTGAACAGCAGAGCGCTGCCGCTCGCCGAAGTGCCCTTGTTCTCGTTGAACGGGCCGAATACCTGGAATTCCGCGCCTTCCACGACGGTCTCGGTATCATCCGCGGCCACCTTCTTGATCTCCAGTTCGCGGAACATCATGAAGCCGATATCCTTGGACTGGTCGGTCAGCAGCGAGTAAGGCAGGAAGAACGGCGAGGTCTCGTAAGTCTTGACCATGGCTCTGGTGGACGGATCGTAGAAGTTGTTGTCCTTCGCGTGACCGTTGTCCGTATAGAAGTCTTCGCCCGTGACCTCATCCGACATGTAGTGCTCTTCACCAAGCGGCGAGAGTTTGAAGATCTCCGACAGGATGTTGTCGTCCGAGCTGTCTTCCACCGTTGCTCTCAGGTAGTAGTTGTAAGCATCCAGACCCTTCAGGGCCAGAGGGTTCAGCACCATGTGACCGTTTGCGTCTTCATGGTACAGGCTGGCAGCCAGCTGGACCTTGGCAGGGCTCAGTTCTTCGAATCTGAAGTGCTTGATCGACTCGTTGCGGATATCCTCCAGGGCCACCTGGTCGCCGGTATCGTTCATGAACGTCGGGTGGACGCCGTCGCCGGTGCGGTTATCCTGCGCGATAAAGCTGATGCTGTCGGCCAGTTCCTGGATGATCAGGTAATCCAGGTAATTCTGACGGTCGCGGTAATGAGTCTGAACACCAAGCTGGTCTTCATCGATCCAGACGTCGCCTTCCACATCTACGAGCTTGTCCATCAGCGTGACGGAGACGGGGTTGGAGGCCGCGTCGTTCATGCCGTAGTAGTCGAAGGTGATATAGAATTCGTTGTTGGCGTTCGTGAACGCGTACTCATCGTTGAAGACATCGTCATCGCGGATGTTGACTACGTAGGTCGTGTAGGTCAGGAGGAGCGTCGTATTCTTTTCCAGATGGACGTCATCGCCGAACACTACGACGAACGCGGTGACGGACTTCAGCGCATTCCACGCTTCGTTGTCGTCATCGAAGTACGGATCCGGATCGGCCGGTTCAGGCGCCGGAGCAAAGCTCGAGGCAGGATACCAGCCGTTCGCCGGGATCAGCAGGGTCACATCGTGGATGGCTTCCGTCATCGCCGCAAACGCGGACGGCTGCGCGCCGGTGTAGTAGTACACGACGTAGTCGTCAACAGGGACCATGTTGTTGAGCGCGCTGGTAACGGCAACCATGTTGTTGGTCCACGCGGACTCAAGCAGGTCGTCTTCCTTCGGGATCACGTCGCCGAGGACAAGCTTGTTGATGTAGTCCTTCTGCGTATAACCGTTGGTGACGGCGAGACGCCATTCGACCGAACCGATCTTGCCGGTGTGGTCGTTGGAGCGGCTGGCCGTGCCGACGCCGGTCTCATGGAAGCCGGCATCCTTATCGCCCTGAACAGCCTTGGACAGCGTGACGGAGGTCATGTTGCCGACCGTCACAAAGGCCGAAGCGCTGATCGCAGGGTAATGCATCGTGGCCAGATCGCCCAGGTCTTCATCCAGGGCCGCCTCACGGCTGGGAGCTGTGCCGCCGCGTCTTGCCGCTTCTTCAGCAAGCGTCTTGCCGTTGTTCCCGCCGTAGTCCGTGAAGGTGCAGCCGTAAGGGTTATCCGTAGTGTAGTAATGATTCGGGTCATTGGACGACAGGTAAACGTCGTTCTGGAACTCGGAGCCGGCGAAGTAAGTTGCCGCCAGCAATACCTTAGCGGTGATGAGCAGGACGACTGTCGAACCGCTCTTCAGCGTGCCGGTCAGGTAGAAGGTCACGGCGGTCTCCGCTTCGCTGACTTCCTGTCCGTCGATCGTGACCACGCTGGGTTCGCCTTCCGTCACGACAGGGTCGGTCTCCATGGTGAACACTTCGCCGGCCGAGCCGGTGCCGATGGTCACATTCTCATAGTAGACAGCCGTAGGAAGGATATCCGTGACGACCGGGTTGACAAAGTCGACACCGCCCTCTTTGTTGGTGATCTCGATCCTGTAAACGACATGGGCCACACCTTCGGTGCCGAAGTTGACGACCGTAGGCTGCACTTTCTTGATGACCTGCAGCTTAGGCCGTTCGATCGGGTTCACGACGATCTCTTCGTCGGCAACAGCGGTATTGCCCGCCGGGGAGGTGCCGGAGCCGTCGCTCGCCCACTTCGGATAGCCCAGCGTAGCGCTGACGTCGTTCCGGATCTCAGTGACCGGATCGACACCGGCGCCGTACGTGCCGTTCGCCTGCTTGGCGACCGTGACATAAACCGTCGTAGGCCATACTCTGAATTCTTCGCCGAGGCTGTACCGGTTGTCAAATCCGGTGCCTTCGGCCGTGCGGTCGATCACATCCTGGCTGTAGTACAGGACCTTGAAGTACCTGGCCGCAGTAGGGATATCCGTGATCGTCACATCCTCGCTGATATCAGCGATCTCCTTCGTGCTGATCGGTTGCGCGTCGTCAGCCGGATCATCGTAGAAGAATACCTTCGCGGAGATCGTGGCGTCGCTGATGCCGAGCAGGTCGGGATCGATGTGGTGAGAAGCATGACCGATGACGAGCTTGGTGAAGCTGTAGTTCATCGCGATCGAGGAAGGCGTAAAGGTCAGGCCCTTCTCCTCCAGGATGAAGTTGTCAAGCATCTGGTTCTTGCCGGTGACGGTCGGAGTGATCGTGTAGATCAGTTTCCGGGGGCCCTTCATCAGGCTCTCGACCGCGCCGTCGCGGACGTCATTGTCGGTATCGCCGTCCGCACCGTTGACGACCGTCTTTTCCAGAGTCACCTTGGCATTGCCGTAGATGTTCTCCAGTCTGTAGAAGAGGTTGTTGTCCGGATTCGGATCGGGTTCCGGTACGATCACGTCATACCACTTCACGCGAGGATCGTCCTTGCGCAGCGTATCGTAGTCGCCGTCGCCGTTCGCGCCGATGTCGGTCTCGACCAGCAGGTAGGTCTTGTCAGGATTCCAGCGCTTCGCGGGATCGCTCGACTCCCAATACGAGTAGGTACCGTTGGCCAGGATATCCGGATCATAATCTTCCGTGGTGCCGTCGATCAGCGATTCATGAGTAGCAATGAATTCTTCCACCTGGGCGCGGGTAGGCTCCAGAGGCAGATCGTCTTCTTCCGTTACTTCATAGATGGAATAGGACATGAACGCCTGGACTCTGTTGTTCTCTTCTTCGCCCTGGTACTTACCGATATCAGCCTTTTCGATCCTCAGTCTGATATACGGGATGTTGTAGGCATTCAGCGACACGGCGCCGGTGCTTTCGCCCAGTACGTAGATTGCGACTTTATTTCCGCTGTCGTCCGTCACGGTGATCGGAAACAGTTCGGTATCGCCGAGCCAGATGCTTTCCAGACCGTTGTAGTAGTTGATGTCGAAGTAACCTTCCTTGACGGCGTAGATCTCACCGGGGATGGTCAGGAACTGGACGATACCGCCGTTGGCGACGGCCTTCGACTCCTGCCAGGTCCACACGCCGTCAACCAGCATGTACAGATCGAATTCGACCTTGCCGTCTTCGACCGTCCACTGCTTGCCGGTCGCGTCATGGACGTTGCCGTACTTGGTAATGGTGATCCAGTTACCCTTGCTGTTCGGCATGCTCAGGCCGGTCTCATCCAGGTTGTGATCCTTGGACAGAGTCGAGGAGACGTACAGGTTCGGATTCGGCAGGAAGCCTTCCGGCGGATCCGTTTCGAAGATGCGGTATTCGGTGGCTTCCGGGCTGACCAGCGGGAAGTCGGCCACATAAGTGCCGGGCAGGGTCGGGCTTTCCACTACGGTGGAATCCGGGACCTTGACCCACTCGCCGTCCTTCAGGTAACGGACTTCGAAGGCAGCGCCGGTCAGCAGCGTCGTAGGCTGATCCGCATCGTACTTCGTGAAGATGACGCGGCCGTACAGCCAGTCGTTGGTGATCTCGAGAGACATCGTCTGGTCGCCGGCGATGGTGATCTCGTATAAGCCGTCTTCGTTCGCCGTCAGCTCTTGGCCGTTCAGCTTGACCTTCTGGATCATCATGTGGCCTTCCGGCGTCACGATGACTTCCTGCAGATAGTAGGTGTCGCCGACCGCGAACCAGCGGGCGCCGGCATTGGCCGAGAGGCTGGTCTTGAAATCAAGAGGGCCGGGGCCGGGGTAGTTGGTGGCGTCGTTGGCTTTTCTGGTCTTGGTCAGTTTAACGAGAGCGTACGGTTTCTGCTCAGGATCATCCACGTGGGAAGGATCGCTCCACAGGTTCAGGATCACGGCCCAGTCGTCGGAGTTGCTGAGCGTCAGTTCGTGCGCATCCACGATCTTGGTGGCCTGGATCTTGACCTTCGGGCGGTTCTCCACCGTGAAGTTCGCGGTGACGTCGTCCGCCGCCTCGAAGTAGGTGGTGATGGTCTTGTTGCCGCCGGTCGAGTAATCCTTGATCGTGGCGGAGGTAGGCGTAAAGTTCACATTGACATCCAGACCGCCGGTCACGACAGCCACATAGAAGATGTGCCTGTTGTCAATATCCTTGATGATGCTGTATTCCGTAGTGGCATCCGTTTCAAGGAAGACGTAAACGCCGGGTTCCTGGTTGGTGAAGGACAGGACGCCGTTGTTGCCGGTGTTCCATCTCTTCGCGTTGTTCTGAGAACCGGTAGTGCCGCCCACGACGGTCCAGCCGTCATTTTCCATCTGCGTCTGAGCGCCTCTGACGCTGGTGGTGAAGGCAGCTTCCGGAATGCTCATGGTCACGTCGCCGCTGAGCACCGGGAAAGGCTTGTAGTACACGTTGAAGCCGACACCCTTGATCTTGGTGTCAGGATTGCCTTCCTTGATCTTGGTCAGATTGACGTTGACCAGTTTCGGGTTCTTGATGGTCAGTTCCAGAGTCGCATCCGTCAGCGGGTAGATCTCCGAGATGGACACATCTCTGTCGTCGGTCTCCTCGCCGCCGGTCGGATAGTTCCATTCATAGCCGATCAGGGCGCCGGTCGTCGCCAGGCTGCCAAGGCCGGAGGAAAGCGTGTTCAGGTACATCTCCAGATATGCGGAGGAGTAGCCCGCCTTCGTTTCGGACAGGACGTAGGTGCCGGTCGGGATATTATAGAAAGTGTACACGCCGGCGTTTTCGACCGCGTTCAGCGGATCGCCTTCGGTAGGGGTCAGGACGAACGCCACGCCTTCCAGCGCGTTGCCGTCCATATCCTCTTTGACGATCTCCAGAGAGACCTTCTTCGGGTTGTACAGGTGGATGTGCGCGGTGGCCTTGGTCACGGTGAAGACACGAGGTCTGCTTTCCGGATAGGCCATTTCGTAATCGGACTCGTGGACGTTCAGGGAATCTTCCCAGATGCGGTAAGTACCTTCCGGCAGGCCCTTCGGGAATTTGTATTCTCTTCCGTCATTGGGAGTCGAGAACTTCGCGCTTTCCGCGGTGCCGTAGTTATCCTCGGTGTAATCCCAGTATTTCCACTTATTGGCGCCTGTTTCTTCCGGATCGTACTTCTGAATATAGAAGTCAACGCCGCCGAGGGCGATCCGGCCGATGGAGGAAGGATCCTCGCCGTCCAGGCCGTCACTGGTCAGGTTGCGGGTGTTCTCGTTCGGTACGTAGCCATACTTCTGCACGAACACCATCGTGTTTTCGGTAGGGTAGTCCACGATACGCAGCGGGGACTGGCCGTCGCCGTAGCTGATCTGCCAATCGCCGGAAGCGGTCGGATGGACCAGGAAGGAGGTGCCGATCTGGTTCTCAGCCAACGTTTCCGTCGTATTCTTGCCGCTGGTCAGGACAAAGTAGGCATCATTGAATACCCAGGAGGCGCCGTCTTCCGTCTTCAGGACGTTGACGAAGCACAGATACATCGGATAAGGATCCGAGATGTAGCTGTATCCTTCAGGGGCATACACTTCCTGGAGATAGGTCAGGATGCGGTATCCGTTGAAGACCACTTCCTGTCCGTCGATGGTCTGCGTGAAGCTGAACGGTTCCGCGTCAACGGGGTAGCTGACGACATCGCCTTCGGCATCCTCGTCGGACGCCTCGTAGTCTACCAGATCATAAGTGCCGTCATCGTTGATCCGCAGCAGGAAAGTACCGCTCTGCGCGATGGCAGCGCCGTGCGAACCCTGCATGGCCGTTTCCAGACCGACCGTCAGCTCGCTGATCACGGTACCGTTCGGCAGCGTCAGTTCGAACTCGGCGCCGGGCAGCGGCTGGTAATCGCGGTTCAGATTGCCGGATTCCAGATCGTAGCTGTCCTGCCACTTCGCGATACGGACGCTGGCCAGGTAGATGATGCTGCCGGGGCCGGGGCCGTGAGGAGTGGCGTTCAGGATCTCATCATTATTGATGGAATCCATCGTGTACTCCAGATCGCGGGCCGTATAGCCCGGAATGTTAACACTGTAATCCGTTCCCTCTGCGTGCCAGAAAGTATACTTCCAGGCCGGGTTGATCAGGGCGCCGGTAGGGCCGGGGTTCTTTTCCACCAGCAGGTAGACGTAGTGATCATTAATGTCCTGGTCGGAGTCGGTCATGAATTCACCGGTCTGGCGTTCGTCATTGAAATACATCGTACCGGAGGTGTAGGTGCCGATACGGGTCCAGACGTAAGGATCCACATTGTAAGGATCCTCCCAGCCGGTTACATCAAAGGTGACCTCATCCACATTGTCCGGCATGACGATGCGGTACAGTTCGAAGACTGCGTTGTCAAGCAGCGTATCCTCATCAGGATTCGGTCTCTCAGTCGCATCCGCATAATGCGTTATGATCTCGTGGGTTTCCGGATCGATGTCATAGGTCGCATCCAGCCACTTCTTGATGTGGAACTGTACCCAGTGGTTGGAGTTGACCATCCGTTCGGTCTCGAACTCGTACTGAGGATCCTGCGGATCGAACACCGTTTCAGAGCCGTTCAGATGGAGAACATTGTAAAGGTGAAGATCATCATCCGGGATGCCGCTGTTCAGTACGTACTCAGGAGGGAATTCCTTGAATCCGCCGTCCTGATAAGGATACATGGAGTCGTTGCCGGAAGCCAGCTCGACCAGGATGTAGTCCACGCCGCGCTGCAGGCCGGTGAAGCAAACCTGGCCGGCGCCGTCAGTATCCTGAGGGTTCTCGTTGCCGGGGGCGGAAAGCTCGCTTTCAGGCACCAGCACCCACTTATCAGTATCCGCGTCATACTTGAACAGGCCGATGGTCGCGCCCTGCATCAGGTAGTCCCAGCCGACAAAGCCGTATTCCCAGGCTCTGCGGAAGACCTTGGTGGTGGTGACGGAGACTCTCGTCTCGTTTTCGATGAGGAGTTCATCGCCGTTGATGTCGACCGTGGTGACCGTGTTCAGCGTCAGCGTCGCAGTCTGGTCTGGGCTGACCTGGATGTACTGCTTCTGCTGCGCCGGGTTCATTGCCTCGCCGATGGTATACTGGATCAGCTGTCCGTTTTCATCATAAACAGGAAGGTTGTTGAAAACAGCGTAGCCGTTGGCATCCGTAGTGACCGGCGGGATGTTGCCCGGGGAGACCGTGATGTCAAAGCCCGCGGACGGTACGCCGTCAACGGTCTTCTTGACTTTCAGGCTGCCCAGGTTCGGAATATCCTTGAATGTGAAGCTGAAGACGTTTGTCGTTCTGGTACTGACATTCGTGATCGTGACCGGGTAGAAGGTGTGGAGATCCGTTCCTTCTCCTACGATCTGGCCCTGTTCATATTTAGGATCCAGAGCATGATACAGATCAAAGTTCTCATCGGGATCCAGATAGTTGGCAGGAACCGTGGTCTCACGGAAGTAGTAAGTCGTCCCGTCAGCAGCCGCAGGGAAGTACTTTCCGTCAACGTTGCCGTTCGTCGCCGAGATCTCGTACTGATCTGCTGCGCTCGGATACGGAGCAAATTTGCCGTCCGCCGTCTTCGTATAGACTTTGAACTTCGCGCCGCTGATGTGAGATCCGTTGGGAGCCAGCGAGCTGACCTTCTTGAGTTTCACGATAGGCTCGTACTGGTTGTACATGGCAGCGCGGTAATACTTCGCGGTCGAAGTGGAATTGTTCGTCCGCGCAGGCTGATGCTCGCCGCTTAAATCGATCGTGCCTCTGGAGTTCGTGTGGAGATCAGTGTTCTGAATAGTACTGGTCTTGCCGTTGCAGTACGCTTTCCAGTGCCAAGGCTTCCCGTCCGAAGTGCCGGTAGTGGGATTTTCTACGAAGTAGTAAACCTTACCGGCTTCCAGGAAGAACTTATAAGGATTGCTCGTGATCTCGATGTCTTTCAGTTCAGCACCGGTCTTCGCATCCTTGGCGATAGTGGTTCCGTCACTCTCGTAAACGGTAAACTTGGCGCCTTTCACGAAAGAATTGGTGGCACCGTAATCATATTTGTACATCCACATCGGGATGATGTCACGATAGTTCAGCAGCAGCGGCTTGAACGTCGCGTCACCGGGAAGCGCGTCGGTATTGATTTTATAGTAAGAATCATCGACGTCCCATACGGTAAGCAGGTTGCCGGCGGCCGATACATAACCTTCCAGCTCGGATTCCTTCAGCAGGTAGGTGACCTTCTGGCCATTTTCGAAGCCGCGCAGGTTCGACCACTCGGCGTACTTGTGAGTTTCAGGGTTCGTGCTCGTCCAGCCGAACGTATCCGTTCCGACAGGGGAAGGAGTCCCGCCGTTTACGGATTTGTACAGCGTGACGGAGGTCGTCTTGGCTTCGATCTGAGTAGTGCCGTCATCTTTAATAGTGTAGAAGTTCTTGTCAGCCTTGATGCTGAAGATCTTACGGTTGTACATCTTCACTTCTTTAGGCTGAGCGGCGCCGCTGTCATCAGTCAGCGTGATACCGTCTTCGGAAGGGCCGTAGACCGTGCCGGTCGCACCGGTAACAGGATCATAGTAGCCGTCCGGCATCGTTTCCACGAAGCGGTAGTAATACACCTTGCCGTCGCTCGCGAAGGCGTCCACTTCCGCGTAGATCTTGCCGTAGGCGTCCACGGTGGTGGACACGCCAGCAACGTCCTCCCAGGCGGAGTCCGCCGTCCTGCGCTGCAGGACGAAGGTGCCGGGGAAGCTGGTGGTGGCCGTCGTGGCGATATCCGTAGGGCTGGTGCCTTCCGCGCCGCCGACGTACTTGATCAGCGTGATGGAAACGCCGGTCAGGGTGTTGGAAGCTTCGATCGGCTCAGTCGGGATCGCATGTTCCGCATCGATGGTGATCGTCATTTCCTCAAAGTCAGGCGCGTATCCGGAAGGAGCGTGAATCTCACGCAGGATGTAGGTGCCGTAAGGAACATTTTCAAAATACAGGTAGCCGGTGCCGGCGTCCGTATCATCGGCTACGACCGGAGTATCGCTGCCGGGCAGGAACAGACCGAAACGGGCGCCGCCCAGGTTTCTGCCGCTGTCGTCCGTCTTGTGGATCCAGACGCGGCCGACAGTCTCCTTGTTCTCGAAGGTCTCCGTCCAGGTGTCCCCGGACGCAGGCGTATTCGTATAGGAGCTGATGCCGTCCACGGGGGTCATTCTCGCAGCCTGGTCATCATTCAGGACCTCGGACAGGGTGTAAGTGATACCCGGTTCGAGATAATACTCCGTATGAGTGGTGACGGTATAGCTGTTGCTGCCGGAGAAACCTTCCATGACTTCATAGGTGTCTTCGCCGACTTTCTTATATAAGGAAAACTCTTCGCTCGCGCTGATGACGTACTGAATGTTGCCGTAACCCGTCTTCAGTCTCGGGGAATGCGAATTCTTGTCGTAGTCGACCGGTTCGCCGCCCGTATAGAGATGGATCAGTTTGGTGAACTCCAGCTTGGCGGGAGGAGTGGTCGGAAGTTCGACCGGTTCTTCCGCGGTCGAATAGCTGACCTGGTCATCCAGATGCGCGAAGGTCGCGTCCATGGTCACCGTGTTCGTAGTAACCAGATCATAGCCGTCCTGAAGCGGGAACTGCCCGATCCAGTCTTCTTCGACCTCAAAGGCGATCGTCACGCGATACTTGGTGAAGATCGGCGTAGAGGTATCCGCCTGCTCATCACCGTCGGAGTCGATGCTCTCGACCTGGTCCATCACCAGACTCTGGACCGCGCCGCTGCCCCAGATCACCGGCGCAGGGTTTTCCAGCAGGTCATACTCAGCGCCGACAGTGGAATTGCCGGTATACTTCTGAATGACGAACTTGTCGACCATGTCTGTGACATAATTGCCATCCTTGCTGAGCATCGTCACGAAGGAATCGGTCAGTTTGATCGATTCGACGTATTCACGGCCTTTGCGGCTGTAATAGTTTTCATCGTTCTCGACACCGGGCGCGATATTGCCGGGAAGCAGCGTCTCGCCTTCGTTCAGCAGACCGACGGCAATATCCCAGGTGAAGACGGCCATCTGAGTGCCGCTGACCGTCTGCAGTTCCGCATTCAGGTTGCTCTTCTTCGCAGCCCACACATCAGGCGAGTACGTCTTGATGGGTTCGGGAGCGATCGAAACGGTCTGCGTATAAGTGTCAACGACATAGGAAGGGGCCTGGTTCTGCCTGTCTACGATTTCGAACGAAGACGTGAACGTGAAAGCGTCCGCAGGGAAGACATACCCGGGATCCTCGTTGACGGAACCTTCTTTGCCGTTATTCTCGACATAGATCTTGATGGTCGTGAAGAAGCTCTTGTCGTTCGCTGCGATCGGGTCCAGATCCAATTCATAGATCTTGAATCCGTCTTCTTCCGTATAAGGGTTGTCAGTCCTGCCGCCGATCTCCTTCAGAGAAAGGCCTGCCGGAAGCTTCACGACCAACTTGTTCGGAAGCAGTGTTCCGTCATTTGCCTTGCCGTACCAGTCCGCCATAAACTCCAGGCCCGGCCAGCCGAGCTGCCAGGAGTCAGGACGCAGGTAGTGGTATTTGATCATGTAATCCACCGTAGAACCGGCTTTTACAGGGCCTGTATAACTGGATTCTACGATGCTGATCTCCAGCTTGGGAGTATACTCTGCTGCGCCATAAATATAGTGGTTGTCAGCATATTGGTGGATCCTGTCATGGATCTCCTGGGGCGACAGATCACCTTCACCGTCGCGGTCCCCGAGGAGTTCACTGACGTCCACAGGTGTAATTGGTTCTTCGATTTTCGAAGAATCCTTCTCCTTCGTGTCCTTAGAATCCTTAGTCTCCGTGGACACATTGGTGCCTGGCTTCTGCTCTTTTTCCGCCGCAAGCGAAACATGCGGCAGCAGCGTGATGACCATGCTAAAGGCCAGCAGCAGTGAGAGCAAACGCTTTCTGGTTGTTATCATTTCTTGCTCCTTCCTTCCGCCGCAGCAGCTTTTCGCGGCGGTTATGATGTGCTTAAAACAACTCTTTCAGCTACGGGTACAGGGCTTCCTGTACGGTTTTTCGCAGGCAAAACAGCGGTTCCTGCGATGGTTTCTTCTTTGGGCACAGTATTCCCCATAACCCCATAATCCGCTTTAATATATAATAATTTTTCTCTTTTTTCAAGTCTTTCCCGCTTCCGCTCCTCTTCCGGGCGGCGGGAAATGCCCTTTTCAGAGCCCTCTTCCGGCTTATCCACCGGACGCCCCTGCAAGGCCCCTGATTTGTGAAATTTTAACGCGATTTTGCATATTTTATTGTTTCATTTTTAAATCTTCGGAAATTTTCACCGTTTTTCGCGCTGTTTTGAAGGGTAAAACCGCCACTACAGCGGTTTGCAGTCCGATTGTGTTTAATTTATCATTGTCACATTCGCATTTCGCTAAATTATCTTTCGTTTTCAGTCGCAAAAAACTAATAAAATAAAGCAGAAAAATCTGCTGTTTTTCTTCCTTTCCCTCCTTCCGCTCCGGTCTTTCCCCACCTCTCCCGACCTCACCCTGCCGCTCTCCCCTCCTCCTGCGTATCCGCCCGGAAAAGCGCATCATCCGTCCTTATATAATGTACAAATCTCTCAAAAACATTTGACTTTCTCCTTTCTCTACCTTATAATGTATAGGCTTACAGCAACATGAATCGTAAAAAACCAGCACTCTCTTATCATTCAAGGAGGTATATCCATGAAGAAACTGTGGAGACTCATTCCGGCCCTCATCCTGATCGCGGTCCTGGCCGTCTGCGGCACCGCGCTCGCGGACGATGACCTGCCGGCCAGTCCTACCATCGAAAAACCTGTCTACGTCAGCGTCGTTGACGAAGCCGGCAACCCCGTTTCCGGCGCCAGAGTCCGGGTACAGGATTCCGATGGCAACATCATCCAGACCCTGACCAACGCCGACTCGACCTTCTCCCTCTTCCTGCCCGCCGGAGACTACCTTGTCTACATCGACATCGCCCCCAGCGGCTACCGGATCGACGGCAGCAAGAGCGAAGCCGCGCTGAGCATCAGCCTGACCGAAGCCGAGGAACGCGATGACATCCAGGGCATCACGGTCCCCGCCGAATACGGCAATCCCCTCTACGAGCCGTACTGCATCGGCCACGGCGGCACCTACAGAGACCGTATCGAGTCCTATTTCATCCAGGACGAAGGCGAACAGGTCCGGGCATTCTGCTTCAACCAGAACTACGACGCCCCGACCCCGGATGATGAAGACGCCCGCTTCAAGCGCCTGGTCGGCTCGCCCGACCTGCTGTACCAACTGGCCCAGAACAAATGGAAAGGCTATGACGGCACGCTCGAACTGACGCCGCAGGAACTCTACGACCACGTCGTGTCCATCATCTATCACCGCGATTACATCAAGGAAAAATACGGCTTTGACGACACCATCACGGACCTCGTCATGGCCATCGCCATCAAGCAGTATACTGACGGCGACCTCGACTCGCTGAAAACGAACGACGAGAACGGCAACAACATGCTGCTCCGCCGGGACAACGACGGTACCTCCGGCCCCATTGTCTATGACGATAACGGCAACTACCAGTGGAGACCCGGCGGCAGCTACCTCGGCTCCTGCGTCAGCCACGGCATGAACGATCACCGGAACGATTCCTCCTACGTCTTCCCGCAGGACTTCAAGGACGCCTGGCATGAACTGATCGAAATGACCGATTATCCGGACGACTATTACCTCTACATCTACTATCCCCAGGTCTTCCACGACCGCAACTACTGGAGAGCGTGGAGTGAAGAGAACGTCCCCGGCGCCATCAACCATTACGCCAACCTCTACTACGCCAACGACCCGCAGTGCATGCTCTCCACCTTTACCGTGGAGCCCGTCCGCGCCACCCTTTCCCTCCGCCAGGCCGTTGACGTCAGCATCACCAAAGTCTGGGTCGACGGCGGCAACGCCAACGGCTACCGCCCCACCGCCGACGAATACGCTTCCTTCATCCACCTGTACGCGGACGGTACGGAAGTGACCTCCCTGTACACGGACCTCCGCACCTGCACGGATAACGGCGACGGCACCTACACCGTCAGATTCCGCGACCTCCCGAAGAACACCGGCGAAGGCGACAACATCACGGAGATCGTCTACACCTTCAGCGAAGACCCCGTGTCCCACTACTGGTCCGTGACCGGTCCGGACGACCGCCTGGAGCCCGGCTCCACCATCACCAACTACGAAGTCACCGAGATCGAAGTGCAGAAGATCTGGGACGACAACGGCGACGCCCACCACCTGCGTCCCACCTCCATCTCCGTCACCCTGCTCGCGAACGGCACCGAAGCCGGCACCGCGACCCTGAACGCGGAGAACAACTGGAAGCACACCTTCACCGACCTGCAGGTCTACTTCGACGACGGCGGCACCATCCCTTACGAGATCCGGGAAGTCGAAGTCGAAGGCTATGAGACCGTTATCGGCGCCGACGGCTTCACCATCACCAACCGCGAGCTCACCGACATCACCGTCACCAAGACCTGGAACGACGGCGAAAACGCGGATGACGTCCGCCCCGAATCCATCACCGTCCACCTGTTTGCCGGCGATCAGGAAGTCGCCTCCGGTACCCTGAACCAGGAGAACAACTGGGAATACACCTTCGAAGACCTCTACGTCTATGAGAACGGCGAGGAAATCGAATACACCGTCACCGAAGACCCGGTCGACGGCTACAGCACCGTCATCGACGGCTTCACTATCGTCAACACCCAGCTCATCGACATCCCCGTCGAAAAGATCTGGGACGACGCCGATGACACCGACGCCCTCCGCCCGGCCGGCGTCCGTGTCCACCTGTTCGCCGACGGCGAAGAGATCGACGCCGTCACCCTGGACCAGGACAACGAGTGGAAGCACACCTTCACCGCCCTGCCCAAGTACGCGGAGAACGGTCAGGAGATCGAGTACACCATTGAAGAAGACGATATCGAGCACTATCTCGCTTCCGTCGAAGGCTTCACCGTCACCAACACCCTGATCCAGTCCATCCAGGTCGAAAAGATCTGGCAGGACGGCGACAACGCCTCCGGCACGCGTCCCGACTCCATTACCGTCCACCTGTTCGCGGATGGTGAAGAGATCGACAGCGCGGTCCTGGATGCGACCAATGACTGGAAGCACACCTTCACCGACCTGCCCGTCTTCAACGGCGAAAACCGCATCGAATACACCGTCACCGAAGACCCGGTCCCCGGCTATGAGACCGGCATCCTGGAGTTCACCATCACCAACCGCGAGCTCACCGACATCGAAGTCGAAAAGCTCTGGGAAGACGGCGACAACGCCGACGGCCTCCGTCCCGAACAGATCACCGTTCACCTGCTGGCTGACGGCGAAGAACTTGACACCGCGGTCCTGAACGAGGACAACGGCTGGAAGCACACCTTCACCGCCCTGTACGTCTACACCGAAGACGGCGTCAAGATCGAGTACACCGTCACTGAAGACCCGGTCGAAGGCTATGAAGCCGCCATCGACGAATTCACCATCACCAACACCCAGCTCACCGAAGTCGAAGTCATCAAGATCTGGAACGACGGCGACGACCTGGAAGGCCTGCGTCCGGCCGAGATCACCGTTCACCTGCTGGCCGACGGCACGGAAGTAGCCACTGCCGTCCTGAACGCCGACAACGAATGGCGCTTCACCTTCACCGAACTGCCCAAGTACAAGGACGGCGCGGAGATCGAATACACGGTCGAAGAAGTCGAAGTCGAAGGCTATGAATCCGAGATCGACGGTTTCTTCGTGATCAACACCCTGCTCCGCGACATCGAAGTCGTCAAGATCTGGGACGACAACGACGACGCCGAAGGCCTCCGCCCCGTGACCATCACGGTCCACCTGTTCGCGGACGGCTCCGAGATCGAAGTCGTGACCCTGAGCGAGGAGAATGGCTGGAAGCACACTTTCACCGACCTGCCCGCCTACCATGACGGCGACGAAGTCTTCTACACGATCCTTGAAGATCCGGTAAAAGCCTATGTCACCGAGATCGACGAATTCACGATCACCAACCGCCACGAGCACGAGCCGGTCAGCGTCACCTTCGGCGCTAAGAAGAACATCGAAGGCGAGCCGGAAGACACCCTGACCTTCACCTTTACCCTGACCGGCGGCGAGGACTACACCGAGTCCGTCACCATCGACGGCGAGGGCCAGGAATGGTTCAGCGAACTCACCTTCACCGATCCCGGCACCTACACCTTTGAGGTTTCCGAAGAGATCGGCAGCGCCGCCGGCTGGACTTACGACACGACGGTCTACACCATCACCGTCACCGTGACCGACGACGGCGAAGGCCACCTCGTCGCGGAAGTGGACGGCCCCGAAGACAACATCGCCGAATTCACCAACACCTACGTGCCCGAAACGACGCCGGAAGAGACCACCACTCCGGAAGAGACTACTACCCCCGAGGAGACCACCACTCCGGAAGAAACCACTCCCGAAGTGACCACCACGCCCGAGGAGACCACCACGCCCGAAGAGAGCACCACGGTGCCTGCCACCACGACCCCCACGCCTCCGCCTACCGGCGACGACGGCAGCATCCTCTTCTTCGTCGTCCTCATCATGGCCGCCTCCACCGCGCTGGCCGCCATCCTGAGCCGCCGCAAGAAGGAAGCATAATCAAACCAAACCCACAGGGGCGGCCATTGGCCGCCCTTTTTTGAAAGGTGTCCATCGGGCGCCTTTTTATGTTGACACGTACTCTTACTTAATGTATATTAGAAAATTGTGGGAAAAGCGCCCGCGCGCTTTCCGTCAATGAACGTTAACTCTATTTCAAAAACCAAAAGAGGAAAAAACATGAAGAAGTATTGGACGAAACTCGCCGCCTTCGGCATCGCCTTCCTGATGCTCTTCACCCTGCTCGCCCCCGCCGCCACCCGCGTCCGCGCGGAAGGCGAAGACGAGGCCGTGGAGAACGTCAAGACCCTGCTCGAAGGCATCGACTCCCTTGCGGAAATGCAGTACTATCGCGTCACGGTCACCCAGCACAACAACCTGACCGGCCGCCGCCCGTACAACAACTATACGGATCAGCACCTCGCCGCCCAGCAGGAGTACCGCGACTATCTGGACGACATGTTCGCGAAGCGCGCCGCCGCCAAGGAAGCCTACGACGCCCTGAGCGACGACCAGAAGGCCGCCATCGCCGCGGACGAGACCGCCGCCGCCAACCTGGCCAAGCTGACGCCGTACGACACGCTGCCCACCACCTTCCCCCTGCACAGCGAAGACCTGATCGTGGCGCCCATCTCCACCGACCAGCTGAGCTACCCGATCTCCGTGACCCCCGTCACCGACCCGTCCGACCCGTACATCTACGAGTTCATGCGCGGCTATGAGATCAGCTTCAGCTTTGCGGACGCCGGCATCCCCGCCAACTTCGCCATCATAGACGCCAGCACCGGCATCACCTCCTGGGAGCCGGACGGCCGCTTCGTCTACGGTTCCAGCAACTATGATCTGACTTACTGCTGCGACACCGCCATGAACGCGGTCCGGGGCTGGCACTACAAGCGCGTCAACCTGGAAGACGCCACGTACTACAGCGAGGAGGCCGCCTCGCACATCCGCGCCATCGTGCAGAACTCCTACCCGTACGTCACCATCGACCAGATGAAGGAATGGCTCGCCGCGAACGGCTACCCCGCCGACAAAGCGGCGGCCCTGACCCGCAGCGACATCATCGCCGGCGTGCAGCTGGCCATCTGGAACTACTCCAACCACTATGAAGACACCAGCTACGTCGGCACCGGCGCCATGAATGAAGTCCGCACCGAGCGCGTCAAGCTTCTGATGTCCTCCATGCACGACTACCGCAACGAGATCTGGGACTGGTACGCCATCGCTCCCGGCGACTACTACGTGGGCTACTACAGCTACACCTATTATCCGGAACTGGAAGACCGCATCAATTCTCTGACCACGTTCCTGTCCAATCTGCCCGGCGTGCAGGCGTCCGATAACCAGATCGTCATCACCGACGTCACCATCGCCCGCACCGCGCTGGTGCCCGGCACGTCCGACACCTACCAGGTCGACCTGAACATCTTCCTGAACCACGGGACCACGTCCGCGGGCGACAACGTCGCCATTAAAGTCATCAGCGAACAGGGAGCCGACATGAACGGCAGCGAGACCGTGGACGTCAGCGGCAAGACCGTCTACCAGGTCTCCATCACCGCGAAATACGGCGATACCGTGACCGTCTCGGTCGACGGCACGCAGGACCTGGCCAAGGGCGTGTACTTCTATGAGCCCAAGGAAGGCTATGACAAGTCCCAGTCGCTCGTGGGCGTCGCCGAAGGCACCACCCGCATCCACGCCGAGGACAGCTTCACCTTCAATCAGGACGTCGAAATGGGTCTGCGCGTCTACAAGACCGCGGAAGGCACCAACTACCCCATCTCCGACATCAGCTTTGACGTCTACCGCGCCGTTCCGGACGAAGGCGAGGAGCTTCCCGCCAAGCCCACGGACGAAGACGTCGCCCGCTACGCCACCTCCGACAACCTCGTCGCCACCATCACCACGGACGACACCGGCTACGCTTTTACGGCGCTGGAGCGCGGCTCCTACCTGGTCGTGGAGCGCCTGAACGCGGAGAAGGTCAAATACGTCGCGGATCCGTTCTTCATCACCCTGCCCAACCCGGTCACGGCCGAGGACGGCACCATCGTGTATGAAGACGTCGTCTCCGAATACATCGAAAACGTCCCCGTCGACAAGCCCGGCACCGTCTCCGTGAAGCCCGAAGTCACCAAGGCCTTCGAAGACTGGGGCAAGGCCGACGCGTTCCGCTTTAAGCTGGCCGCCGTCACCGAAGGCGCCCCGATGCCCGCGGAGACCGTCGTGACCGCCACCGAGGACGAACCCACGGCCGTCTACGGTTCCATCCTCTTCAAGGAAGCCGGCACCTACCAGTACACCATCACCGAGTTGAACGATGGCGCGGACGGCGTCACCTACGACACCACGGCGCACACCCTGACCGTTATCGTCACGAAGAACGAAGAGACCGGCGAATTGACCGCCGAAATGACCTACGACGGCGCAGGCAGCTTGACCATCACCAACACCTACGAACCCGCCGTCACGGAGATCGAAGTCACCAAGGAACTGACCGGCCGCGAATGGAAAGACACGGACAGCTTCACCTTCGTCCTGGAAGCCGTGACCGAAGGCGCTCCTATGCCGGAAGTCACCGAAGTGACGGTCACCAAGGACGAGCCGACCGTCAGCTTCGGCGAAATCACCTTTGAGAAGTCCGGTACCTACGAATACACCGTCACTGAGCAGCCCGGCGACATCCCCGGCGTCACGTATGACACGGAACCTCACAGCGTCGTCGTGACCGTCACGAAGGACGCGGACACCAACGAACTGACCGCCGAGGTCAGCTACGACGGGAACGATTCCCTGACCGTGACCAACCCCTACGAAGCCGAGCCGGTTGAAGTGACCTTCGGCGCCCGCAAGAACATCGAAGGCGAGCCGGAAGACACGCTGACCTTCACCTTCACGCTGACCGACGGCGAAGACTACACCGAGTCCGTCACCATCGACGGCGAAGGCGAGGAATGGTTCGCCCCGCTCACGTTTGACGCGGCCGGCACCTACACCTTTGAGATCTCCGAAGAGATCGGCAGCGCCGCCGGCTGGACCTACGACACGCAGGTCTATACCATCACCGTCACCGTGACCGACGACGGCGAAGGCCACCTCGTCGCCGAAGTGGACGGCCCGGAAGACAACATCGCCGAATTTACCAACACCTACGTGCCCGAGACCACGCCGGAAGAAACCACCACTCCGGAGGAAACGACGACGCCCGAGGAGACCACGCCGGAAGAGATCACGACCCCCGAGGAGACCACCACTCCGGAAGAAACCACTCCCGAAGAGACCACCACTCCGGAAGAAACCACTCCCGAGGAGACTACCACTCCCGAGGAGACCACGCCTCCCGAAGTGACCACCACCCCCGAGGAGACCACGCCTCCCGAAGTGACCACCACCCCCGAGGAAACCACAACGCCCGAAGTGACCACCACCCCCGCGCCGACCACCACGCCTGCCACGCCTCCGCCTACCGGCGATGACGGCAGCATCCTCCTCTTCGTTGCCCTCATCATGGCCGCCAGCACTGCTCTGGCCGCCGTCCTGAGCCGCCGCAGGAAGGAAGCGTAAAACAGCATAACAAAACAACGGGGAGGCCTTAACGGCCTCCCTTTTTATGTCTTTCCGGGCCGATGAAACATCGGCCCCTACGTATCATCTCCGCCTCATTTCTCCGTCGCGGACCTGATCGCCCTCGCCAGCATCCACATCGCGAACACCGCGCTCACGCTCTCCGCCGCCGGCAGCGCCGCCGCCAGCCCGGGCTCCGCGAACAGCTTGTCCAGCAGGAACATCAGCGGGATGTACACCACCAGTTCCCGCACCGCCGCGTGGATCATCGTAGAGCGGCCGCGGCCCATGGCCTGCATGCAGAAGGAACTGTGGTAGTTGATGAACTGCACGGGCGAGGCCAAGCAGCGGATGCGCAGGAACATTGCGGCAAACGAGATCGTGAGCAGCGCGTTCTCCGCCCCGGCTTTGGAGGTGTCCAGGAACAGGCGCGTGGCCGGCTCCGCGAAGAGCTGGAAGAACAGGATGGCACAGGCCGCCACGCACAGGCCCCACAGGCGCGCGGTGTTGATCGTTTTTTTCATCCGCGCCGTGTTGCCGGAGGCGTAATTGTACGCGATGATGGGCATCGCGCCCTGGCAGATGCCGATGCTGATCGCGTTCGGGACGCGCTCTACTTTCATCGTGATGCCCAGGCCGGCCAGCACCAGATCGCTGTGCGCGGCCGCGATCATGTTGGCGCAGACGTTGGCCAGGTCGAACAGGCCGGTCAGGATCGCGGAAGGGACGCCCACCGCGAACAGCGCGCGCACGCTGCCCCGCTCCGTCCGGCGCGCTACCGCGGGCGAGACGCTCAGGGGCGCGGTCTCCCGGGCCCGGCGGTACGTGAACAGCAGGTACAGGCAGGCCGCGGTGTTGGACAGCAGCGTGGCCAGGGCGGCGCCCACCACTTCATAGCCGGGCGGGAGCAGCACGAACATGAAGAGCGGGTCCAGGATCATGTTCAGGATCCCGCCGCCGGACAGGCCCAGGCTCGCCTTGCCGGAATAGCCGGCGTTGCGCAGGAGGTGCGCCAGCGTCATGGAGAGCTGGCTGGGGATGCTGCCCAGGACCAGGACGAGCTGCGTGTACTGCAGGGCGTAGCCGATGGTGTTGTCGGAGGCGCCCAGGAAGAGCAGGAGCGGGCGGGCGAAGAGGCCCAGCAGGAGGGAGTAGGTGAAGCCGATCGCGGCGGAGCAGCAGATGCTGAAGGCGCTGACGCGGCGGGCCTCTTCTTCTCTTCCGGCGCCCATCAGGCGCGCGAGCAGGCTGCCGCCGCCGATACCGGTGATGTTGGACAGCGCCGTGTTCATCATGACCAGCGTCAGCGTCAGCGTGGTGGCCCCCATCATGTAGGAGTTGCCGGTGCGGCCGATGAAGTAGGCGTCCACCATGTTGTAGATCAGGTTGATCAGCTGGCTGATGACGGTGGGGACGGCCATGACCCAGAGGGCGCGGGGCACGGGGAGGTTTTCGAAGATTTCTTTTTTGTTTTTGCGGTCAGTGGCCAAGCGGGGGGACCTCCTGGTTCTGCGGTTTGGAATGCGGGATCACAGCCGGTCGTACTTCGCCGCGCTGCCTTTCGATTTTTCTACCGGGTATTTCGCTTCGTTCTTATCCATCTTCATGTTGATGATCTCGTCCGCGTCCAGGCCCAGTTTGTCCAGGAGGTCCTGGCAGTAGACCAGGACGTCGGCCAGTTCTTCTTTGACGTGCTGGAGGTCGTATTCGTCGCTCCACTGGAAGCATTCGAGGAGTTCCGCGGCCTCGATGACGATGGATTTGGCGAGGTTGGCGGGGGTGTGGAACTGGTCCCAGTCGCGGTCGGACGTGAAGCGGCGGATGCGGGCGAGGGTGGTTTCGGTCATGGGGAGCCTCCTGGGGGGAATGATATACGGCAGAGTTAAGTCCTCAAATCAAAGAGTCCTTAAGTGCATTCCTTAATTCGTCATCACATGCATAAATGTACATACCCTTCACACCACGCGTCAGCAAAACCCTAAGTTCATGGCTCAGAAGGTACTCGGCAAATTTCCTTTTTGTTCCGTCACTTAACGTCCGATTCCGAATTGCCTTGTCGTTTTTACTGCATTCCGGATGGAATTCAATTTTACCATTTCTATACTTAACAGAAGGACCTATAATAACTCCTGCATAAACCAAGTCGAATCCTTGAATTGTAAAAGTTGATCCAATCTCGTCTATGGTTTGTGGTTGTTCAGCCCAAGCCAATTTTCTGAGAGATTGTTTCTCCGACCTTTTTTTCATATTTGCAAGAGTACTTTTAAGAAGTTCTCGATTCCATGGCTTAAAGAAACTGTCCCCAATATTAACTCCCCAATAAGGCTTGCCTGTATGTGGGGTATTTCTGTCACTATAATCCCAGTCGTATGATGCCACTATTCTGGATAGTTTTTTGTCTGGTTCATTTGCTTTTTTTCTTATCGCTTTATCCAAATCATCTGGCGAGTCAAAGATTTGCAAATCATATCCAGATGGATTGCTGACTAATTTATCCACTGTGAAACGTTTGGTTATGGCATCTATCCAATCCATTATTTCATTTCCTGCGTGCATCCGCAACTGATTGGTCAGTGTCAAATAATTGCCTTGTGATTGTGACAACACGCGCTTGTTTATTATCTGCGCAGGCTCCCAATATTCTTCAGTTGTCAGAATCTGGTATTCATCAAACATTATTACCGTTACTTTAGCCCTGGCCATAATATCGTCCAACTGATTGTTTCCACGATATGTCTGTTTTCCTTGAGTCCATAAAAGATGTGCCTCATCTATAAATGCAACATCTATGGGTTCTGTTATGCTCTGGTTATTTATAAAAGTAGTAGGCCTACTTACTATCTTTTCGTAATCCGGTAACTGAAGCTTTCTTGCAATTTCCTTATAAACGCTAACCTGTTCCTCATGGTTTACAAGTAACTGGCACTTATATCCTTCATCAATCAGTTTATAAAAAGTACTATTGGTAAGAACTGTTTTTCCGGTTCCGGCTTCGCCTTCAACAAAAACAAGTTGATGGTTTTGAGCAGCGACTGCCCCCATTGCTGAAAATCTTGATAATGCATTTCTTACAGTATCTGTAATCAGATTTTGTGCTTTTATTTGTTCATCTGTCAGTTTGTGAAATGGTGATGCTTTAAAAATGGCGGAGTCTTTTATTTCGGCTTCGGTTAAGAAAAATCTCTTATCATATCTTCTGAGCTGTCTCCATATTTTAGAAAACAATTCATCCAATTCAACATCAGGATAATACGAATTCTGAGGATTCCCGCGTCCATTGCGGACATTCTCAACTGTTGACATGCCAAGCGCATACTGAATCATTCTGTTTTCAATGTCCAGCGTTAGTGATTTATTAAAATGATCATGTCCGATTATCACTAGATTCGGAGTTGCGCCAGATCGAGATAAATCATACTGCCAGTTTTTAGGGTTAGAACTGTCATAATAGTGTTGTTTTGTACGCTCAATTACATCATTGCTCTCCCCAATATAAATATCGTATTTGCTGTCAGGATCAGACAAATCTTTATTCCAGTAATGAATATAAACTGTAGGATAATTTAGCAGAACCGTTTTATCCGGATCGCCCCTTTTTACTATCTCATCATATACTGCATCTGCAAATGCAGAACTAATTGTTTCTGGTTTGGTATAAATGATAGGGGATTTCATCGCAAGTTCTCTTCTTTCTCGGTTGGGCAGGTGTTACAGGTCACAAAAACTCGTTATTAGTTTATCTATGGAATCCCAATCTTTAACTCTAATTATACCTGATTTTTATCATCAAAACTACGATTATATGGTGCATCAAACAGAATCTTTTTATACTCCCCGCCTATAAGGTTATGAATGCCATCATCTATCATTACATCACACTTTAGCAATTGCTTATTTGAAGTAATAATAACATTTTCCCATGATATAAACGGGAAACAACGAAAAAGGAGATCGTCCATTTTGGCTTTTAAAGACTGATATGGCGTGGCGGTCACTATATACACATGATGTCCTTCTGCAATCCATTTTTTCAGCACATTATAAGCGCCATTGATGGGTTGGACTTCTTGCCAAATTGAATCGTCAAGTACTTCATTCATCACGTCCGTCTGAGATAATCCGTCATATAGTTTTGAAATATCCCATGATGTGATATCTTCAAACTTGACGTTTCTGTTGTACTTTTTATTAAGTCTATTCAACCAGACGTCCAAAAGCGATTCAATAGTTCCATCCATATCAACAAGAATAGTTAGCTTTCTCATAGCCCTCCCTACTTTCGACAGATATTGTTGTAGTTATTATATCATATTTTTCACAAGTGATTCAACAATTCAAAGAAGCGTAATTCCGATAGAGCAGTTCGAGTTTTTCAGAAAAGTTCCAATTAACAGATAATAAGACCTCAGGATGTGATCACCCCGCACAGCTCCGCGCCTTGCGCTCCCGCTGTGCTCCCCTTCATTCGCATTCCGCGGGGCCCCTGCCCCTGCTGCATGCTCATGAAGGGCGCGGCTTAAGAACTAAAAAACCCGGGTCCCCATGCGAGCATGGTTCCCCGGGTTTTCTAGTTCTTATCCGCTGGTGATCACATCATCCCATCCATCCCGGCGCCCGCCGGCATGGCCGGAGCGGGTTCCTTGATGGTGGCGACGACGCTCTCTGTCGTCAGCAGGGTTGCGGCGACGCTGACTGCGTTCTGCAGGGCGGAGCGGGTGACTTTGGTGGGGTCAAGGATGCCGGCTTTGACCATGTCGACATATTTCTCGTTGAGGGCGTCGAAGCCGATGCCTTCTTCGGATTCCTTGACGTGGTTGACGACGACGGAGCCTTCCAGGCCGGCGTTGGCGGCGATGTGGAACAGAGGGGCTTCCAGAGCTTTCAGGACGATCTGGGCGCCGGTCTTTTCATCACCGGACATCTTGTCGGCCGCTTCCTTCACCTTCCCCGCGGCGTGGATGTAGGCGGAGCCGCCGCCGGCCACGATGCCTTCTTCCATGGCGGCGCGGGTGGCGTTGAGGGCGTCTTCCATGCGGAGCTTGTATTCCTTCATTTCGGTCTCGGTGGCGGCGCCGACACGGATGACGGCTACGCCGCCGGCCAGCTTGGCCAGGCGCTCCTGGAGTTTTTCCTTATCGTATTCCGAGGTGGTCTCTTCCATCTGGGCTTTGATCTGGGCAACGCGGGCTTCGATCTCGGCGGAATCGCCCAGGCCGTCCACGATGATGGTGTTCTCTTTGCTGACCTTGACGGATTTGGCGCGGCCCAGATCGGAGATCTGCGCGTCTTTCAGTTCCAGGCCCAGTTCGGAGCTGATCACCTGGCCGCCGGTCAGGGCGGCGATGTCCTTCAGCATTTCCTTGCGGCGGTCGCCGAAGCCGGGGGCTTTCACGCCCACGACGGTGAAGGTGCCGCGCAGTTTGTTGACGATCAGGGTGGTCAGGGCTTCGCCTTCGATGTCTTCCGCGATGATCAGGAGCTTGGCGCCGGTCTGGACCAGCTGCTCCAGCAGGGGGAGGATCTCCTGGACGTTGGCGATCTTCTTGTCGGTGATCAGGATGTAGGGGTTGTCCAGGACGGCTTCCATCTTCTCCATGTCGGTGCACATGTAGGCACTGATGTAGCCGCGGTCGAACTGCATGCCTTCCACCAGGTCCAGTTCGGTGTGCATGGTCTTGGATTCTTCCACGGTGATGACGCCGTTGCCGGTGACCTTCTCCATGGCGTCCGCGACCATCGTGCCCACGTTGTCATCCCCGGCGGAGATGGCGGCCACACGGGCGACCTGTTCCTTGCCGGAGATCGGGCTGCTCATTTCCTTGATAGCTTCCACGGCCAGGTCGGCGGCGGTCTTCATGCCGCGGCGCAGGATCACGGGGTTGGCGCCGGCGGCCAGGTTCTTCATGCCTTCGTTGACCATGGCCTGGGCCAGGACGGTGGCGGTGGTGGTGCCGTCGCCGGCCACGTCGTTGGTCTTGGAGGCCACTTCGCGGATCAGCTGGGCGCCCATGTTTTCAAAGGGGTCCTTCAGTTCGATCTCTTTGGCGATGGTCACGCCGTCGTTGGTGATCAGCGGGGAACCGTACGCCTTGTCCAGCACGACGTTGCGGCCTTTCGGGCCCAGCGTTACCCGGACGGTATCAGACAGGGTGTTCACACCCGTTTCCAGTGCTTTACGCGCTTCCGCGCCGAATTTGATCTCTTTTGCCATGATTCATTCTCCTCCGATCACTCTACGATAGCCAGGATATCGCTCTGCTTTACGATGATATATTCCACGCCGTCCAGCTTCACTTCGGTGCCCGCGTACTTGCTGTAGATCACCTTCTGGCCAACGCTGACTTCCATGTTCACTTTGTTGCCGTCCTTGTCCACGCCGCCGGGGCCCACCGCGATGACTTCCGCCGTCTGGGGCTTTTCCTTGGCGCTGCCGGGCAGCACGATGCCGCTCTTGGTGACTTCTTCCGCTTCCACCTGCTTTAAGACCACGCGGTCTGCTAAAGGAACCAGTTTCATTATGATATTGCCTCCTACAAGAATTTCGGATTTGTTAGCACTCGTTTTCTTCGAGTGCTAACCGTATTATAGCGCAATAAAAATAAAATGCAAGGGGAGGAAGGGAATTTTTTGAAAAAAGTTGAGGGGGGTGGCAAATCTGACAGGGGGACGGTTCCTTTGTCAGGTTTTCTAATAAAGCTTTCGTAAGGGCCGTTGTTTCAACGGCCCGGGGAGGGCGGAAATCTGACAAAGGAACCGTCCCCCTGTCAGAAATTAGGTGGCACTGCAGACAATGTCATGCTATATTATCAGCAGAAACTGTTGCGAAAGAGGAAACCGCTATGTATAAAGTCGACCTGAACAGCGACCTGGGCGAAAGCTTCGGCGCGTATAAACTGGGCATGGATGCGGAGATCCTGGCCTATGTCTCTTCCGCCAACGTGGCCTGCGGGTTTCACGCGGGCGATCCGGTAGTGATGGAGGAGACGGTCCGGCTGGCGAAGGCCGCTGGGGCGGCTATCGGCGCGCATCCGGGCTTTCCGGACCTGGTGGGCTTCGGCCGCCGCCAGATGGCCTGCACGCCGCAGGAAGTGAAAGCCTACGTGAAATACCAGATCGGCGCGCTGGCCGCGTTTACGGGCGCACAGGGGCTGAAACTGCAGCACTGCAAGCCGCACGGCGCGCTGTACAACATGGCTGCGAAGGATATGGCGCTGGCCGCCGCTATAGCGGAGGCGGTCGCAGAGGTGGATAAGGATATCATCCTGCTGGGGCTGGCGGGAAGCCGTATGGTCGAGGCCGGCCGGACAGCAGGCCTGCGCGTCGCCGGCGAAGTCTTCGCGGACCGCGCGTACCGGGCGGACGGGACCCTGGTGCCCCGCAGCGAGCCCGGCGCCGTGATCCATGACACGGAGACCGCGATCGCCCGGACCGTCCGGATGGTCAAAGAGGGCGTCGTCACGGCCGTCACCGGCGAGGAAGTCCCGCTGGCCGCCGATTCCATCTGCGTCCACGGCGACAATCCCTCCGCGCTGGCGTTCGTGAAAGCCATCCGGAGCTGCCTGGAGGCGGAAGGCGTCTGCATCGCCCCGCTGGCGGAAATCGTGTGAACACAATGGAAAACTTGCGTTTTTTACTGATGGGCGACACCGCCCTGACCGTGGAATTCGGAGATGAGATCAGCGAGGCCGTGAGCCGCGCCGTCCGCGCGTATAAGATCGCGCTGGAGCGGGCAGACCTGCCCGGCGTCGTGGAACTGGTCCCGACGTACCGGTCCCTGACGGTGCATTACGACCCAGCCGTGCTCTCCTATCACGCCCTGCGGGAGCGGCTGGAGGCGCTGACGGACGGGCTCGGGGACGTGGAACTCCCGCCCGGCCGCGTGCTGGAGATCCCCGTGCTGTACGGCGGGGAGGCGGGGCCGGACCTGGCTTTCGTGGCGGAGCACGCGGGGCTCAGCGAGGAGGAAGTCGTCCGGATCCACAGCTCCGCGGAGTATCTGATCTATATGCTCGGCTTCACGCCGGGCTTCGCGTATCTGGGAGGGATGAGTGAACGGATCGCGGCGCCCCGGCTTACGCAGCCGCGGGTGCGGATCCCGGCCGGCTCGGTCGGCATCGCGGGCACGCAGACCGGGGTCTATCCGATCGATTCCCCCGGCGGCTGGCGCCTGATCGGCCGCACGCCCATGAAGATGTACGACCCGCACCGCGAGCCGCCCATCCTCCCCGAAGCCGGCGACTACATGAAGTTTTATCCTGTCACCCAGGCGGAATACGACGCGATCCTCCGGGACGCGGAAGCGGGCACGTGTGCGGTGAAGACCCATGCCCGGGAGGAGGTCTGACATGAGCATCCGCGTTTTGCAGCCCGGCATTCAGACCACCGTTCAGGATCTGGGACGCTTCGGTTATCAGCAGTACGGCGTGCCCGTGGCCGGCGCCATGGACCCGCGCAGCCTGAAACTGGCCAATATTATACTGGACAACGAGCCCGGCGAGGCCACGCTGGAGATTACCGTAACGGGGCCGCAGCTGGAGTTTACGGAGGCCAATTATATCGCGCTGACAGGCGGCGATTTAGGCGCCGTGCTGGACGGCAGGCCCGTGCCGCGGTATGAGGCGGTGAAGGTGGAAGCGGGCCAGGTGCTGCGTTTTCTGGGCCTGCGGAGCGGCTGCCGGGCGTATCTGGCGTTCGCCGGCGGGCTGGACGTTCCCGCGGTCATGGGGAGCCGGTCCACGTATATGAAGGCGAAGATCGGCGGCTATGAGGGCCGCAGGCTGGAGGCCGGGGATGAGCTGAGGTTCCGCGCGCCGCGGCCGGAGCTGGCGTTTGCGGAGCGGAGGAAGCTGGGCATTGATTTCGTCCCGCAGAAAGAGTATAGTCTGCGTGTCGTCTGGGGTCCGCAGGACGACCATTTCACCGAGGCCGGCCGGCGCACGTTCTGCAGCGAAGTCTATACCGTCAGCGCGGAATCCGACCGCATGGGATGCCGGCTGGAGGGGGCGGTCATCGAGCACCAAAGCGGCGCCGACATCATTTCCGACGGCATCGCGATGGGCGCCGTACAGGTCCCGGCCGCGGGCCTGCCCATCATCATGGCGGCGGACCGCCAGACCACCGGCGGGTATCCCAAGATCGCCGCGGTGATATCCGCGGACTTCCGATATCTGGGCCAGCTCAAAGGCGGCGACAAGGTGCGTTTCGTCCCCGTCACCGTAGAACAGGCGCAGAATTCGCGGAAGCTGGACGAACAGTATTACCGGATGATCCGGGCTTTCCTGGACCGCGACCGGGCGATGGAATATAATTGAAAACGAGGCTGATCATGGCATTCGATATTACCCCTTACGTCAACATGAGCCCCGCCGAAGTGCGGCAGCTGATCCGCGCAGGCCGGATCGATTTCCCTACCGCCGGCATGTGCGCCGGCTATGCGCAGGCCAACCTGGTGATCCTGCCCCCGGATTACGCCGCGGATTTTGAGGAATACGCGCGGCTGAACCCCTTCCCCTGCCCCCTGCTGGAGATCATCCACGGCCCGGAGCCGCTTACGCGCGCCATGGCCGACGGAGCAAATATCTGCACGGATATCCCGCGCTACCGCATCTATGAAAACGGCGTGTTCGTGAAGGAAGTGACCGACGCGAGCGAATACTGGCAGGAAGGCTTCGTGGGCTTCCTGATCGGCTGCTCCTTCTCCTTTGAAGAAGCGCTGATGCGCGAGGGCATCGAGGTGCGTCACATCGCGCAGGGCCGCAACGTGCCCATGTACAAAGTGCCCGCGTTTCCGACCAGACCCGCCGGTCCGTTCCGCGGCCCCATGATCTGCTCCATGCGTCCCATGACGCCGGAAAACGCGTGGAAG
Organism: Lachnospiraceae bacterium; assembly: GCA_017619615.1. Taxonomy (GTDB): domain Bacteria; phylum Bacillota; class Clostridia; order Lachnospirales; family Lachnospiraceae; genus UBA6987. Next base: position 73,608 of record JAFZRY010000032.1, on the reverse strand, counting down.
GCGTATCAGATCACCGCACAGATGCCCAACGTGCACGGCGCGCCGGTCCACATGGGCCCGGCCGCGGCTATCGGCATCCAGGACGTAACGAAGCCCGACTACGGCGACCCCGTGGACATCTACCCCGGCGAGATCCCCGTCTTCTGGCCCTGCGGCGTCACGCCCCAGGCGGCGGTGGAGAACGCCAAACCGCCCATCGTGATCACGCACGCGCCGGGTCACATGTTCATCACGGACATCGTGAACGCGGAGCTGAATGATTATCTGGAGGAGATGAAGAACAAATAACAACGAAGGGCGGCCATCGGCCGCCCGTTTTTTCTGACAGGGGGACGGTTCCTTTGTCAGGTTTTCTGACAAAGGAACCGTCCCCCTGTCAGATTGTCGTAGGGGCCGTTGTTTCAACGGCCCTTTTATTATTTTTCAAACATTTTCAAAAACTTCAGTTTCCTCTTCGTGTACGGATGTTCCCGCAGGGACATATTCCCGCGCGTCCTCCCGGTCAAAACCGTGCTCGGATGCGTGAACTCGCGGAAGCCCCATTCGCCGTGATAGGCGCCCATGCCGGAGTGGCCGGTGCCGTTGAAGGGGACGCCCTTGACCATCATGTGCATGCAGACTTCGTTGATGCAGCCGCCGCCGTATTGTTGCGAGGACATGGTGCGGCGGGCCCATTTCAGGTCTTTGGTGAAGATGTACAGGGCCAACGGGTGCTCGCGGGAGGCGATGAGGGTCATAAGGTCGTCGATGTCCGCGTCCGCGAAGGGGACGACCGGGAGCAGCGGGCAGAACAGCTCGTGCTGCACGATCTCCTCGTCCGCGTCCACCGGGTAAAACACGGTCGGCGCGAAGCGGCAGGCCGCGCGGTCGCCGGTGCCGCCGAAGATCAGGCGGTCCCGGTACTGCTCCGTCAGGCGCTCGCATTTGTCGTAGACCGCCGGGGAGATCAGTTTCGGGTACTCGGGGTTCGTCTCCGGCTTCTCTCCTATCTGCTTCGTGAACGCAGCGCGCAGTTCCGCGAGGAATTCGCGCGCGACTTCCTTCGCCACCGCGACCTGGTTGATGTTGATGCAGACCTGGCCGGCGTTGCAGAGTTTCATGAAAGCGATCTTCCGTGCCGCGTCCTTCAGATCCGCGTCCCGGCGCACGACGGCCCAGTTGCCGGTCTCGCCGCCCAGTTCCAGCGCCACGGGGGTCAGGTTTTTCGCCGCCATCTCCAGGATGTGACGGCCCACGGCCGGGGAGCCGGTGTAAAAGATCTTATCGAAGCGCTCCGCGAGGCACAGGTCCGCGGCGTCGTGGCCGCCGCCGATCACCGTGATATATTCTTCCGGGAAGGTATCCGCGATGAGTTCCTGCAGCGCGCGCGTCGAGGCCGGAGATTTGGAGCTGGCTTTGAGCACCGCCGTATTCCCGCCGGCTATGGCGGCGATCAGGACGCCCAGCGAGAGCAGGACAGGGAAGTTGAACGGACTGATGATCAGCGTGACGCCGTAGGGCATTTTGTAGACGGTCGTGCGCGTGCTGGGGAAGCAGGTGAGGCCGCTGAAACGGCTCTCCGGGCGGGCCCAGCGGCGGACGCCGCGCAGGGTCTCATCGATCTCCAGGAGCAGCGGGCCGATGTCGCACAGCCAGGCCTCCGCCGGGCTCTTCCCGAGGTCCTCGTACAGGGCCGCCTGCAGCGCCTCCTGGCGGTCCAGGACGGCCTGCTTCAGTTTCTTCAGCTGTTCGATGCGCCACGAGACGTCCAGCGTTTGTCCCGTGCGGAAAAACGCCCGCTGGCGCTCCGTGACGTCGTGTATATATTCCTGTGTATAAGTCATAATTCTATCCTTCTATAATGCAGGCCGGGGCATTCCCCCGGCCCTGTCGTTTTCCGCGCCGCCTCACTCCTGCAGCGCGATCGCCACGCACTCGCGGATATCCGATATGATGTATTCCGCGTGCACGCCTTCCGTCAGCGGCAGTCCTGCCGGGTTGTACCAGCAGGCGTCGATGCCCGCGCGGTTGGCGCCGAGGATATCGCCGCTGAGCCGGTCACCGACCATCAGCGCCTCCTGCGGCGCGATCCCGAACGGCCTGAGCGCCATCCAGAACATCTCCGGATCCGGCTTTGCCACGCCGATCTCCTCCGAGATCACGACCGCGGCCGCCAGATCGTTCAGCGGGGACTTCGCGAACCGCGCCTTCTGCACCTTCGTGATCCCGTTCGTCACAATGATGACCGGCCGCTCCTCCGCGATCCGCCGCACCGTCTCCTCCGCGTGCGGCAGCAGGATGCTCTGCTGCCCCAGTAATTCCACGAAGCGGTCCCCCGCCCACACCGGATCGCCGGGAATGCCATAGCGCGCCATGAACCGCGCGAACCGTTCCGTCTTCAGCCGCGCCTGGTCCATCTCGCCGCGCTCCAGCTCCGCCCAGCAGCCCAGGTTGACCTCCTCGTACTGCTCATAGCGGTCCGGGTGGAAATACCCGAGTTCATCCAGCAGGCTGTTCACCGCGTTGCGGTTCCCGGCCTGAAAATCCATCAAAGTATCGTCATTGTCAAACAATATGGCCCTGTATTTCATGGGTCCTCCTTGCTGCGATGCGGGCGGATCAGTCCTCTGCCGCGCTCTCCTGCAGATATCTCACCAGGTCCAGCGTCAGCGGCTCCGCGTTCTCGCGGTAAGTCAGGTAAATGCTGCGCACCGCCGCCGGATCGTCCAGTTCGTAAAACAGGACGCTGTCCGTGGGGGCGACGAATTCGGGGATGGTGGAGCGCAGGAACGCCACGCCCTGGCCTTCGCAGACCAGGTAGTAGGCGGTCATCATCTGGGTCAGCTGGAGCTTGACGCGCGGTTCGAAGCCGGCGCGGCGGCATATGGCCAGGCTGCGCCCGCGGATGTCGTGACCTTCCGACAGGATCAGGAATTCCTCGTCCGCAAACAGGGAGAAGGGGACGGTCTTTCTGCGGCCTCCGGGGAAATCACGTTTGAGGAAGGCGTCGAAATCATACGCGTACTCCTCCAGTTTCCGGTTGATCGGGTCGCGCTTCGGCACGGCCACGATGACCTCTTCCGAGGCCCAGGGGACCGTCACCAGCTGGCGCCCCTTCACCTCCTCCACTTCGATCATGAGGTCCAGGTCGCCTTTCTGCAGCTTCTCGGCCAGGTTCTCCGCCTCGCCCTCCGCCAGCGTGATCTGGATGTCCGGATGCATGCCCCGGAAGTCGGTCAGCAGTTCCGGCAGCACGTAGGTGCAGAAGAACATGGAGCTTCCGATGCGCAGGCGCCGGCCCGAACCCGCGCGCATTTCCGCGAAGCGCCGCTCCATCTCCTCTTCGATGTGTCCGATCTTCTCCACCTGCTCCACGTAGTACCGGCCCGCCTCCGTCAGGGATATGGGCGTGGTGGAGCGGTCGAACAGCGGCAGGCCCAGTTCCTGCTCCGTTTTTTTCACGGCAGCGCTGAGCCACGGCTGGGAAATGTGCAGTTTCTCCGCCGCCTTGGAGAAGCTGCGGCAGCGGCTGATCGCCAGGATATATTCACGATAGCTGAGCATGATGCCCTCCCATAAGTAACAGTTGAAGAGGTGATAAACTCTTACGTATTTTACTTTTCTTTCTGATCATGTCAAAATCATAGCAGAAAGCAAGAGAGACTGCAAGGTCAAGCAGCCCGCGCAGACAAGGAGTTATTCCCATGGCGATCCGCATTGCATCCCGTATGGACAAGATGGCCCCGTCCGGCATCCGCAAGGTCAACGAAAAAGCGCTGGCCATGGAGCGCGCCGGCCGCACCGTCATCCACTTCGAGATCGGCCGGCCCGATTTCGACACCCCCGCATACATCAAGAAGGCCGCTGAGGCCCGCCTGGCCGCCGGCGACGTCTTCTACACCTCCAACTTCGGCACCATGGAGCTGCGCCAGGCTGTTGCCGACAAGCTGCGCCGGGAGAACCACGTGGACTACAAGCCCACGGAGGTCCTGATCACCGCCGGCCTGTCCGAAGCCGTCTTCGCCGTTCTGGCCTGCCTGCTGGAGGAAGGCGACGAGATCCTGGTCCCGGACCCGGTCTGGATCAACTACATGAACGTACCCCGTCTGCTGGGCGCCGTCCCCGTCGCGTATGAACTGAAGGAAGAAAACGAATACCAGCTGGATCTGGCCGAGGTCGCCGGAAAGATCACGGACAGGACCCGCGCCATCGTCATCATCACCCCGAACAACCCCACCGGCGGCGTGCTCTCCGCGGAAACCCTGCAGGGGCTGGCCGACCTGGCCATCAAACATGATCTGGCCGTCATTTCCGACGAAGTGTACGAACGCCTGATCTACGACGGCGAAAAGCACGTCAGCATCGCCTCCCTGCCGGGCATGAAGGAACGCACCTTCACCATGAACGGCATGTCCAAAGCCTACTCCATGACCGGCTGGCGCATCGGCTACGTGGCCGCACCGGAGGAATTCATCCCCGTGCTGAACAAGTTCCACCAGCACAACACCACCTGCGCCGTTTCCTTCGCCCAGGCCGCGTCCGCGGTCGCGCTGAACGAGGAAGGCGACGAGGTAAAGGAAATGGTGAAGGAATACGCCCGGCGGCGCGATTACGCGGTCAAGGCCATCAACGAGATCCCCGGCCTGTCGTGCCTGAAGCCCAAAGGAGCGTTTTACATCTTCATCAACTGCAAAGCGCTGGGCGTGAAGTCCGCGGAACTGGCGGACTACCTGCTGGAGAACGCGGAGATCGCGCTGGTGCCCGGCGACGTGTTCGGCCCCGGAGGCGAAGGCTATCTGCGCATGTCGTTCGCCAACAGCTATGAGAACATTGTGGAAGGCTGCCGCAGACTGCGGGAAGCCGTGGAAAACCTGAAGAAATAAGGGCGAAACGCCTGTGTCCGCGGGCCGTCCGGCCCGTCCGAATATAATAAAAAAAAGGAGCGTCATCATGAGACTCGCCACCATCAAACTCAACAACGAAGAACTCGCCGGCATCGTGCTGGAAAAGGGCATCCTGCCCATCCGTGCACTGAATCAGGCCAAAAGCACCATCTGGGAAGAAACGCTGCTGCCGCTCATCAAGTCCGGCCAGCTCAAGAACCTGACCGACTGGTACAACGCCGGCGGAAAGGCCGAACTGGAGACCCTGCCCGGCCTCGTGCCGCAGGATCAGGTCGTGTACGCGCCGCTGTACCGGGATCCCAAGCGGATCTTCGGCATCGGCCTGAACTATGTGGACCACGCGGGCGACATCGGCTCCGCCGCGCCGCAGGGCTTCCCCGGCAGCTTCTTCAAGATGGCCGACACCCTGATCGGCCCCGGCGACGACATCGAACTGCCCCGCCTGAAAGAGGCGCAGCGCACCACCGCGGAAGCCGAACTGGGCGTGATCCTGGGCAAGGACTGCCGCGACGTGGCCGAGGAAGACTGGCTGGACGCCGTAGCCGGCTACACCACCATCCTGGACATGACCGAGGAATCCATCCTGAAGGGCAATGATTTCTTGAACGGCAACCCCCGCTACCTCACCATCGTGAAGAACTTCCCGACCTTCTTCTCCTTCGGCCCCACCATGGTCACCCCGGACGAGGTCCCGGACGTCCTGAAGCTGGAAGTCCAGAGCGTCCGCAACGGCGAAGTCTACGCGAAAAACGTGGTCGCCAACATGACCCACCGCCCTGCCCGCCTGGTCTCCCTGCACAGCAGCATCCAGGGCTGGTACGCCGGCGACGTGCTCTCCACCGGGACGCCCCGCGCGTTCGAGATCAAGGACGGCGACGTGGCGGAATGCCGCATCTTCGGGCCGGAAGGGTTCGAGATGGAGCCGCTGAAGAATCCGGTGAAGGATTTAAAGAAGCATTGAGAATGATGGGCCGTTGAGACAGCGGCCGTGCGGAAAACCGAATACAACAAAAACAATTCAAAGGAGTAATACCATGGATCTCGGATTACAGAACAAAGTCATCGTCTGCTTATCTTCCGCCGCCGGCATCGGCCGCGGCATCGCCACTGAGCTGGCCCGCGAAGGCGCGAAGGTCGTCCTGACCACGGCTGAGCCGTTCAAGAAGGATCTGGACGAAGCCGTCGCTTTCATCGAAAAAGAGACCGGCAACCGGCCTTACACCTACCTCTCCGACATCAAGGATCCCGACAGTATCGTAAAGCTGATCAACGACGCGGCGAAGGACCTGGGCGGCATCTACGGCCTGGTCAACCTGTGCCCGGGCCCGAAAGCCGGCAAGTTTGAAGGCGTAAACGAAGACGACTGGGCCGACGGCTACGAAAAGTGCCTGCACAGCTACATCGTCGCGATCCGCGCGGCCCTGCCCTACATGAAGGAAGGCGGCGAAGGCCGTATCCTGAACAGCACCTCCTCTTCCATCAAGCAGGCGCTGGACAACCTGATCATCTCCAACACCTTCCGCATGGGCGTGGTCGGCCTGTCCAAGTCCCTGGCCCGCGAGCTGGCGCCGTACAACATCCTGGTCAACACCATCGGCCCCGGCCGCATCTACACCGACCGCATCAAGTACCTGAACACGATCCGCGCGGAAAAAGAAGGCATTACCGAGGAAGAATACACGAAGCGCGACAGCGCGGACTTCCCGCAGAAGCGCTATCAGACCGTCGACGAGATCGGCCGTCTGGCCGCCTTCCTGATGAGCGAAGCCAACGGCTCACTGACCGGCCAGGCCTTCCTGTGCGACGGCGCAATGACCACGGCGTACTGATCCTACAACAATAATAGAGCCGGTTTAAAGGCATAAGCCCCTGCCGGCTCTTTTTTGCATCTTTTTCCGGTCAAAACGGACTTTCGGACTCCCCGGCAGCAGGGCTTCCGCTTGCTTTTCCGTCCATTCTCCTATATGATACAGGTCAGGAGCGGAGTCCTGCCCACAGGGCTCCGCAAAACCAAGAGACAGGAGCGCCGTTATGAAATGTCTTGTGATCGATTACATTGACGAGGATGTTTTCCGCGAATTCCGGAAGTACATGGAAGTGGATCTGATGATGCTGCCGACGCGGCAGACGCTCCTCAAGATCATCGAGCCGTACGAAGTGCTAATCATGCGCGTGGACCCGGAGATCGATGAAGAAGTGCTGGCGGCAGCCAAAAACCTGCGGTTCATCGGCGTCTGCTCCACGGGGATGAATCACATCGATCTGGAAGCCGCGAAGCAGCGGGGCATCATCGTGCAGAACGCGCCGGGCATGAACGCCAACGGCGTCGCGGAGTTGACGATCTGCAAAATGCTGGAGCTGGCGCGCAGCACGATCCAGTCCAATGCCGAAGTACAGGAGCGGCGCCAGTGGAACAAATATAAGTATCTGGGGACCGAACTGTACGGCAAGACGGTGGGCATCATCGGTTTCGGCACCATCGGCCAGCGCGTCGGCGAATTGTGCCGGGTGTTCGGGATGCAGGTGCTGGCGTACAATCCGCACGGGCGGTCCGCGGAGTATTTCGAGCAGCGCGGCGCCGTCGGGACGGACCTGGACGGGATCCTGCGGAACTCCGACTTTATCACGATCCACGCACCGCTCACGGACGAGACCCGGGGCCTGATCTCCGCGCAGGAGATCGTCAAGATGAAGATCGGCGCGTTCGTGATCAACATGAGCCGCGGCGGGATCGTCGTGGAGCAGGACATGTACGCGGCGCTGATCTCCGGCCAGCTGGGCGGCTATGCAACGGACGTGATGGAGCAGGAACTGGAGGGCCAGCGGGCCTCGCTCTCCTCTCCCCTCATCGGCTGCGACCGCTTCATTGTCTCCCCGCATTCCGGCGGGCAGACGAAAGACGCCGTCTCCAAACTGAGCCGCTTCATCTTTGAGAAATGCGACGAAGCGCTGCATTTCCGGGCGGCGGCCGGGGAAGGAAACAACTGAAAAAAAACAGGCAATTGAAAAGGACTTGTGAGAACAGATCAATTCTCACAGGTCCTTTTTTAGATGGCAGGCGGAAGGTGGGTTATGAGAACCGTCCCCGTAACCCACCTGTGTCAGCGCTCAAACTCCAGCATTTTACAGAAGTCTTCAAATTTCGCCTCGTTGGCTTCCTTCTCGCGTTTGAGCGGGTCTATGAAGATCGCTTTGTTTTCGAGCGCCGGGATCCCGAGGCAGTCCGCGAGGTTCTGCAGGGCTTTTTCGCCGCCCATGCCGCTTTGGCAGGCGAAGGCGGAGATGTGAGTCACGGCCTTTAAGGCGCGCTGGTTCTCGGAGATGAAGGTGCGGAGGGGAGGCGTCAGGCGGCTGGCCCAGACGGGGAAGCCGAAGATGATCTGTTCGTAGGCGGCGGGGTCCGCTTCGTAGGGCTCCAGCTCCGGCTGCTCGGCCATGAGGGCGCTCCGGCCGCCCCAGAAAAACTTGGACAGGCCCTTGGTTTTATACGCTTTCTTCGGCACCAGGCGCAGCGTGTCCGCGCCCAAGCGGGCGGCCAGTTTGTCCGCGATGTAAGCGGTATTGCCTTCCAGCGAGTAATAAACGATCAAAGTTTTCATAACGATATTTCCTTTCTGTTACTGTATCTTCACTCCCGGCCCGGGACCCGGGCCATCAGGTATGAGCCGTTTTGTTTGAGCCATTTATTCCATTCGCGGTATTCCGGAAAAACGCGGAGCACGTGCGCATAGAAGCGGGCGGAATGGTTGGGCTCCAGGCGGTGGCAGAGCTCGTGGACCACGACGCTGTCCAGGACCTGCATCGGGGCAAGCATCAGGAGCCAGTTGAAGTTCAGGTTCCCGGCGCTGCTGCAGCTGCCCCAGCGGGTCTTCTGGCAGCGGATCGTGATGCGGCCGTAGGTCACGCCGACGCGCGGCGCATAGAAGGCCACGCGCATCGGGATGATGATCCGGGCCTTCTCCTGCAGGATCCGGATCTCGTCCGGCGTCAGCGGCTGCGGCGCTCCCAACTGTTCCTCGCGGGCCTGAAGCCTTTCCAGATGCGTCCGGATCCAGCTTTCGTGCTCCTGCACGAATTTGCGGATGCTCCTTTCAGAAGCCCTGAGCGGGGCCCGCACGATGACGCGGCCGCCCTTGATCTGCACGCACATCGTCCGGCGGCTGCTGCGGACGATCTCATAATCGATCCCGCTGCCCATCACTCCTCACTGTTTTCCTTTTTATTTCCCACCAGATTTTTCAGAACGAAGAATCCGACAACAAAGATGGCCAGAATAACTACTACCTGTACGGCGCGCACCGCATTATCCACATGCAGAAGGCCGCATATCTCTTCCGCTGCATGGTAACTGTCCGTCAGCGCGGAGAAAACACTCAGAATGGAAAGCAGCAGCAGCGCTTTATTGACCTTGTCCTCTCTTTTATCCCGCTCTTTTTCCACCGCCTCCCGGCGGAGTTCCCGCAGGGAGACCAGCGGTTCGCGCACGTCCTGATACATTTTGTCCAGAGCAAAGGCTTCCACCACTTTATCATACAGATCTCTGTACTGCGGGACTTCCGTGACGCGGGAGAAAACGAAATTCGTCTCAAATGCGTAAAGTTCCCTGCGGTATTTTTCCAGCGACTCCAGATTGTCACAGGTCTTCATATCGATCCGGGTCAGGAACAGATAGAGGACAAACTTCTGATGCAGGAGCAGCACATACATAAACAGGTATTCCGTGTTGAAATTGTTATAAAACCGTTTCCGGACAAAGTCCTCCTGCCCGTTGTCCGGACAGGCCAGCGCCACCAGCGCTTCCGAAGTCACGCCCCAGGTCACGTTGGTGGTATAATTGGCGATCTCCTTTTCTTCCGCCTTTCTGTCTTCAAAGTAGGGAAATCTTTCGCCGTAGCAGTGCCGCAGATAGAACAGTTCTTTGCGGTAATCCTCCTGCGAATGCACTTCCAGGAAAGTCAGCACATTAGCTCTGGCCTGTATGGGGTCGGCAAAATAAAACAGTTCGACCGGGCTGGCGGTTTCATACTCTTTCAGGATCCTGCCGGCCATTTCGGTCAGGGTCGTTCTTGCCTCCCCGCCGAGACTTTCCTGAAACACGTAAGCCCGGGAGACTTTTTTGAGATGATACAGCGCGTGGGATATCCAGAAAGGATCGTCCCGTTCCATACGGAGCTGAAAAGCCAGGATCCCTACCGTCGAACTGAAGCAGAACAGCTGGGTCCCCATGATCTGAAAGCGGATCCTTTCTTTGTTCCCTCCGAAGCTGTGCTTTCTTTCCGTCAAAAACCAGTCTTCGGCACCGCCCAGGCCGCAGCGTTCCCGGCTGGAGTCTTTCAGTATAAAATGAAAGCACTGACAGTTTTCCCTGTTATTGCTGTCCATCTTGTTCGCTACATATTTCAGCAGATAGGCGAACTTGTCCTGAACGGGATCCCACAGCCCGCTGTCCTCCACTTTACGGACCAAAGGAAGAAAAACGCGCTCGTCGTTGTAAGAAAACGGAATAAAAACATATTCGGTATTGCTCTGATAATCCATTGCTGCCTCCGGTTGACCGATGCCATTATCATAGTGCCGGAAGGGGCGCTTGTCAACCGGCAGGCGGACTGGTATACTGGTAGGGAATGAAGACCCGGGAGGACGGTATGGCCAGGACATTTTCCGCGCAGGACGCCAGAAAACTGATTCAGGAGCACAGATCCCTGCAGGCGAAGCTGTGCCAGGTCCTGGACCTGCCGGGCAAGGAGCGGGAGGCGATCGCCGCCGCGGCGAAGGCGCTGCAGACGGCGGAGGCGCTGGAGATCCTGCGCACGGTCCCCGTGGAGGAACTGAACCGCGACAAACTGGGCCTGCGGGTCCGGGCGCTGCGGGAAGCGGGGTTCGAGAACATCGCGCAGGTGTTCACGGCCTCCGCGGCGGAGCTCGCGTCCGTGAACGGGATCAGTCCCGAAGGGGCGCGGACCATCAAACGGATCGCGCAGGAAATGGCTGACCACACCGCGGAGACCGTGCGGATCCGCCTGAGCACCGATCAGAAGACGCCGTCCGCTTCGGCGCTGGTCCGCCAGCTGTCTGCGTACCGCCAGATCCGGCCATATACGGACGCGTGCACGCATTTTTCCGCGGCGGAGAAGGAAGTGCCCGGGCTGCTCACGGACCTGGAGCCGGCCACAAAAAGCATCGGCTGGCTGTTCACGGGCAGCGGGAAGCGGGAGCGGGCTGAGCGCGCGTACGGGCGGCTGACGGAGCTGTCCCGCGGCGCGTACGGCAGCGGCGTGCGCGGCTCGTACGATAAGATCGCCGCCATCCTGCGGAACACGACGGACGAAGCCGCGTGGGCGGACTTTGAACAGAACAGCATCCGCTTTTTCAACATTTTAGAAGAGATCTGCCCCGGCCTTATAGGCGGCAGCGATGCGGTCTACGGCCTGCCCGAGGACCTCGCGCGGGAGATCAGCGAGGAGGAATGCTTCCCGGACGGCCTGCTCTGCGAGCTGCGCCGCTATCAGGAATGGGGCGTCAAATACATCCTGCACCAGGAGCGTGTGCTGCTGGGCGATGAGATGGGCCTGGGCAAGACCGTGCAGGCCATCGCGGCCATGGTCTCCCTGCGGAACACCGGCGCGACGCATTTTCTGGTGGTCTGCCCCGCCAGCGTGCTCACGAACTGGGTCCGCGAGATCCAGAGCAAGAGCCGGCTGTCCGTCACCCGCATCCACGGCGAGGGGCGCAAAGAAGCGCTCCGGAGCTGGCTGAAGAGCGGCGGCGCGGCGGTCACGACCTATGAGACGACCGGCCATCTGCTGCTGCCCGAGGGCTTCCGCCTCGGCCTGCTGGTGGCGGACGAAGCGCATTACATCAAGAACCCGGCGGCGCGCCGCACGCAGAACGTGAAGCGGCTGAGCGAGGCCGCGGACCGCCTGCTGTTCATGACCGGCACGGCGCTGGAAAACCGCGTGGACGAGATGGTCGCGCTGATCCGCCTGCTGAACCCCGCGGTGGCGGAGCAGGTGAGCGGGATGGAATACATGGCGTCCGCGCCGCAGTTCCGGCTGAAGGTCGCCCCGGTGTATTACCGGCGGAAGCGCGAGGACGTGCTGGCCGAACTGCCGGAAATGATCGAGAGCAGGGAATGGTGCGACCTGGAACCGGCGGAGGAAGCAGTGTACGAGGCCGACGTGCTGGAAGGCCGCTACGCGCAGGCGCGGCGGGTCTCCTGGACCGCGCCGGACCCGGCGCATTCGTCCAAGGCGCGGCGCATGCGGGAACTGATCGACGAGGCGGCGGAGGACGGGCGGAAGATCATCGTCTTCTCCTTCTTCCTGGAGACGCTGCGGCGCATCACAGAACTGCTGGGCGACCGCTGCCTGCAGCCCATCAACGGCTCCGTGCCCCCCGCGCGGCGCCAGGAGATCCTGGACGAATTCGAGAAAGCGCCGGCAGGTACCGTGCTGGCCGCGCAGATCCAGTCCGGCGGCACGGGGCTGAATATCCAGGCTGCGAGCGTCGTCATCATCTGCGAGCCGCAGTTCAAGCCGTCCACGGAAAACCAGGCCATCTCACGCGCCTACCGCATGGGCCAGACCCGGAACGTCCTGGTCTTCCGCCTGCTCTGCGATGAGACCATCGACGAGCGGATCACCGACCTGCTGGCGGAAAAACAGGCCATCTTCGATGCTTTCGCAGACAAGTCCGAGGCCGCGCGGCAGAGCCTGGAGCTGGATGAAAAGAGCTTCGGCAGTCTGATCCAGGACGAGATCGAGCGGATCAAAAAGAAACAGGAAACGGAACGGAAACCGGTGCTGAACACAAACGAACCGACGGAACATACTGATACGCAAGGAGATGATACGCCATGAAAAAACTGACAGTCAACGGAGAACTCACCCTCTCCTGCCCCGACGGGTTCCGCGAGATGTCGCAGGAGGAACTGGCCAAAGCCTACGCGGACCGGACCGCAAAACGGGCCGGCATCTGGGACGAAACGCGCCACATCATCCTCGTCGTGCAGTGGCACAAAGCCAACGTCCTGCTGGCCGCCCTGACCGACCCGAAATCCACGCTGCGCGGCGCCGAATTCCGCCTCCGCCGCCTCCTGAAGGACTCCGAATACCACAAGACGGACACCTTCACCCGCGAGATCGCCGGCCGCGACGCCCGCGCCTTCCGCTACGAATACCGCGTGCATGGCGTGATGCAGGAAGGGGAGGTGTATCTTCTCAAGAAGAAAACGAACGTGTATATAATCTATACGTATACGCGCATCCCGGTGACGGAGGAGGCAAGGAGGGTGATCGGGGAGATATTGAACAGCGTGAGGCTGTGATCCCGGTGTGATAAGATGACAAAAGAACCGTCCCTTTGTCAGGTTTTCTGACGGGGGGACGGTTCTTTTGTCAGGTTTTCGAGAAGGGCGGCCGACGGCCGCCCTTTCGCCTGATATCAGTCGCCGAAGTAGACCAGCGTCACCGACTTCGCGTCGACCTGGGCGTCGCTGCCCCAGATGACGCGGCCGCCGGAAACGGTCAGCGGGATGGCTTCGTCGCCGGGGTTCACGACAGCCTGCGCGACGGTGGCGCCGTCCATTGTGTACGTCACCAGCAGCGAGCCGTCGGAGGCCACTTCATAGGAGACGTCGGCCCGGCGCAGGAAGTCGTATTCCCTGCGGACGTCGATCAGCTGCAGGTAGAACTCCGCCATCTCGTACGCGGCGCTGCCGGGGACGAGGGCTTCCCAGTCGATGTTGTTGACTTCATCCGAGGACTTGTAGCTGTTCTCGTCGCCGTCCTTGCTGCGGAGCATTTCTTCGCCGGCCAGGAAGAGCGGGGTGCCGCGGGAGAACATCACGATGGAGGCGCCCAGGCGGTTCATGGCCAGGCGCTCCTCTTCGGTGGCGTCCGGGCAGGAAATGGCCAGTTTGTCCCACAGGGTCAGGTTGTCGTGGCAGGACATGTAGTTGATCACCATCGCGTTCTCCACGCTCCAGGAAGCGCCGATGCCCTTGACACCGCCGGTCAGGCCGAAGCCGACTTTGTTGGCGGTCTCGCCGCTCACGGTTCCGTTGATGTAGGCCGTGTCTTTCGAATCGAACACGCTGCCCTTCAGGCCGTCGCGGATGGAGTCGTTGAACACCGCGATGCTGCCCGCCGCGCCTTCGGAGGCCTTGACCTGCTTGATATTCGCCTGCGAGGCCCGGAAGTTTTCGCGCAGTTCGGAGGTGCCGCCGGTCCAGCCTTCGCCGTAGATCAGGCACTTCGGGTTGATCGCGTGCAGGGCCTGTTCGACCGCCTGCATGGTCTCCACGTCGTGCAGCGCCATCAGGTCGAAGCGGAAGCCGTCGATGTGGTACTCTTCGGCCCAGTAGGTCACGGAATCCACCATGTATTTGCGGAACATCGCGCGGTCGGACGCGGTCTCGTTGCCGCAGCCGGAGCCGTTGGAGTTCTCGCCGGCGGCGTTGTAGCGGTAGTAGTAATACGGGACGGCCTTATTCAGGCAGGAGTTGCCGTCATACGTGTGGTTGTAGACCACGTCCATGACGACGCCGAGGCCGGCCGCGTGCAGGGCCTGCACCATCTGCTTGAATTCGTTGATGCGGACCTCGCCGTGGAACGGGTCGGTGGAGTAACTGCCCTCGGGCGCGTTGTAGTTCTTCGGGTCGTAGCCCCAGTTGAACTGCGGCTCGTCGCTGCTCTCGTCCACCGTCGCGTAATCGTACACGGGCTGCAGATGGACGTGGGTGATGCCCAGTTCCTTCAGGTAATCCACGCCGACCGGCACGCCGGCTTCGTTGACCAGGCCGGTCTCCGTGAAGGCGAGGTATTTGCCCGGGTATTTCGAGGAGGTGATGCGGTTGGAAAAGTCGCGCACGTGGACTTCCCAGATGACCGCGTCGGAGTAGGCGTCGATGGTGTCGACGAAGGTGTCGTCCTCAAAGCCTTCCGGATCGGTCGCGTCCAGGTCCACGACCATCGCGCGGTTGCCGTTCACGCCGACCGCCTTCGCGTAAGGATCCACCACTTCCTGGGTGCCCACGGCCGTGGTGACTTCATAGACGTAGTAAACGCCGGCGCCGACTTCCGGGACGGTGACGCTCCAGACGCCCTTGTCGCCCTTCTCCATCGCGATATTGCCGCTCGGAGGCGCGGGGACGTCCAGCGGGATCGGTTCATTGTCGCTGCCGGCCGGGTAGAGCTTCAGGTCCACCTGCGCGGCCGTCGGGGCCCACAGTTTGAAGGTCGTGCCCTCTTCGGTGATGACGGCGCCGAGGTCGTCCCCGTCGTAGAGGTACGTCTCCGCGAAGGCCGGCGAATCAAAAATGCCGGTGGGCATCGCGGGATGCACGCCGAAGCCTTCGATCTCCACTTCGTACTGTTTCGTGATGTCCAGCGGCTCCGCCATGACGATGCGGCCGGTGATCACTTCGTTGTTCTCCGAGCTCAGGGACGCGACGGCCAGTTCCTTGCCGTCCGCGCGGACCGACACCTGGTCTTTGCTCAGGCGGGTCGCCGGGCTGATGAAATACTGGATCTCATTGTCGGACACGATGCCGGCCATGTTGAAGACGCGGATGCCTTCCAGCGTCTGGCCGCCGTCGCTGCTGTGATACTGTTCGCCGTCGCCGCTCACGAGATAAATAAACGTCTCCTCTCCTTCCAGGACCGCAAAGCGGTCGCCGTCATAGTCTTTGGTCGCGCTGCCCCAGCTCTTGCCGCCGGGCTCCGAGCAGTCGGTACGGACGATGAAGCCTACTTCGCTGACGCTCTCCGGAACGTTCACCTGGCATTTGAAGCCGTACGCGCAGGGGCTGAACAGATGGCCGGCGCCGTCGCCGCCGTCCCACCACATCCAGACGTCGCAGGTGTTGATGTCCGCGCCCGCTTTCTTCCAGTACAGCGTCAGCTGGCGCGTGCCGGGCTCGCGGGGCAGGAAGGTCTCTTCCACGGGTTCGGTGGCCGGCGGTTCGGTGGCCGGTTCCTTCGTCTCCGGGGCCGCGGTGGTCGGCGCTTCCGTCGGGGCGGCCGTGGTCTCCGGCGCCGCCGTGGTGGCCTGCGTGGCCGCCGTGGTCTCTTTCTGCCCTCCCTGGCAGCCCGCCAGCGTGGTGAGGCAGAGCGCCAGAACGAGCAGCAGGGTCATGAATTTTCTGTAGTGCCGCATAGTCATTTCCTTCTTTCTGTCTTTATGTTGATGTTTACTGAGTTCTCTGTTCATGTTTCGTCTTGGAATACACGAAGCGCTGGCTCCCGTACAGGCTGTAGTAGCCCGA
The DNA here is from genome assembly GCA_017619615.1 of Lachnospiraceae bacterium. Lineage (GTDB taxonomy): Bacteria > Bacillota > Clostridia > Lachnospirales > Lachnospiraceae > UBA6987. The sequence goes on along the minus strand of JAFZRY010000032.1, from coordinate 57,459 downwards.
CAGGATAAACGACATCGCCACTGTGACGGCGAAATACGGCAGGCCGACGCCGCGGAACATCTCCATGGCGATCAGCAGCGCCGCGATGGGGCAGTTCGTCGCCCCCGCGAACAGCGCGATCATCCCGCACGCCGCGCCCAGGGAGACCGGATACCCGGTCAGGCTCCCGAACAGCGCGCCGAAGCACGCCCCGATGCTCAGCGTGGGCACGATCTCGCCGCCCTTGAAGCCGCCGGCGATGGCTAACGCCGTGAACGCCAGCTTCAGTATAAAATGGTACGCCTTCGTCTCTCCGGCCAGCGCCTTTTCGATGAGCCCCGCGCCGGCGCCCGTATATTCCCGGGTTCCCAGCAGCAGCGTCAGCCCCACGATCAGGCAGCCGACGGCAAACGCGCGCACATACGCGTTTTTCAGATATTTCTTTGCCAGCTTTTCCGCGCCGTGAAAACTCTCCACCAGCAGGATCGCCAGGAACGCGCACAGCAGGCCCAGCACTACGGACAGCCCCACGTTCGCGGGGCTTAAGTCCGGCACGCCTGCCAGAATGAATTCCTCCGGCGCCACCCCCATCAGCGTGGCGATCCCCGTCCCGAGGAACGCCGAAAAGATGCACGGGATCAGTGCCGAATAATAAAACACGCCCACGCTGGCCACTTCGATGCAGAAGACGGCCGCCGCCACCGGCGTCCCGAAGAGTGCCGCGAACAGCGCCGCCATCCCGCACATGACCGCGGTGTGCCGGTCCTTTTCGTCCAGCCGGAACAGTTCGCCCAGCCGCGCGCCGAGCCAGCCGCCCAGCTGCAGCGCCGCCCCTTCCCGGCCCACGGACGCGCCGCCCAGATGGGACAGCACCGTGGACACGAAGATCAGGAACCCGGTCGGGACCGAGACTTTCTCCTTCTCCGTGACCGCCGAAATGACCATGTTGGTGCCGCGGTTCTTCTCCTCGCCGGCCGCCCGGTACAGAAAAACGATGACCATTCCAAGCAGCGGGAGCAGGAAGATCAGCCAGCTGTTCCCCTGCTGCGCGGCCGCCGCCAGCCCGATGGCTTTCGCGAACAGCGCGCCCAGCACGCCGCCGATCCCGCCGCACACCAAAGCATACCCCGTCCAGCGGAGGAGGTAGATCAGGCTTTCGATGACCGGATGGCGCGGAACACTCGTTTTCATACCTCTGTTATAATCAATGAAAGCCGTCCGGTCAACGGAAATATTTTTCTCCGGGCAATTCCTTTTCCCCGCAAAATGTACTATAATATTTCCGGATTTCTTTAGACCCCCGAACGGAGACCTCCCATGATCAGAAAACTCGTGCGCCAGATGCTGGCCGCCCAGATATTATCCGCCCTCACCGTGTCCCTCTGCCTGCTGATCGACAACATCATGATCGGGCAGTTCCTCGGCGAGAAAGCCACCGCCGCCTACGGCCTGTCCACCCCGGTCCTGCTGTTCATCGGCGCGCTGGGGACCATGCTGTCCGCCGGCGTGCAGGTCGCGTGCTCGCGCTCGCTCGGCATGGGCTCGCAGGAAGAGACCAATAAGGGGTACTCCTCCGCCATCGGCGTCGCCGCGGTCGTTTCCATCGTTTTCACGGTGATCGTACTGCTGTTCCGCAACCAGATGGCGCTGGCGATGGGCGCCGGCAAAAGCGAGGAACTGTACGACAATACGCGGAACTACCTGGCCGGCTTCGTGATCGGGGCGCCGGCCTCCATGGGCGCGCTGATCCTGGTGCCCTTCCTGCAGATGGCCGGCAAGAGCGGCCTGCTGATCGCCGCCGTTCTGGGCATGACCGTCGCGGACGTCGCGTTTGACCTGCTGAGCGTCCTGGTCTTCCACGGCGGGATGTTCGGCATGGGCCTGGCCTCCTCGCTGAGTTATTACACCGCCATGCTGATCGGCGGCGGCTATTTCCTTTCCAAAAAGTGCGTATTCAAATTTTCGAGGAAGCTGATCACCAGGGAAAAGATCCTGGAACTGATGAAGGGCGGCGTGCCGTCGCTGTTCGCGATGGCCGCGTCCGTGATCCTGATCTTCGTCATGAACCGGCTGATCCTGTTTTCCGACGGCGGCAGTACGGCGGTGACCGCGTTCACGGTCATCACGACCCTGGGCAATTCCAGCAACTGCATCTCCACCGGCATGAACGGCGTTTCCCTGACGCTGGCCGGCATTTTGTACAACGAAGAGGACCGGCGGGGTCTGCGCGACCTGCTGGACTACCTGCTGAAAAACGCGGCCGTGCTGGGCGCCGTCATGGGCGTGCTGCTGTTCATTTTCGCGCCACAGCTGGTGTCCCTCTTCATCAAGCAGGCCGGACCCGCGCAGGCCATGGCTGTCAAGGGCCTGCGGCTCTACGCCCCCGGTCTCATCTTCTGCTGCATGACCAACGCGCTGCGCGGCAGTTACCAGGCCTGCGGGCGCCCACTCCTCACTGAGATCATCTCGATGGCCGAAGGCGCGCTCCTGCCCATCCTGGCCGGCAGCGTGATGTTCCTGATCCGGGGCACGAACGGCCTGTGGCTGTACTTCCTGGGTGGCGAATTCCTGATGCTGGCGATCCTGGTGGTTTACATAGCCGTCAAAACGCATCAGAATCCCGTCAAAGCGGACAGCCTCCTGCTCCTCCGCCCGGATTTCGGCGTGAGCGGGGACGAGCTCCTGGAAATGGATATCCGCAGCATGGACGACGTCATCGCGGCTTCCGTAGCCGCCGGGCAGTTCTGCCGGGATCACGGCCAGCCCGTCAAGACCTCCAACCATGTCGCCCTCTGCGTGGAGGAAATGGCCGGCAATACGGTGCTGCACGGCTTTCAGGAAGGCAAAAACAACTCGCTCTCCATCCGCGTGCAGCATAAGGGCGGCCGTTATGTTCTCCGCTTCCGCGACGACTGCAGTTCCTTCGACCCGGTCAGCTACGTGCCGTCCACGAACGACATCGCCTCCGGCATGGGCATCAAGCTGGTGATGAAGATGGCGGACGAAGTGCGCTACACCTATTCCATGAACCTGAACAACCTGACGGTGGTATTCCGGGAGCAGGGTGAAAAGTCTTAAATATCGCAGGGACGTATGCGAAGCGGGCGGCCATCGGCCGCCCGCTGTTTTCTTTGTCCTCTTTTCCGGGAAGTCTATTGTTTCTTCCCGGTTTTCTGAATATACTCTGTCAGCATGTCCAATACGGAAGAACTGTTTGGATGACAGAGCCGGCCCCGTAATCCGTCAGCGGGTGTCACCAGGATCAGGCCTTTCGAAAACACAAGCGTACGGGGTGTGTCCGTCCCACTATCCCACCGAACTGTTAAACATACCGTTTTATCTCCTCCGCGTGACTCTGCAGCATCCGGGGATGAAAGAAACATATTCCGGAAATCATTGGTATATCCGGCAGATGACAGGATCCTTATCAGTTCAGACAGTTCTTCATCTCCCCGGGAGAAATCTGCGGTATACGTATCCATTTGAAGATTGCCTTCCCGGATTGTGCAGACGACGGCATTGGCGTAAATATCGGAAATCTGCTCCAAATCCGCGTCAAGCACCCAGGTGAAAGAATGAGGCCGGAAACGCCAGATACAGACAGCAATCAGGATCGCTGCAATAATTAGAAGGTAGTATCTTTTTTTCATCAGTCAACCTCTGTATTGTTCTTACTTTTTTAGGAGCTGAAGCCCGATCATTTGACACGAAGGTCATAAAATCATTGGAGCACTGCCAACATCGAAACGACCAACCTTGGGGGCCGCAAACGCGAGTGGTGGAGACATTGTGCCAGATAAACGTTGACAATCATGTGTTTTTGGTATGGCGTGAAGCTATGCAAGTCAAATATCAAGGCCAAGAGGCATTTGGGCTCTGATATCATGATGTCAGGGTCAAAAGTCATTTTGCCCCTCGTGTCATATCATTCTATCAATATATATCTGTAAGAGTAGTAGGGCACAACATTCCAAGAGTTTTTATGTGTTTGCTGGTTCCGTTTGCATCATGGAAGAACATGGCATTTGTAACTTGAGACTTTTTATCAAAGATATAGGTCGTTAAAAACCTGTCGAGCATGCTCGCGGTAACATATCCTGTGTGACTATTATTCAGTGAATATGTAGAATATAGCGTGTCCTGCTGCTATGTTACAGACATATTCAGGCCTTGCTGGCTTCCTCCACTGTAATTCACGCTAAAAACAGTACTGCTAAATCCGGTCTGGATGTAGCTACTTGAGGCAAACGGTGTCCAATAACCAGAAACCTTATATTCGTAGAAACTCACTTGTTCCAGTGCTGCACAAACATACGTAGCGGTAATATTGTACACTGTAGTGGTCGAATAGAAACCGCTAATAACCGAATGGAGTGCGTCATAGGCAGTTATAAATGCATTACTGGCATTGTAAGCTAATCCCGCTGCAACAGAACCTATTACCTTACAAAGTTTGTAAAGGCCAGCGCTAACACTTGAAGAGATGGTTTTTTGGCTTACTGTAGCCGTATGATACAAATTACAGTTCATTGTTGGATGTGTTGTGATTCTTTTAATTTCATAAATATTCCCATCATATCCCGAAATAGAGTAGTATGTTGTATCATATGAAACACTCGACATCCCTCTGCTCGGCAGTGATGCTTTTTTATTATCTATAAAAACACTCAATTCTTCTTCTGTGCTAGGATACACTCCTGCATTATACATTTCCTGCTGTATAATTATTTCCCGCTCTGTGTCTCCGGATAAAATGGCCAGATTTCTTTCAAAAATCATTTTGTCAATTTCTGCAACAGTTGCTGTTCCAACAGTTCCGTCTTTTCGTAGGATTAATGTATAATATTCTTGGTCATCAATAGTCTCCGGTTGTAATCTATTTGCCATAACCCGGCAAGGAAATAAAAGAGACGAAAATACTATCAAAGATAAAATAAGTAAGATAGTTTTTTTCATGATTAAACTCCTTTAGCCTGTTTCGTTTTATAACAGGGCGGAATAATGATAAGAATCGTTCTATATTTTTATAATATCACACAAGAGAAGCCATGTCACGCATGATTATTAGTCTATCACCTTTGCCGCATCAGCATAACGTAATTCCCGGATCTTGTGATGGAAACGATCTGAATTCATTGTCCCTTCCGGAGACTCTGGCCACTTCCCTTCCCTGTATATCTCGATACATTTCCGCTTGTAGTCGAAACTGTAACGCATAAAAAATTCCCACCTTACTGGTTGTCCAGTAAAGAGGCTACATATCAGCTTCACTCTCCCGCTTTTTTGTTTGTCTTGTCTCCGTCCTTTTTGCCCGGCAGGTTCGCCGCGGTCACCGAGGCGACCGTGGAGACCGCGTTCCGGCCGCCGGTCTGCAGGAGCCGGCCCAGCAGAGACAGCATTTCTTTGCGCTTGTCCTTCGGGAGGCCGCGCAGGGAATCAAATACGGCGTCCGCGCTCTTCAGTTTCTTGCTGAAGACCCCCTTGATGCTCTCCTCGCCGGTCGCTTCCAGCAGGGAGAAAACCGTGTCGAACAGAGACTCGCGCTCGCCGTCGTCCATCTCCTCCAGCCAGCCGTCGAAGGTCTTCTCCATCATCAGGGCGGTCTCGGTCAGTTCGCCGCGCTCAAAGCGGTTGCGGACGATCTGCCAGGTAAAGCCGTCGTGCTGGACGAAGCCGGAGGCGGTGCTTTTGATCACGATGGGTTCGGCGCGGTCCGCCATCAGCATCCCGAAGAACGACGCCTCGGGCACGATGTGGCGGATGCGGGACAGGATGCGGGTATAGCCGTCCGTCCGCAGGATCTCGTCGCGGAAGCCCGGGCCGTCGTAGGAATAGACCACGGAGATCTTGTCCTGCGCCGCGCGCTCGCAGAATGAGGCGGCGTAGACGGCGAAATTGCCGCCCTTGGAGTGGCCGCCCACGCGGATCTTCCCGGAGAAGGAAGCGGCCTCCCGCTCCAGATAGGACACCGCCCGCTTCTGCCCGGCCGTTTCGCTCAGGTAACTGAACGCCAGGTCCTCCTTCCAGCCGGTCAGGCTGCTGTCCGTGCCCCGGAAGGCCACGAACAGGCTGCCGTCCTCCAGCAGGAAACTGACGGCGGACAGCTGCTCGGTGTTGTCCTTGTCCACGACGTTGATGTAGTCCGCGAGGATGGTGTTCCGGAAGCGGGCGCCGGCCGCCATGTCCTCCATCAGCAGCGGCGCGGGGGCCGTGAAGCCGGAGCGCGCTTCCACTACTTTGCGCGGGAAGCGCTCGAAAAACGTCGCCGCAGCTTCCTTCAGGGAGATCTCGCCCTCGGCCGGGACGATGGCCCCGAAATCCGTGTAGGCGAGCAGGGACAATACCAAGCCGTCCACTTCGTTGAACGGGTCGGCGGAAAAGGGGACGTCCCCCCGCCAGGTCAGATAGTCAAAGACATTCATCGGATGATCCTGTGGACCAGCGGCGGTTTTTTCACCGGGTCGGGGCTGAAGGTCAGCGCCTGCTTGTACAGGCGGACTGCTTCGTAAAGGGTCTCTTCGCGTTCGGTGTACAGGACGGCCAGGACGTCGCCTTTTTCCACGTGGTCGCCGAGTTTTTTGCAGAGCCGGATGCCCGCGGCCATATCGATGACGTCCGCTTTCGTCTTGCGCCCCGCACCGAGCTGGCACGCCGCGCGGCCGATAGCTTCGGTATCCATCGCGGCGATATACCCTTCCTCCTTTGCGAGAATCTCGCGGGAATACGCGGCCGCCGGGAAGCGCTCCGGCTCCCGGATATACCGCTCGTCGCCGCCCTGGGCCGCGACCCACTGCTTCATTTTCTTGTAGGCAGCGCCGCTGGCCAGCGTTTCCTCCGCCAGCTTCCGGCCCTCTTCGGGCGTCATCTGCAGCGACAGGGACAGCATCTCGCCCGCCAGCGCGAGGCAGACCTCCTTCAGGTCCTCGATCTCCTCGCCGCGCAGCACGGCCAGCGCCTCCTGCACTTCCATGGCGTTGCCGATGGCAAAGCCGAGCGGTTCGCTCATGTCCGTGATCAGCGCGGACATGTTCCGGCCGCAGGCGCGCCCGATGGTCACCATCTTCTGCGCCAGCTCCACGGCATCGGGCACCGTCTTCATAAACGCGCCGCTGCCCACCGTCACGTCCAGGACGATGGAATGCGCGCCGGCCGCCAGCTTTTTGGACATGATGCTGGAGACGATGAGCGGGATGGAATCCACCGTTCCGGTCACATCGCGCAGCGCGTACAGTTTCTTGTCCGCCGGCGCCAGTTCGCCGCTCTGGCCGATCACGCAGACGCCCACTTCGCGGGCAATGCGCCGGAAATCCTCTTCCGGCAGTTCCGTCCGGTAGCCGGGGATGGACTCCAGCTTATCCACGGTCCCGCCCGTGTGGCCCAGGCCGCGGCCGGACATCTTGGCTACCTTGGCGCCGCAGGCGGCCACCAGCGGGGCCAGGATCAGCGTGGTCTTATCGCCCACGCCGCCGGTAGAATGCTTGTCCACGGACAGGGTGCCGAACTCGGACAGGTCGATCATGTCGCCGGAATGCGCCATTTCATCGGTCAGGTCCGCGATCTCCCGGTCTTTCATCCCCTTGAACAGGATCGCCATGCACAGCGCGCTGAGCTGGTAGTCCGGGATCGAACCGTCGGTCACGCCGCGCACCAGGAAGGACAGTTCCCTCCGGGTCAGCGGCTCGCCGTTTTTCTTCTTCTGGATCAGGTCGGTCATCAACATGGGTTTGCCCTCGCAAGGTATCAGTATTCGTTCAGGTCAAAACGGAAGGGAAGAATCTCCCGGAATGGGTAGGCTTTGACGCCCAGTTCCTCATCGTACATGATGACGGGGAAATCATCGTCCACGAATTCGCTGAGGACCTGGCGGCAGACGCCGCAGGGGGCACAGAGCTTGTCCGGGACTTTGCCTTCCGGGGCGCCGCAGACGGCGATCGCGGTAAAGCGGCGTTCGCCTTCGCTCACGGCTTTGAAGACGGCGGTGCGTTCGGCACAGTTGGTGGGGCCGAAGGCGCTGTTTTCGACGTTGCAGCCCAGGTAGATACGGCCGCTCTCCCCCACCAGCGCGGCGCCGGTGGCGAAGTGGGAGTAGGGGCAGTAGGAGTTTTCACGGGCCTGCAAAGATAAATCGTATAATTCCTGGTAATTCATGGCATTCTCACCCGGGCCGATGGAACATCGGCCCCTACAGTTATATTCCGCAGTTGTTACTGTTCTTTCGCGATCTTCACCAGGCGGCTGGTGCCCAGGCGGGTGGCGCCGAGTTTGATGAAGTCTTCCGCGTCTTTCAGGCTGGCGATGCCGCCGGAGGCCTTGATCTGCAGGCCGGAGCCGACGTGCTCCGCGAACAGGGCCACGTCCTCGCGGGTGGCGCCGCCGGTGGAGAAGCCGGTGGAGGTCTTGATGAAGTCCGCGCCGGCGTCGGTGACGACGCGGCAGAGCTCGATCTTCTCTTCCTTCGTCAGCAGGCAGGTCTCCACGATGACTTTCAGGATGCGGCCGCGGCAGGCTTCGCGCACGGCCTCGATCTCCCGCTGCACGTCACGGTAGCGGCCTTCCTTCACCCAGCCGATGTTGATGACCATGTCGATCTCATCCGCGCCGTTCGCAATCGCATCCGTCGTTTCGAACACCTTCACGGCCGTGGTGTTGTACCCGTTCGGGAAGCCGATGACGGTGCAGATCGCCAGATCGTTGCCCACCAGTTCGCGGGCCTGCCGCACGAAAGCGGGCGGGATGCAGACCGATGCGGTCCCGAATTTGATGCCGTCGTTGCAGATGTCCTTGATCTGCTCCCAGGTGCTCTCCTGCTTCAGCAGGGTGTGATCGCAGTAGCCCAGGATCTCCTGTAAACTGATCTCGCTCATGTTTGGTCCTTTCCGCGGCCTACAGGTCCGCTTCCGTGATTTTGATCCGCTCCAGCCCCGCCAGTTCCTGTGTGATCTGTCTGGCGGTCTGCGCGTCGGGATTGCTCTTGAGTGCTTTATGCAGCGCCTCTTTGCGCAGGCGCTTTAAGTTGCCGGTCAGGATATGGGCCCGCTCGGCCGGATCCCGGTCCGGATCCAGGGCCTTGCTGAAAACGGCCGCGATCTGGCGCGCCGCCTCCTCGTTCTCCGGATATTCGCTGAGAAGCGCGGCCGGCGTGACCGAGGAGGCTTCTTTTTTGAGCCGCAGGATGTGGCCCAGAAGCTCCTGCTGCAGCGCGTCGGGCATGTCTTCGGGACGCAGCAGTTCCGCCACGCGCTCCGGCGAGGCGCCGCTTTCCGCGGCCCACCAGAGCAGCAGCTGGGCGCCGACCAGGAGGCCGTTGCTGCCTTTGCCGGCGCGGCTTAAGGAGTCGCGGACCAGGTCTTCCGCCTCCGGGACTTCGATCTCCGTTTCATAGCGCCGGTTCCCCAGCCCGGAGACCAGTTTCCGCAGCGGTTCCTGCGGGATCTGATGACGCGCGCAGACGGCGGAGAGGTAGTTTTCCCGCTCGATGCCGTCCGTGAAGGAGGTCAGTTCCTCCGCCACGCGCCGGTGGAACGCGGTGCGCTCCGCGGGGTTGCTGACGTCGAACTGGCTGCGCCAGACGTCGGACTGGAACAGGAAGCCGTTCAGCGCCTGCGCGATGCGTTCCTCGAACGCCGCGCCGCCCTCGTGGACGATGAATTCGTCCGGGTCCTTATATGGCTTCATATTCACGACCCGGGCCTCCACGCCGGCTTCGCGCAGCAGCGGGATGGCGCGCATGGCCGCCTTCACACCCGCGGCGTCGCTGTCATAGCAGAGCATGACCGGCTTGTTCAGGCGCTTGACGAGCGGCCCGTGCTTGTCCGTGAAGGCCGTGCCCAGCGTGGCCGTCGCGCAGTCGAAGCCCGCCTGATGCAGCGCGATCACGTCCATGTAGCCCTCGCAGAGGATCAGGTACGGCCGCTTGCTGCTGCGGGCGATGTTCAGGCCGTACAGGTTGCGGCCTTTGTCGAAGACAGCGGTCTCCTGCGTGTTCAGGTATTTGGGTTCGCCGGAGCCCAGCAGGCGCGCGCCGAAGCCCAGGACGCGCTTGCGGGAGTCGATGATCGGGAACATGACGCGGTCGCGGAAATAGTCGTAGCCGCCGCGGTCTTCCTTGAAACGGACCAGGCCGGCGTCGCGCATCTCCTCATCGCCGTAGCCTTTTTCTTTGAGGTACCGGTACAGTCCGTCCCACTCCTTGCCCGCGTAGCCCAGGCCGAACTGCTTCATGGTCTCGGGTTTGAGGCCGCGGCGGACAAAATAGTCCATGCCTTCGCGGCCCGCGGCGCTGCGGAGCTTATAGTAATAATACAGTGCGGCCTCGCCGTTCATGGTCATCAGCCGGTCGCGCCGGGCCTGCTGCTTCTTCTCTGCGCCGGTCATTTCGCGCTGCGGAAGCGTGACGCCCGCCTGGCGCGCCAGTTCGGTGACCGCTTCGGTGAAGCTCACGTTATCGTAGTTCTGCACGAAGGAGATCACGTCGCCGCCGGCCTGGCAGCCGAAGCAGTAATACATCTGCCGCGAAGAGGACACGCTGAAAGAAGGGGTCTTTTCGCTGTGGAACGGGCAGCAGGCGAAGTAATTCGCGCCTTTGCGCTCCAGCTTGATGCGGGACCCCACGACTTTCACGATATCCGTCCGGGTGCGGATCTCGTCAATGATCTCTTTCGGGTAGACAGGCATAATTCTTTAATATTCCCACGGGCGGGGGAGGAACAGTTCTTTATAACGCTCCATGGCGTATTCGTCGGTCATGCCGGAGATATAGTCGCAGACGGCGCGGCTCCAGGATTCGCCGCGGATCCAGACCGCTTCCACGTACTCGCGCGGCAGTTCCGTGTCGTGCTCGATGTAATAGTCATACAGGCTTTTGAGCAGCAGCTGCGCCTTGCCTTCTTCAGACTTGGCGATGCTGTTGATGTACAGGTGGTTGAACATGAAGCTGCGCAGGCCGGCCACCGCGTCCTTGACGCGCGGCGTGACGTCCACCTTGGGCTGGCCGAGGCTGCAGTCGATGATGCCGTGCACCATCGTGTCCAGGCGCTCGCGGACGGAATGGCCCAGCACCGCGGTGTATTCGCGGGGGAGCATCTCCTCGCTGAGGATGCCGGCGCGCATGGCGTCGTCGATGTCGTGGCTGATGTAGGCGATCTTGTCGCAGAGCTGCACGACCTTGCCCTCCAGGGTCATCGGCGTGCCGTCCACGCGGTGGTGGTAGATGCCGTCGCGCACCTCCTTCGTCAGGTTCAGGCCGCGGCCGTCCTTCTCCAGGAGTTCCACGACGCGCAGGCCCTGGTCATAGTGCGAAAAGCCCTTGGGGCAGAGCGCGTTCAGGGCCCGTTCGCCCGCGTGGCCGAAGGGGGTGTGGCCCAGGTCGTGGGCCAGCGCGATGGCTTCGGTCAGGTCCTCGTTGAGCCGCAGCGCGCGCGCCACGGTGCGGGAGATCTGCTGGACCTCCAGCGTGTGGGTCAGGCGGGTGCGGTAATGCGCCCCGGCCGGGGCCAGGAAGACCTGGGTCTTGTTTTTCAGCCGCCGGAACGCCTTGCTGTGCAGGACGCGGTCGCGGTCCCGCTGGTAGCAGGTGCGGATCGGGCAGGGGTCGTCCGGGAAGTCCCGGCCGAGGCTGTTCACGCTCAGCGACGCATAGGGGCTGAGCGTCTGGCGCTCCAGCGCCTCTGTCTGTTCCCGTATCGTCATCCGGTTTACACCCTTTCATCCAGGAAATGCAGGACGTCGCGCAGGGCGTCCTCTTTCTTGAGGCCGTTCAGGATCTCGTGCAGGTCGTCGCGGTAAAAGATCACGTCCACATCCTTGAAATCCTTGGCCTTGTACTTGTTGTAGACCTTCAGGACGCCCTTGGAATTGTCGCCCACGGGGTCCTTCATGCCTGCGATCAGCAGGATGGGCAGGTCGCGCGGGACCTGGTTCAGGTCCTTGCCGAGTGACAGTTCTTCCATCAGTTTGAAGAAGTCTTTGTAAGCGCCTACGGTGAACGGGCGGCCGCAGAGCGGGTCGTTCTTGTAATCTTCCACGACCTGCGGGTCGGAGCAGAGCCAGGCTTCCAGCGGCGCGTTGCCCAGCGCGGTGGTCTCCACGGTCTTGCTGCGGTAGTGGTCGCCTTTGGTCTTGCTCAGCGTCTGCGCCAGGCGCTTGCCCGCGTGGACCATCATGTACGGCTTGGAGCCGGTGCCGCTCAGGATCAGGCCGGACAGAACGTGGGGGTACAAGGTGATGAAGCGGCGGGCGAAGAAGGAGCCCATGCTGTGGCCCAGCATGAAGATGGGCTTGCCCGGGTACTTTTCCTCCGCCAGGCGGGTCACCGTGCGCATATCCTTCAGCACGCAGTGATGGCCTTTTTCCGACGCGAAATAGCCGTTCTGGTCGTCGTCCGTGACGGACGCGCCGTGGCCCAGGTGGTCGTGGCCGACCGCCGCGTAGCCGTTCTCGTTCAGGAACCGCGCCACGTGGTCGTAGCGGCCGATATGCTCTTCCATGCCGTGGACCAGCTGGACGACGGCCTTCGGCTCGCCTTCCGGGATCCACCAGAAGCCGTGGATGGTGGTTTTTTTATCAGATGAGGGGAATGTGAATTCCTGACGCATAAATACCTCCTTTTGTCAGTTCCGGGACCATTTGACGATCTCCGGGAGGATCGCCCGCAGGGCTCTCCCCCGGTGACTGATGATATTTTTCTCCGCGGCGGACAGTTCCGCCATGGTACAGTTCTTCTCAGGCAGGAAAAAGATGGGGTCGTAGCCGAAGCCGCCGCTTCCGGCGGGTTCGCGCGCGATGCGGCCCTCCACTTTTCCGCGGGCCGTTTTCCGGACCGGACGGCCCTTTTTGTCCGGGCGGACGAAGGCCATGACGCATTCGAACGCGGCGCCGCGGCCCTTGTCCGGCACGCGCGCCAGCAGGTCGATGATGGCGCGGTTCTTGACGGAATAGGGGACTTCCTCCCCCATGTAGCGGGCGGAATACACACCGGGGGCGCCGCCCATGGCTTCCACTGTGAGGCCGGAATCGTCAGCCAGCACGGCGCGGCCGGTCGCTTTGAAGACGGTCTCCGCCTTGATCAGGGCGTTGGCCTCGAAGGTCTCGCCGTTTTCGATGATCTCTTCGGTCCAGCCGGCGTCGGAGAGGCTCAGGACCTCGACGGGCTCGCCGGCCAGGAGTTCGCGAATCTCACGGACTTTATTCGGGTTGTGAGTGGCCAGGATGAGTTGTTTCACGGGGTTCACCTCCGGCTTGGCGCGGCGGGCGGGGGCCGCGGAATTCATAAAAGTAGGTCTTCATCATCCCGTTGTAGATCTTGCGGTTCCTGTCGGCTTTGCGGCCGAAGGCCTGCTCGATCCCCTCGTAGGACGTGATGACGTAGGCGGACCAGGAGTCCAGGGCGGCGAAGCGTTCGCCGAGAGTCTTGTAAAGGGCGGGGAGCGCTTCCCGGTCCTCCAGCCGCTCGCCGTACGGCGGGTTGGTCAGGAGGAAGCCGTATTTCTTACTGTGGCTTAAGTTCTTGACGTCGCGGACCTGGAAATGGATCATGTCCTCCACGCCGGCCAGGCGCGCGTTTTCCCGCGCGGCTTTGATGACGGCTTCGTCCAGGTCGTAGGCCTGGATGTCCGGGCGGACGCTGCGGTCGATGCGCGCCGCCAGGTCTTCCCGCCACTCCTTCCAGAGCGATTCCGGGAAGAGGTGCGGCCACTGCTCCGCCGTGAAACTGCGCTGCAGGCCGGGCGCCATGCCCGCGGCTTTCATGGCCGCTTCGATGGCAAACGTCCCGCTCCCGCAGAACGGGTCCACCAGGATGCGGTCCGCGCGCCAGGGGGTCAGGTCCAGCAGCGCCGCGGCCAGCGTTTCCGTGATGGGCGCCTTGCTGACCAGTTTCCGGTAGCCGCGCTTGTGCAGCGAATCCCCGGACAGATCCAGCCCGACGGTGACCCGGTCCTTCAGCAGCCCCACCCGGACGGGGAAGGACGCGCCGGTCTCCGGGAACACCGTCAGATGGTAGGCGCTTTTCAGGCGCTCCACCATGGCCTTTTTCATGACGGACTGGATGTCCGACGGGCTGAACAGCTTGCTTTTGATGGAGCCGGCCTTGGCCACCCAGAAGTGCGCGTCCCGGGGCAGGTACTGCTCCCAGGGAATGGCTTTGGTGGCTTCGAACAGCTCATCGTACGTTTCAGCCGTGAATTCGCCTGCGATCAGGAGCACGCGCTCCGCGGTGCGCAGGCACAGGTCGGCCAGCACGCCGGCCTCCGCGTCTCCCCGGAAGAAGACGCGGCCGTCCTCCACCCGGGTCGGTTCGTACCCGAGGTCCAGGATCTCCCGCTTGCAGACCGCTTCCAGCCCGAAATGGCAGGGTGCTGCGTAATCAAACATAGGTCTCCCCCGTCAGTTTCCGGCCAGCTCCTGCATCAGCGCCTTCAGGGCGCCGGCCACTTCGGAATAATTCTTCGGCCACTTCATGTAGCCGCGCGCGTAGATTTCCTGCCCCTCCGCCATTTTCACGGAAAGGCTGAAGGAGCGGCCGTCCAGCACGCCCTTGTTGTTTTTGTCGAAACCGTTCCAGCTGCCCACGTTGTACTGTCTGAACAGTTCCTCGAGAGCAAGCACCTTTTCGGGCGCCAGCCGCACGGTCTTCGCGGACTCGTCCGGTTCGTTCACCGGTTTGACCGTGGCCGTGTAAGTCCCGTTCTTCCAGACGATCTCCAGGCGGCCTGTGCCGTAACGGGACATGTTGTCCGTAAAGCTGTAAGACAGCGATTCCAGCGTGGTGATGCGGGCTTTTTTCCCGCAGCCGGTGAAAAAGAGACACATAAGCAGGACTCCGAGGGTCAGGCAGGCGGTTCGTTTCATGGTTTCAGCGGTCTTGCTTATTTCAGCACCAGGTGCTTGGGCAGGCCGTTTTCGATGACAGGCTGGCTCTCGCCCTGGATCAGGGGCAGCGCGTAGCGGATGAAGTCGTCGCTGATCTGGCTGCCGTCTTCGGTGATCCATTCCAGGGGCACCAGGCGCTCCACGTTGGAGATGTTGTGGACGTCGGCCAGGCCGATCTCGCATACGTACGGATCGTCGTTAGCGCGCAGCAGCGTGGCCATCAGGCCGGTCTTGCCGGACAGGGCCGCTTCCGCCGCCTTGTCGCCGGACTGGAACGCCTCGTTCACGTCCGTCTGGGACGCGAAGTGCGCCGCGCAGCGCTGCAGCGTGGAGAATTCGATGGCGCGGGTCTTGCAGCCGAATTCGGTCTCGCAGTAGTTGCACAGGTACGTGGCCGTGCCGCCCATCTGCTTGTGGCCGAACGCGTCGACGAGTTTCTCGGTGGAGACGTATTCGCAGATGAAGGTGCCGTCCTTGTCGTGGATGCCTTCGGAGACCGCGATCATCAGGTTGTTCTTGACGTCCAGGAGGTCGTCGATTTTCTTGCGGAAGGCGGCCAGGTCGAACGGAACTTCGGGCAGGTAGATCAGGTCCGGACCGTCGCAGTCGTCGCCGCGGGACAGCGCGGTGGCGGCGGTCAGCCAGCCGGCGTTGCGGCCCATGATCTCCATGATGTAGATGGTCTTGTTGGTGCTGTACACCACTTCGTCGCGGATGGCTTCCTTGGTCATCGCGGCGATGAATTTGGCGGCGCTGCCGTAGCCGGGCGTGTGGTCCACTTCAGCCAGGTCGTTGTCGATGGTCTTGGGCGCGCCCACGAAGCAGATGTCGGAGCCGATGGACAGGCCGTAATCCGTCAGCTTGCGGATCGTATCCATCGAATCGTTGCCGCCGATATAGATAAAGGCTTTGATCTCGTACTTGTTCAGCAGTTCGAAGATCTTTTCGAACACCGCGGGAGCTTTTTCCGGATCCGGGAGTTTGAAGCGGCAGGAGCCCAGGAAGGAGGCCGGGGTCTTCCGCAGCAGCTTCACCAGTTCATTGCTGCCCAGCACCGTGTCCAGATCCACCAGGGATTCCTGCAGAAAGCCCTGGATGCCGTTGCGCATGCCGTACACCTTGTCCGCGCCCATGGCCTTGGCCCGGCAGTATACGCCGGCCAGCGAGCTGTTGATCACCGACGAAGGTCCGCCGGACTGCCCTACGATTACGTTCTTCATATTTCATTTCCTTTCATACCAAAACTAAGCCTGATGGCCCTGATTGTATGATACCATTTTTCGGGGGATCATGCAAGATAAAAAAAGGCCCCCGGACGGGGGGAAGGGTGGGCGATGGCTGGGTGATGGGGACGGTTCCCGTAACCCACTTGTCATTGCAGTTTTTTCTTAATCGTCAGGACGTTCCTACCATCCCGGTATTCATACCGCACCGCGTCCGCAAACTGCTTCACCAGGAAGATGCCCATGCCGCCTTCCGGGCGGTCCAGGACGTCGTCGGCCATATGGGCGTCCGTGTCCTGCGCGAGGGGGTCGAAGGGATTGCCGTTGTCCGCGAATTCGAGCTGCGCGAGGCCGGCGAAGCGGGACAGGGCGACGTGCAGGGCGGGCCCGGACACGCCGTCATAGGCGTAGCTGATGCAGTTGTTCATCACTTCGTCCGTCACCATGCAGAGTTCGGAGACCGGGTCGGCGGGGAGGTCCGCCAGCAGTTCGTGGAGGCCGTCGCAGACGGTCGTGATGTCGTCGTAGGACGGCGGAGTGAACTCCCAGCCTTTTTCGGTGCCGGCGGTCAGCTGCAGCAGGGTCACGTCGTCGAACTGCTCCGCGCCGTTCGCGAAAGCCGCCAGCGCGTCGTACAGGACGGGCAGCGTGTTCCCGGGCGTGCGCTCCAGCACTTCCCGGATGCGGTCGTAGCCGAAGGCTTCCTCCTGCAGGTTGATGCCCTCGTCCAGGCCGTCGGTGAAGACCAGCAGGCGGTCGCCGCGCTGCAGGGTCAGGCTGTCCTCCTCAAAGTCGAAGTAGTCGAACAGGCCGAGCACGAAGTTGGATTCCTCGCTGATCTGGCGCGCCTCGCCGCCGCGGATCAGGAAAGGCTGCTCGTGGCCGGCGCGCGCGTAGCGCAGCAGGCCGGTCGACAGTTCCAGGAGCCCGAAGAACGCCGTGATGAACAGGCCTTCTTCGTTGTTTTTGCAAAGTTCGGTATTAACGGCCTTCGCGATCTCGCCGGGGCTCTTGCCCGCGGAGGCGTGGGCCTTGATCAGTTCCTTTCCGCGCATCATGAACAGCGCGGCGGGCACGCCCTTGCCGGACACGTCGGCTTCCGCGAAGAACAGGTGGTCGTCGTCGACCAGAAAGTAATCGTACAGGTCGCCGCCCACTTCCTTCGCGGGGCGGATCAGGCTGTCAATGCGCGCGCCGCGCGCCTCGAAGCCGCTCTTCGGCAGAGATTCGGTCTGGATGCGGCTGGCCAGCGCCAGCTCCGCCCGGATGCTCTCCTCCCGCGCCGTTTTTTCGCCGATCGTGCGGATGTATTCCACCATTTTGTCCTGCATCAGGTCGAAACCGCGGGACAGGTCCTCCACTTCGTCGCCGGAGCGGATGTCCGCGCGCACGGGCGTCAGGCCGCCTTCCGCGTTTTCCTGCATCTGCTCCGTGAAGCTGCGCGCGGCGTCTGACAGACGGCGCACGGGTTTCGCCACGAAGCGGTCCACGAACAGGACGTAGACCAGGGCCAGCACGGCGGTGACCCCCAGCATCACGCCGGCCATGTTCCGGACAAAGCCGGACTGGTAGGCCGACACGTTTTTCAGCGAGGCCTGGACGACCGCATAGATCGGCGGGACGGACGGGTCCTCTTCCTCCGGTGTCAGCATGCAGGTGCACAGGCAGTAGCCTTCTTCAAAGAACGCGGTCCCGGTCCCGGCGGGCAGGAAATAACGGCGCGCCTCATTCGGCACGGTCATCACGCTTGCCGGGAAATTGTACAGCGGGGATGTGGCGGATGTCGCGTCCGCCAGGAAGATCAGTTCGTTATGGACCGGATCGTAATAGACGAGGGCCGCGCCCTGCAGGTCCGAGCTCATCATGACCGTGTTGAAGCCGCCCACCATCGCTCTGTATTCATTCAGAAAGACCAGTTTGTCGTAAGACATCCCTATGCGGCCTGCCGGCGGGAAGATATCCTCGGTAAGAGTCCCGAAGAATTGAGTTTTTTCATTCTGGTCCGGGTTTGGCAGGGAAGACCAGTATTCGATCTCCTCCCGGTTTTCCTGCACAAGGGCGTCGATGTCCTTCTGCAGGCCGAGCAGCATGTCGCCGTTCGTGAAACTCACCGATTCGGACAGGCTCTTCGCCGCATCGGTGCAGGCCTCGGACAGGTCGTTTCGGATCCGGGCGGAAAAAAGCGCATAGGAAATAAAGACCGCCGCCGCTGTCAGGGCCAGCGACAGGGCGACGGTCAGCAGAATGACTTTCCGGCGGATCGGGAATTTCATGATAACCCGTCAGATGACGGTGATGGCCTTGTTGAAGCCGGCCACTTTGAAGATCTCCTGCACCACGCGGTTGATGTTTTTCACCACCAGCTTGTTGCCGGTGGAAACGGCCTGCTTCTGCAGCGCCACCAGGAGGCGCAGGCCGGCGGAGGAGATGTACTCCACGCCCGTGAAATCCATTTCCAGGTCGCAGCCGGCGATGTCCGCGTCGGCCAGCCGGCGCTTGAGTTCCTCGCTGGTCACCGTGTCCAGACGGCCCGTGATCTGTACCGTCACCTGAGTTCCTTCTTTGGTAATGATCGCTTCCATGTGTTTCCTTTCTTTACTATGACACGCACGGCGTCATGCGCCGCGCCGCAGCCCTTCCTCGATCAGCGCGTCCAGCAGCTGCGGGATGGGCAGGCCCGCCGCCGCCCACAGCTGGGGGTACATGCTGATGGAGGTAAAGCCCGGGAAAGTGTTGATCTCGTTGAAAATGACCCGGTTCGTGCCGTTCTCCAGGAAGAAGTCCACGCGGGAGAGGCCGTACGCGCCGACCGCCTCGAAGACTTTGACGGCGTCGCGGCGGATCTCCTCGGCCTTGCCCTCCGGCAGGTCGGGGTCCGTAACGGTCTGGGAGTCCGGGTTGGTATATTTGGCTTCGTAATCATAGAAATCCGCGGAAGCAGCGGACAGGATCTCGCCGACGCCGCTGGCCTTCGGGCCGCCCGGGGTAGAGCGCACCGCGCATTCCAGTTCCCGGCCCGTGATATTCTCTTCCGCCATCACGCGGGTGCCGTAGCGAGCCGCCAGTTCCAGCGCGCCGACCAGGTCCTCGCGGTTCCGCGCGCGGGAGCAGCCCTGAGAGGAGCCGCCGTCGGAAGGCTTCACGAAAATCGGGTAGTCAAAGGTCTCTTCCAGGCGTTTGACAACCGCGTCCATATCTTTCAGGTCGCGCGGCGTCAGGCAGACGTAACGGGCCTGCTGCACGCCGGCCGCGTCCACCAGCACTTTGGTGTACGGCTTGTCCATGCCGCAGGCGGAAGCCGCCACGCCGCAGCCCACGTAGGGGATGCGGGCCAGTTCGAACAGGCCCTGGATGGTCCCGTCCTCGCCCCAGCGGCCGTGGAACACGGGGATCACCAGTTCCACCGGCTTTTCCTCCGTCCGGCCGTCCGGGTGAAAGATCAGCAGCGCCTTTTTGGTGGCGTCCGGGAGCAGCACCGCGCCGGTCTGCCCATTGCGCCAGCTGCCGTTCTGAATGGCGCCGGCGTCTTCCGTCAGCAGCCAGTGCCCTTCGTGCGTGATGCCCACCAGGGTCAGGTCGTAGCGGCTGCGGTCCAGGTTATTGCATATCGTGGTGGCGGACAGGCAGGAGATGTCGTGCTCCTCGCTCTGGCCTCCGAAAAGGACCAATACCTTCAGTTTTTCCATAACATTCTCCTTTTTTCAGGATCTCGGTGCTATTATACTCCCTTGTTTCCCCCGCCGCAAGCGAAAATATGGGCCGGAAAACGCCGGAAAACGGGCTCCTGCCGCGCAATACTTGCATTTCCGGCCGAAAAGTGTATAATATATTGTTGACTTTTATTATCAATCGGTCCAGCGAGGTATTTTATGATCCGGGCGGAACATCTGACCTTTTCATACGGCAGGGGCACGCTGATCCGGGACGTCCAGTTT
This sequence comes from Lachnospiraceae bacterium, assembly GCA_017619615.1. Taxonomy (GTDB): domain Bacteria; phylum Bacillota; class Clostridia; order Lachnospirales; family Lachnospiraceae; genus UBA6987. Next base: position 37,454 of record JAFZRY010000032.1, on the reverse strand, counting down.
GAGGTGCGGCCCGGCGAATGCCTCGTGCTCACGGGGCCCAACGGGAGCGGCAAATCCACGCTGCTGGCGCTGATCGCCGGCGCGTTCAAACCGCAGGGCGGCTCTGTCCGCGTGGAAGGCGCGCTGGGGATGGTCCCCCAGGGGACGGCCCTGTTCGAGGACATGACGGTGGAGGACAACCTGCTGTTCTTTGCCGGGCTGAACAGGACGTCCGTGCCGGCGGTGCTCCCCTTCGGGCTGGAGCAGTACCGGAAGAAACGGGTCGCGTCGCTGTCCGGCGGCTCGCAGAAACGGGTCAGCATCGCGTGCGCGCTGCTGGGCGATCCCGCCAACCTGCTGCTGGACGAGCCCTGCGCAGGGCTGGACATCGCCTACCGCGGAGAACTGGCCGGACTGATCGAGGAACTGAAAAAAGAAGGGCGCTGCCTGATCTATGTGGCTCACGAACCTGCTGAATACGCCGCATTTTTCGACAAGCTGCTCTTTTTAGGAGAAGATTCTCCCCGGTACTACGGGGCGGAGGAGCTCGCCGGAGCGACCCTGCATGAGACCGCGGACCGGATAACGGAAACCTACCGCGCTCTCTGCGAAGAGAGCAGAAAAGAGGAGAAGAACGATGGAACCGTATAGACATTATGACGGGACAGTAGAAGAAGCCCCGAAGACGCCCGCTGAAGAAGTCGCAAGCGAAGCGGAAAAAGCGCTTGAGCGCGCCGAGTATTTATCGTCCGAGATCGCCGAAGCAGACGCCGCCGACCTGAGCGTCCGCGACGCCGCCTTTGCCGCCCTGCGCGGAAAAGAAGAAGTGGACGAATACGCCCCGAACCCCGAAACGGTCAGTGTGGAAAGACCGCTGCGTTCCGCGGAAGAAGTGGCGGAGGATGCGCTGGAAGCGGCCGGCAAGACGGCCGGTTCCTTCCGGGCGATCGCCACGGAAGTCACGGAAGACGCGGAAGACGCCGTCGGCGCCGCGGCCGCCGTAGCCCCGGCCGCGAAAGCAAAAGCGGGAGAATCCATGGATATGACCGCGGTCGACGCGGAGGTCCCCGCGAAAGCGGCGGAAGTCCTTTCGGAAGCAAAGGAGGTCCTGCCGGAGAAGGCGGGTTTTTTTCCTGAAGCCGCGGCCGTAACGGAAGCAGCGGCGGAAGCGGCGGAAATTCCTGCCGAGCCGGTTCCGGAAGTTCCGGAAATCCCGGCTGAGCCTGTCCCGGAAATCCCGGCCGAGCCCGCTCCGGAAATCCCGGCCGAACCCGCTCCGGAAATCCCGGAAGTCCCTGCCGAAGTCCGGGAGGAAGACCTGCTCCAGGTGGAGACCCCTCCGCCGGCCCCCGAACCGGAGCCGCCGGTCACTACGCCTTCGCGCGTGAGCCGCAGGACCCTCACCATCGGCCTGATCTGCCTGGCCGTGCTGCTGATCGGCCTCGGCGTGTTCCTGATGACACGCCTGATCCGCCATCCCCTGCAGAAGGCCACCGCCGCCGCCCGGACCACCCTGGACGAAATGGAAGACTCGTCCCCGGGCACCTTCGCGAAGAACCTCCGTGACCACGGCAGCGTCACCCTGAAGGTCGACATGAACGAGATGCCGGATCTGATCAGCACCTTCTTGCCCGTCTCCATCAAACTGGACGCCGCAGCCGAAATCACGCTGTACAGCAAATACGGCAGCCTGGCCGGGAGCGCGGACGTCGCGCTGAAAGGCAAAAGCGTCGCGAACGCCCTGCTGGTCTACAATGAGGGCAAGGACATCGCCATTTCCAGTGACATCCTCCTCGGCAAGACCAATTACGGCCTGAACCTGAAAACCATCCGCAATACCATCGAAGGTTCCGTCCTGGATCCGGCCAAAGGCGGCATCCTGGGCAGCATGATCCCGCAGGAACTGTACGATTTCCTGAAAACGCACGAGTTCAGGGAACACGAGCTGGAAGATACGGTCAAGGAAGGCAAGACCCGCATGCGGGAACTGACCAACTGCGGCGTCGACTACCTGATCAAGAACGCCAAATTCAATAACGGCAGCCAGACCATCGACATCGCCGGTGAAAGCATCAAGACCGGCGCCCTTACCGTGACCTTCAACGACGAAGTCTTCTGCGGCCTGTTCGAGACCCTGCTTCAATACTGCCGTGAAAACAAGGACATGCGGGCGTACATGATCAAAACGCTGGACGGGATCGAGATCCCGGCCGGCCTGACCGGCGGGGAAACGGGCGTGAAAGCTCCGGGAAGCCCGGAAGAGCAGTACGACCAGATCCTGGACATGCTGGAAGACCGTCTGCCCGAACTGAAGGAAAGACTGGCCGGCACGGACTTCACCGTCATCCTCTACACCAAGGACGGCAGGATGCTGCGCGCGGACGCCAAGGCCGTCAAAGGCGACCGGGAAGCGTTCTGCAGCCTGTCCGTCGGCCCGGACCCCAAGGCCCCGAAGGAGATCGACCTGGAGCTGAACGTGCCCGGCGACGCCGTGATCAGCGCGCGCTATGAAGTCAAATCCCGCACCGAGGAACTCTACGACGCCAAACTGACCGTCCGCTCCGACGCGGCGGACCTCGGTACGCTCACGATCAACTGGGACAAGAGATCCGGCGCCCTCACCCTCCTGGCCCAGGACCTGCAGGGCAACCGCTTCGCGACGCTGAACGCGTCCCTGCTTAAGAACGACAAGGTCACCACGCTGGACCTGCAGAAGGTCTCCTATTCCGAAGGCGCGGCCACGAATGAGATTCCGCTGGCGGGCGTCCATCTGACCTTCAACGAGGCGGCGGAATTCCCCGCCCTGGCCAATTTCACCGAGATCACGAGCATGAGCGAGGATCAGATTGCGGCGGTCGTGGAAGACCTCGCGGAGACCTTTTCCTCCCTCTTCAACCTTTCCTCCCTTTTCGGGCAGTAAAACAGGAGCCTTCCGGACTTGAAAGCAATGTGGCAGCGGGACTGGATCCTCTTTCGGCGCGGGCTGATCCCCGCGCTGATTTTGACGCTCCTGCTCGGCCTCGCCTCCTCTCTGGCCGCCTACGCGGTGACGAACAGCGCCAAGGAAAGCGCGGCGCCGGTCAAAGTCGCCCTGGTGGATGAGGAAGGCGGCGTGCTCAGCCGCATGGCCGTCAACGTGGTCAGCAGCCAGAGTTTCATCGCGAGTCTGGTGGATTTCCAGCAGACGAAGCGCGAGGAGGCGCTGGACGGGCTGAAAAAAGGCCGCTACGAGGCCGTCATCATCCTGCCGGAGGGATATATCGACCAGATCCGGTACGGCTGGCCCGGCACCGGCCAGATCATCCTGTCCAAAGCCGCGGCGGCGTCCGCCGACGTGGTGGCCTCGCTGGCGAAGTTCGGCGAACTGCTGCTGGCCGGCGGCCAGTACGGGATCTTCGCGGGCGAAAAACTCATTCAGGAGAAAGGGCTCTCCGAAGAATTCCACCAATACTTCCTGGATAAGAGCAACGACGAGCTGTTCGACCAGGCCTTCAGCATTTACGACGACGGCATCCTGCGCGAGACCGCGCCTTACAGCGGCACCGGTCTCACCACCGACGCCTATTACGCCGCGGCCTGGATCAGCTTTTTCCTGCTGCTGTGCGGGCTGTTTTTCCCCGCGCTGTACACGAAGGACACGCGGAAATCCGTGCTGACGCGGCTGTACAGCCTGTCCGTCACGCCCGGCGGGTATCTGTCCGGCAAGCTGCTCTTCCCGTTCCTGTTCCGGCTGCCGCTGACGGCGGCTGTCCTGGCTGTGCTGAGCCGCTCTTTCACCCTGCATTTCACACCCGGCGCACTCCTTTGGGCGTTGCTGGGGGTTGTCATGGCTTCGGCGCTGATCAGCTTCGCTTCGGTCGCGCTGGGCCAGAAAAAAGGCTGGCAGGGGCTGCTGATGGGGATCGCGGCGGTCTGCCTCTTCCTGTGCGGCGGCCTGATCCCGCGCAGCATGCTGCCCGCGTGGGTGGCGCAGATCGGGCGTTTTACGCCGCTCGGTGCGGTGCTCAGCGCGTTCAAGCCGCTGTTCGGCGGGAAGGCCGACGTGCTTTCGATCCTGGCCGGCCTGCTCCTGACCGCGGCCGCCGGTTTCCTGGCGTGGCGCCATCTCACGCTCATGCCGCAGAAAGGAGATGAATCATGAAGCTGCTTTTCTTCTCCCTGAAAAAGACGCTGCGCACGCCCCTGTACTGGATCTTCGTCCTGGGCATCCTGCTCCTGCCGCCCTTCTTCTATCACGTGGGACGGCACACGGCCGCACCGCCCTCCGCCTACTATATGGAAAACCCGCAGGATCCGGATTCCGCGCTGGTCGCGGGCTATCTGGACCGCGCCGGCTTCGTCTCCTACCCCTCCGAAGAAGCGCTGCGGCGCGACGTGGAGCGGGGTGAACTGGAAGGCGGCGTCCTGATCCCCGACGACCTGACCGACCGCCTCACCCGCGGCGACTATAAAGGCTCGCTGTATTTCCTGATCAGCGCCACCTCACTGCTGCCCGACCTGTGGCAAAACCACACGTCAGCCGCCCTGCTGGCCGTCTACGCGCCGTATATCTCCGCGCGCTACCTGGAGGAAGGCGGGATCACACTGGAGGAAATGAAGGAAGCCTACCAGGAAATGATCCAGACCGGCCAGCTGTTCCACTTCGTGATCACGGCCCGCGACGGCCGCGCGATCCCGGACACGGCCCGCAGCCGCCGCTTCTTCCTGGGCGCCTTATCCCTCCTCCTGTTCCTGGGCAGTTATTTCTGCATCTCCGCCCCGCTGGCGGAGACCGCGGCGCAGCAGAGCCTGCGCATCGGCCGGGGCCGCGCTTTCCGGACCCTTTACGTCCCCGGCGTCCTGCTGCGGGGCCTGGGCCTGGCTGCCGCCGCGCTCGGCGCGTGCCTGATCAGCGGTGAGCGAGGCTTTGTCCTTCCCGCCGCCGGCGCGCTGGCCGCGATGCTCCTCTTCCACCTGCTCCTGGGCCTCCTGCCCGGCCGCAGCTGGAAAGACCTGCTGATCATCTTCATCGCCCTCTTCAGCCTGGCCATCGCACCGATGTACCTGGACCTGAGTCTGCTGGTCCCGGCGATCGCCAAGGTGAGATTCCTGCTGCCGCCGTGCTGGGTGTGGTTTCTGTCGGGGATGCTGTAAAAGATTCAATATTTACCGGACATGGAAAAGGGCGGCCGTTCGCCGCCTTTATAATATTAACAGCGGGGTCGAAATGTACCGGCCCTCTTTTTTTGCCCAAAAAGGTGGGTGACAGGTCCCAGCAACCTGTCACCCGGTGAAGATATAATGAAGAAGGAGGGGGTGTTGCCCGGTAGCGGCAACTGCAATTATGAAAAAACTTACTGTCTGGCTTTATGATAGCGGATAAAAAGAAAAGTTTTATGCGATGGGCATAAAACTTTCTTGTAAAATTTATGAAAAAAAGATGAATGGGCGGGGCGGGATCAATAAGCCTTGCCCCAGATCACCATTTTCTTCGCCGGGCGGCCGCAGCACACGCAGGTGTCCGCGATGTGCTCCTGCACGAAAGGCATGCAGCGTGCGGTGGCCGTAGTGTCCTCTTTGATCTTCAGCTCGCATTCCAGCTCGCCGCACCACTCGGCCTTCACAAAGCCGGGCTTGTTCGCGATCGCGTCCTTAAACTCGTCGTAGGTCCGCGCTTCGTAGATGTGGCTCTCCAGGAAGTTCCTGGCGCGCGTCAACATGTCCGCCTGCTCCTGTTCCAGGGCCGCCTTCACGGCGTCGGTCAGCTCATCCAGCGCGACGATCTGCTTTTCGCGGTTGTCGCGGCGCACGATGACGGCCTGGCCGGCCTCGATGTCCTTCGGGCCGATCTCCACGCGCAGCGGGATGCCGCGCATTTCCTGCTCGCTGAACTTCCAGCCGGGGTTCTTGTCGCTCTCGTCCGTCTTCACGCGCAGGCCGGCGGCGCTGAGCGTTTCCTGCAGTTCCGCGGCTTTCTCCAGCACGCCCGCCTTGTGCTGTGCGATGGGGATGATCATGACCTGCGTCGGCGCGATGCGGGGCGGCAGCACCAGCCCGGAATCATCGCCGTGCACCATGATCAGGGCGCCGATGATGCGGGTGCTCATGCCCCAGGACGTCTGGTGCACGTACTGCAGGCTGTTGTCCTTGTCCGAGAACTGGATACCGAACGCGCGGGCGAAGCCGTCGCCGAAGTTGTGGCTGGTGCCGGACTGCAGCGCTTTGCCGTCGTGCATCATGGCTTCGATGGTGTAGGTGGAATTCGCGCCGGCGAATTTCTCCTTGTCCGTCTTCTGGCCCTTGATGACCGGGATGGCCAGCATTTCTTCGCAGAAATCCGCGTAGAGATTCAGCATCTGCACGGTGCGGGCCTCGGCCTCTTCCTCCGTAGCGTGGGCGGTGTGGCCTTCCTGCCACCAGAATTCCGTGGTGCGCAGGAACGGGCGGGTGGTCTTTTCCCAGCGGACCACCGAGCACCACTGGTTGTAGCACTTGGGCAGGTCGCGGTAGGATTCCACGATGTCTTTATATAATTCGCAGAACAGGGTCTCGGAAGTGGGACGGACGCACAGGCGCTCCGGCAGCGTTTCGCCGCCGCCCTGGGTGACCCAGGCGACTTCCGGCGCGAAGCCTTCCACGTGGTCCTTTTCCTTCTGCAGCAGGCTTTCCGGGATGAACAGGGGCATGGCCACGTTTTCCACGCCGGTCGCCTTGAAGCGGGCGTCCAGCTCGTGCATGATGTTTTCCCAGATGGCGTAGCCCGCGGGCTTCAGGATCATGCAGCCCTTCACGGTGGAATAGGACACGAGTTCGGCCTTGGTCACCACGTCGGTGTACCACTTGGCGAAATCCTCCTCGCGGGAGGTGATGGCTTCTACTAATTTCTTCTTGTCTGCCATGATCTTTCTCCTTTTATTACAGAGGGCGACCTGAGGCCGCCCTGAGAAAACAAGTCAAAACCGATGATCCGGAGGGATTTACGGTGCTGTCGTCGTTTCCGGCGCCGCGGTGGTGGTTTCTACGTCGTTGGCCGTGGTTTCCGGCGCAGCCGTAGTTTCGGGAGCAGCCGTGGTTGGCGCTTCCGTAGTCTCCGGTTCCGCAGTGGTGGTGGCGTAGATGCCGGCGATATCTTCGATGACCAGTGCATCCCGGTCATACTGAGGCGCCGCCTGCGTGCGGGTCTTGATGCCGTTGTAAACAGTGATGCCCAGCGCCACGACGACGGCGAGGGCCAGCACGCCGGCCACGATCTTCCAGATCAGGGAGTTGCGCTGCTGCTGGCGTTTTTCTTTCTCTATGTTTTCCTTGCGGTTCTTTTTATACTCTTTATACTTGTCGACTTTTTCCTGGCTCATTGCCTGCCATCCTCCTTACCTTTCAGCGTCTTTTTGACGACGCCACGTTATTTTACCTGAAACGTCCTGAAAAATCAAGATGTTTTGCCGGATGTTTTTCGAATTATTCCGCGGTTTTTGACGGTTCCGCGGCCTCCGCGCCCTTCCAGCGGAGCCGGTGCAGGTCGCCCTGCGTCTCCAGGCCCGCAAATCCCTGCTGGCGCAGCGCTTCATACAGCACGATGGCCACGGAATTGGACAGGTTCAGCGAGCGGTTGTCCGCGACCATCGGGATGCGCAGGCAGGCCTCCTCGTGCGCCACCAGGATCTCCTCCGGGATCCCCGCGCTTTCGCGGCCGAAGACCAGATAATCGTCCGGACCGAAAGCCGCTTCGGTGTAGCAGCGGCGCGCCTTGGTGGTCAGGAAGAACAGGCGGGCGTCCGGGTTCCGGCGGCGGAAATCCACGAAGTCGTCATAGACTGAGCAGTCCAGATCCTTCCAGTAGTCCAGGCCCGCGCGGCGCAAATGCTTTTCGTCCAGACTGAAGCCCAGCGGCCGGATCAGGTGCAGGCGGCTGCCCGTGGCCACGCAGCTGCGGCCGATATTGCCGGTGTTGGCCGGGATCTCCGGCTCCAGCAGCACGATGTTCAGGGCCATCTCAGCCGGCCTGGCCCAGCAGCGAGGCGATCAGGGCGTACGCCATCGGGATGACCATGGCGAGGACCAGGACGATGACCACGACCCGCAGGAAGATCTTCTTCTGTTTTTTATTGCTGAAATCAAACATGGAACGTGAGTTTCCTTTCTGTATTCAAGGTGTGAACTTCTGCAGTATACCCTATTTTTCCGGGTCTGCCAACTGTTTTTTACGGCTTTTTCGGTGCAGCCGGTTTTTGCGCATCCGCTTTCCCGCCGGTCTTCGCGCCTTCGGCCTTCGCTTTTCCGCCGGTCTTCCCGGAGCCCGATGCCTTCCCGCGGGACGGGCATTCCTCCTTCAGGAAGCACGCCTCACAGTCCGGGCGCTGCGACTTGCAGATGCTGCGGCCCAGCGCGATCAGGTGCAGATTGATCAGGATCCAGTGGTCTTCGGGAATCTTCTCCATCAGGTCGAATTCCACCTTCACCGGGTCGTCGTTCGCGGACAGGCCCAGGCGCCGCGCGATCCGCCCCACGTGCGTATCCACGACGATGCTCGGGACGCCGTATACGTTGCCCCGCACCACGTTCGCGGTCTTGCGCCCCACGCCGGGCAGCGCGGTCAGGCTCTCGATATCGGAGGGCACTTCGCCGCCGTGGCGCTCCAGCAGCGCCTGCGCGCACGCGATGATGTTTTTCGCCTTATTGTGGTAAAACCCGGTGGTGTAGATGTCCTGTTCCAGTTCCTCCTGCGACGCGGCGGCCAGTTTCTCCAAGCTGTCGTACTTCCGGAAGAGGTCCTTCGTTACCAGGTTCACGCGCGCGTCCGTGCACTGCGCGCTCAGGATGGTGGCCACGAGCAGCTGCCACGCGGTCTCATATTCCAGATAAGTCCTGGAGTCCGTCCCGTAGGCGTCGTCCAGTCTGTTCAGGATGCGGGCGATCCGCTCCTGTTCGGCCCGATCGTTCTGTTTTGTCATATCGCCTTCCTTGACTGTATTGCGGTGAAATGGTATAATCCGTTTCAGATGTTGTAATATTGTATCACAAACGGAGACTGTCCGCTATGGAAATCGAACGGAAATTTTTGATCCCCGCGTTGCCGGCGGATCTGGAAACCTACCCGCACGACCGCATCTGGCAGGCCTACCTGTGTGCCCGGCCCACCATCCGGATCCGCCGCCGGGGCGAGGAACGCATCCTGACCGTCAAGGGAAAAGGCACGCTGGCGCATGAGGAATTCGAACTGCCGCTGTCAGAAGAGGCGTTCATGCACCTGGCGGAAAAGACGGACGGACATCCGGTCGTGAAGACCCGCTACTGCATCCCGCTGCCGCCGTACACGGTCGAGCTGGATGTATTCGAGGGCGAACACGCAGGCCTGTGGCTGGCGGAAGTCGAATTCCCCTCGGTGGAGGAGGCAAAAGCCTTCACGCCGCCGGAGTGGTTCGGGGAAGACGTGACGTACGATAAGAATTACCGCAACGTGCGGCTGGCAGGCCTGTAGGCCGAAGAAAGGATCAGGTTTTAACGACATGCAGGAATCCGGTGAAATGTATCTGGAAACGATCTATATCCTGTCCCAGAAATCCTCCGCCGTGCGCGGCGTCGACGTCGGAGACTACATGGGCTTCTCCAAGCCCTCGGTCAGCCGCGCCGTCGGCCTCCTCAAAAAAGACGGCCTCGTCATCACGGACGCGGACGGTTTCATCAAACTGACCGACGCCGGCCTTCAGCGCGCGCAGCGCATCTACGAACGCCACACCGTCCTGACGCGCCTCTTCTGCGGCCTCGGCGTCGACGAAGAGACCGCGGCCGAGGACGCCTGCCGCATCGAGCACTATATCAGCGACAAGACGTTCGACGCGATCAAGGAACACATGAGAAAGTACGGGAGACTGTAAAACGGAAAATGAGGTCAAAAAAGAACCGTCCCTTTGTCAGGTTTTCTGACAGGGGGACGGTTCTTTTTGTCAGGTTTTTCCTCTATTCGCCGGGATAGAGGAGGATGTGCGGCGAGGCGTCAGCGCGCATCCAGCGGAAGAGGGCTTCCATGACCCAGCGTTCGACGCCGATGCAGCCGCTGGTGGAGTTGTCCAGGCGGTCGATGTGGACGAAGATCGCGCTGCCCTCGTTGTAGACGATGGGGTTGACGTTTTTCTGCACGAAGATGCAGAGAGCGTAGTACTGGAGCAGGGCAATCATTTCTTCTGCGTATTTCCAGTCTTTGTCGCCGTAGTGCGTCTTGAACAGCTGGTTGTAATACTTCGAATCCGGGTCGATCACCCAGTAATCTTCGCTTTGAATCTGATGATATTCGAGCGCGGTATCCTCCCAGGCGGCTTCGCCGTAGGCGGGGCCCAGGCCAAAGTAGCCGATGGGGGTGAATTTGGCGTTTTCCGGCGTGTGAAGCGCCATGCCGTCACGGCCCATGATGCCGGGGATCTCGGTCAGGGAGCCCAGCGGCTTTTCCTGCCATCTGCCGCCCACTTTTTCAAACGCGTACACGAGACAGTGGGGCTTTTCCAGACCTTTGACGACCAGCAGCTGTGTGCCGACAAGCTGGTCCGCGGTCATGCCCGAAGCGGTCAGATGGACCTGCAGAGAATCGGGGATGACAGGGGTTTCCGGTTCGGTAGCGGGGGGCTCGGTCTCCGGCGGTTCGGTGGCAGGGGGCTCAGTGGCAGGCGGTTCGGTGGCAGGCGGTTCCGTTACAGGCGGCTGTGTGGCAGGCGGATCAGTGGCGGGCGGCTGCGTCACGGGAGGCTCCGTGGCAGGCGGCTGAGTGACGGGCGGATCCGTGGCCGGAGTTTCCGTCAGCGGCGGTTCGGTCACCGGTTCTTCCGTTATCGTTTTTTCCGTCGTCTCTTCCTGGGGCTCTTCCGTCGTGGTTTCTTCCGTTTCCGGCGGGGTCGTGGCCGGCGCCGCAGTCGTCAGCGCATCCGTGGTCGGGACTTCCGTGGTCGCCCTCTCTGTCGTCGGCATTTCCGTCGTCGGCGCCGTTGTCGTCGGGGCTTCCGTCTGTGCCGCGCGCATGTCCCCGATCGGGTCGATCACGGGGAGCGTCCCGCCGATCTCCGCGGGTTTTTGGGCCGCAAAAAGACCGAAGGGCGAAAAACCCTTCCCCAGGGCGGCCGACAGCGCAGCGGCCGCGATCAGGACTGCGGCCAGGATGCCCAGTCCCTGCAGGATCCGTTTCTTATCTCTCACGCCTTTTTCTCTTTCGGCCACTTCAGTTTCCAGTCCGCTTCACAGGCCAGCACTTCGCGGCCATCCCACAGGAAAGCGTCGTCCAGGCAGTCGTCAAATCGGACCGGGCCCTTCTCTTCGCTCTCCCAGTGCTCGATGTTACTGACGTCGAAGGTCAGTTTATCCAGCAGCCGGCAGCTTTTCAGCCCCGGCACGGTCGCCAGGATGGGGCGGCGTTCGCCGGTCATCAGGCTGATGCGGGTGACCGTCACCTGATACTTGTCCTCGCTCTTCTCTTTCCAGTCAAGTTCGAAGACCGAACTCTCCCCGTACAGGTCCAGCAGGTCCGCAAAGAACTCTTCCGGCCAGATCCGGGCGCCGTCCTCAAACGTCAGTTCCTTCTCCACCGCTTTCAGCGAATACCCGATCGCTTCGCCGATCGATTTCTCCGCCTCGCCGTCGCGGATCTTCCGCCGGCCTTCCAGAGCGAACGCCGCCTGCAGGAAAAGGCGGTATGCTTCCTCGGTATATTCCGCGCCGGCATAGCCCAGTTCGCGGAAGTATTCGCCCTTCCGCCACGCGGCTTCGGGGAAGCGGGAATCGAAAACGCCCTCGGCCAGGAACGGCAGCAGTTCGTCGTATTCTTCGTTCACCAGCCGCCGCGCGATCTCCTGATTCGGGATCGTCCCCTCGCCCTTGCGGAACATGTCCGCGAGACGGAGCTTGGCTTCGTCATTGCCGCCCAGCGTGCCGATGGTGTAGTAATAGAACGCCTTGTCCATCTGCGGCTTGCCGTTGTTCGTGCGGCCGGCGTAGTAGATGTGGCCCAGCATGGTGGAATAGAGGTTGTCGTCGTCCAGTTCCATGAGCTGCAGGTACAGGTCGCGGGCGCGGGTCCAGTTCACGGCGTAGGCCTTGTCGCCGCCGAAGTGGCCGCGGGCTTTGGCGCGCATGGCAATAACGCTCTTCTTCCCCGCCAGCTCGTCCGCGTACAGGACGTAGAGCAGCAGTTCCTTCTCCGAGGCCTCCTGCAGATGGTTCTCTTCGCTGTAGTAGTCGATGTATTCTTCCTTGACTTCGTCCTCATATTCGCGCACGGGGACGGCCTGGGCGCGCATGGCGATCAGGCTGCTCAGGCGGCGGCGGTAGACTTCGGGATACCACTCGCCGTTTTCCGCGTCCATCAGCATGTCTTCCCAGATGCGGGCGGTGATCTCCGGCTCGCCGGGCAGGCCGGGATAGGCCGGGTCGCGGGTGAGGTCCGGGTCGCGCACCGGTTCGCCGTCCCAGTCCGGGTCCTCGAACAGGTGGAAGAAGACGCCGAAGCCGCAGAGCAGCGGGGCGGTCCAGCGGGTCTCCAGCGTTTCAAAAGGCATCGCCTCCGCCTTGTCCAGCGCCGCCAGCAGGTCTTCCGGGGCAGCCGCCAGCTTCCGGCGGGGCGGCATGTAGTCCATGATGTCGGCGCCGTCCTGCAGCAACTCGTCAAAGCCCGTTTCCAGGCGGGCCAGCTTCCGCAGTTTCGCTTCGGTCAGCGTCTTTTTCGCGGTCGTTTTCTTCTTTTCCATGGCGGCCTCCTTTAGATCTTGAAGCGGTAGCCCACGCCCCAGATGGTCTCGATGTACTGGGGCTTGGAGATGTTGAGCTCGATTTTTTCGCGGATCTTCTTGATGTGCACGGTCACCGTGGCGACGTCGCCCACGCATTCCATGCCCCAGATGTTCCGGAACAGTTCCTGGCGGGAGAAGACCCGGTTCGGGTTTTTGGCCATATAGGTCAGCAGCTCGTATTCGCGGCTGGTGAGGAAGACTTCACGGTCGTCCACCCAGACGCGGCGGGCGGACCGGTCGATGCGCAGGCCGCGGATCTCGATGACGCTGCCCGGGTCTTCCCGCGCGCCGGTCAGGCGGTCGTAGCGCCCCAGATGCGCCTTCACGCGCGCCAGCAGCTCGCCGGGGCTGAAGGGTTTGGTGATGTAATCGTCCGCGCCCAGGCCCAGCCCGCGGATCTTGTCGATGTCCTCCGTCTTGGCGGTCACCAGCAGGATCGGGACGTTGCTGCGTTCGCGGATGCGGCTGCAGAGCGTGAAGCCGTCCAGCCCCGGCAGCATGACGTCGAGCAGGAAGAGGTCATAGTCCTTCTCCTGCGCCATTTTCAGGCCTGTCTCGCCGTCGGCGGCGATGTCCGCTTCGAAATTGCTCAGTTCCAGATAGTCTTTTTCCAGTTCGGCGATGCTTTTATCGTCTTCCACGATCAGTATCCGGCTCATTGTCGTTCTCCTCATATACCGGCAGTTCCAGCCGCATGCAGCTGCCCTCTCCCTTGACGCTGGTCAGGACGGCGCGGCCGCCGTGGTCCTCCATGATCTTCTGCACGATGGAGAGCCCGATGCCGTTGCCGCCCGTCGACGCGCTGCGCGCCGTGTCCGCGCGGTAGAACCGGTCGAACACGTGAGGCAGATCCTCCGGGGCGATGCCCACCCCGTTGTCTTCTATTTCCGTAACGATCGTCTTCCCTTCCATGTAGATGCGGAAGCCGATCATGTTTTTCTCCTTGCTGCGGTCGCGGTATTTCACCGCGTTGGACACCACGTTGCTGACGACCCGGTGCAGCTGCTCGGGGTCGACCGCGATCATGACGTCCTCCGGGACCCGGTTTTCGTAACGGGTCACCATGTCCTGCGCGTCCAGTTCCTCCTTCAGTTCCCAGCGGCAGTCGGAAAAATACGCGTGCGCGGGGATCCTGATGAAATGGTACGGGATGCGGCCGCTCTCCACCAGCGTGTAGAAATACAGCTGATCCACCAGTTTTTCCATCTCCTCCGCCTTGCTGTAGATGGTGGACAGGTAGCGCGCCTGTTTTTCCGGCGTGGAGGCGACGCCGTCCCGGAGGCCTTCCACGTAGCCCTTGATGGCGGTGATGGGGGTCTTCAGGTCGTGGGAGATGTTGGCCAGCAGGATCTTGCCGTCCTGCTCCGTGCGAAGCTGCTCCTCCGCGCTGTTTTTCAGACGCAGGCGCATCTCCTCGAAGCTTTCGAAGAGCCGGCGGAATTCGTCCTCTTCGGCCTCGTCCAGTTCATGGTCCAGATTGCCGTCGCGGATCTCGCCGGCCGCCTGCTGCAGCTGCTTGAAAGGCCGGGACAGATGATCCCGCTGCCAGCGCAGCAGCGCCAGACTGCCCACGAGCAGTTCCACCACGCTCAAGCCGATCAGGAAAATGCAGGGAGCGACGGCGCTTCCCTCCCGGTCCTTTGCCATGATGATCAGCGCGGCGGACAGCAAAATCAGGGGCACCATGACCAGCCCCAGGATCGCCAGCAGATTTTTCCTGCTTACTCGCATGTCCGCTCCTTACCGGAACCGGTACTGGTGGATCAGGTTCCCGTCCAGCTGCAGCAGTTTTTTGCCCATCAGGTACAGGCCGGCGCCGGGCTGGGAGAGCGTCCCGGAGAAATAGGAACGGCCGGAATAATCCCACAGGTCCACCACGCCGTCCGTCTGGAGCATCACCAGGTCGCTGCCCAGGGTCAGGCCGCGGGCGCCGCTGCTGAGTTTTTTCGAAAAGCACTCTTTGCCGTTATCGTCATAGACCGACAGGATCAGGTCCCCGGTGCCGGCCTCCGGGCAGAGGAAGGCCTCGTGCCGGTTGGCCGCCGCATAGGACACGATCTCGCCCGGGAAGGAGACGGACGCCTTCAGCTCCGGATTGTTCTCCTGCTCCAGCGAGTAGATCTCCAGGCCGTCCTCAGAGACAGCCGCGACCCGCTTGGCGCTCATATAATCGATCTGCGTGAGCAGATGGCCTTCGTGGTTGAAGAAGCCCACCAGGCGGTTGGCTTCGCTGCGGCCTACGGTGAAGTTGTAAAAAACGAGCTGGCTGTTCAGGTTGCCGCTCTGGGAGCTGACCATGGACATCACGAGGCCGCTGCCGTCCGGGGACAGCGCCATGGCCATCGGGTAGCCGCTGACCGCCATTTCCTGGCTGATCTCGATGTCCAGCCGGACCCCCAGTTCGTTATAAAAGCAGATCAGGCTGTTCAGGTCGCGTTCCAGCGCCACCGCGGTCACGCCGGTGGACGAGACCGCCGCGTTGATGATGGGCTCCGCCGTGGTGAAGCGGCCGCATTCGCCGGTCTTATCCAGGATCACGGCCGTGTTGCCGTACATGTCCGCCAGCAGCGCGTAGCCGCCGTGACCGATGAAGCGCGGGGCGTTCATGGAAAAGTTGACGTTCCACAGTTCCCGGCCCTCGCTGTTCAGGAAGCTCGCGCCGTCCGCCGAATAGCGCAGCAGGCCGTTGTTGAACACAGCGACGCCGGCCTGGCCGGAAGCCGCCATGGTGAAGCTTTTTTCGATCTCGGCGCGCGTGAAGCCGTTCCTCTTGTGGAGGATGAACCACAGCAGGCCGCCGAGCACGGCCAGCGCCGCCAGGATCAGCAGGGCCAGCCGGCCCGGCCGGATATGTCTGCGGGTCCCTTCCAGTTCCCGTTCGTCTTGATTATCTGTCGTGCTCACGAAGAGGTCTCCTTCTGTTCTTTATCGTCCTGATGGGTCATAGCCCATAAAATGTCCGAAAGGGCCGCGAACTGCGCCAGGCTCAGGCGCTCGCCGCGGATGCGGGGATCCAGACCTGTCTGCGTCAGGGCCGCCTCCGCCTGGTCCCGGCTCACCCCGAGCGGCGCATAGCCCGCCAGCGCGTTGGCCAGCGTTTTCCGCCGCTGCAGGAACGCCGCCTTGGCTACCGCAAACAGGTGATCCGCATCCCGGCACTGTACGGCGGGGCCGCCTCCCGTCTCCAGGCGCACCACCGCGGACGACACTTTCGGCTGCGGCAGGAACGCGTGCGGCGGGACGGACAGCACGAGGCGGGGCTGCGCGTAATACTGTACGGAGACGGACAGATAGCCGTACTCCTTCGTCCCGGGAGCCGCGGCCATTCGCTCGCCCACCTCGGCCTGCACCATGACAGTGAGGGAGGAAAACAGCTCCGCCTGCTTCAGCAGCGCCATCAGGATGGGGGAGGTGATGTAATAGGGCAGATTGGCCACCACTTTGACCGGCGGCGTGACGCCGTGCTCCGCGAGGAGGCGCGGGATGTCCTGCTTCAGGATGTCACCCCAGACGACGGTCACGTTGTCGAAGCCGCGCAGCGAATCCGCCAGCACCGGCTCCAGCTTGCGGTCGATCTCCACCGCGATGACGCGGCCGGCCGCCGCGGCCAGGACCTGCGTCAGCGTCCCGATGCCCGGCCCGATCTCCAGGACCGTGTCCTCCGGGCCCAGGCCGGCCGCCGCCGCGATGCCCGCGGGCACCGACGGATCGATCAGGAAGTTCTGGCCGTAGCCTTTCTTGATCAGAAAGTCGTGGCGGGCCAGGAGTTCTTTGGTTTTATTCGGGTCGGCCAGGAACGGCTGCATGCGTCACCTCTTATGCCAGGCGGTAGAAGCGCCGGGCGTTTTCCTCACAAACGGCTTCGATCTCCGCCGGGTCCGTTTCCTTCAGGCGGGCGATCTCGTTTACCACATAGGAAAGCAGGCGGGAATCATTCCGCCGGCCTCGGAACGGCTCGGGAGCCAGATACGGGCAGTCCGTTTCCAGCAGGATCCGGTCCGTTGGCATATATTGTACCACTTCTTTCAGCTTTCGTCCATTCTTAAATGTAACAACGCCGCCGATCCCCAGATAATGGCCCATGTCCAGGTACAGCTTCGCCATTTCCTTCTCGTACCCGAAGCAGTGCATCACCAGGGACAGGTCCGCGCCGCCGGCTTCCCGGATCAGCGCCAGCGTGTCCGCGGCCGCCTCCCGGCTGTGGATGACGCCGGGCACGCCGGCCTCCTTCATCAGTTCCAGCTGGAAGCGGAACCATTTCTGCTGCAGCGCGCGCGGGGTCTTGTCCGGATAGTCGCCGTGATAGTCCAGGCCGATCTCCCCGGCCGCCCGGCACCGCGGATGTTTCAGATATCCCCGCAGCCGCTCCGCGGCCGTCTCCTCTCCCAGCTCCTCCAGTTCGTCCACGCAGTCCGGGTGGACGCCGGCCGCGGCCCATACGAACGGGTACCGCTCCGCCAGCGCGAGTGACGCTTCCGTGCCGGCCAGGTCGGCCCCGATGTTCACCAGGCCGCCGATCCCGGCCCCGGGCAGCGCGGCCAGGACCTCTTCCCGGTCCCCGTCGAACTGCCGGCTGTCATAATGGGCGTGCGTATCGAAAATCATGCCGTTTCTCCGTTCTTTCTCTGACTTCTGCTGTCACCGCTTCTATTATAATACAACTCTCCCGTTCTGTAAAATGCATCCGCCGGCCGGCTTTCCTTTTTTTATGGACTTTTTCCGCAAGATGTGGTTTAATAATGGTTAAGGTTCCCAGCGCCTAAAATCCTTAACAGGAGGATATTCCCTGTGTCTGACTATCAGGACAATGATTCGGCTCCGCAGGAGAACCGGCCTTTTATTCGGGAAACCGTCGTCAATGAGACCTCCGGGCCTCCCCTCTGGAAAAAAATCCTTACGACCGCGCTGCTCGCGGTTCTTTTCGGTGTGATCGCAGGCGCAGCCTTCCACTTTACCCAGACCCGGGTCTTCCCGCCGGAAACCACCACGGCCGAGCCCGTCTCGTTCCCGCAGGAGACCACGGCGGCACCGGACGAAACGTCCGTCCCGACGGAGTCCGCCCCGTCCGCAACGAATCCGTCCGCCTCGCTTTCCCCGGAGGATGCGGAATGGCAGGACATCGTGCAGGGCATGATCGACAGCCACGACCTGCAGATCAAGGACTACCAGCGCATGGCCATCGTGCTCAACGGCGTGCGTTCCGACGCCCAGTGGTCGCTGGTGACGGTCACCGCCACCAACCAGGACCAGTCGCTCTTTAAGGGCGGCCATCAGTATGAAACGCAGAGCTTCGGCGTCATCATCGCCATGACCGACCAGGAGGTGCTGATCCTGACGCCTTATTCCGCCACCACGCAGCTTTCCGACTCCAGTACGCTGCAGATCGGCTTCGCCAACCTGGAGGTGACCGACGCCTACATCAAGGCCCGCGACGGCGTGGCCGACCTGATGGTCATGGCCGTGTCCCGGAGCAAGATCACGGAGCAGACCCTGGAGCGCATCAAGGCCATCCGCCTGGGCAATTCCTACGTCTGTTACGCCGGCCAGCCCGTGATCGCCATGGGTGCGCCGATCGGCGGGATCATCAAATCCTGCAACAGCGGCATCCTGACCTACATCGAAAGCGCCTATCCCACCACGGACGCCTCCGTGGCGCTGCTCCACACCAACATGGTGGGCGACGAGAACGCGGGCGGCTTCCTGATCAACCTGGACGGCAGCCTGATCGGCTGGATCGCGCCGGAATACACCAGCGGCGGGACGCTGACCGCGGTCGGCATCTCGGACCTGCGCGCCTATATCGAAAGCATCAGCAACGGCAGCCAGGGATGCTATCTGGGCATTGAGGGCATCATACTGTCCAACGAACTGAAGGAAGCCCTGAAGACGGAAGCCGACGGGATCTACATCAGCCGTTGTACGGCAGGCTCCCCCGCGCAGAAGGCAGGCCTGCAGGCCGGCGACATTCTGATTCAGGTGGCCGGCGACCCCGTCCGCAACCTGGACGAGCTGCGCACCATCCTGCTCTCCTTCACCGCGGAGCAGACCATTTCCGTGAAAGTCCTGCGCAAAGGCCGGACTTCCTACCAGGAACTGACCTACGACGTCAACATAGAAAGAAGGTAACCCCGAATCATGTATGCCATTTCCGACTGGCGCGAAGGCGACCGGATCAGCCAGGTCCTTCTGTGCCGCAGCAAGACCGTCAGCCTCACCAAAGCGGGCAAAAGCTATTATTCCCTGCTGCTGCAGGACAGCAGCGGCTCCATAGACGGCAAGGTCTGGGACCTGTCCTCCGGCATCGATCATTTCGAGGCCCTGCAGTACATCAAAGTGGACGGCGAAGTCAAGCGCTATCAGAGTTCGCTGCAGCTGAACATCCAGCGCATCCGGCTCGCGCGCGAGGGCGAGTACGACCCCGCGGATTTCGTCCCGACGAGCCCGTACCCCATCGAGGAGATGTACGACAAGCTGCTGGCCTTCGTCCGCAGCATCTCTCACCCGCAGCTCCGCGCGCTGCTGGAAGCTTTTTTCGTGAACGACGCGGACTTCGTGAGGGAATTCAAGGCCCACTCCGCCGCGAAAAGCATCCACCACAGCTTCTCCGGCGGCCTCCTGCAGCACACGCTGCGCGTCACGGAGCTCTGTGATACCTATTGCAAAAAATACCCGCTGATCAAGCGCGACCTGCTGCTGACCGGCGCGCTGTGCCACGACATCGGCAAAGTGCGTGAGTTGTCTTCCTTCCCGGCCAACGACTATACGGACGAAGGGCAGCTGCTGGGCCACATCATCATCGGCATCGACATGGTGCGCGAAAAGATCGCGGACATCCCGAACTTCCCGGAAGTCACGAAAAACGAGCTGTGCCACATCATCCTGGCCCACCACGGCGAATTCGAATTCGGCTCGCCGAAGAAGCCGGCCCTTCTGGAGGCGCTGGCCCTGCATCTGGCCGACAACACCGACGCCAAGATCCAGCTCATGTCCGAAACGCTCGCCGACGCCGGCGCCACCGGCTGGCTGGGCTTCCAGAAATTCCTGGACAGCAACGTAAGAAGGACCCGCACGAAAGAATAAAGCATGCTGAACAAAAACGACGTCATCACACTGACATTCACCGATATGACGGAAAACGGGGAGGGGATCGGCCATTACGAGGGCTACCCCCTCTTTGTAAAAGACGCGGTCATCGGCGACACCGCGCGCGTCCTCGTCACGAAGCCGGGCAAAACGTACGGTTTCGGCCGTGTGCAGGAGATCCTCACCCCCTCCCCGGACCGCGTCGCGCCCTCCTGCCCGCTGGCGGCCCCCTGCGGCGGCTGCCAGCTTCAGGCCCTCTCCTATCCGGCCCAGCTGGCCTTCAAGGAAAACAAGGTGCGCCAGCACCTGATCCGCCTGGGCGGGATCGCGGAGCCGCCGATGGCCCCCATCCTGGGCATGGACGAGCCCTGGCATTACCGCAACAAGGCGCAGATCCCGTTCGGAACGGACCGCAACGGACAGATCACCGCCGGCTATTACGCCGCCCGCTCCCACCGCATCATCCCCATGACGGACTGCCTCCTGAACATGCCCGGCTTCGACCGCATCCTGGAGATCCTCCTTGCCCACGCCCGAACCCGCCGCCTCCCCGCCTATGACGAAGAGACCGGCCGCGGCCTCCTGCGCCACGCCCTCATCCGCCGCGCCGCCGGCTCCGGCGAATGGATGGTCTGCCTGGTCATAGGCGGCCGGAAACTCCCCGGCGCAGCCGACCTCGTCACCGCCCTCCGGGAGATCCCCGGCATGACGGACATCTCCCTCAATGTGAACACTCGCCGGGACAACGTGATTCTAGGCGACGAACTGATCCCGCTGTACGGCCCCGGCTATATCACCGAATCCATCGGGGACCTCCAATTCCGCCTCTCCCCGCTTGCCTTCTTCCAGGTCAACCCGAAGCAGACGGAAGTCCTGTACGCCAAAGCCCTGGAATTCGCAAGCCTGACCGGCACGGAGAACGTCTGGGACCTCTACTGCGGCACCGGCACCATCTCCCTCTTCCTGGCCCGGCACACCACCCGCGTCCGCGGCGTGGAGATCATCGCCCCCGCCATCGAGAACGCGCGTGCCAACGCCGCCCTGAACGGCATCTCCAACGCGGAATTTTTCGTCGGTAAATCCGAGGAGATCTTCCCCGCGTGGTGCCGCGAGCACCCGGAAGAAACGCCGGACGTCGTCGTCCTGGACCCGCCCCGCAAAGGCTGCGACCGCGCCCTCCTGGACGCCCTCCTCTCCTGCTCCCCCGCCCGCCTCGTCTACGTCTCCTGCAACTCCGCCACGCTGGCCCGGGACCTGAAGATCCTGCGGGAAGAAGGCGGGTACGAAGTAAGGAAGGTGCAGCCGGTGGATATGTTCCCGCAGGGGGTGCATGTTGAGACGGTATGCTGCTTGTACCACCAAAAGAAAGACTTCATTTCAGTGCCGTATGAGCCGAAGGATTCGGGCTATCTAAGTACCATAAACAAGTAATAAGTTCGGTAGAAGAGGAGACAGATATGAATCTTTCAACATTTGATGGCAAATGTGTAAGGATCGTTACCACTTGGGGCGAGGTGTTTGAGGGGGTCGTATCGTATGACGACAAAGAATATGCTTTTCATGAATATGGTCATGATCAGGAAGCTTTGCATCTTACACCAATTATTTTTTATAAAGATGACATATTAAGTGTTATAAGCCTGGAAGATGTGAACGGTCCGTTTGGGCATTATTCTGAAAAGTATGGCCTTTTAGAAAAGAAGTGCCTGGAGTGGGGAACCGATATGATAGAAGAGGTATTTGATTCAGAAGATGACAGCCAGATACTCAGAATGCTGGCTTATATGAATGATCATTTTCAGATACTTGCGGAAAGAGCTGTTCCAGGCATTGCTCCGTGGCGCAGCGGAAAAAGCATATCGAAATCAGAAGATGCTGAAAATGAGCTTGGGCCAGTTTACCTTGGAGAACTTGAGAACATGCTGAGTACACTCGTAAAATACAATGAGAACGAAGAAGTCGTTAGTGAGGCAAAGGGTCTTTTGGAGCGATTATCAGCATATTTTTCCTGAAACAGGAGCCGTTATAGGTGCAGGAATCACCATCTCAGGACTGCTCAAGTATGTTTACTTATCTCTTTGGCGGATTCCGCTGTCGGCTGGATTTGTCTTGGGATTAGTTGTAATATACACGGCTCAGAAGAAATGCAACGGATCGGTGTCAGGATGACAGACTCCCGCTTTTCGATTTGTTTCGAAAGTGAGAAACTATCGAGACGGTTTGCTGCTTGTACTACCAAAAGAAAGACTTCATTTCAGTACCGTATGAGCCGAAGAATGCGGACTATTTGAAAAAGATAAAATGAATGAAACAATCGGAGTATGTGAGGATAACGCAAATGAATTATAAGGTAATAGATAAAGAGACGTATTACAGAAAAGGGGTGTTTCGGCACTTTACAGAAGACTGCAAGTGCTCGACCTCTATGACAGCGAGAATAGATGTAACAGAACTCGCAGAGTATTCCAAGAAGACAGGAACAAGGTTTTATATCAATTTCCTATATGTTCTTTCAAAGGTTATGAATTCACGCGAAGACTATCGAATGGGATATCTTTGGCAGACGGATGAGTTGATCTGTTATGACGTGATCAATCCTACGCAGTATATTTTTCATGAAGATACGGAGACCTGTACACCTGTATATACGGAATACGATGAGGATTACGAGAAATTCTATGCTGCAGCTTTGCGAGATATTGAAGAGGCAAAAAAGACAAGGGAATACGGTCTGGATATGGTGACTCATCCAAACTGGTTTGATGCATCGTTTATATCATGGTTATCTTATGATTCCCTGCATCTTGAACTGCCCGACGGAAATCTGTATTTTGCGCCGATCATCAACTGGGGAAAATACAGGGAAGAAAACGACAGACTTGTTATGCCTGTTACTGTCCGTCTGAATCATGCAATCGCTGACGGCTTTTTAGTTGCAAATGTATTCCGCCTCTTAGAGCGGGAAATTCAATCATTTGCAAGGCAATAATCGATATATGAAGTTTGACGATTTGTTTCTAAACTTAGATGCTGTTGAGACGGTATGTCTCCTACACCGCCGGAAGAAAGACTTCATCTCAAGATAAGAATGTTAGAATAAGCATTGAGACACTGCTCAATGACTGAGCAAGAGAGATATTTACATGAAGTACCTGTTTAACAAACAATTCAACTCGTGGATCGACGAAGAGAAAACAATTAGGTACAGCCGGTGCCGTGACGGCATTGCGATCAATGCCGGAACATTGCTTGGCTCGGGATTTGAACCATCTTACCTAAGCGGCCTTACTTTGCCGGAAGAGGTAAACGGCATTCCGGTAACAGAACTGAACGGGGTATTCCGACAAGGTGAAATAGGATATATAGAGTCAGCAAAACTGAAAAGGATCGATATAAATGTCATTGTGGAAATGAATTCTTACGGAGATAAGAGATGTTCTTTTCCGGTCCTTTGCGGAGGATTGCAAAACACTCTGCAATCAATTCGCATTGCTTTTTCAGCAGATAAAGCACACATCGATCCCATAGAAGATCCGGCAGTTCGTTCAACTGTTGAATATGTCGGTTTTGACGGAATAAAAACAGATGATCCTGACTGGGACTTTGGCAGTTTTCAGTCCGGTTTATTTGAAGGGTGTATCAATCTAAAAGACATTCACGGTCGATTTGAAGGGTATTGCTTAACAGGCCGTACTTTTAAGGATTGTATATCACTTGTTTCTTTGCCGGAAATCAGAGTGAAGAATATGGGAGAGCGGGAATTCCTGAACTGTACATCTTTGGGACAGATCCGTCTGCATGACGGATTAAAAACTATTGGTTATGAATGCTTTAAAAACTGCAGATCATTAAGAGACGTTTACCTTCCCGATACTCTGGATTCCGTTGGCGCAGATGCTTTTTCAAATTGCGGTCATTTAGTGATCCACGGGAAAACAGGTACGCTTGCAGAGCGATACGCAAAGGATCATCAGATAGAATTTGTTGCTGATTGATCGACATATTTCATATAAGCATGAAAAAGAAGGACAGTTGAAATGACTCAGGAAACAATGCAGTTTGAATCGTTTACCGGGGAGGAAATGGCTGAGGCGTTCCTCGAAAAAATCATGGATATCGACCGTGCGGTTTATGAGGAACGCTATGTCGGATGCCTTGAGAACATGCAGGCGCGTTTTCGGGCAGAAAGAAAATCGTTTGTCTGCATAAGGCAGAAAGGATCCGA
Source organism: Lachnospiraceae bacterium (assembly GCA_017619615.1). Classification (GTDB taxonomy): domain Bacteria; phylum Bacillota; class Clostridia; order Lachnospirales; family Lachnospiraceae; genus UBA6987. The sequence continues at coordinate 13,421 of JAFZRY010000032.1, read as the reverse complement.
CGATCCGGCAGGTTATATCAACTTTTTCCCTGTTTGCGATGAATTATGGGATGACATAACCGAATCGGGATCCATAATCAGGGACGATGACATCATGCCCGACGAACTCGTGCCTTATGGAACTGCCGACGATAAGGGGTATAACCTTTTTATTATCTCTGTTGTAGTCCTGCCGGAATACCGCGGTTCTAAGGATGCCGTCATTACACTGACAGACGGGTTCCGCGATTATTTATTGAAGCTGGAAGGCGAGGGCCACAGAATCAATGCCATTGCAGGAACAGCGGTATCGGATGACGGCAAAAAGTTCATGTATGAAAGGTTTTTCTATCTGAAGCGCGAAGTTAAAGATCTGCCTAAAGAAACCGCGGAAGACAATACAGAAAACAGTTTCGCTGATAAACTGCCGGAAGAAGAGCCGGATCAGGTTTATGTCTGCGACGGGGATTTTCTGGATTATTTTCTAGCCAAAAAAAACAATCGCTATAAAAAAGGATACAAAAACGATCTTTACCTGATCATTCCGTTTTCATGCAATGAAGACGGTTTTAAGGGCTTTCCGGCGGGAGCGGCGGAGGCCGAGCCGGAGGGAAATGATGATGACGCCATCATGACCCGTAAACTGCTGACGTGCCTCAAGGAAGATCTTATCTATGAATGCAGTCCCGAGTTGACATCCGGAATCACTCATTACTATCTGGGAAGCTGCAGGTTTCTCTTCTCTTTTGACGAATACCCGCGTTCTTTTGAGTCCCGTGACGAGAAGACTTATTTCTACGGAGAAGAGAAGGCACACCTTATCATGATGGCTGATCTGACGAACAAGCTGTTCAATCTCCTGATCTTTATCCCGAACAACCGTTTTTCGCCGTCCGGTGCGGGAGATCAGATGAGCCAGAGTTTTCTCCCGGTAAGAAAGTTCGACGGCGGAATGATCGTCGAAGATGATCATCTGCGCAGAATGGTCCACAACAGGAACAGGAACGGAAATCCGGCAAGTCTGGCACCGTCAGATATTGAATACTACGATCTTCACGAGCTCATGCATTATCTGTACGGACTGATTCCCTGCGGACAGGGCAAAAGCCTGGTCAGTTCATCGGCCTTTCCGCCTGAAGAAGAGACCGGGTGCATCCTTGCGGGCGAAACCTATATGAGTGTTCATCAGGATTTCCGGATAAAGAAAGACAGCTTCCTTACGGAAAACAATGTCGGAAGGGAAATATATGATTATTATAAGATATATCTTTCTGAACGGACCGTCATATTTGTTGAAGAGCCGAACAGGAACGGCAAATCGAAAAGCGGTCTTTTCGATGTCTCTGAAAGGGAGCAGAAAGAGAATGATCCTGAAAGAAGGAACCAGTTAAGAACAGAAAGATTGAACGAGCGGATCGCAACCGTTACGACATACACTTTCATCATGGAGATCGTGACTTTCAGGAACACGGCGCTTCAGAAGGTGATCGAAAAGGTGTCTGCGGCGATCCTTCAGGACGGAGATGTTTCTTATAAATACGTCCAGACCCTCTACCGGGATTTTGCCCGCACCGACAAATATGCGGATAAGCGTAATTTCAGATATTTCGGAACGCAGAAAGAAGCACAGGCCATACTGGAAGCCTTTGGCACGGAGGAACTGGAAAAGGAGTACCGCGAAAAGCAGAAATTCCTGGAGCACTATATCGAATTATCATCTGCCATCCGTGAAAAAAGGACCGCCGCCATCGTGGGGATAGGGGCAGCCATACTGTCTGTATTACAGGTCAAGGATTTCTTCTCGGATATGATAGGGGACTTTGCCTCTGCTACCGGGGTCCCGATATCACAGCCGAACAACATTTTTTACAGACTGATCCTTTCTGTGACCCTGTTTTATATTCTGATCATGGTGATCCTGCATTTCCGGAACCGAAGGCGGCGGGAAGATAATCTGATCGAGACATACAGGAACAAGTACGGGTTTACAGAATCGGATGACGACAGGGGGAGCGAGGAAAAGCAGCCATGACGAACAGCAAATATATCAGATTCAAGACCCTGACCCACGGAAGGAAACTCTTCTGGATCCCGGTGATATTCGCGACTGCTGCAGTATTTTCTTTCTTTGTGTTCATAACTCCGGCCGAAGGAGGCTATGCAACATTCATGAGCATGGCCATTATCGGCCTGGTAGGTTATATTTACGGGCCGCCGGCCGGTTTCGCAACGTCATTCTTCTTTGGCATCCTGATGTTCTTTCTGTACAGTCAGGTGCCCACTGTCGATGTCATAGAGAAGTATTTATTCAGATTTGCGGGCGAAGAAAGATACTGGGGAGAAGTAGCAGATTATATTATAGGCTACACCTTAATGGGTGCCACAGGTTTTTTCTGTCCGACCTGGGGCAAAAAAGCTGTGGCACAAGGTGCAGCAGCTTTCTCGGCAAAATACAGATATGTGAAAGCATTCGCTTTTGCGGCATTCCTGAGGTTCGTAGAAGGAGTGTGGAACTGCTGGCAGTTCTACAGTATTAATCCGGAGAACGGTTCTGTCTTAGGTTATTGCCTGTGGTACAGCTTCTGGTATATAGGCGTCGAAGCCCTGCTGTCTATTGCTGTGCTTTTGATTCCGGCGGTCGCAAATGCGGTCCAGTATATCTCGGAATGTGCCGTGGAAAAATACAAAGATAACAGGAATTTTTTGTAAACGGCCGGGAAGACACCTATGTATACGGCATTCTGAACGAACAGGCGTTTCAAAATCCATTTTGTTGAAATATGGCCAATCTTATCACCTTCCTACGGATCCTCTGCAGCATGGCGCTGCTCTTCTGCCCCGTGTTTTCGCCGGCGTTTTATGCCCTGTATATCATGGCCGGGGTCAGCGACATGGCAGACGGTGCGGTCGCGCGGAAAACGGGCACTGCCGGCGAGTTCGGATCGAAGTTCGATACAGCGGCTGATTTTATCTTGGTCGTTGTATGTCTGATAAAAATAATCCCGGCCATACACGCTCCGTCCTGGCTTATCATCTGGATCATCGTGATTGCCGTGATCAAGGCGGTCAACCTGATCTCCGGATATGTCATGCGGAAGAAAATGATTGTCTTGCATACAGCCATGAATAAGGTGACAGGAATGCTGCTGTTTGTGCTTCCGCTGACACTGACAGCTATTGACCTGAAATACAGCGGAGCTGTCGTCAGTGCTGTGGCGACTTTCGCGGCAATACAGGAAGGACACCTGATCAGAACAGGAACAGTGTAGAAGGATCCGGTCAATTCACGGTTTATGGAGGCAAACCTTTTAAGATATGCGAGGAAACGAAATGAAATACGAAACCGTCCCCTGCGTTGAGGAAGATGAAGATCTCATAGAGGAAAAACTCGATGCGATCAATGATTCCATCGTGCATCCTGAAGAAGACACGGAGGATAAATACCTTGTCTTCAAAATCACGGATGCTGACGGAAATATCATCGCCGGTTGCCTCGTGTATATCAGCAACTGGAAGATGGCCAACCTCGACGTTCTGTGGGTCGATGAGAAGCATCGCGGAAAAGGCCTGGGTTCCGCGCTGATCCGCGCGGCGGAAAAAGCGGCCCGGGAAAGCGCCTGTCATACGATGATCCTCGGCACTTTCAGTTTTCAGGCCAGGCCGCTTTACGAAAAACACGGGTACACGCTGTGCGGCACCGTCAGGGATTTTCCCCGCGGGCACGCGAACTATACCCTGCTGAAAAGGCTGGATCAGCCCGGTCAGGAATACGCCCCTTCCCGGGATCTCTCCGGAGAATTTGAGATCAAGGACGGAAACGAGGAGGACGCTGAGTTTATCAGTACCAGGCTTGGCGAGTACAATTCTTCGCAGGCGACCCGCGCCGGTCAGTATACGCCGCTCAACAAAAAGCTGCTGGACGGGGACGGCAACCTGATCGCTGCGATCTTTGCGGGAGTCGGGACCTGGAACCAGTTTGAGGTCGACATGATATGGGTCGATGAGCCTTACCGGGGTCAGGGCATCGGTTCCGAACTGCTTGCCGGAGCCGAGCGTGAGGCGAGAGAACTGGGGGGCTATTTCGCCCTCGCCTGGGGCGTGTTCGACTGGCAGAGCGGCTTTTTCCGCAAGAACGGCTATACGGCGGCAGGGACGCTGGAGGATTGTCCCACAGGACATTTCATGTATGTTCTGGAGAAACGGTTCTGATGCGGGCAGGACAATAAAAAGGAGGCTGTATGATAGTTGGCGCCGTAATAGACCTGGCAGTCGGTCTGCTTTGTATCATAATGGGGCTGCTGCTCTGGCGGAAGCAGAAGGTATCGCTTCTGCACGATTATCACTATAAAAACGTCCGGGAAGAGGATATTCCGGCCTACACCCGGCAGATCGGCATCGGTCTGACAGTCATCGGGGCCGGGGTCTTTTTGTCAGGTATCCTGAACCTCTTCTGCCCGGATTACTGGTGGATCCCGCTGGCAGCGGGATTTGTGGTTGGAGCGTTCATTCTGTACAGGGCGCAAAAAAAGTACAATGGGTCGGTGCTCGGGTAAGCAGACCGTCCGGAGGTCCTTATGAACGATTCTGAAAAACTCATCATCGCTTTGGCTCAGATGCACTCCGAAGCCGGCGCCTGCGAAGCCAATTTCGAAAAGATATCGCAGATGACCCGGGAGGCCGCCGAAGCTGGCGCCTGCGAAGCCAATTTCGAAAAGATATCGCAGATGACCCGGGAGGCCGCCGAAGCTGGCGCCGCCCTGGTCTGTTTCCCGGAACTGGCTTACTGCGGGTACTGGCTCGGCTGCGAGGCTGCGAAAAACGCTGCGGTGACGGCGGACAGATTCACCGGTCTGCTGGGCGGACTGGCGCGGGAAAACCGGATCGCCGTGATCTGCGGGTACGCGGAGCGGGATCCGGAAACGGAGAAGATCTATAATTCCTGCCTCTTCGTGGACGCGGAGGGAAACCGGATCGGCAATACGCGGAAGGTGTATCTGTGGGGCAAGGAAAACCGGATCTTTGAGCCGGGGCACCGGTTCTCCGTGTTTGACACGGAATTCGGGAAGATCGGGATCCTGATCTGCTACGACGCGGAGTTCCCGGAACCGGCGCGGATCGAGGCGCTGAAAGGGGCGGAGATCCTGATCGTTCCCGCCGCCTGGAGCATTCCCGCGCAGCGGCGCTGGTATCTGGACATCCACGCCAATGCGCTTTTCAATCTGGCTTTTGTTGCGGGCGTCAATACGGTGGACGACCGCTGCTGCGGCCGTTCCCGGATCGCCACGCCGTTCGGGGAGGAACTGGCCTGCGCGTCCGCGGACCGGGAGGAACTGCTTATTGCGGAGCTGGATATGAGTATGCTCGCGGAAGCGCGCGCGAAGATTCCGTATTATCGGGATTTTAGGGCCGATACGTTTGCGGCCGACGCAGTGGAAAGGTATTGACGAACCGATGGCATCAAGCAAAGAATATCTGGATTTCATCCTGGAGCAGCTGTCCGAAACGGAAGACGTCACCTGGCGCGCCATGATGGGTGAATATATCATTTACTGCCAGGGGAAGCCCGTCGGCGGCATTTACGATAACCGGTTCCTGGTCAAGCCGACCCGGTCGGCGGAGGCCATGATGCCGGACGCGGAGCGGGAGGTCCCGTACGAAGGGGCGAAGGAAATGCTGCTCGTGGATGACGTTGAGAATAAGGAGTTTCTGAAGGAACTGCTGACGGCGGCGGCTGCGGAACTGCCGGCGCCGAAGAAAAGGAAGCGGAAGGAGTTTTGAGTGATGGCGGAGAGAAATGACGATCAGGTGCTGATCGATTTCTGGGATAAGGCGCTTGCGCTTTCGGAGGAGGACAGGCAGGCCTGTCAGGAGGAAAAGGCGGACTGGCGGGAGCTGGCGCCGTCGGAGAAACTGTTCCGGGCGGCGGAGTCGCTCGGACAGAAGAAAAAGGTGCTGGATTACGGCTGCGGGAACGGCTGGGCCGGCATCATCGCCGCCAAGAGCGGCTGTCCGGACGTGACGGCCGTGGACGTGTCGGCGGGGCCTGTCGAGGCGGCACGGTTTTTCGCCGGGCTGTTCGGCGCGGGGGACCGGATGCAGGTCCGCTGCGAGGCGCCGGACTGGCTGAAGCGCGTCCCGGACGGCACTTACGACGGGCTGATCTGCTCCAACGTGCTGGACGTCGTCCCGCCGGAGACCGCGGAGGCGATCCTGCGGGAGACGGCGCGGGCCGTGACGGCGGACGCGGACGTGATCATCAGCCTGAATTACTATCTGTCGCCGGAGAAAGCGGCCGCCCGCGGATTGGAGCTGAAAGACGGCTGTAAATTATACGTGGACGGCGTGCTGCGGCTCGTTTCCCGGAGCGACGAGGAATGGGCGGAGAACTTTTCGCCGTATTTCACGGTCGAACGGCTGGAGTATTTTGCCTGGCCGGGGGAGGAAACGGAGACACGGCGGCTCTTCTGTCTGCGCAAAAAGGCGGACCTGCGCTGTCTCACGCTCCGCGAGGCGCCGGAACTGATGCGGCCGGCCGCGGAATGGTTCCACAGCAAGTGGGGCGTGCCGGAGGAGGCGTATCGGGAATGCATGGAGGCGTATCTGGGCGGGGAGACCGAGTACGGGTGGTACCTGTGCCTGGCCGGCGATCAGATCGTCGGCGGCATGGGGGTCATCGAGAATGATTTCCACGACCGGAAGGACCTCGCGCCGAACGTGTGCGCGGTCTATACGGAGGAGGCGTACCGGGGACGGGGCATCGCCGGCCGGTTGCTGAATATGGTCGTGGACGACATGCGCGGCAAGGGGATCTCGCCGCTGTATCTGGTCACGGATCACACCGGATTCTATGAGCGCTACGGCTGGGAGTTTCTCTGCATGGTGCAGGGCGACGGCGAGCCGGACATGACAAGGATGTACATCCATCGGTAATGATCGTGCGGGCGGCAGGCCCGGGGGAGGAACCATGCTGAATACTGTTCAAAAAGTCATCGATGCGGTTTCCGCCGTTACGGGCGAAGCGCCGCACAGCGCCTGGCTGTACGGGAGCGCCGTATGGCAGGATCTCCAGCCCGGCTGGAGCGACATCGACCTGCTGATCCTGACCGCCTCTCCGCTCACGGAGGAGCAGGCGCAGCGGCTGCTGAAACTTCGTCAGGAACTGGCGGAAAAAGAGCCTGAAAACCCGCATTTCCGCACCTGCGAGGGCATTATTGCCTGCGCAGACGAATACCGTTCCGGCGATTTCAGCCGCCTGGTGTACTGGGGCACGACGGGCGAACGGATCACGGACCGCTGCCCGCAGGACACCTTCACTGCCTTCCAGCTGGCCCGGTACGCGCGCTGTATAGCCGGGACGGAGGACCGCAGCCTGTTCGCCGAGCCGGACCGCGCGGAAATGACCGCCGCCGTGCAGACCCATTACGAAGCCATCCGGAAATTTGCGGGGCAGACCGATGAAAGCCTGTATTCCTGCGGCTGGCTGCTGGACATCGCGCGCTGCATCTACACCCTGCGCTACAACGACATCGTCTCCAAAACATGGGCCAGCCTCTGGGCGAAGGAACTGCACGTCTTCCCGGACGAAGAACCGCTCCTGAAGACCCTGGAGATCCGCCGCCACCCGCTGCAGTACAAGGACCGGGAAGACGTAAAGCAATGGCTGAAGGACCTGGGTCCCACCGTGCAGCAGTACGCGGACGTGCTGGAACAGGAACTGCAGAAGGCCGCCGCGCCGGAAGAAGAGCCGCGCCGGGCGGCTGAAGCACAATTGACATAATCAAGGGGAATCATCATGAAAAAAGTCCGCATCACCATCAAACGCATCGCCTGCTACCGCGATCTGATGGAGGAATACGAAAACCCGATCGAACACGCCTGTGACATGACCGAAGGTCAGGTCTTTATCGCAAACGGCTGGGAACGGCCCGAAGGGTTCTGCAGCAGTGCCTGGGACACGCTGTCGCCGTTCGTGCTGGCGCTTTCGCACGGCGCGTCGAACTTCTATGACGGCTGGATGAAGAATGAAAAATCCGCCATGCTCTCCTGCAACGACGGGTTCCGGCCGGTCAGTTTCCTGCTGGAGACGATGGACGAAGACGCGGAATAAAGGAGGCCTGCCATGCGGTATCACCAAACGGTCACGCTGAAGGACGGCCGGACCTGCGTGCTGCGGAACGGTACGGAGGCGGACGCGGCGGCGGCGCTGGCCAATTTCATCCTGACGCACGAGGAAACCGATTTTCTGGCTTCCTACCCGGACGAGATCAGGTTCACCGAGGAGCGGGAGGCGAAGCTGCTGAAGGACAAGGCGGAAAGTCCGTGGAACGTCGAGATCCTCGCGGAGGTGGACGGCCGGGTCGCCGGCCTGGCCGGGATCGACCGGATCAGCGCGGGGGAAAAGGCAAGGCACCGTGCCAGTCTCGGCATCAGTATCGAAAAGGCTTATTGGGGCCTCGGCATCGGCCGCGCTCTGACGAAAGCCTGCATCGCATGCGCGAAGACCGCCGGCTATACGCAGCTGGAACTGGAAGTCGTTGCCTCCAATACGAATGCCGTCGCGCTGTACGAAAGTGAGGGATTTGTCGAGTACGGCCGCAATCCGCTGGGTTTCCGCTCGCGCTTTACGGGGTATAATGAACTGATCCTGATGCGGCGGGAACTGGAAAAGGAAAAATAAGAAAGACGGAAAAGATGACAAAAGAACCATCCCTTTGTCATCTGTCAGAAAAAGGGCTGTCCGGCCGGAAGGAACGGGCAGCCCTCTTTGTATGGAGGAGGAAAAACAAAACGGAAGATTCCGCAGGAAGTGATCAAAGGGTGGCAAGGACCGTGCAGACGGGTGCATCCGTCAGCGGGACGGTGCTGCCGGGGACGGGGGCGCCGTTCACGAGGAGGCCTTTTTCGGGGCCGCGGCGGACGGTGATGTCGTAGCGGGTGCCGCGGAACAGGCGGGTGATGCGGCATTCGGAGATCGTGTCGGGGAGGCAGGGATCCACGGTCAGGCCGTCGAAAGACGGGCGGATGCCCAGGATGCCCTGGCTCACAGCGACGAAGGACCAGGCCGCGGTCCCGGTCAGCCAGGAGTTCTTGGCTTCCCCGTAAGTCCGGGCTGACCGGCCGGCGATGGTCTGGCTGTAGCAGTACGGCTCCGTCCGGTGGATCTCGCTCTTGTCTTCGATGTACGCCGGGGCGTTGCGGGTGTACAGGTCGAAAGCGGCGTTGCCGTCCTTCACCGTGCACCAGGCCAGCGTGACCCAGGGGTTGTTGTGGCAGAAAACGGAGCCGTTTTCTTTATATCCGGGCGGGTAGGAGGAAATTTCGCCCAGGTAGTCGTGATATTCCGTGTAGCAGGGCCAGAGGATCTCGATGCCGAAATCGTTGCCCAGCAGTTTTTCCGTGGAGGCCAGCGCGCGGCGGCCGTAATCCGCGCCGCCGATGCCGGCCATCACGCAGAAGCCCTGCGGTTCGATGAAGATCCTGCCCTCTTCGTTTTCCGCGCTGCCTATCGGCCGCTCGAAGGCGTCGTAGGCGCGGCGGAACCATTCGCCGTCCCAGCCGTGGGCCAGCACGGCGGCTTCCATGTTCACGACGTGTTCGCGCACCGTCTCCGCCTCTTCGCGCAGGCCGATCCGTTCGCACAGGTCCGCGTATTCCTTGCCGTATTTGACGAACATGCCCGCGATAAAGACGCTCTCCGCTTTGCCGCTCTCGAAGTTGGAGCAGGTCTGGAAGCTCTCGCCGGGTTCATGGCTGAAGCAGTTGAGGTTCAGGCAGTCGTTCCAGTCGGCGCGGCCGATGAGGGGCAGGCCGTGCGGGCCGCAGTGCGTGACCGTGTAGCCGATGCTGCGGCGCAGGTGCTCCAGCAGCGGGACTTCGGTGCCGGGCTCGTTGTTGAACGGCGTGGGCTCGTCCAGGATCGAGAAATCGCCGGTCTCGCGCACGTAGGCGGCGGTGCAGGCGATCAGCCAGAGCGGATCGTCGTTGAAGCCGGAGCCGATGTCGGCGTTGCCGCGCTTGGTGAGCGGCTGGTACTGATGGTACGTGCTGCCGTCCGCGAACTGGATGGACGCGATGTCCAGGATCCGCTCCCGCGCGCGCTCCGGGATCAGGTGCACGAAGCCGAGCAGGTCCTGGCAGCTGTCGCGGAAGCCCATGCCGCGACCGGTGCCGCTTTCGTAATACGACGCGCTGCGGCTCATGTTGAACGTGACCATGCACTGGTACTGGTTCCAGATGTTGACCATGCGGTCCAGTTTTTCTTCGCTGCTCTGAACGGTGAAGCGGGACAGCAGGCTCTCCCAGTACGCACGCAGCTCCGCCATCGCGGCGTCGAACTGCTCTTCCGTCCCGAACGCGGCCAGCATGGCGTGCGCTTTTTCTTTATTGATAACGTTGAGCGCAGTGAATTTGCGGTCTTCCGGATTTTCGACGTAGCCGAGGCGGAACAGGAAGGTGCGGGACGCGCCGGGCGCCAGGGTGACGTCCAGGCGGTGCACGGCGACGGGGGTCCAGCCGGCGGCGACGCTGCCGAAGGAGGTGCGCTGCGCCACGGCCTGCGGATCGTTCCAGCCGCGGAACTGTCCGAGGAAGGCGTCGCGGTCCGTGTCAAAGCCGGCGGTCGCGGCGTTGACGGAGTAGAACGCGTAATGGTTGCGGCGCTCGCGGTACTCGGTCTTGTGATAGACCGTGCCGCCTTCGATCTCCACTTCGCCGATGTTCCAGTTGCGCTGGAAGTTGGTGGAATCGTCCACGGCGTTCCATAAGCACCATTCCACGCCGCCGTATACGGTCAGCTTCTTTTCGCGGCTGCTCTTGTTGGCGATCACCAGTTTCTGCACTTCCATGTCGCAGTGCATGGGGACGGTCACGGTGAGGGAGGCGCGGACGCCGTCCTTTTCGCCTTCAAAGACGGTGTAGCCGAGGCCGTGCCGGCAGCGGTAGGAATCGAGCGGGGTCATGGCCGGGCGGAACGCGGGACTCCAGACGGTATCGCCGTCGCAGATGTAGAACAGGCGGCCGCCTTCGTCGGCGGGCACGTTGTTGTAGCGGAAGCGGGTGATGCGGCGGAGTTTCGCATCCTTATAAAAGGAATAGCCGCCCGCGGTGTTGCTGATCAGCGAGAAAAATCCTTCATTTCCTAAATAATTGATCCACGGCAGGGGGGTATCCGGCCGCGTGATCACGTATTCCCGGGCTTTATCGTCGAAATAGCCGTATTGCATGGTGATTTTCCTCCGTTTTTTATCCAGAAAGGCCGTTTGAGGGGCCGGATCCGTTAACTTAATCGATTAAGTCACATTATAGGGAGGGCTTCCGGAAAACGCAAGCACTTTTTGAGAAAAAGGTCGTGTTTTTTCATCGGCGAACATTTCTTAGGCGAATAATTGCGAAAATTTAATATAATTAAGCGAAACGGGGCTTGACAGGCTGACAGAGCCCGCGCTATAATGAGCCCAGCGAAATCGATTAAGTAGCATGCATTGAGGAAAACGGAAAGGAACAGCCTCTCCCATGGTCACCATCACGGACATAGCCAACGCCTGCGGGGTCTCCCGCGCCACGGTCAGCAAAGCTCTGAACGGAGCCCCGGACGTTTCCCGGGAGACCGCGGACCGGATCCGTGAAACGGCTGCCTCCCTCGGCTACCTGCCCAACGCAACCGCCCGGGCCCTGAAGCTGGGCCGCAGCTACAACATCGGCGTCCTCTTCTCGGACGAGACCGGCGGGGGCATCTCCCACGAGTACTTCTCCCGCATCCTCGAAAGCGTGAAGGCGGAATCCGAACGGCTGGGCTACGACATCACCTTCATATCGAAGGACCTCGGCCGGATGTCCATGGACTACTACGAACACGCGAAGTACCGCAGCTGCGACGGCGTCGTGATCGCCTCCGCCGACTTCCAGGATCCCGCGATCGTGCGGCTGGCTGCCAGCGAGATCCCGACCGTGACCCTGGACTACAGTTTCGACAACTGCAGTTCGATCCTCTCGGACAACGTCCGCGGCATGGAAGCCCTGGTCCGCTTCGTCCACGGGAAAGGCCACCGCAGGATCGCCTTCATCCACGGGGAGATCACCTCGGTCACACAGAAGCGGCTGGCCAGCTTCCGCCGGACCTGCGCGGAACTGGGCGTCCCGGTCCCGGCGGAATACATCCGCCCCGCCGTTTACCACGACCCCCGCTCCAGCGGGCTCGCCACCCGGGCGCTGCTGGCCCTTCCCGACCGGCCGACCTGCATCCTCTTCCCGGACGACCTGTCTTTCCTGGGCGGCATGAGCGAACTGGAAAAGCACGGTCTGGCCATCCCGAAGGACATGAGCGTGGCCGGCTACGACGGCATCCCGCTCTCCCAGGTCTTAAGGCCCCGCCTCACCACCTACCGCCAGGGCGCGGAACGCATGGGGGCGGAAGCGGCCCGGCTCCTGATCGAGCAGATCGAACAGCCGGACACCTGGATCCCCCAGCAGATCACCGTGGAAGGGGAATTGCTGGAAGGGAACACGGTCGCTGACATCGGTTAGAACGCGCAATGCGTTTTGATAAAAAAACAAGGCTCCAATCCTAGCCGAAAAACAAAGAAGATAAGGAGAAAGAACAATGAAGAAAGCACTTGCTATCCTGCTCGCCGCTCTGATGGTGATCGGCCTGACCGCCTGCGGCGGCAACACCACCCCTACCACCACCGCGGCCCCTCAGACCACGGCTGCCCCTCAGACGACCGCCGCTCCTGAGACCGCTGCCCCTACGGAAGCTCCCGCTGCCGATCAGGGCAAAGTCTTCAACATCTACTGCTGGAACGAAGAGTTCAAAGGCTTCTTTGAGAAGTACTACACCGTTCCCGCGGGCGTAACCGTGAACTGGGTCATCACCCCCAGCGACAACGGCGCCTACCAGCAGAAGCTGGATGAGACCCTGCTGAACCAGGCCAACGCCGCCGATGACGACAAGATCGACATGTTCCTGGCTGAAGCCGACTACATCGGCAAGTACGTCGAATCCGAATACACCATGGACGTCACCTCCTTCGGTTTCCAGAACGCTCCTACGATGTATGAGTACACCATCAAGGCCGCTTCCGACGCCAACGGCGTGTGCAAGGGCGTTTCCTTCCAGTGCTGCCCCGCCGGCGTGATCTACCGCAAGAGCATCGCCAAGGACGTGCTGGGCACTGACGTTCCCGAAGAAGTCCAGGCCAAGATCGACACCTGGGAGAAGTTCGACGCCGTCGCCGCCGAAGCCAAGGCCAAGGGTTACTACATGACCGCTTCCTTCGCCGAGACCTTCCGCGCTTTCTCCAACAACTGCACCATGCCCTGGGTCGACGAGGAGAAGAACCTCCAGTTCGATCCCCAGATCGAGGCCTGGATCGCTCAGACCGAGAAGTTCGTGGAGAACGAGTACACCCTGACCTGCGGCATCTGGGATGATGAGAAGAATCAGC
>JAFZRY010000031.1 GCA_017619615.1 Lachnospiraceae bacterium | reverse complement strand
TGGCCGAATACATTGACTACTACAACAATGAGCGCATCCAGGCAAAAACAAAGTGGATGCCACCTGTTAAATACAGAATGGCATCCACTCGTTGAGCCTCGGTCATAGATCAATGTGTCCAGGAAACTGGGTACATATCAGCCGGGCGTCTGTTTTTTTATTATCCTCTTTCTCCTCTGATATTCTTCTCCATCAGTTCCTTGATCTTTGCCGGCTCGTACCCCTTGCTCAGCAAATAGTACAGCTTCGCCAGCGCGGCCTCTGTCGTCATGTCCCCGCCGTCCACCGCGCCGATCTCCTTCAGCGCGCTGCTGGCTGCGTACGTCCCCAGATTGACCTTCCCCTCCGGGCACTGCGACCGCACCACCACGATGGTCCCGTTTTCGTGCGCCTTCTTGAGGATGGGCAGGAGAGCGGTGGTCGCGCTCGGGATGTTCCCCGCGCCGAAGCTTTCCAGTACGACGCCTTTCAGCCGCTCGATCATGATGGACTCGAACAGTTCGAACTGGATGCCCGGGAACACCTTGATGACCCCCAGCGGCATGAATTCGAACGTCTGCAGCCGGAACGGCCCCGTCGGCGCCGGCAGATCGTTCATCAGCTGGAATTTGAAACTGATCCCGGCTTTCACCAGCGGCGGATAATTCGGCGAATCGAACGCGTGCATCCCGTCCGAGGACAGCTTGGTGGAGCGGTTCCCGCGCAGCAGCTGGCCGCCGAAATAAATACAGACCTCATGGATCTGGTCCGACGCCGCCAGCAGGATCGCGGAGATCAGGTTGTCCCGCCCGTCGCTCCGCAGCTCGTACAGCGGGATCTGCGACCCGGTGAACACCACCGGCTTGTCCAGGTTCTCCAGCATGAACGACAGCGCGGACGCGGAATACGCCATCGTATCCGTCCCGTGCAGCACTACGAACCCGTCGCACGCGTTGTACCGCGACGCAATGGTCCGCCCCAGCTTGTTCCACTCATCCACCGCGATATCGCTGGAATCCAGCAGCGGCGAAAACACGATCGTCTCATACTCCGGAAAATCCGGATTCGAAAACTCCGGCAGCGACTGCAGCAGCTGCAGGAACGCCGCCCCGCTCGGGACGTACCCCTTATCGCTTTTGACCATACCGATCGTCCCGCCGGTATAGATCAGGCATACTTTCTTTTTCACGGGCTTACCTCGCAATTGTCGGTAAATGTATTATACCGTGGACGGGGCGGAAGTGCAAGGAGATGTGGCGCCTTTCTCTGCCGCATGCTACCGCATAAACATGAATTTGTCTTCATATATCCTTTGCAAATCTTTTTCCGATGGTATATAATAATACTGCTTTAATTCCGACCTGAAAGGAGACCCCTATGCCTACCCCTCATAATGCTGCGAACCCCGGCGATTTTGCCAAGACCGTCTTGATGCCCGGCGACCCGCTCCGCGCCAAATTCGTGGCGGAAAACTTCCTGGAAGACGCCAAACTGGTGACTTCCGTGCGCAACTGCCTGGGCTTTACCGGTACCTACAAGGGCGTCCCGGTCTCCGTGATGGCCTCCGGCATGGGCATGCCCAGCATCGGCATTTATTCGTATGAGCTGTACACGCAGTACGGCGTGGAGAACATCATCCGCATCGGCTCCGCCGGCTCCTACAACGCGGAACTGAACGTGCTGGACGTCTGCCTGGCGGATTCCGCGTACAGCGAATCCAACTACGCGTTCGTGCAGAACGGCTGCGAGGACCACATCCTGTATCCGAGCGAGAAGATCAACAAAGTGGCGCTGGAAAAGGCGAAGGAACTGGGGATCCCCTGCAAGCTGGCGCGCGTGCATTCCAGCGACGTGTTCTATACCGACCCGAAGCGCGGGACCTGGCAGGAGCTGCGGGACCGCACCGGTTCCGACTGCGTGGAGATGGAGAGCTTCGCGCTGTTCCACAACGCCAATTACCTGGGCAAGGACGCGGCGTGCTTCCTGACGATCTCGGATTCGTTCGTGACGAAGCAGGAGATCTCCGCGGAACTGCGCCAGAACGCGTTCACGGATATGATGAAGCTGGCCCTGGAGACCGCCATCGCGCTGTAAGGGGGCCTGCGCAACATGGACGAGCAGAAGGATTATTCCAATAAGATCCTGACCATCCCGAATATCCTGACTATTTTCCGGATCCTGCTGATCCCGGTGTTTTTGTGGATCAATCTGGGGCTGCAGAACCCGCCCCTGTCCGCGGCGATCCTCGCGCTGTCCTTCTTCACGGACTTCCTGGACGGCTTTATCGCGCGGAAATACCATATGGTCAGCGATTTCGGCAAGGCACTGGACCCGGTGGCGGATAAGCTGAACCAGGCCGCGATCCTGTTCGCGCTGTGCTATAAATACTGGTTCTTCCTGATTCCGCTGGGGATCATGGTGGTCAAGGAGATCTATCTGGGCATCCTGATGCTCCTCGTCATCAAGCGCAGCCACCACGTCGCCCAGGCCGAATGGTACGGCAAAGTCACCACCTTCTGCCTGTACTTCACCATGGCCTTCCACCTGGTCTGGCCCGGCCGCGTCCCCGCGGTGTACTCGTGGATCACGATGAGCATCACGCTGTTCTTCCAGATCCTGTCGCTGGTGCTGTACGCGATAAGGAACACCAGGCTGGCGAGGGAGTACAAGGAGCATCCGCCGGAAGAATGACAATGACGGGGCGGGCCGATGACAAAGGGACGGTTCTTTTGTCATCTTTCTTCGCAAAACATACAAAAACGGACGGCTCCGGCCGTCCGTTTTCTTTTTCGCGTTTCCGCCGTTTACGTATAATCGAACACGTGCAGCCGCAGCCGGTGCGCGATATGCTCCAGCGCCGTGATCCCGCCGATCGAATTCCCCTTCGCGTCCAGCGCCGGCCCGTACGTGCCGATCCCCATCGGTCCCTTTACCGCGCACACGATGCCGCCGCCCACGCCGCTTTTGGCGGGCAGACCGACCTTCACGCCGAACTCCCCGGACTCGTCGTACAGCCCGCAGGTGAACATGACGCTTTTGATAGTGCGCACGTAGCCCGGCGCGATCAGGTGCTTGCCCGTAAACGGGTTCGTTCCCTCGCATGCCAGCACCAGACCCAGTCCGGCCAGTGATTTTGCGGACACGTTCAGCGAGCACATCTTGAAATACAGGTCCGTGATCCGGTCCGGGTCGCCCTTCATGACTTCCTTACTCTTCAGCAGCCAGGCGATGGCGCGGTTGCGGTCGCCGGTCTCGGCTTCGGAGCGGTAGACGCTCTCGTTCAGCTCAATGCCGTCGTCCAGGCAGATCGCCCGCGCGAATTCCAGCAGCTCCTCAAAACTGAATTCCGGCTCCAGCAGCGACATGACCTGGATGGCACCGGCGTTGATCATGGGATTGAACGGGCGGCTTTCGACCAGGTCCAGCTTCACGATGGAATTGAACGCGTCCCCGGTCGGCTCCATCAGCACGTGCGAAAACGTCTCGCGGAAACCGAGGAATTTCAGCGCCACGGCCAGATTGATGACCTTGCTGATGCTTTGGATGGAAAAGCGTGTCGTCGTATCGCCCAGGTCGATGACCTCGCCGTCTTTTTTCCACGCATACAGTCCGAATGCGGCGGCGTCCGCCTTGGCCAGCTCCGGAATGTAGGACGCGGCGGTCCCGTATTCGCAGGCCGCCCGGCCGTTCTCATATCCTTCCCGGAAAACCTCGCGCACAGCGGCCGGATCCGTCAGGGGCACATGTTTCTGCTCATAAGTGGGATAAACCATCACTTCCTCCGGTGTTATTGGGGACGGTTCTCTTTGACACTTCCACTATACTTCCTGCGGCGGGCCGTGTCAATCGAAAGGAGGGTCACTCCTCAAATCCCACGTATCCGCCGGCTTCCACGGCCTGCTGTCCTTCCGGCGTGCGGAGCCATTCCACCAGCTGACGCACCGGGCTTCCTTCGGGTTCGTCCGCGCGGAAGACCGCGTAAACGATCTTGGAGAGCGGATAGGAGCCGTCCGCGATGGATTCGTCCGTGGGATATACGCCGTCGACGGACAGGAATTTGATGCTGTCCCGCACATACTGGTCCTTGGCGTACAGGTAGATGGAATAGCCCAGGGCGGAGCGGCTGTTCTCATAAGAGGCGACGGCGTCGATCAGGCCTTCCATGCCTGAGATGATCATGGTGGGGGCGTCGGTCATGGTCAGGCCTTTCATGACCATCTTTTCCATCAGGTTCTGGCTGCCGGAGTTGGGTTCGCGCTGGTAGGCCAGAATGGGGATGTCTTCGCCGCCCACTTCCTTCCAGTTCGTGATCTCTCCGGTGTAGATCTTCCGGATCTCATCCAGGGTCAGGCTTTCCACGGGGTTGTCCTGATTGACAATGAAAACGAAGCCGTCCCGGCCGATGCCGGCCATTTCGAAGGTGACGCCGGCTTCGCGCGCGCGGTTTAAGATATCATCCGACGGCTCAGAGACAAAGATCACGTCCACGGTCCGGTCGATCAGATTGTAATAAGCGTTGGCGGTGGTGTGATGGACGATGAATTCCGTCGCCTCTTCATCGGTCAGGCCGATCAGGGACTTGGCGATCTCCACGGACATCGGATACATGGCGGTGGCGCCGTCCACCTTCGGGTAAGTTTCCTTCGTGAAGCGGAGCGGTCCGGGCGCTGCGGAAGGGGTGGGAGAAGGCGGCGCCTGCGTGGTCGGGATCTCCGTGGCGGGCGGTTCCGTGGCAGGGGCTTCCGTACCCGCCGGCTCTGTGGCAGGGGCTTCCGTACCCGCCGGTTCCGCAGTGGGGCTTTCCGTGAGCTCCGGCTGTGCGGTCGTGATGTCAGCACCTGTTGTTTCCGCTTCCGCCGCGGAAGACGGCGTTCCTCCGGGCTCCGCCGTGGGCGGGACTGCAGGCCGGCTGCAGGAAGAAAGGAGCAGTACCAGGGCTGCCAATGCGGCAAACATCATTTTTTTCATATAGTAAAACCTCCTTCATGAATAATCTGTCGGTCAATGACTGAGCGGGGCGGAACCCGCATTTTCGGCCAGGGCAAAAGCCCGGCAGGGCGCCGCTTCCCCGGAGCGGGCGCCGCCCTGTGCCAGCCAGGCCGCAAATCGCGGCGCCGCCTGAGGCAGCAGAGGATGCAGCATCGGTGCCGGCAGCAGCGTTTGTCCGGCGGCCGCTTCGATCCGGGTTCTTAAGATTTCTTCCCGCTCAGCCTGTTTTTCCAGCCGCGCAGCCCTGTCGGCCGCAAGGGCCGGACTTTCCAGAAGCTCAAGATACAGATCCAATCCGCAGGGAACATCCAGGTATCCGTTCAGGTGCCGGCAGAACGGCTTGTACTCTGTGTCGGGGCCCGGCTCCGGCTCCAGCTGCTGCAGAATGACCAGACTGGAAAACTGTACCAGACAGGGGATCCCGATCCCGGCTAGGACGGGATCGTCCCAGGGAACCGTGCAGATGGTGGAGTCACTGTAATAGTGTCCGTCCTCGATCAGCGCTTCCAGAACGCTGTCCACGGCCTCTTTCGAAAGCGATCCGCCGGGGATCAGGCCGTAATAGGAATTGTAATACATGTCCATGGTGAAATCGGGGGCCGTGTAATGGTAAAGCGGAAAACGGCCGTTGCGGTCATCCGCCAGAAACTGTTCGGCGTACAGGTCCGCTTCCACGGCGTCCAGATAGTCCCGCAGAACACCGGGGGTCCGGCTGTCGCTGTAAGGAAGCTCGGTCCACCGGGTGATCAGGCTTTCCGGCCGATGCTTATAGTAGGAAAAATACGAGGGGATACGCACGTATTTCCGGGCATCCGCGCAGGTCAGATTCTTCATCCAGCCGTGATAGACCTGCGTGTTTTCCAGAGAAGCATCCATCCCGTAGCCGATCACGACCCGGTACAGCCGGTCGCCGTACAGATGCCGGCGCAGCAGTTCCGCCGTCAGCGGATTCAGCTGCGTGGGGTCAACAAGCATCTGCAACAGGGAATCCGCATCCGTTCCCGTGATATGGCCCCGGAAGATTTCCCGCAGGATCAGATGATCCGCGGCGCGGAGGATGTCCGGCGTATTTTCGGACAGATCGCTGCGGCGGCTCCACCAGCCCGCATCGTTCTCGTCCTTCGCTTCGTTCTCGGTCAGAAGGTTAATGACGCGATAGTAATCGCCGGGATGCTCCGGCAGCGGGATCCCGTCCCGGAACCAGTCTCCGATGTGCTCCAGCACAAAAAGCTGCACTTCGTTGGGATCAAAATCCCGGCTGCCTCTCAGGCCACGCCAGGTCGTCTTTTCCAGAAAGAGACGGGGAAGAAGCTCGCCGGGCTTAAGATCCGTTAACTCCCAGCGGACCGTCTGTCCGTCCAGGCTCCAGTTAAGCGGCGCGAGCTTTTTGACTAACGGCAGATCCTCTTCCCGCAGGGTCAGGGAAACAGTAAGCCGCCCGATTTCGGAAAAAGAAGAAAACGGCGCCGCGGTCAGGTCCAGCGCGATCACGCGGGCATGTACCAGAGAAGTTTCGGTCCGGTACTCATACCGGACGGCGAGGGATCCCTGCGGCGGGATCCCGCAGCGGAGGGTGCCGCTGTCTGTCGCGCGGCAGGGCGCGGAGGCGGAGACCGTCAGGCTCTCTTTCCGAAATCCCGCGGAAAGAAAAGGCAGCGGCAGCTCTCCGGACCAGGGAACGTCCGTGGGATTCTCCAGGACCCAGAGACAGGCCGTACGGCCGGAATCCTCATCCGCCTCTATTTCCAGCGCCGTGAATATCAGGGGCAGTGTGCTGCCCGGCTCCTCGGCCAGCACCTGCGGAGCGCAGGAGAGCCAGAGAAGAATAACGGCCAGGATCGGAAAATATCTGAATTTCATCATGACGGTTCCTTTCGAAGGCTTTTTTCAATACTGTCAAAACAAGTCTATCACCGGTAGACTGCCCTGTCAAGTAATAAAAGAGGAGCGGATCTTTCGACCCGCTCCGTCAGCCGCGGCGGTTAAAGCTTTTTGATCCAGGTGCCGGACGGATCCCGCACAAACCGCAGCTTTTCCAGATATTTCCGGTGGTTCTGATCCGGCCCGCCGTAGCGCAGTTCGGTGAAGCCGCGCGCTTTCAGCTCATCCGCCAGGAAGGCCCCCAGAGAAAAATCCCGGAAGCGGGGCATGGAATAGTCCAGAAGCAGGCGGGCGGCGGTGCCTTCGGTCTTCAGGAAGACGATGCCGGCCGGGGTGTCCTCGCAGAGGATCAGGCCGCGCACGTCGGCTGCCGCGGGATCCGTGTCGATGCCCGGAAAGCAGGCCCCGATATCCGCCGCGTACTCTGTCAGGAAGTGGACAAGCACCGGGTCGTCGGCCGCTGTTTCCAGGATCCGGTAATCCTTCCGGGTGTGGCGGATCTTCCACAGGAAGTACAGATTGATCAGGACCAGCGCGCAGTTCATGAGCGCCAGCGGGTAGGAGCCGATGATCAGGGCGTAGATGAAGGAAATGAAACTGCCCGCCATATTGACCAGCCGCAGTTTGACCACGGAGGTCATCAGGAAGGAGAGCAGCACCAGGGCCGAGCCGATATAACCGGCAATCTCTAACCAGGTTCGGGGATCCATCGCGTTGTTCCTTTCGAATCAATTATTGTGTCAGGAGCGGCCGTCCGGGCCTTATATGGGCCGGGGCCGTGCTTTCAGTACCGTTCCTCGATCTCCCGAATCACGTGCCCCACGCACGCCTCCACGGTGCCCGGCTCGAACGGGTTGGGCAGCCCGCCTTCCTTCAGCAGGTCGAAATAGCCCTTCGTCCCGCCGGCGCGGCAGAGGCGCAGATAGTCCGCCCAGGCCTTCGGCCGGTCGGTCTTCATGAGACCGTAATAGTGGAAGGCGCCCATCTGCGCCAGCGCGTAGTCGATGTAATAGAACGGGTACAGGAAAATGTGCTGCTTCTGCATCCAGAAACCGCCGCCCTCCAGGAACGCATTGCCGTCGTAATCGCGCCAGGGCATGTAGGCCTTTTCGATCTCCCGCCACACGGCGCGGCGCTCGAGCGCGGTCATGTCCGGCTTTTCATAGACCCGGTGCTGATACTCGTCCACACAGGCCATATACGGCAGCACGGCCAGCGCGCCGATCAGGTGCGCGGTCAGATACTTTTCACAGTTTTCGCCAAAAAAGCTTTCCATCCACGGGTACGCGAAGTGCTCCATGCTCATCGAATGGATCTCGTTGATCTCCGAAGTGGAACCGGAGAGCATGCTGACCGGAATCGAGCGCATGGCCAGATAGCCCTGGAAGGCGTGGCCGGCCTCGTGCGTCAGGACGTCTACGTCGGCGCTGGTTCCGTTGAAATTGCTGAAGATGAACGGGGCTTTATAGGCCGGGAAGCGGGTCATGTAGCCGCCCATGCGCTTGCCGGGGCGGGTCTCCAGGTCGAATAGGTGATAATCGACCATGAAATCGAAGAATTCGCCGGTCTCCGGGCTCATTTCACGGTACATCCGCTGCGCCTTGGCGACGAGTTCCTCCATGGTGCCGATGGGGTCCGCGTTGCCTTCGGGGAAGAGCAGCGCCTCATCGTAATAGCGCAGCTTGTCCACGCCCAGCAGTTCACGCTGGCGCTCGCGGATGCGGGCCACCGCGGGGGTGATGACTTCTTTGATCTGCGCGCGGAACTTTGCCGCGTCTTCCTGCGTGTAATCGAAGCGGCGGCGCTGCAGATAAGCCAGCTCCGTGTAAGAGGCGAAGCCGAGTTTCTTCGCCATGCCGTCGCGCAGATGCACGAGTTCGTCGTACTGGGCGTCCAGCTTCGGGCTGATGCTTTCATACAGCCCGGCCCAGGCTTCGAACGCTTCTTTGCGCTCGTCGCGGTCCGTGCTCTCCATATGCTTCAGCAGGCCGTAGAAATTGCACTTTTCGCCGCGGAATTCCGTGACAGCCAGGGCGCTGTCCTTCTGGTACTGGTTGGTCAGTTCGCCTTCGCGGATGATGTCCCGCATCAGGCGCTCGTCCGTGGTCTTCAGCGAGGCGTCCACCAGGCGGAACAGCTGGGGCCCGAACTCCGCCTCAAACGCGGCGCGGTGCGGGCAGGCGGCCAGGGCTTCCTGATACTGCTTGCGCAGCGGGATCAGGGCGGCGTTCTGCTCGCGGATCCACTTCATTTCGCCGTCGTAGAAATCGTCCGTCGTGTCGATGGTGTTGCGGACGGAACAGAGGGAGATCAGGGTGAACCCCTGCATTTCCTGCTCCTGCAGCGCAAAAAAGGCGGCGCGGGCCTCTTCGTAAGCGGCCGCGGTCCGCAGGATCTCCGTGGTCTCCGCCAGGGCCTTTTTCATGGCGTCCATGTCGGGACGGGTGTAGGGCATGTCTTTAAAGGGAAACATTTTCATGGGTAACTCCTTTCGGGTGGTGCTTGGGGAAAGAGTTGGTCGTGTTGTGAAGGGGCTGCCTCGGCCGGGTGGCAGTACGGCCGGGTTCAGCGCAGCCGCTGCAGGATGTCCCGCAGCTCGCTCTCCCAGTCGCTGGATTTAATGAACCAGAGACACGCGTCGAACCCCGGGACCTGATACCGGACGGAAGAGCAGAGCACGGTCTTCACCTGCAGCCCCCGCTCCTCCAGCGTGGCCGGCAGCCGCTTGCCGCAGTCGAACTCGGACGGCGCGTCCGGCGCGGGCGGATAGTGCATGTCGGTGATGGCCAGGTCGAACGGCGCGCCGCTTGCGGCGGCCTCCTCCAGCATCGCCAGCCCGTCGGCCTGATTGTCGACCCAGCTGACGTTTTCTTCGCCCATGCGCTTAAGGACCCGCGCGAGGGCCATGTATTTTTCATTGCTGTCTTCAAGGATCAGGATCTTCATGGGCGGCTCCGTTCTACAGATTAATTGTTATTTTAGCATTTTTCGCGGGTTTGGGCAAGAGTTCCCTTGCATTTCCGGGCATTCTGTGGTAGCATAAATCACGCCGCCGTGCGGCGATATGGGTGTTCCTGATAACCACCCTAAAAAAACAAGGAGCTGTTATGAAAAATCGTTTTTCCGCGTTCCGCCGTCTGGTGTCTTCGGTCCCCCCGGTCATCGCCGCGCTGCTGATCCTGTCCGTCGTGGGCATGAATCTGCTGGCGAATAAGAGCATTGATACGGGTGTGGCATGGCTGGCCCTGGACTGCGGGATTTTATTTTCCTGGCTGACGTTCATGTCGCTGGACGTGCTGACGCACTGCTTCGGGCCGAAGGCGGCCAGCGCGATGTCGCTGCTGGCGCTGGGGCTGAACCTGCTGATGGCGGGGCTGTTTTACCTGGCCAGCCTGATCCCCGGCGTCTGGGGCGAAAGCTTCGTGGAAGGCAGTGAGGTTGTCATCAACCACGCGCTGGACCGGACGTTCGGCGGGACGTGGTATATCATTCTGGGGAGTTCCGTTGCGTTCGCGGTGTCCGCGGTCCTGAACAATTTCATGAATTACGGGATCGGGCGGCTGCTGAAGCGCAAGCAGGGCTTCGGGCCGTTCGCGGTGAGGTCGTATGTTTCGACGTTCATCGCGCAGTTCGTGGACAATCTGACGTTCGCCCTGATCGTAAGCCGCGTGTTTTTCGGCTGGAGCCTGCTGCAATGCTTCACGTGCGCGGTGACGGGGGCGGTGCTGGAACTGCTGTTTGAGGTGGTGTTCTCGCCGCTCGGGTACCGGGTGGCGAAGAAGCTGATCGCGGACGGAGAAGTGGCATAAGCGGGCTGCAGGCTGCTGGTCGTAGGGGCCGATGTCTCATCGGCCCGGAGAAGAGGACTTCCCTGAGAGAAAGGAAACATGCCAAATGAACATCGTCATCACCGGCCCCTCGCAGGGCATCGGCCTGGCCATCGCGGAGAAATTCCTGCGGGAAGGGCACCGCGTGTTCGGGATCGATAAGGAGCCTGCGGCGGTCGATCATCCGGAATATACGCATTTTCAGCGGGACATCCGGGACGGGTTCCCGCGGCTGGAAGGCGCCGACGCGCCGCACGTCCTGATCAGCTGCGCGGGCACGCTGGAGGAAGAGGAGGCCATCGTGGTCAATCTCGAGGCGGCGATCCGGTTCACGGAGCACTATGAGGACAGCCCGGCGCTGCAGTCCGTCCTGTACATCGCGTCCGCGTCCGCGCGCAACGGCGCGGAATTCCCCCGCTACGCGGCATCCAAGGCCGGCCTGGTGGGGTATATGAAGAACCGGGCGCTGCATCTCGCGGCGTGCGGTGTGACCGTCAACAGCATCTCGCCCGGCGGCGTCGTGACCCCGGCCAACCGGCACATCCTGGAGTCGGAGGAACTGTATGCGGCGGTGAAGGCGGAGACGCTGCTGGGCAAATGGGCCGCGCCGGAGGAGATCGCGGAATTCGCGTATTTCCTGACCGTTGTGAACCGCTCCATGACCGGCGAGGATCTGCTGATCGACAACGGCGAGATGCTGAGATCGAATTTTATCTGGTAGGCGCGGAATGAATAGAATTCTGACGTTCCTGAAAAAAGAGCCGATGCTGGCGGTCGCGGCGGCCGCCGCGCTCCTCAGCCTGTTTATCACGCCGCCCGGCGCGTACTTGCTGGAGGCGATCGACTGGAAGACCCTGGCCATCCTGTTCATGCTGCTCAGCGTGCTGGACGGCTTCAAGAATGAGGACCTGTTCCTGCCGGTCATCCGGCTGGCATCGCGCATCAAGACCTGGCGGGGGCTCAGCTTTTTCCTGGTCTACGGCGTGTTTTTCTCGTCGATGTTCGTGACCAACGACGTCTCGCTCATCATTTTCGTGCCGCTGACGATCCTGCTGCTGCGGGACGGGGGCCGGGAGCAGTTCATCCTGCCGCTGCTGGCCATGGAGAACGTCGCGGCGGTCCGCGGCTCGCTGCTGACGCCGTTCGGCAGTCCGCAGAATCTCTTCCTGTACTCACAGAGCGGGATCAGCACGCCGGATTTCCTGGGGATGATGCTGCCGCTCTGGCTGGGAAGCATGGGCCTGATCGCGCTGTTCCTGCTGTTCATCTTCCGCAAAAACCCGCGGGAGCGGGCGGTGTACGGCGCCGCGGAACGGAAGGAATGGCTCCCGCAGGGGCGGGTCCGGCGCGCCAGCTACCTGCTGCTTTTTGCCGCGGTGCTGCTGACCATCGTGACCCGCACGGCCCTGTGGCCCTGGGTGACGCTGGGCGTGGCGCTGGTGCTGCTCGCGGTGGACCGTCAGGTCTTCCGGCGGGTGGACTATGTGTTGCTGCTCACGTTTCTGTGCTTCTTCGTGTTTTCGTCGTCCGTCGCGGCGAATCCGCGGATCTCCGCGTTCCTGCATGAGGCGGTCGCGGGCCGGGAGTACTGGTGGAGCATCGGCGTCAGCCAGCTGATCTCCAACGTGCCGGCCTCCATTGTGCTGTGGCCGTTTACCGCGGAACTGAAGCCGCTGATCTACGGGCTGGACACGGCCGGGCTGGTGACCGTCATCGGCTCGCTGGCGTCCGTGATCAACCTGCGCCTCTATACGCGGGAATATCCCGGACAGGGCGGACGGTTTTTGAAGGCTTTTGAGTTGTATTCTCTGTGTTTCTTTGTTATAGTAGCACCATTGCAGCTGTTGCTGCTGTAAGGCGTCCGGGGGCGGAAAAGCCCCGGGATCCGGAGCCCGTCCGCGGCTGTCGCACAGGAGGACCGTTATGGACAAAATCAAAGCATTTCTGAAGAGAAAAGACATCGAGATCTCGCTGAAGCGCTACGGGATCGACGCGCTGGGCGCGATGGCGCAGGGACTTTTCTGCTCCCTGCTGATCGGGACGATCATCAATACGATCGGGACCCAGTTCGGCATCGGCTTCCTCACGAAGACGGTGGCGACGGTAAGTGAAGTGGAATATACAGTGGGCGGCCTGGCTTCCGCCATGAGCGGCCCGGCGATGGCCGTGGCCATAGGCTTTGCCTTAAAGTGTCCGCCGCTGGTTCTCTTTTCCATGATCACGGTCGGCTTTGCCGCCAACGCGCTCGGCGGAGCCGGCGGCCCGCTCGCGGTCCTGTTCGTCGCGATCCTGTCCTCGGAATGCGGCAAGGCAGTCTCCAAGGAGACCAGGGTCGATATCCTGGTCACGCCGCTGGTCACCATCGGCATCGGGGTCTTCCTTTCCTGGCTCATTGCGCCGCCTATCGGTAAGGCTGCCATGTGGGTGGGAGACCTGATCATGTGGGCGACCGAACAGCAGCCGTTCTTCATGGGCATCCTGGTTGCAGTCGTGGTCGGCATGGCGTTGACGCTTCCCATTTCCTCGGCAGCCATCTGTGCGGCACTGAGACTGACCGGTCTTGCGGGCGGCGCCGCCGTCGCGGGCTGCTGCGCGCAGATGATCGGCTTCGCGGTCATCTCGTTTAAGGAGAACCGCTGGGGTGGCCTGGTCTCGCAGGGCATCGGCACGTCCATGCTGCAGATGGGCAATATCGTGAAGAATCCGCGCATCTGGATCGCGCCGACGCTGGCTTCGGCCATTACCGGCCCAATCGCGACCTGCGTTTTTCAGATGAAAATGAACGGAGCTCCGGTCTCCTCGGGCATGGGGACCTGCGGGCTGGTAGGACAGATCGGCGTCTATACGGGCTGGGTCAACGACGTGGCGGCCGGGACCAAGGCGGCCATCACCGGCTTCGACTGGCTGGGGCTGATCCTGATCTCCTTTGTGCTGCCGGCCATCCTTTCCCTGATCATTCACGCCTTTGTGCGGAAGTTCGGCTGGGTAAAAGACGGCGACATGAAGATTTGAGGAGATGGGGGACAGTTCTCTGTCTTGCTTTCCGATAACAACCAAAAGGACGTGCTCCGTTTTACGGAACACGTCCTTCTTTTTTAGCTCAGTCCCGGTCACTCCTCGACCTTGCTGAACTCCTCCTTGCCGACGCCGCAGAGCTCGCAGGTGAAGTCTTCGGGAAGATCTTCCCACTTCACGCCGGTCTCGGCCTCGTCATAGATCCATCCGCACAGATTGCAGACATACTTCATAATGCGTTCCTCTTTATTTCTTGATGAATTTACGGTAAGCCCAGATGACCAGGCAGGCGCCGCCGATAGCCAGGATCAGGCCGCTGATCCAGCCGCCGCCGATACCCAGCAGGTTGCCGATGATGCCGCCCACGATACCGCCGACGACACCCAGGATCACGTTCAAGATCCAGTTGCTCTTATCCGCTTTCATCAGCCCGGCCGCTACATAACCGGCCACGCCGCCCAGAACCAGTTCGATGATTAATTTAACGAGCATTTGATCGCCTCCTTCTGCTTTACAGTAAACACCGGCATTCCGGCATTACCATTTGATCTTGAAATAAACATGGTACTCCCGTTCACTGAAAATCGAGGTGGGAACGGCAATTTTATAACTGACGTTGCTCAGCCCCTCTTCCCGGAGCCTCTCCACCACTGCTTCCGCATGCTTTTCCGCTTCCCTGTATGATTCAAAGATCTCAGGGTGGTCGTCCCAGTATTGCGGGGTGTAGATGCTGCGCTTGCCGCGTTCGGCAGCGCGTTTGCAGTAGATGATCAGATCTTTGACGGCGGATTCCACACCCAACTCAAATCTCTGCTGTTCCAGTTCCTTTTCTACATTGACCGGCTTTGATTTGGAGCGTTTTCTCAGATCGTCTTCCAAACTCATGATACACTTCTTTCCGGCCGCACCGGGGGCAGGCCCAGGGAGTACCTTTCTGAAACGGTTTAGTTGAAATAACGCTCCAGCAGGCCCTTAAAGGCTTTGCCGTGGCGGGCCTCGTCGCGCGCCATCTCATGGATGGTGTCGTGCAGGGCGTCCAGGTTGTACTGCTTGCACAGCTTGGCCAGGTTGGTCTTGCCGGCGGTGGCGCCGTTTTCGGCTTCCACGCGGACGCGCAGGTTCTCTTTGGTGGAAGGGCTCACCATGTCGCCCAGCAGTTCGCAGAATTTGGCGGCGTGCTCGGCTTCCTCAAAGGCGGCCTTTTCCCAG
The DNA here is from genome assembly GCA_017619615.1 of Lachnospiraceae bacterium. GTDB lineage: Bacteria > Bacillota > Clostridia > Lachnospirales > Lachnospiraceae > UBA6987. The sequence goes on along the minus strand of JAFZRY010000031.1, from coordinate 17,885 downwards.
TACAGGCCGATCTCCGGATAGCCTTCGCGGTGCGCCGCGCGGGCCATGGCCAGGTACATGCCGACTTCGCTGCATTCGCCTTCGAAGTTGGATTTCAGGCCGGCGATGATCTCTTCGCGCACCTCGGCGGGCACGGAATCCGGGATCTGGCGGCCGACGCCGATCACGTGCTCGGCGGCCCAGCTCAGTTCCTCAGCCTGCAGGATGAACTTGGACCCCGGGACTTTGCAGACGGGGCAGAATTCAGGCGGATTGTCGCCTTCGTGAACGTATCCGCATACGGGACATACATACTTTGCCATAATTACATCTCCTTTGCATGATATTGACAGACAGTTATGAAACCGATTTTGTATCTTCTCTATTGTATATCAGGCGGCGCGTTCTGTCAAGGAATCTGACAGGGGGACGGTTCCTTTGTCAGAAAACAAGGCCACCAGGAACCGTCCCTTAATGGCTCTATCAGGCGGCGCGTTCTGTCAAGGAATCTGACAGGGGGGCGGGCCGTTGGGACAACGGCCCCTACGAAGGAAAAGTCCTCTTATCACGTAGGGGCCGATGTTTCATCGGCCCGATGGATGGAAACAGGAATGATTGACGGAGGGACGGCAAAGAAAAATGAAAAATATCGCGCACAGGTCTTGCAGAAAAGGAGGAAAAGTGTATAATGCGGACGTATTCCTGAGAAAACGCGGGATACCAAGATAAGGAGCAGTCATGAAACTGAAAGAACTGATTCAAAAAAACTGGCGGGCGCTGCTGTGGACGACGGTCGGGTCGCTGATCATCGGCCTGGGCATCGACGTGTTTTATCAGCATTCGCAGCTGATCAGCGGCGGGATCACCGGCGTGGCCATGATTCTGAATTATTCCCTGGGGTGGAATACGTCCGTGATCAATATTCTGTTCAATATACCCCTGTTCATCTGGGGCTGGATCGTGCTGGGACGGCGGCACGTGCTGATCAGCATTTACGGGACAGTGATCGTTTCACTGGCGCTGCAGTTGTTCAACGGAATCACGCTGCCGTATGACAGTGCGCTGACTACCGTGATCCTGGGCGGCGCTATCACCGGCTTCGGCGGCGGGATCATGTTCCGGGCCGGCGGCAGCACGGGCGGAATGGATATCGTCGGCAAGATCCTGAATAAGTATTTCTCCATTGGCATCGCAACTACACAGCTGGCCTTCAATGTGCTGGTCCTGGTAGTCTACGGCTTCCTGTTCAATTTAGACCTGGCCATGCTCACTCTGGCCACCTCGACGGTGTCCTCCTTCGTGAATAATTACATCAACGACGGCGTCGACCGCCGTCGTGCCCTCTACATCGTCACCGACCGCGCGGACGAGATGGCTCTGCGCATCCACCGCGAATTAAAGCGCGGCGCGACCGCCATCCCCTGCGAAGGCGCCACGCTGCACAATCCCAAGACCATGCTGTATGTGGTGATCTCCCGCTATCAGCTGGCCGCCCTCAAGCGGCTCATCAAAGAAGTGGATCCGGAGGCTTTCTTCACCATCCACGTGACCACCGGCGTCTACGGTCACGGCCGCTCCTTCCACGCGGTCAGCGAGATCCAGAGCTGAGGGAGACAGTCGTGACAGGGGGACGCGCCACCTGTCATCTTTCCCGGGAAAAACCAGGCTTTCCGGGGCCTGGTTTTTTTGATGAAAAAATTTCGGCCTTCCTGTCCGTTTTTCCGTTTTTTGTTGTTTATATAAGTGAAGGCGGATAAAAAAAGACTGCCTGCGGCCGACAGCGCCGGCTGTCGCCGGCATTGCGTGCATACTTGGCTTATGGTATAAAAGCGGTATAAAGGAGATAGATACCGATGCTGCCCGTATTTATGACCATAGAAAGCCCGGAGGACAGGGAACTGTTTTCCCGGCTGTATACGGAACACGCCCGCTTGATGGCAAGCGTTGCGAAGCATATCCTGAATGACTGGGCGGAGGCGGAGGACGCCGTCCATGACGTGTTCGTCAAACTGATGGATTCCCCGGAACAGATCCGGCGCATTCCGGAAGAGAACCGGAGAGCTTTTCTGATCGTCTGCGTTCAGAACCGGGCCCGGAATATCCTGAAAAAGAGAAAACCTGTTCTGGAACTGGAGATCGCGGAAGCCATGGAAGCAGCGGGGTATGAGGAATCAGAGGATCCGGATCTTCTCGTCCGGTTGAGAGAAGAGATGGAAAAACTGTCCGGCGAGCAGCAGGAGATCCTGGGCCTGCACTATTTCCTGGGCCTCAAGTTTGAGGATGTCGGCAGGCTGATGAATAAAAAGACCGCAACGGTGCAGAAAATGTCAAAAAGACTGACAAAGACATTGAGAGAACGGATGGAAGGAGACGCGAAATGAATAAGCAGAAAATCACAGACCAGATGCTTCATGACGCCTCCGCTATGCTGTGGCAGAAAAAAGTTGCGGAAGAAGAAGCTAATATAGAACTGCATGAGTTTTCTCCGGAATTCCGGACAAAAATGGAAGCCCTGCTGCGGGGAGATGCAGCGCCGGAGAACAGGGAACAGGACACGAATGCCCGGAAGATGAAGAACCGCCGCATGGCCCGCAGGATCCTGGTGACGGCGGCTGTGATCCTGATCGTGCTGTTCACCTGGCGGGCGTTTGATACAGAATCTCCCTGGTCAGGGAAAGAATCATCCGAGCCGGTCAATACCTACGCCGGTCCTCATGTGTTCCGATCCTTTGAGGAATTCGAACGCTTCCAAGAGGAAAACAGGGCGGAAAAGGATCCGGATCACTATTATGTTCCGGACCTGACAGGCGCCGAGTTTAGCCTGATCGATGTACGGAAACTTGATGATGGCTATATTATGACACAATATCGCTGTCCTGACCCCCCCGATCTGACAGACGGGCTGAACGACTACGACAGGGAAAGGCTGACAACATTGATCTGCCGCCAGTCTTTCTACGAGGATGCCGCCGCATCTCTGAAAATCAATTTCATTGATAAAGGCTATCAGGAGATCCGGTTTGAAGGAAAAACCTATTACCGATGGGACGAGCATGCCGGCGGCACTGATTCAGGCAGGGTGATCGGGTATGAGATCGCTTTTATGGAGGACGGCAGCCTGATATTCATGCATCTTCCGGCCTATGACAGCTTTGAGGAAATGATGAAATATACGAAGCTGATCCGGCGGGACATATAAGCGGTAAAATACTTTTTGACCCTGATATCATTACATTGCAATTTGCTCCTGACCGTGCTATTCTGTACAAGGGATGAAAGGCATTTATCCCCGGGAAGGAAACGTATGGTCGAATTAAACAGCAAGCAGCGCAGCTATCTGATGAAACTAGCGGCTGCGCAGGATCCCATTTTCCAGATCGGGAAGGCGGGGCTGACGCCGGAGGTCTGCACCGCCGTCAGCGAAGCGCTGGAGGCCCGGGAACTGGTCAAAATTGCTTTACTCAAGAACTGCTTTGACGATATCCGCAATCTGGCGGAGGCCCTGGCCGGCCGCACCCGTTCGCAGGTGGTGACGGTCATCGGGCGGAAGATCGTGCTCTACCGCCCCTCCAAGACAAAGAAAGTGATCGAACTGCCGTGAAGGAAAACAGCAGGCACATAGCCGTGGTGGGCGGTACGTTCGACCCCATCCACGCCGGTCACATTCAGCTAGGCCGGGCGGCACTGGCGGCGCTGCCGCTGGATGAGGTCTGGTTCATGCCTTCCGGTTCGAATAATTACCGGTCCGTGCTGGGCTTAAGAGCCGAAAAGCGGCACCGCGAAGCCATGGTACGGCTGGCGCTGGCCGGGGAACAGGAAGAAAAATTCGTCTTTGCGGACTGGGAATGCGCCCAGCCCGGTTCTACGTATACCTCCAAGACCTTTGCCCAGCTCAACGCCATCTATCCGGAAGTGACCTGGTATTACGTGGTCGGCGCGGACACGCTGTTTGCCCTCAAATACTGGGAGGAGCCGGAACTCATCTGCAACTCCGTAGTCCTGCTAGTCGCCGGCCGGCGCGAACAGGTGGAGGACAGCTCGCTGCAGGATACGGCGCGGACGCTGCGGGAAAAATACGGGGCGGACATCCGGTTCATCCCCTGGGAGGACATCCCCGTTTCCTCCACGCAGGTCCGGCAGAAATTCCGGGAAGGGAAACTGTCGCGGGAGGATCTGCCCTCCGGCGTTTTCAGTTACATGAACTCGCATCACCTGTACCGCTCGCTGGAAGAGCTGAGCGATACGGAGATCCTGGACCGCTGCGACGCCACGATGCAGGAGCGCGAATACTACGAGCGGCTGACCGGCATGCTGAAGCCCCGCCGCGTGCGGCACAGCCTGGGGGTCATGCACATGGCCATGCTGCTGGCGGACGGGTACCGCAACGTATCCGTGGAGCAGGCGCGCCTGGCCGGGCTGCTGCATGACTGCGGCCGCACGGAAAACAACGCGCTGAACGCGCTGGGGCATGCGCCGGCGGGCGCGCAGATCGCGCGGCGGCTCTTCGGTGTGCGGGACGAATCAGTGCTGAGCGCCATCCGCTGGCACACGACGGGCCGGCCCGGCATGACCGAACTGGAAAAGATCATTTTCACCGCGGATTACATCGAACCCTTCCGGGCCCGCATGGTGGACCTGGACAAGGCGCGCCGGATCGCTTACACGGATCTGGAACAGGCCGTGACGTTCATGGGGGAGAGCACGATCCGGTATCTGCAGTCCCGGGGCGAGGACATCGACCCCATTACCCTGGAAACGGTGAATTATTACCGGAACCGCTTCAAGCGGTAGGAAAGAGAAGGAGACGACATGGAATACAGTCCGAAGCAGCAAATGGAGACCCTGTACCACGTGTTATCGGAAAAGCAGGGCCAGGACATCACCGTCATCGACATCCGCGAAGTCAGCCATCTGGCGGATTATTTCATTATCACCCACGGCAACAACACGCCGCACGTGGATTCCCTGGTGGACGCCGCCGAGGAAGCCATGGACAAGCTGGGCATCCCCTGCCGCAGCCGCGAAGGCCTGCGGGGCGGCCGCTGGGTGCTGCTGGATTACGGCGACGTGGTGGTCAACGTGTTTTCCAGGGAAGACCGCCTGTGGTACGACCTGGAGCGCATCTGGCGCGACGGCAAGCTGGTCAACCCGGAAGCCCCCGCTGAGGAAGAGGAAAAATGAGCCGCGGACCGGAGGCGTCTGCGGAAGCGGTCCGGCGCAAAAAGCGCCCGGTCCGCCGCGATAAGGATCACCAGCCCGCCTGGCTGTGGCTGGTGCTTCTTTTCGTACTGACAGCGCTGACCGCCGCCTGGGCTTCCTCCTGCGGGAGACAGCAGGCCGCTTATGCGGACGTCCCGCTCACCGAAGAGCACCGCACCCGCCTGGAGACCGCTTCGCTGCGCGACACCTCCTATTTCACGGACCGCTCCGGATGGCTGGAGGCCAACCGCAAGCAGGCGGAAAAAGGCCTGCGCTATTTCTATGAAAAGACCGGCGTGCAGCCGCACGTGTACGTGCGCAGCGTGATGGGAGACCGCACCGCGGACCGCGCGGAGATGGACAGCTACGCCCGCTCGCTGTACGGCAGCCTGTTCGGCGACGAGGCGCACCTGCTGATCCTGGTGGACGAGCAGCCGGACCGGGAAGAACCGTTCCTGGTCGGTTTCGCGGCCGGCCGCCTGGCCGCTTCGGTCATGGATGAAGAGGCGCTGTCGATCCTGGAAGCGTACTGGAAGATCGGCTTCGCGGCGGGCGAAGGCCTCACCGCCCCGCAGAAAGCCGCCGCGGCCGGGGACGCATTGCGCCGCACGGCCGACAACATCATGGGCGTGCATAACAGCTCCGGCTGGGTCATCGCCCTGATCGTCCTGCTGGTCCTGCTCCTGCTGCTCGCGGCGCGCGATTTCCTGCGGAACTGGAACCGGCTGAAGAAAAAAGAAGAAAAAGCGGCGGACGGAAATGCTTGACCGCGCCTGTTTTTTTCCGTACAATAGATAGGAACGGAAAGGGGCCCGCCCCTGTTGGATATCACTTTCATGCAAAAGGAGTAAAAGATGGGTATTTTACAGCGTTTCAAAGACATTATTTCTTCCAACGTCAACGCGATGCTGGACAAGGCCGAAGATCCGGAGAAGATGATCGAGCAGTACCTGCGCGAGCTGACCGGCGACCTGGCGGAAGTCAAGCGCGAGACCGCGTCCGTGATGGCGGACGAAGCCAAGGCCAAGCGGAACCTGATCGCCAACCAGGAAGAAGTCGAAAAGTACACCGCGATGGCGAAGAAAGCCCTGGCGGCCGGCGATGAAGAATCCGCCAAGATCTTCATCAAGAAGAAACAGTCCCTGGAAGAAGTGGGCGAATCCCTGCAGCAGATGTACGACGTGGCGGCCTCCAACTCCGCCAAGATGCGCCAGATGCACGACAAGCTGGTCCACGACCTGCAGGAGCTGCAGCAGCGCAAGGCCGTGATCCAGGCCAAGATCAAGATCGCCAAGGCGCAGCAGAAGGTCAACGAGGCGGCCAAGAATTCCGCGGCCAATAAGGCGGAAGCCTCCCTGGGCGCGTTCTCCCGCATCGAGGAGAAGGTCGACCACATGCTGGACGAAGCCAACGCGATGGCCGAACTGCAGCTGGAGCCGGTGGACGAGACCATGGCGGCCGAAGCGCGCTATCACGAAGCCCTGTCCAACAGCAAGGTGGACGCCGAGCTGGAAGCCATGAAGGCGGAACTGGGGCTCAGCTGAGAGGGAAAACAGTAAATCATAAGAGAGGGACGGTGTTGAGCCGTCCCTCGTTTTTTATCGTATCCGTTTGCGTAGGGGCCGTTGTTTCAACGGCCTGTTGATCTGTCAGAAATCCAGCCGGTCCAGCCGCCCCAGCAGGTCCGAGATGTGCTGCTTGCAGGCGGAGACCATCGCCCGCCCCTTCGGGTCGTTCAGCCCGTGCCGGCGGATGCTGCGGCGCATGACGCGCATGCAGGAGATCAGCATGGCCTGGTCCGCGACTTTCTGCTTCTGCGCCGGGGCCGCATCGCCCAGGTACAGGTCCAGCGTATCCGCCCATAGGTCCTCCGCGGTCTTGTGCGGGAAGCCGTAAAACACCTGCGTCTTTTCGGGCTCCAGTTCGGAATAACCCAGGTAAGCGGCGTAGAGGTTGCCGAGTTCAAAGACCGGATGTCCCATGCTCAGGGTATCCATGTCGATGAGCAGCACCTCACCGTCCTGCAGCATGACGTTTTTGAAGTGGTAATCCCCGTGCAGCATGTAGGGGTGCTCCGGGACGTTTTCGACCAGCTCCTTCAGGCGCGCGCCTTCCGATTCCGGCAGGTAGGGTTGCAGGAAAGCCGCCCAGCCCAGTACTGTTTCCTTCATTTCCGGGAGCTCGCCCGGCTCCAGGCGCGTGCCGTGGATCTTGTTCAGCAGTTCCACGGACAGGCCGACCAGCTCGCGCCGGCGCGAAGGATCCTCGGCCAGCAGGGAGGCGAAGGAGCGGGCGTTGAGCAGTTCGAAGACGGAGCCGTAGCCATCACCGACGCGCACGACGTCGTAGGGAATCGCGGTGGGGATGCCCGCGATGAAGGCCTTCCGGGCCAGCTCGCGCTCGCGCGTGATGTCGGGCAGCGCGTCTGCGTCGTCATAGACCTTGACGATGGTGTCCGGGTCGATGCGGTATACCTTGCCGTTGGCGCCGCTGCCGATGATCTCGCAGCCCTCGATGGAGATCTGACGGTAGGCCTTGTGCACCTCCATCAGCTCCGTGAACCCGGTCATGTCCAGGATCTCGAAGATCTCCGGGGAGACGTTGTCCAGCCGCAGGCCGGGGAAGCGTTTCCGCAGCCGGAGCAGGATCCGCAGGCCCGCGCTGGAGATGTATTCCAGGCCGCTGCAGTCCGCGGACAGCGTGGCGGGAGAGTTCTCGCGGATGGCCTGGTCCGCCAGTTCCTCGGTCCGGGCGGCGTTGGCGGAATCGATGTGGCCGCGCAGATACAGGGTCAGGTGACCGTTCTCGAATTTGTGCTTCAGTTTGTCCATTTCTCCCTCCGCCGCTTAAAACTTTTTCTTCACGGTCAGCACGTTCCGGCCGTCTTTGTATTCGTAGGACATTTCGTCCGTCATCTTTTTCACCATGAACACGCCCAGGCCGCCGGCTTCGCGCTCCTCCAGGCCCAGTTTGATGTCCGGGTCGTCGCGGGCCAGCGGATCGAAAGGCGCACCGCTGTCGGTAAAGCGCAGGGTCACGGTCTTCGTGTCCCTGTCGACGGCAACACCGACGGTGGCCTGACCGCTGCCCGGCGCGTACGCATACATGGCAATGTTGCTGAAGATCTCGTCGATGATCACGTCGACCTGCGTCATCGTCTTCAGCGGGCAGTCCGCCGCTTCCAGCTCCGCGTCCGCGAAGGCCGTGACGGCGGGGACGTTTTCGATAGTGGCATCCAGGGTGATCTCTTTCATGGATTCGCCTTTATCCTTTCCTGCTTCCGGGCCCCGGTACTCCAGGCAGAGCATCGTCAGGTCGTCGGCCTGCGGCGCACCGTCCGCGAAATCTTCCACGGCGTCGGTGACCGCCTCCAGCACCTCGCGCGGCGTCCTGGTTTCCGCCCGGGCCAGCGCTTCCAGCATCTGCGCCGTCCCGTAGAGGTGATCCTCGCGGTCGGTCGCTTCCGGCAGGCCATCCGTGTAAAGGAACAGTTTGCCGCCGGGTTCCAGCTGCAGTTCATATTCTTTGTACTTCATGCCCGGCAGGCCGCCGATCACGAAGCCGTGTCTGTCTTTGATCAGTTCAAACGGACCGCCCGGCTTCTGCAGCACGGGATATTCATGGCCCGCGTTGGCGGCGGTCAGCCGGCCGGTTTTTAAATCCAGTATGCCGAACCAGACGGTGACGAACATCTCCTCGCTGCGCGAGGCGCAGATGCGCTCGTTGACCGAAGCCAGCAGCTCCGCGGGGCTCTTGCCCGACATGGCCTCGATCTGCAGGAGGATCTTGCAGCCCATCATGAAGAGGGCGGCCGGGACGCCCTTGCCGGAGACGTCCGCCATCACGAGGCCCAGATGGTCCGGGTCGATCAGGAAGAAGTCGTAGAAGTCGCCGCCCACTTCCTTGGCGGGGGTCATGGTGGCGTAAATGTCGAAGTCGGTGCGGCCCGGGAAGGCGGGATCCACACCCGGCAGCATGTCGGTCTGGATGCGGGCGGCCAGGTTCAGTTCCGTGCTGAGCCGCTGCTTTTCCGCGGTGATGCGGGTACTGTAGGATTCGTAATCCGCCAGGTCCTGCTCCATGTCCGCCATCGTGAGCGCCAGGTTCTCCAGTTCGTCGCCGGTGGAGATCTGCAGTTTGTCGAAATGGCCGCCGGTCTCCGCGCCGGCCCGTTTGTCGTGCACGTACGAGGCGGCCGCTTCCGCGATGTGGTTGATGGGCGTCACGATGCGCTTCTGCATGTGACGCGTGTACAGGACCGCCATCAGTACGCCCGCCAGCAGCAGCGCCAGCGCGTAGGTCCACAGGAATCCCTTCACGCCCTGCCACACTTCGCGCAGCGTCACGTCCGCCAGGAAGAAGCCGATCACGCGGCCGGCCGCGCTGTCCCGGATGGGGTAGCCGGTGGTGCAGATCCAGCCGTACCGCTTGTCGTGGGAGATATGAAAGAGGCGGCTCTGGCCGTTCCACTCCAGGAACTTTTCGGGCTCGCCCTCGTCCGCGGCCTCCCAGTACCCGATGGGACAGGCGGTCTTGACGTTCTGGTCCGGGTCCGCCACGTAGATCAGGCGGCGGGTGGCGGCGTCGTAGATGCCCACGTAGACGTCGTTCTGGTCGCTGCTCGACCGGAAATCCTCCAGCATCTGCAGCAGGCGGCGGTAGTCGCGATTGGCAGTGATGGATCTATAGCGCTGATAATAGGCGTCGGTGCCGATCTCCGCGCGTTCCTCTTCAGTCAGGGAAGAGTATATCTCATACACTTCCTTAACGAACAGTTCGATCTCCAGGTTCACTTCCGCCATATGCTCCGCGGAACGGCACACGTTGAAGCCCTCGGCCACGTACTGGCCGACCAGGGCGTAGGCATAGAGCGCCACTCCCACGACCAGGGAAAAAAGCCCGAACAGGAAGGAAACGAGGTTCACGGAGCGGAAGATGCGCGCCGCCAGGGAGTAGCGCATCCGCTCCCATTTCGTCATGTCCCGTACACTTTTTTCCGGCATGGCAGACTCCTTTCCCGGCCGGCACCGCGTGCCGACCTTATTGTAGCGTCCGGGCGGTTTTTTGTAAAGAAAAAAAGAAGGGAGGAGGGCTTTGTCAGCCCTCCTCCGGCGGCTTTTCCTGCTGTGCGTTTTACGCGTAGAAGACCCAGAAGAAGATATACGCGGGGATCACCGCGGCCAGCGTGAAGGGCACGCCGATCTTCAGGAAGTCGCTGTTCTTTACTTCATAGCCTTCCTTCCGCAGGATCCCGATGCCGGTGATGTTGGCGGAGGCGCCGATGGGGGTCAGGTTCCCGCCCAGCGTGGCGCCGGAAAGCAGGCCGAAGTACAGGATGGTCGGGTCCACGCCCATGGCCAGCGCCATGCCGCGCACGACCGGCAGCATGGTCGTGACATAGGGGATGTTGTCGATGAAGGCGGAGAACAGCACGCTGACCCAGGTGATGAGCGTGTAGATCCAGAACAGATTGCCGCCGCCGATGCGGTCGAACACCTCCGCGATCGCGTCCACGACGCCCTGGTCCGTGATCCCGCCGATCACGATGAACAGGCCGAACAGCAGCAGGATCGTATCAAAATCGATCTCCGCGAGCGCCTTTTTGACGATGCGCCAGCTCTTGTTCCGGATCACGCTGTACACCGCGCCGATCAGGAAGAGCCCCATGCAAATCAGGCCGTTGGTGATGGCCGGTTTGTTGGGAAGGAAGGAGGCCAGGATCAGCAGGAGCACGGTGGCCACCATCAGGAAGGACGGGAAATAATCCGTCACTTTCGTCCGTTCCCGGCTCTCCACTTTCTGCGTTTCATTCTTGAAAATGATCAGCAGCAGGGAAGCCGCGCACACCGCACCGAGCTCCACGGCCCAGAAAATGCCGGGACGGCCCTTGTACCAGAAGAAATCCAGGAAACTCATGCCCGCATAGCCGCCCAGCAGGATGGACGTGGTGTCGCCCACCAGAGTGGCCGCGCCCTGCAGGTTGGAGGAGACGGCGATCGCGATGATCATCCCCACCGGGTTGATCTTCAGCTTTTTGGCCATGGCCAGCGCGATGGGGGCGATCATGAGCACCGTGGCCACGTTGTCGATAAAAGCGGAGACCAGGCCCGCAAACAGGGACAGCACGATGATGGCCCACTTGACGTTGGACACTTTACTGAGGATGATGTCCGCCAGCAGCGCCGGCATTTTGGATTCGATGACCAGCGAGACCGTCCCCATGGTGCCTGCGATCATCAGCAGGACGTTGAAGTCCACATACGACAGGGCCTCGCCCCAGGGCAGCATTCCGCTGATCAGAAAGACGGCGGCGCTGGCCAGGGCGATCCAGGGCCGGTACTTCTGAAAAATCATCATCAGGATGTAGGTGACCAGGAAGATTATTAATGCCGTAACCATGTTCTCTCCTTAACCGGGCGGGATAAAAAAAACAAGACTTCCCGCATCTCAAGAATGCGTAAAGTCTCGCCTCTTTCCCCTCCGGACCGGGTTGTTGACCGTGATGACGATCCGGAAAACGCAGCGCGCAGGCTACTCCCCTTAACGAATAGCAAGATAGCACAAAAACAACGGGATTGCAAGCGGAAAATCGTTTCTTCCGCCTGATTTTCCTCACTCTTGACAGGTTTTTCCCAAGGCCCTATACTGAAACGGAAGCACTTTGCATGACAATAAAGGAGGTCCCCATGAAACCGATCGCCGTCGATGAATTTTTCGGATTCAAATTCCTGTCGAATATCACCTTCTCCCCGGAAGGCGGCACCGCCTGCCTGACCGTCACGGAGATCAACAAGAAGAAAGACGAGTACCGCTCCTATCTGACCCTGTACCGCGACAAAAAGTTCGTACGCCTGACCTCCTTCGGCAAGGAGCGCAGCTTCCAGTACCTGGACGAGGACACGATCCTGTTCCCCGGCAAGCGCGACGCGGAAAAAGGCGAAGAAGGCGACATTTCCAGCTCCTGGTACACGATCTCCTTAAGCGGCGGCGAAGCGCAGGAGGCCTTCCGCTTCCCGATCCCGGTCAGCAAAGTCATGCCGCTGGAAAACGGCGACCTGCTGGTGCTGGGCACGACGTTCCCGGGCTTCGAGGACCTGTACAAGGGCGACCCGAAGCTGCTCGCGGCGTATCAGAAGCACATGAAGGACAACAAGGACTACGAGATCATCGAGCAGAACCCGTGGTGGTGGAACGGCGCGACGTACACGAAAGGCGCCTACACCTCCCTGTTCCGCTATGACAGGAAAAAGAAGGCCCTGACCCGGCTGACCGCGCTGAATGAAAACGTGGGCCAGGCGGAACTGAGCCCGGATAAGAAATACGCATTCTTTATGGCCTACCCGGTGAAGCCCTTCCTGAAACTGCACGGGACCGGTGAGATCCGCCGCCTGGACCTGGAAACGGGAAAGTCGAAGAGTATCGTGAAGAGCGCGAAGGATCTGGAACTGCACGGCTTCGCGGCCGGCGAGACCTTCCTGCTGGTGATGGCGGCGGAGCCCGTCTACGGCCTGAACACGGACGGGGATTTCTACAAGTGGGATTACAGGACCGGAGAATTCAGTCTGTACGCGAAGCATGGCGAATCCCTGCATTCCTCCGTGGGCACGGACGTGCGCTACGGCGGCGGGAGAGGGTTGAAGATGGACGGCGACGTGTGTTATTTCATCTCCACGCGCTTCGACAGCGCGGGGCTGTACAAGCTGGAGGACGGGGAGATCACGCAGGTGTTCGGCAAGCCCGGTTCTGTGGACAGCTTCGACATCTGCGGCGGGAAGCTGCTGATGATCGGCCTCTTCGACATGAAGCCGCTGGAACTGTACGACGGCAAAGGCCGCCGGCTCTCGCGCTTCAACGAGGCGGCGCTGCGCGGCAAATACGTGGCGCAGCCGGAGATCCTGAACGTGAAGCGGAAAGGGTACGACGTGCACGGCTTCGTGCTGAAGCCGATGGATTACGACCCGGAGAAGAAATACCCGGTGATCCTGGATGTCCACGGCGGCCCCAAGACCGTGTACGGGCCGGTATTCTACCATGAGATGCAGTACTGGGCCGGCAAGGGCTATTTCGTCATTTTCTGCAACCCGACCGGCTCCGACGGGCGCGGCGCGTTCATGGACATCCGCGGGAAGTACGGGACGGTGGATTACGAGGACATCATGGCGTTCACGGACGCGGCGCTGAAGGCGTATCCGGCGATGGATAAGAAAAACCTGTTCGAGACCGGCGGGTCGTACGGCGGGTTCATGACGAACTGGATCATCGGCCACACGAACCGCTTCAAAGCCGCGGCCAGCCAGCGCTCCATCTCCAACTGGTTTTCCATGCTGGGCGTGTCCGACATCGGCGTGGGCTTCACGGAGGATCAGAACCTGTCCAGCCCGTGGGAGAATCCGGAGAAACTGTGGTTCCACAGCCCGATGAAGTACGCGGACAAGGTGAAGACGCCTACACTGTTCATCCATTCCTTCGAGGATTACCGCTGCCCGATCGACCAGGGCTACCAGATGTTCACCTCCCTGATCGCGCACGGCGTGGAGGCGAAGATGGTCTGCTTCCGCGGAGAGAACCACGAACTCTCCCGCAGCGGCAAGCCGAGCCACCGTCTGAAGAGGTTGAACGAAATCACGGAGTGGTTTGAGAAGCACCGCGGCTGAGGCGGAGAGAAGAGCGGGAAGCACGCGGGGCCGGCGCGCAGGCCGGCCGGAAAGGAGAGGGTGATGGAAAAACTGACGCTGGCGGAAGCCGAACGATTGAATAACTCGATGATCACGGAGGAGCACCTGCGGATCCACGCGCTGAACGTCCGCTACGCGATGGGGGCGATGGCCCGACATTTCGGCGAGGACGAGGAGCACTGGGAGGCGGTGGGGCTGCTGCACGACTACGATTACGAGAAGTATCCGGAGGAGCATCTGGCCCACACTGAGGAACCGCTGCTGGCGGCCGGCGTTCCGGCGGCGGACGTGCGGGCGATCCTTTCGCACGGGTACTCGATCCGCAACGACGTGCGGCCCGAGACGAACCTGGAGAAGAGCCTGTTCACCGTGGACGAGCTGACCGGTATCATCCAGGCGGCGGCGCGCATGCGTCCGCAGGGGCTGCGCGACCTGGAGGTCAAAAGCTTCATGAAGAAGTTCAAGGATAAGAAGTTCGCGGCCAAATGCAACCGCGAGCTGATCCTGACCGGCTGCGAGATGCTGGGGATGGACGTGAAGGACGTTGCTGCGATCTGCCTGGACGGGATGCGGCCGCACGCGGAGGAACTGGGGCTCGGCGGGACCGGAGAGCCAGTGGGATAAGATCATACGGTGATAGGTGATACGGAGCGGGCGTTGTCGTCCGCTCTTTTTTTTGCGGGCGGCCGCGGTCCCGAAAAAACCGGCGGAAAAGCGGGAAAAAAGCGGCGGAAAACGCTTGACAAGTTAGCCGGCGCTAACTATAATGGCAAGAGGTTAGCTAGGGCTAACCGCAGAAATTAAGGAAAAAGGTGGAAAAACATGCTGCCGCTGTGCTTTGTGGATGATGGGGAAGAGACCACGGTCAAGAAGATCAGCGGGCTCCCGGAAGTCAAAAAACATCTGGAAAACCTCGGATTCGTTCCGGGAAGCACGGTCTCCGTGATCAGCAAGACGGGCGGAAACCTGATCGTTAAGGTCAAGGAGTGCCGGATCGCTGTCAGTGAAGAGATGGCAAGAAAAATCATGGTGTAAGCCGCCCGGGAAAGGAGAGAAGGAATGAAGACGTTAAGGGATGTCGCGATCGGAGACACCGCCAGGGTGAAGAAGCTCCATGGCGAAGGCGCGGTGAAACGCCGCATCATGGACATGGGGATCACCAAAGGGATCGAGATCTACGTCAGAAAAGTGGCGCCGCTGGGCGATCCGCTGGAACTGACGGTCCGCGGCTACGAGCTGAGCCTGCGCAAGGCCGACGCCGAAATGATCGAGGTCGAGTAAAAAACTATTTTTTTTGACAAACGGTTAGCAATAGCTAACAAATGAAAGGATGGATGGGAAAATGGAACTTCGTATCGCCCTGGCAGGCAACCCCAACAGCGGCAAAACGACATTATTCAACGCCCTGACCGGCTCGAACCAGTTCGTCGGCAACTGGCCCGGGGTCACGGTGGAGAAAAAAGAAGGCAAACTGAAAAAGACTGAAGGCGTCACGATCACGGACCTGCCCGGCATCTACTCGCTTTCCCCCTACACGCTGGAGGAAGTGGTGGCCCGGAACTACCTGATCGGCGAACGCCCCGATGCGATCTTAAATATTGTGGACGCCACGAACCTGGAACGGAACCTGTACCTGACGACCCAGCTCGCCGAGCTTGGGATCCCGCTGGTCGTGGCCCTGAACATGATCGATATCGTCCGCAAGAACGGCGATAAACTGGATTCGGCCGAACTGTCCCGCCGCCTCGGCGTCCCCGTGGTGGAGATCTCCGCCCTGAAGGGCGACGGCGTGGACAAGGCCGCGCAGGCGGCGGTGGCAGCGGCGCAGAGCAAGGCCGCAGCGCCCGCCCACAAATTCAGCGGCGTCGTGGAGCACGCGCTGGCCCACATCGAGGAAGCGGCCGTGCACGGCATGCCGGAAGAGCAGCAGCGCTGGTACGCCGTCAAACTGTTCGAACGCGACGAAAAGGCGGTCGAACAGCTGAATCTTCCGAAAGAGACGCTCGCGCATATTGAAAAGGATATCCAGTCTGCGGAGAAGGAACTGGACGACGACGCGGAAGCGATCATCACGAATGAGCGCTACGTCTGCATCGCGGAACTGATCAAGGGGATCTATCACAAGCATTCCGAGGAAAAACTCAGCAAGTCCGACAAGATCGACAAGATCGTGACCAACCGCTGGCTGGCGCTGCCGATCTTCGCGGGCGTGATGTTCCTGATCTACGCGCTGGCCATGGGCAAAACCATCGGCGACGGCGGCATTTCCATCGGCACGTTCCTGACCGACTGGGCCAACGACCAGCTGGGCGGCGCCTGGCTGACCGACGGGTCCCGCGCGCTCCTGGAGAGCTGGGGCGCGGCGCCCTGGCTGGTGGGCCTGATCTCGGACGGTATTCTGGCCGGCGTCGGCGCCGTGCTCGGCTTCGTCCCGCAGATGCTGGTGCTGTTCCTGATGCTCTGCATCCTGGAGGATATCGGGTATATGGCCCGCGTCGCTTTTATCATGGACCGGATCTTCCGCCGCTTCGGCCTGTCCGGCAAGAGCTTCATCCCGATGCTGGTGGCGACTGGCTGCGGCATCCCCGGCGTCATGGCCTCCCGCACCATTGAAAACGAACGCGACCGCCGCATGACGATCACGACTACGACGTTCATGCCCTGCGGCGCCAAGCTGCCCATCATCGGCCTGATCGCCGGCGCGCTGTTCAACCAGAGCACCTGGGTGGCCGTTTCCGCGTATTTCATCGGCATTGCCGCGATCATCGTCTCCGGCATCATGCTGAAGAAGACCAAACGCTTTGCCGGCGATCCCGCGCCGTTCGTCATGGAACTGCCGCCGTACCACGTCCCGTCCCTGGGCAACGTGCTGCGCGGCACCTGGGAGCGCGGCTGGTCCTTCATCAAGCGGGCCGGCACCGTGATCGTGCTGAGCTCGATCATCATCTGGTTCCTGTCCGGCTTCGGCTGGGTCAACAAGCAATTCGGCATGGTCGAGGAACTGTACGCGGATGAGGAACTCGTGGACGACGCTTACGTGGCGGAAGTCGCGCAGCGGATGAACATCCCGGAGGACGAAGTGGAGCCGATGGACGATTCCATCCTGGCGCGCGTCGCGCAGCCCGTGTCGGTCGTCTTCAAGCCCCTGGGCTTCGGCGACTGGAAGCCGACGGTCGCGACCGTGACCGGCCTGGTGGCCAAGGAAGAGGTGGTCGGCACCTTCGCGGTCCTGTACAACTACGACGACCAGGAGGGCGAAGAGGAACTGGAAGAGAACGGCGACCAGATCTGGCCGCTGGTGGAAGCCGACTTCAACAAGTTTTCGGACGGGCACGGCAAACTGGCCGCTTATGCGTTCCTGATCTTCAACCTGCTCTGCGCGCCGTGCTTCGCGGCCATCGGCGCGATCAAGCGGGAGATGAACAGCCGGAAGTGGACTTGGTTCGCGATCGGGTATCAGTGCGGCTTTGCGTACATCATCGCGCTGATCGTCTGGCAGCTGGGCCGTCTGTTCGCGGGCGGCGTGAACGTGATCGGCCTGATCGTGGCGCTGATCGCGCTGGCCGGCCTTTGCTGGCAGCTGTTCAAGCCGTATAAGGAATCGCAGAAACTCGCGGTGAAATAAAAGAAGGTGTGAAATGATGAACTGGCTGGAAACAAACTGGATCAATATCGTGCTGATCGTACTGCTTGCCCTGATGGTGTTTTTCATGGTCCGCAGCCTGATCCGCGCGAAAAAGGCGGGCCGCTCCCTCTGCTCCTCCTGCTCCTGCGGAGGCGCCTGCGGTGGCTGCCCCCTGGCGGGAAAATGCCATCCCGCCGCCCCCAAAGACTAGTGCTTTCCTTTCCATAGACTCATTCCTTAATTCCCACCCGGACAGCGCCACCTGTCCGGGGATCGCCCGGGGGGATGGCCCTCCCCGGGCGATTTTATGCCCGCACCCGTTGACAAATCCCCGAAAAATGGTACAATGATACCCGCGCCGGTGTGTTGGAATTGGCAGACGAGGTGGACTCAAAATCCATTGGGGT
>JAFZRY010000030.1 GCA_017619615.1 Lachnospiraceae bacterium | reverse complement strand
GTTGAAGACCACGTCGCCCCAGATCATCACATCCTGGTCGACGTTGGCGTAGCGGTCGGAAATGCCGTAGTAGCCGTTGAACGTGCCGCCCTTCAGTTCGAAGGAGCCGGCAGCCGCCGCGTAGACCGGCGCGCAGAAGTAGTACCACCCGTCGTTGGCACCCGGGATCGCATTTGCAGTATATTCACCGCCGTATACCGTAATAGTAGCCGGCGCTGTAGTGTTATTAGTGCCGATCGCCGCGAAGTGCGAGGTAATGGTCGGGCCGTTGCCGTCCGCGGTGCCGAAGATCGCCGTGCCGTTCTGCAGGACGTACACGCCGTACATGCCGTCGGAACCCTCGCCGGTGGCGGTCAGCGTACCGTTTTCAACAGTCAGTTTGCCGCCGGCGACGTAGATCAGAGCGTTGCTGTCGAATGCCGCGCCGTTGGCCGGGCCGGTGATCCTGCCGTTGCCGGTGATCGTCAGATCGCCGTCAGCCGTCACAGAAAGCACGCCGGCCTTGGCGGAGCTGAGTTCGTGCCCGTCCAGATCAAGCGTGATCGCCTTGCCGACTTCAAGCTCATCTTCCTGAACATCCTTCAGCAGGACGACCGTATCGCCGGCCTGTGCCGCCGCGATGGCTTCCGCCAGCGTCGGATAATACGTGTCGTTGATTCGGGCGACGTTCTCGAACCATCTCGCGGTGATCGTGATGTCTGCTTTGATCTCCGTGTTCTCAAAGTCAAACAGCTCATTATCCGGGCCGTACCAGCCGAGGAATGTGTGGCCTTCCCAAACCGTGGTCGGCCTGGACGCCTTGCTGCCCCAGTCAAGGATCTGGTCGGGGACGTCGGTGCCGCCGTTCTCAACGAAGGTCACCGTCACTTTGATCCGGGTCCAGTTGATGACGTAGACCACGTCGCGCGTGACAGTCGCCTCGACTTCGGGGATCCAGGCATTAGTCGGATCGAATTCGTAGCCTTCCCTGGTGATGGCGCTCAGGTCGCCCTGGAACTCCGGCGTAGGCTCGCCGTACTCGACGTTATATCTTTCGAGGATGTTGCCGAGGCCGTCGGAATAGACGATCTGCTTCGTAACGCCCTTCCAGGTCGCCACGTAGATGATGTTGGCAGCTTCGACCGTGTCGTCGATGCCCTTGACCTGGGAGCCCTGCTTCAGCCAGCCGTCGAAGACGTAGTTCTCCTTTTCGGGATTCGGGATCCTCGGGGTCGCCTGGTGCAGGATGGCATCCAGTTCGGTCTGCACGCCGTCCACGTCGTAGATGACCTTGGTCTTCCACTGGGCGGTCAGCGTGATGGCTTCCGTCACGGGCGTTTCGAAGTTATAGGCGGTTTCCGCGTTCGGCAGGAACCAGCCGTTGAAGGTGAAGCCGGTTTCAGGGGTCGGGTCCGCGGGCTTTTCGACGGCGGTGTTCTTCGCGATCTTCACGACCGTGATGTCGCTGTCGTCGTCCTTGTTGTCCGCGTCGAAGGTGACGTAGACCGCATCGTCCAGCTCGTACATGCCGGCGTCTTCCTGACCCTCAGGGATCTGCACCAGGATCTTGTCAGCCGGTACGCCGACGTTCGTCTTTTCGCTGTTGTCGGAGAAGTGGCCGCCGTGGATGAAGCCGGTCAGAGGCTCGTAGCCTGCCATCGCGTAGGAGGCTACGGCCGCGGCGTTGTCGGAGATGAAGCGGCCGCCGGTGATGTTGGTGACAGGCGCACCGCCCGGATAATCGCAGGCTTCCACGACCAGCGCGTCGCCGGTCGAATAAGCGCCGCTGGGGTTGTGGGCGAAGTCGGCCGCCGTGCCGGTCGCGTGCAGCGTGCCGCCGGTGATATTCACGGTACCGCTCTTCTGGTAGACAGCCGTCGTACCGGTGATCGTGCCGCCGTTGATCGTCAGCGTGCCGGCGTCGGGCTTGAAGATGGCGATCTCCTTCGCGGACGTGATCGTGCCGCCGTTGATCGTGATGGTGTTATTGTTGCCGGCGCTGCCGTTGGTGCCGATTGCAGGGCCGTTGTTGCCGGTGGAGCTGACCGTACCGCCGTTGACCGTCAGGCTGGCCGTGCCGAAGAGGCAGATGGCATAGGCATCATCTTCTGCCACAGATACCGTGCCGTCGTTGATCGTTACGGAGGCACCGGTGTCGGCACAGATAGCCATGTCGCCGGTGGTGGTGACAGTTCCGCCGTTAATCGTTACAGAAGAGCCGCCAATGGTATAGATACCCATGTTGCCGGCGGACTCCAGGCTGCCGGATTCCTGAATGAAGGCCGCGCCGTCCTCAACATAGGCCGGGATGCCGCTGACGACCTTGCCGCCGCCGACGGTATCCTTGAGCGTCAGCGTGGTGCCGCTGCCCATCGGGTTGAGGAGCGCGTTGCCGTTCGTACGGCTTAAGGTGTGTCCGGCCAGGTCGATCGTAACGGTCTTCCCGATCTCGACATATTTGGTCACTTCGATATCCTTCAGGATCTCGATGGTGTCGCCGTTGACCGCCGCGGCTACGGCAGCTTCCAGCGTGCCGAAGTAGGCGTCGCCGATCTTGGCGACCGCTTCGGTAATGATCCAGTAATCGCCGTCCTTGACCGCAGCCTTGCCGGGCGCAATGTACTTGGCCTCGGGCTCCAGCGAGTATTTGCCGCCGGTGATGAAGCCGGTCTTGTCCTCGGAGTAAACGACCTCCGTGCTGCCCTCGGCGGCTTCGAAAATACCGCCGGAGACATTCAGGGTGATCTTCGCAAGGTCATCCGCACTGTTGCCCTGCGGGTTGCTTTCGTAGAGCGGCGTGTGGCCCGTGATCGTGCCGCCGGTGATGTTCACCTCGATCGGCAGCTTCGTGTTATGCTGGCTGACCGCGATGCCGGCGCCTGTGGTGGTCGTGCCGCTGCCGTTGGCGTTCACTTCGGTGGCCGTACCGTTGCCGACGATGGTACCGCCGGAAACGTTCAGCTTGCCGGCACGGACCTCGATGCCGACGCCCTTGCCGTTATTGTCCTTGGCCTCGATGTACGCCCCCTCATAGACGTTGACCTCCGCGTAACCGCAGAGCGCAACAGCGACATCGTCCGGGCTGTTGATCGTGCCGCGCACGTTCACGGTCGTGTTGCCCTCAAGGATGTTGCCGAGGACGAAGACCAGACCGTTCATGGTTCCGTCGATGTCTACCTGCGTGCCGTAGCCCTTTTCAGTGCTGTTCTGGTACACATAGACATTGTTGTTCATCGTCACGCCGGAATCGAGTTTGAAGAGGTTGTACTCGCCGACACCCTTCGTTTCATCCGCTCCGACGTTCGCGTAAACGAGCTTGTTGAACGCGCCCTTCGTCTCCGCACTGTCCTTAACGGTAAGGAAACCGCTGTAGAGATCGACATAGCCGCCGCTCAGGGTCTGCCCGTTCAGATCGATGGTAAAGGTTTTGCCGTTGTTGATGACAAGGTTCTTGGTGTCATTGCCCAGCATGACGATGGTCTCGCCATCCTGGACAGCCGCGACGGCGTCAGCGAGGGTAGCATACAGCGTATCGCCAATCTTCGCGATTCCCTTTTTCACAGTATACGTTGTGATTCCTTCGGCGACTTCCGATGAAAGGATATAGCCGTCAGGAGCATTGACCGTCAGCGAGAAATCGCCTTTTTCAACGATCAGGACTTCATCTGCTGCCATCACATATGCTTCAGGAATATCCGCAAGAAGTTTGATCGTCTTAGTACCCGCAGCCGCCTCAGCCGCGTCGGCAAAGGTGGTATAGCCGAAATTATCAACTAACGCTACTGCCTCGCCTACGGTATAAGGATAATCATCCTTTGTTTCCGGATCGGTGTTGGCGATCGGGTACAGGCCTTCGCCGCAGACGGCAAGGAGAGGCGCCACGGTAAAGACACCGCCCAAGACGGTGAACTTGGTTTTGTCAGTGGGAAGCGGGCCGGCGTACTTGCCGGATACAACGGTGAGTTTGCCGCCGCCAGTGGCCTCGCTTACAAGGCCGCTTCCACCACTGAAGGTGTTATCACTCAGCGTCACATCCATTCCGCTGCCGCCCTTGATTCTTACGGAATATCCTTCCGCAGCAAGCGTATTACCTGAGATCACACCCGTTCCGTCTCCGCCGCTGATGTTGATACCATTCTCGGTGCCACTTACGGTGCATCCGGTAATGGTAAGATCCTTGACACCAACGAGCTGAGCGAAGCTGTGGCCGCCGGTTACGGTCAGGTTTTCAAGCGTAACATTGTGCGCTCCGGCAGCCGAAGCCACACGGAAGGCAACGGTGGTAGTTCCTTCACCGGCAAACTCGCAATCCTTAACGGTAATGTTGTGTGCGTAATTGTACTTGCCGGTGGTGTAGATCTTGCCCTCGGTCTTGGTGCTCGGCACGTCGATGAAGGCATCGTCGTACGTCGCAGCGTCATAGGCAAACTTGATATTCTGAATAGTCAGAGTGTCAGTGTCATTGTATCTGCCGTCGCCGTCGACATAGAGCTGGCCGGTTATGGTCTTGCCGTCGCCGTCGACAGTCAGGTTCAGGCCGGCCTTCTGATGGATAACGGCAACTTCCGTAATGTCCGCAAGCAGCGTCACCGTCACGTCGCCGATCAGTTCATGGGCCGCATTCAGGGCATCCTGAAGCGAGGCATATAACGCATCGCCGATCTTGGCAACAGCCTTTGCGATCGTGCTTCTTCCGTTTCCAAGATCCTTCCAGGCATAGCCGGCAGGCGCGGCCACATCGACGGTATTGTCTTTCGTGATGCTGACCTTGTCCGGCGTGGCCTCCATAGCCGCTTCAGCTGACGCATCCAGAATGATCTGGCCGTTGTAAGTGCCGCCGTTTATGGCCAGCGTAAAGCCTTCGTTCGCGTCATTGCCGGAGGCGGAGATCTCAATGTTGCCATTGATCACACTGTTGCCCTCGACCGTCACACTGACGGAAGGATAGGTGGCATAACGGCAGACGTCAAAGGCGAAGTCGCCGTCCTTGGCGTTGATCGTGGTGTCTTTGATCACCACGTTGCTGCAGTTGTTGGACAGGACGTAACGGTTCGATCCGGGCAGGTTCGTGCCGTCCAGCGTGACACCGTCCAGCGTCAGGTTGCAGTAGTTCTGGACCAGCATCAATACGCCGCTGTCCGCCGTGGAGCTGATGGTGCCGTTCTTGATGGTAACGGTGTTGCCCTGCTCCAGATGGAAGCCCTGGGATACCGTGCCGGCTGAACCGACCGCAGGGCCGGTGACCGTATAGGTATGATTGTTCAGTTCGATGGTGATGTTCTTGGCGTCCGCCGTGGCAAGGAAGATGCCGGCGCCGGAAGCGTCCATCAGCAGTTCAACGACATCGCCGTTCACGGCATCCGCAACGGCCTCCGCCAGGGTGGCATAGCCGATCGTGCCGATCTGGGCGACCGCGTCGCCGATGATCCAATATTCACCGCTCTTAATGGCACATTTGCCGGGAGCGATGTATTCTGCATCCGGTTTCACAGCATATGTGCCGCCGGAGATGAAGCCGGTCTGGTCTCCCCAGGTCCCGACCCAGTAAAGAAACAGACCATCCGTGATCTCAACATTATCGGGGCCGTCGCTGCTAAAGCCTACATAACCGTCAAAGGTGCCGCCGGAAATGCTGACGGAACTGTCCCCGGTGCCGGAACTGTACAAGGCATACATGCCAACGATGGTGCCGCCGTTAACAACGACATCGGAGTTTGTACCGGCCATCACCTGGATGCCCATGTACGAATAATCCTCGTCACTGGTGTAATGGCCGATCGTGCCGCCGTTAACAGTGATCGCACCGCCGTTGCAATAGAACATACGGATCGCGGAAGCCTTCTTTGCATCGATTACGCCGCCGTTGATAGTAACCTGGCCGGCGGAATAGTTATCGATCGCGTAGGCCGCGCTGCCCGAGCTGGCGTTGTAGAGCGTACCGCCGTTAACGACTAGCGTGCCCTCATTTCTGATCAGATTGCTCGCGTAGCTGCCGGTATAGTCGTCAGAGCCGTCCCAAGTCCAGGTCGGATCCGCACCGCCGATCAGCTTGCCGCTTGCATCCGCGCTGCTGTCTTCGATCGTAAGGGTGCCCAGGTTGCGGATCAGCGCGGAAGTCCCGGTAGTAGAGCAGGCACCGACTACCGTCTTGCCGTTCAGGTCAAGAACCACATTCTTGTTTGCGGGAATGGTAACCGCATAACCCGAAACATCGATCGTCTCATCTGCGATCATGACGATCGTGGTCGCGGTACCGTCGGCCGGAACTGCCGCAACGGCGTCCTTCAGCGACGCATACAGCGTGTCGCCGATCTTGCAAACCGCCACCGCAAGCAGATACTCGTTGTCGCCGATCTTCTGCCAGCAGTATCCCTCGGGGACTGTCAGCTCGTTGCTCGTCGACTTGATCGTCCGGTTTGTAATTCCTTCAGAACCGGTCTCGTCATCTACAAAGACCTGCGTGCCGGACGTTGCATTGATAGTCACATTACCGAGCTGGACCGTCTGCTCCACGTTGGCATAGCGGTCAGAAATACCATAGTAGCCGTTGAACGTGCCGCCGTTAATGTTGTAGGTGCCGCTGGCTGCCGCATAGATCGGCGCGCAGAAGTAGCTCCACCATTCATTGTTCGCCGGCGTCGCGTTCGTCGTGTAAGTACCGCCATTGACCGTAATGTTCGCAGGTGCCGTGGTGTTGTTCGTACCAATGGCAGCGAACCAGGAAGTGATCGTCGGGCCGCCTTCGGACGTACCGAAAATCGTCGTGCCGTTATCCAGCACATACACCCCATACATACCGTCGGCGCCGACGCCGCCGACCGTGAAGGTACCGTTAACAATGGTTAATTTCCCGCCGTCTACAGTGATCAGTGCCTTGCTGTCCTGAGCTGCCGCTGCAGCGCCTTCAAGTCCGGTCACCGCGCCGTTGCCGGTGATGGTCAAATCGCCGTTAGCGGTCACGTCAAACAGTTCGATTCCGCCGTAGTCGATGGTCTTGCCGTTCAGGTCGATGGTGACGGTCTTGTTGATCTCGATGCCTTCGATCATTCTGACGTCAACCACCAAGACGACAGTGTCACCGGACTGGGCGCTCTCTACCGCCTCTGCAAGAGTCGCATAGTAGGTCTCGCCGATCCTCGCTACGCCAATCGTGACGCCGTTCGGGGTAGCAGGAGTCTCGGCAGCCCACATACCGTTGCCCGGTACATAACCGGTCGCACAAAATTCCCGAGGAACTTCGACGGAGAAATGGCCGCCGGAGATCTCGAACTTAGCGGTACCGGCAGAAGACATCTTGTTTGCGATATTGCCGGTGTATATACCGTCGGTGACAATAATCTTGCCCTTCGGCGCATCGCTCTTGCCAAGCACCAATGCGTCGTTCGCCGTGATGTTGTTGCCTTCTCCCATATGGATGACCGCCTCAGAAGCGCCTTTAAGACGGACGCCATAACCGTCATCCGCAGAAGAAACGAATGTATTGTTAGTAAAGTCAAAGTCTCCGGCACCGCCGTCAATGTTGACGAAACTGCCGCTTGCCGTCACATTGCAGTTAGTGAACGCACCGCCGGTCGTGCCGGTGAGTTGCGCCAGACTGTGCAGATTCGTGCCAGTCACATTGCTGAGCGCAACATTGTACGCACCTGCTTTGCTAGTAGCCTTAATTCCGACTACATCCGGTTCAGAACTCGTGCTTGTGCTCGTGAAGGAGCAGCCACTCACCGTGATGTTGTGGGCATAGTTGTATGTTCCGGGCAAGCCGGAAATGTCAGCCGGTTTCGGAATAAGAATGAAGGAATCGGTTCCGTTGTAGAAGTGCGTTTTGTCGTCCTCGAAGTTGACATTCTGGATCGTCAAGGTTTCCGTACCGGACGCACGACCGTCACCGTAGATGATGATCTGGCCCGCAATGGTTTTGTCCTTGCCGTCGATGGTCAGGTTCAGACCAGCCTTCTGACGGACAATCGCGTAGCCTTCGATGTTCGCGATGATCTCTACCGTCACGTCGCCAGTCATCTCATGAGCCGCATCGAGCGCAGCCTGGAGCGTCTTGTACTCAACAGTCTGATCACCGGATACGATCTTCGCTACCGCGCCAACCAGTTCGCCGTTCACGTAGGTATTGCACTTTACCCAGACATCGGAATCAGTAGGGAACTGTTCCTTAAATTGATCTCTGGTGACCGCTTCCCCTGCCTTCGTGCAATCATTAAAGTAGAAGTTGAAGGGGGAAGTCTGCGCGTAAACGTCAAACGTGCTGTCAAAAGTACATCCGTTGAACTCCGTGTCCACATAGGCCGCAACGCAGTCATAGCCGCTGTTGCCCTTGCTGAACTGGCAGTTCATAAAGATAACTCTATCCACGCCGCTGTAAGACGTCCAGCCATGGAGCTTGCTGCCGCTTACCGTGATCGTACCGCCGTTGCCGCCATCGATGTTAAACGGATAAATCGCATCAATTTCCGTGTTTTCGATCACAAGGTTCGCATTGCAGCTCTCACGCAGCACACCGCGGAAAGCCCCGGTAATATCGGAATTCTTTACAGTAAAGGTGGCCGGAGCATTGATAGTATCCACCAGGATCGAGGAGTTCCATGTGCTCTGTCCGCCGCCGCGCATCACGACACCGTCGATCACACAGCCGTCAGCCTTTACGTTAACGATGGTATTGTATCCGCTGCTCGTAATAGCACTGCCGTCGATCTTGAGATCCTGGATCGTGATGTTCGGATTCGTAAGCTTCACGCCATTGCCATTCGTGGTCGTGATCTTGACCGTGGTCGCGTCAGCGCCCTGGCCCTTCAGTGTCACACCCGCAGGAATGACTGCTGTCGCAGGAAGCTCAACTGTGCCCGCATAGATATTGATAGTGTCGCCGGTCTGGGCCGCATTAAGCGCGTCCACCAGGCTCACATATTCCACATCACCGATCGCGCACACGCGGACCATCCGGGGCGTGATATACTTCTGTTCGCTGTCCACATTGACAACGATCTCCCCGCCTTCCATCGTGCCGCCGGCAACCCGGTCATCCACCTGTACCAGGCCGCTGATGATCGTAAGGGCATCCGACTCGGAAGCCTCGGGGAAGTTTTCGTTAATCGTGTTATTGCTCAGGTTTACCGTATACTGAAGAACTTTGGTTCCGCAGGTTTCCTTAACATTGAAAGCCGCTTTATTCTTTTCACTGGAATTGAACGTGCAGCCGTTTGCAGTGATCACATAACGAGAAGATCCGGTCTCGTTATAAACATTGATGAACTTGCCTGCGCCGTTGAACACACAGTCCGTGTATGTGATGTTTCCGGAATAAGCCCACATGGAATAATCCTTGCCGCTGATGCCGGAAGCCTCCGTACCGGGGGCGTTGAACGTACAGCCGGTGAAGTTCATATCACCGTAGCTGAACAGCTTGCCGTTAATGGTGCAGTTTTCCATGTTAATGGTGCCAGGATGCTGGAAGCCATGGTAGTTATTACTGCCAAAGTTAAACGTGACATTCTGGAAAGTGACACCATTCGGAATGCTACAGATATTTCCTGATCCGGTGTGGCTGAACACAACGCCATCCACATTCCCCTTAACCGTAATATTCTGAGGAATATTCGGCAGCGTATACGTGCCCGCTGCGATGATCTCGACCGTATCCCCCGCAGCCGCAGCCGCTACCGCATCCGCCAGCGAAGCATAATAAACGTCGCCGATCTTAGCCGCGGCATCTTTGATCTCAAAAGGAATCTCCCGCGCATTGCCGGTAAAACTGCCGCTTGAGCCGGGGGCAAAGATCATTTTATACGTCCCAGCGGTAGTCGGAGCCGCGTCTAACACCGTCCCGTCGGCCGTCGCATAAGAAAGCGTATAATCACTCGAAGTCAGATCATACTGCCCAAGTTTGATGGACACCAGCTCCGGAACGAATTGTCCGTTGCCGATCACAAACGACTGTCCGACAGTATTGATCTGCACATTGTCAAATGAGGCAGGGACAATGTTGAACCGCGCATTGGCGGAACCGATAAAGTTGCCGGTTCCTGTCATGCCTACGGACGCCTGTCCCACGTTGGTGTTGTTCGTGATAGAGGTGATCTCATAGGTGACATTGTGCGTCGTCCCGTATGAATCCGTAAAGGTCACATCCGAAGGATCGGGAATAATGGCAAAGCCAGTATAAGCCTGATCACTGATATCGACTTCCATATCACCGATCTTGGCTCTTCCGATCTGGAATGTGGCTGTCTTCGTTGCCGATTCATAGGTCACCGTCAGGTTATACGTCCCGACTTCTATAAACTCCGCATCGGCTGACAATTCGACGCCGTCTTTCTTCCACTGGATGGAAGCATTGTTCGTGACGTCGGTATCGTCATATTTTACGGTTACGGTCGGTCTCTTGTCTGTACCGTCGTAATCCGCGCGGGTGGCAGACAGCTCGATCGTTAGACCTGCTGCCTGTGCTTCGTCACCCTGCTTTTCAATGGCAGTTTCACCGGCGGGAACAGTTTCTGTCTGTTCCACAGTGGTAGAACTCCCTTTCCGGCCATCCGCCAACACGTTCGACGGAACCGCCATAGCCAGCGCCAGCAATACCGCCAGCACCCGTTTCCAGCAATGTTTCATCACGTTCCTCCATCGGGCAGGCTTCCCGATATTCCTTTCATCGTTTTGACAGGGGCGCCTGTTTTTCCCCCTGTTTCTGTATGGATATGCGTTCTTTTTAGCGGCGGGGCTGTGATCAGAAAAATCAAAAACTCTCTTTGTTGCCAAAGAGAACAATCACATGCCCGCAACTGTCTGTTTTATACTTTAGCACAAAGAGAGTTAAAAAACCACTATAATTGTATTTTCATTTTTATGTCCGTTTTCACGGACAAAGTGTTCGTTCCGTTCTTTATCTGTTTATTTCTTCCCGCAGCCTTTATTAACGTTTCCCGCGCAGCAGCCGCTTCACGCCTCTGCCGGCCTGCAGGACCTTCGCCCGCACATACCGGAACGGATAGATCGCGTTCCAGAACCACACGTAAATTCGGTACCGCAGCGCCGTGACCGGCCGCATGGGCCCGCCGTCCCTTGACAGCGCGGTCATGACGCCCAGGATCTGCGCGGCCGTGATGCCGTATTCCATCACGTAGGTATTGTCGCCGCGGAGGCCGTAGTCGTGTTCGCGGATGCGGCGGATGCGGTGGAGGACCAGTTTGCCGCCGGCGCGTTTGTAAAGGACGACGTCGTTGAGACGGCGACGGCCTTCGCCGGCGGCTTCGATGACAAAGTGATCCCGGTCCTGGCGGATGAGAGGGCGCATGCTGCCGCCGCGGTTCCAGTACAGGACGGAACCGTGTTCGCGCAGATAGTCCTCCAGCGCTTCGGCGCCTTCCGGGGCCGTTCCCGGGGTCTGCTTTCTGTCTTTCATTTTATTCGTCCAGGGCGTTGATGCCGCGCAGCGTATCGACGACTTTCTTCACGTCCGCGCGGACCTGGGCCTCGGGAGCGTCCTCGTAGCGGGCCAGGACGGCCTGCACGATCTGCTCTTCCGTGGTCTCGGTCTTCAGCTGGTCGATGATGAACGCGGCGGTGGAGTTGCTGCGCACGAGGCCGGAAAAACCGGTGGAGGCCACGCCGGCCATCACCTGCTTGTCGCCTGCCATGTGGGTCTTGAATCCGTCTTTCAATTTCATATGCTTCTGCATCCCTTCATAAGATATCACGGCCGCCTCCGGGTCCATGGTGCAGCCCAGGCGGTACAGGCCGGCGCGCCGGGTGAGGGTGTCCAGGAATTCCATGGTCTTCATCAGCGCGTTCCCGTCCGACGGCCGGAACGTCTGCATCATCAGTTCCGAATATGCTTCCTCCGGCGCCAGCGGTTCAATATGATTATACTCATCTCTGGTCAAAATGCAAACGGCTTTTAGCGGCACGCGGATGTTGCTGCTTAAGTGGTGCTTGCCGTCCCAGGGCGTGCCGTACACGTAGATGCGGCCGTCCTCCTGCAGGCGCAGGAGCGGCTTGTCGTCGTTGATCATGACGCAGCGGTCGCCGAAGTGTTCGCGCCAGAGGCGGGTATGCGTGGATTTGCCCGTCCCGCTGCGGGCCGTGAAGAGGTAGGCCTCGCCGTCCACCGCGACCGCGGAGCCGTGGAACAGGCAGGCGCCGTAGTCGGGCAGGCGCTCGGCGATCTTGCGGTAGATCGCAAGTTTTTCCAGGTAGGCGTGGCGCCACTGGCGCATCACGTCGTCGTCGCGCAGGGCGCGGCGCTCGTTCTGGGTCTGTTCGAAGGCGATGTCCTCTTCGGTGGTGGAGACGGTGAAATCCGGGTCTCCGTCCGGGGTCTCGTAGCCGGCGATGAATTCCGCGAAGCGCGGGCTGTTTTCTTCGATGCCGATGCAGAGGCCGGCGAGGGTGATCTTGATCATGGGGTGTCGGGTTCCTTTCGGTCGGGGGCGGCGGCGATGAGGTCGTTTGCGGCGCTGTCGTTTGCGGCGCTGTCGTTTGCGGCGTTGT
Source organism: Lachnospiraceae bacterium (assembly GCA_017619615.1). Taxonomy (GTDB): domain Bacteria; phylum Bacillota; class Clostridia; order Lachnospirales; family Lachnospiraceae; genus UBA6987. The sequence continues at coordinate 110,801 of JAFZRY010000030.1, read as the reverse complement.
CGTCCACGGGCCGGCCGTTCACGGCCCTATCATACGCCGCGCGCATGCGGATCCGCAGTTTTTCGATCTCCGCCTCGCGCTGCTGCGGGATGCAGCGGTCCGCGCGATCCGGGCAGTTTTTCATGCGGAAGCAGTCCGGGTACAGCGGGCAGGCCGCGCACGCGCCGTCCTCGGGGAATTCCTCCGTCCAGTACGCTTCCGTCGCGGATTTCGGCACCGGCTCGTCCACCGTGCCGCAGAACAGGCCCTCGGTGAAATGCTCGCAGGCATGCAGGCGGCCGTCCGGCAGGATCACCGCGGAGGCGGGGTCGTCCGCCATGCAGTGGTTGAGCCGCAGGGTCTCCGGCAGTTTGCCGGGCTTTAACAGCCCCGCGTCGGTGAGCTCCGCGCGGAATTCCCGGTACAGACCGAACAGCCGCTCCACCTTCTCCCGCGAAGGGGACAGGATGTCCTGGAACAGCAGGAACGGGTAGACGGTAAAGTTTGCGTACCCGCCGAAGCGCCGCGCCAGCTGGCCGGCCAGGATCCGCAGATCCGGCAGATTGACTTCGTCCATGTTCAGGCGGACCGTGACGGCGATGCCGGCCTGCAGCAGGCCCTCGATATTGTCCAGCACGCGGCGGAAGGCGCCGTCGTGGTCCTCCACGAAGTCCTTCCGGGCGTTGTACACCTCTTCCGTGCCGTCCAGCGTGATCTGCGCGCGCTTCAGGTGCCACAGCGCCGCGGCTTTGCGGATCCGCTCCGGGGTGAAGAGGTAGCCGTTGGTCACGATGTTGCTGTGGTACGTTTTGCCGTTTTCAGCCAGCGCTTCGCAGATGCGGTCCAGCGACGCGGCGCCCATCAGCGGTTCGCCGCCGAAGAAGCGCAGGGTCAGTTCGCCCGGGGCGCAGGTGTCCAGGATGAAGCGCGCGGTCCTGTCCGCGGCCGCGGCGGCCATGTTCAGTTTTTCGCAGCCCGCTTCATAGCAGTAGAAGCAGCGGGCGTTGCAGTCCGTGGTGGGGAGGATGGTATAGCGGGTATAGCCCTGCAGACGGCTGCGGCCTAAAAACTGCAGTGTGCCGCGCAGGTCGCGCGCGGCGGCGCGTTCGTCCGTCCCTTCTTCTATTAGGAAGAAACGGCGGCGCAGATAATCCGCCTGCTCTTCGCCGTCTTCCAGGAAGAGCAGTTCTTTTGTTAAGGTATGATAAAGCAGTCTACCGCCGGGAACGGGTTCCGTCAGGCAGTATACGCTGAAAACGAACGGTTCGGTCTGGGCTTCGCGGCCGGCCAGCAGCCGGAGCGTGAGCGCCTGGGCTTCCTGCAGGATGCGCATGGAAGTTCTCCCTTCTTTGGGGCGGGGACGGGGCCGGCCGGGGCCTGTCTCCCGCTTTTCATAAAAATTGAAGGGTGAGGTCTCCCTCACCCTTGCTGTTTGACGCGCGCCTCTCATTCAACGGAGAGATCAGCTCCGCTGATCCTATTTCACTCAACCAACGGGTTCAGTTTCGTTAGGGCATTCGCTGTCAGTGATGATGTCCGCGAAAGTGAAGTTGATCACTTCGATCTGAGCTACTTCATACTTCATAACAAACAAACCCTCCTTTTTTAGGATGAGACTATTCTATCGCGTGTTTTCGGAAATTGCAAGTACTTTTTTCACAAATTTTTAATTTTTTTTACCCGAAAAAGGCGGTTTTTTGCGTTTTAGCGGCGGTTTTCAGTCCGGAAAAGTGAAAAGCATCAAAAAAGGGGGCTGACCGGTTGCCCGGCCAGCCCCCTCCGGGGTGCGGCATCAGTCTACTTTGTTGAAGTAGATCTCAGCCATTTCGTTGTACACGTACAGAGCCTTCATGACCGTCACGAGCTTCTCGTTCGAGTTGGCCGCCAGGATCTTATTCGCATAAGTCAGCGCAGCCAGCGTGAACACACGCTCCTGACCATCCAGGCTGATGGTGATCGGGTACAGCTCGTCCAGATCCACGGAAGCAATGTTCGGGATGCTGATGTACTTCTTCTTGCCCTGAGTCTTCAGCGGCAGCTTGATACCGGCATCGTCCACCGCGGTCACATCCTTGGTGAAGTAGATACGCAGTTCCGTGTCGCCTTCCAGGTTCAGGGTCAGGCCGGAGTAGCCGAACAGAGCCTTCGCGTCTTCCGGAATGTCGCCGTCCAGAGCCGGGTTCGCTTCGACCGCGGCGGTCTCGTCAGCCAGGTAACCTTCAGGGTTCGCCGGATCTTCCAGGTTGAACTCGAAGTATTCCTGAGCAGCGCCGCCGTAGTTCAGCAGAGCCTTGGCCAGGTTGACGGACGCTTCGTTGCTGTTCTCGTTGCCGATGATGGCGTTCGCCCAGTCAGCCACGCGGAAGGTGAAGACGTTGCCGTCCACCGGATCGCCGTTGGCGCGGACCAAAGCCATCTGGTTGCCGTTCGCGTCAAAGACCTTCAGATCCACCGGGCAGGTCATTTCCTTTGCCGCGATGTTCTTGTAAGCCAGACGGAACTGGCCGGTCTTGGAGTTGTAGAAGTGATCCTTGTCGCGGATCAGTTCGAAGGTCACTTCGTCCTCGTTCTGACCGTGGAAGGTCATGGTCGCCGTGGCAGCGGAGGTCGGAGCGGTGATGAACATATTCATCGCCAGCCGGCCGTCCAGAGCCAGCGTGACGCCGTTCACGATGACGGACGCGCCGATCTTGATCACAGTGGGTTCTTCATCCACATTGACGTCGTCGTTGCGCTCGATCGTGGTCACGGTGAGCTCGGTCTCCAGAGCCGGTTCGGTGTAGGAGAACTCGATGGTCGCAATGACTTCACCGGCGGGCAGCGGGATGGCATCCGCATAAGCGAAGTACACAACGCCGTCTTCCGCATTCCACGAGCAGTGCGCGAAGATGGATCCGCCGCCGATGAAGGTCAGCAGTTCGGGATCGTACTCGACCGCGATGAGGCCGTTGGTCACGTCGACGTCTTCGGTCAGGGTCACGGTCACGACACCGTCTTCCGCCGTGCCTTCCGCACCGCGGACGGGCTTGGCAGGACGCGCGGACAGGACGGATTCGCCGTGGATGGCGTTCGTGCCGCCGGTCACTTCGTTGGCGGTCTCGCCGAGCTTGGACATCTCGACGTTGTTGTTGATGGCCTTGTCAAGGCGGCCGATGCCGTCGCCCAGAGCCTTGTGGAAGGCAGAGAACCTGGCTTCAGCCGGAACGGCCTTGTGGAATTCGGGCTGTACGCGGGTCGCAGGAGCAGCCGCAACGACTTCGCCGGGAACGTTCTTGTGAGCGGCGTCGCCGTTGTCAGTCAGGTTGTGCAGGACCTGGACATAGTCGACATCCAGGAAGAACATATCCGTGACGTTGTAGTGGCGGACCGCAATGTAGACCGTAGACGCGCCGATGAAGTCTTCCAGAGAAGCAGTGTACTGTGCCCAATCGCCGGTGGCAGTGAAGTCAGCGCTCAGCTTCGTCATGGCGGACGTGTCAGTGGAAGTGCCGGCATAGATGGCGAACACTTCAGACGCCCAGTCGGGATCCTGTCCCTTGGCATACAGGGAGACGATCGCGTCGGCAGACGCCGTGCTCAGATCGATGGCCGGGCTGATGGCCCAGTCGTCGGGAGTCAGAGCCGTGTAGGACGGGTTGTCGTAGGACGCGCTCATGATCATGCCGGTGCCTTCGTAGAAGCCCGAATCAAGGTTCGTGCCGTCTTCCCAGTTCCAGTTGTAACCGTCGTCGTCGGCATCCACGAAGGTCCAGTCAGTCGGATTTGCTTCGAAGTCTTCGGTGAACAGCGGGTCGCCGGTCACGTCGGGTTCGGGTTCCGGAGGCGTCACTTCTTCCAGCTGGTCCATGAACTCGACCTGGTCAACGTTCAGATAGAACATATCCGTGACGTTGAAGTGACGGATCGCGATGTAGACCTCATCCTCGCCGGCAAAGTCGGCCAGGGAGCCCGTGAACTGCTTATACTCGCCGCCGGAGACGCTTTCAGGGATGACCAGGGTCATTTCGTCCGGAACAGGGGTGGTGCCGGCATAGACGGCGAAGTGTTCCGCTGCCCAGCTGGCATCCTGACCGACCGCATACAGGGAAACGATCACGTCGTCTTCCGCAGTGGACAGGTCGACCGCCGGGCTGATAGCCCAGTTGTCCGGATGCAGCGCCGTACTGGAGTCATTGTCGTAAGACGCGGAGGTGATGATGCCGTCGCCTTCATAGGCGGTGTGGTTGCCGCTGCCGGTGTTGAAGTGCCACTGCCAGTTGAAGCCGTCTTCGTCGGCATCCACAAAGGTCCAGTCAGTCGGCTCCTCTTCGAAGTAGAAGCCCTTGATCAGATGACCGGTGACTACGGGTTCGGGTTCCGGAGGCGTGATCTCGCCGTAAGCGGCGATGTCATCGTAGGTACCGATCAGGCCGGAAACGTTGGTCACGTTCAAGGTGCCGACCATGCTGACTTCTTCGGTATCAAGGTCGATGAACCACACGTTCTTCGTGCCGTTGTCCGCAACAACAAGACCGTACAGGTCGTCCGTTTCGACATACGCCATAGAAGCGTCGGTCTGGTTCTGCAGCACGATGCCGGTGCTCAGGTATTCCTCAGGATCCGTACGGCGGCCGCCGACATAATCGATGCCGATGGTGTACAGCGTGCCGTCCGTGGTCAGCAGGAAGTAGATGTTCACGTCAGTGCCGTCGCTCAGCTGCGTGTTGCCGGCATAGCAGACGCCAGCCAGGCCTTCCAGGAAGCTGGACAGGTTCCAGCCGGAGTAGCTCGGCATGACCAGCCAGTCAAGCGCAACGGTGAACAGCATGCGGCTGTCATCGATGGTGCCGTCATCCGCTTCGAACTGCGGGTAGTTGGCCACGTCCATGGCAGGATACATGGAGTAGTAGTTCGAAGCAGGACCGCCGGTCCACGCCGTGGTGACCGTGTAGTCTTCCGCATCCAGGATCTTGTAGGTGGTGCCAAGGCCGGCGAAGTAGAGGTCGCCGATGCGGGCGCCGGAATCCACGTTGCCGGGAGCGGCAGCGCCGGTCGAAGCGACGGACGCGTCGTTCAGGTCGATGACCGCGAAGCGGGAACCGTTGCCGTCAGTCACCTGGCCGACGATCTGGATGTCCACGCCGTGGACAGCCTTGACCGTGACAGGGACGATCACGCTCAGGTGGTCGCCGGCTTCGTTGACGTCGACCGTGGTGACCTGGATAGTGGTCTCGCCTTCCTTCAGGCCGGTCACGATGCCGTCCGCGAAGGAAGCGATCTCAGGATCTTCCACTTCCACCGTGTACTCGTTGGTCTCGCCCAGTTTCACCTTGATCTTCAGTTCGGCAGTAGCGCCTTCGTAGACCTCGATGCTTTCGGGGCTGACCTTCAGGGACAGTTCGGTGGAAGGAGTGTACTCGTACAGACCGACAGCAGGCCATACGTCCGCTCTGAAGTCACCGGTCACGCCGACGCGGGCGGGATCGTTGACATCGATGGCGTACAGGTAAGCATAGTCGCCTTCGCCGCTGTAGTGAGACAGGTACAGGAATTCGTTCTCGAAGTCGTAGACCATGGAGGCCCAGACGGAGTTGGTCACGTCAGCGACGCCGGTCAGGTCAAGGCCGGTGGAGCCGAGGTCGGTCCACATAATGGAACCTTCGTGGTTCATGATGAAGGCATACAGCTCGCCGCTTTCGGTCAGGCCGTAGAACAGACCGCCGTTGTCATCGGTGTCCTCGCCGTCGTCATAAACAGCGCGGCCAGCCGCCGTGAAGGTGGCCATATGATCTTCGCCGAAGGTGGTGTCGCTCAGGTTGAAGTAGATCAGGCTGCCGGCTTCGGGATCGATCATGGTCAGGTAAGTGCCGCCGTAGCAAGGGCCGATGACGGGGCCTACGTTGTAGCCCATCGCGGCGAAAGCATCGCGGAAGTCCTGAGGCAGCGCGTCGCCGTCGGACAGGATCCAGTCGGAGACGATGCCGCCCAGCTGGGTCACTTCATAGGTGTCCGCGTCGACCGCAAACATGGTGTCGTTGGTGGAGCCGTACAGGACGTCGTCCACGCGGGCAGCCCAGCGCAGCTGGCCGACTTCGGCCAGAGCTTCCCAGTTGGCCGTGTTATCGGTGGAGAACACGGAGGCCATGCCCTTGCCGTTCTCGTTCCAGATGACGCCGCGGAGTTCGGCTACAGGAGGTTCGGAAACGGTGACAGGCACTTCAGCCGTCAGGTGAGGCTCGGCATCCGTGGTGACCGTGATAACGGTCTCGCCGACCGCAACGCCGGTCACGGTACCCTTCTCACTCACGGTCGCGATAGCGGGATCCGCGGTTTCGAAGGTCACGTCGGTGTTGGTCAGCGTCCAGGGAGCGACCGCAGCGACCAGGTCGGCCGACTGGCCCTTCAGCAGGTTCAGTTCGGCAGGTTCGACCGTGATGTCGATAGCGGTATCGGTGGGCTCGATCACGTGAGCACCGCCGGGCACGATGAACAGGCCGTTCACGGCGCCGTACAGACGGCCGGACGGGTTGCCGGAATCATTGCCGGTGCCGAAGTTCATGTTGGCTCTGGTCGCGGCAGCGTTCTTCGTGCTGATCTTCCACAGATAGTGGTCGTAGTCCTGGCTGCTGTTGTAGTTGGCGGCCAGATACAGGGTTTCAGTGTCATGATCGAAGGCAAGGGCGCCGGCGTTGTTGTAGTTGTATACATTCAGGGAGCCGACGGCAGTCGCCGTAACCACAGGAGTTTCTTCGGGTTCTTCCGGACCGGGTTCGTCAGCCTGACGTTCGCCCAGTACTTCGAAGTTGTCGACGTACAGATAGAACTGGTCAAGCGAGTTGAAGTGACGGATGGCCAGGTAGACCTCTTCCTGTCCCAGATACTCGGTCAGGTCGAAGGTGTACTGCGTCCAGCTCGGGACCGCTTCGGTCTCGGGGACGACTTCCGTCATGGCCTCGATGTCGGGCGTGGCGCCGACGTACGCGGCGAAGTGTTCCTTCCAGGTCGAAGACGAGCAGCGGGCATAGAAGGACAGCTGCGCCGAGGTGGCATCGGTCAGATCGACCTTAGGAGTGATGGCCCAGTTATCGGGGCTCGGGGTGTGCCACTTGGACTGCAGCACGCCGGTGCTGTTGTCGTAGCCGGAGCCGGGGTTGTAGTAGAAGTTGTTGCCGTCGCCGTCCGCGTCGATCATCGTCCAGTTGTCGATCTCGTCAGCGGACTCGAAATACCAGCCGGCAAGCACGCCGTCAGGCAGGTCGGGCTGTTCTTCTTCGGGTTCGGGTTCAGGCAGCGTCAGCTTGAACAGTTTGCCGTTCGTGTAGGTGCTGCCGTAGGTGGAGATGTACACGACGCCGTCATCGTCGATAGCCATACCGTTGGCTACGGCGTTGGAGCCGGACACACCGGGCAGATCAAGGATCGCAGCAGGCGTCAGGACGCCGGTCAGCAGGTTGATCTCATAGATCGTGTTGTCATCGCCCAGAGCGTACAGGGACTTGTTCTTGTAGTTGTACGCCATGTCGTAGATGGTATCTACGGTGTTGCTGTACTTGCTGATGCGCTTCGCTTCGCCCAGGTTCTGCAGTTCGGCGGCATACAGCCAGCCGTCCGTGCCGGCCATGAAGACGTAGCGGTCTACGTATTCAGCAGCGCGTACGGCGAACTGCATTTCAGCGTAAACGCCGAGGCCGCCGTAGGTGCCTTCGCTGTAGTTGTACCACAGGTTCTCGGGATCGATCTCCCAGGCGCGGTTGCCGGAGCCGGGTTCCGCGGTGGTGGAGGAGGTGACGAAGCCGATCATGGTTCCGCCGTAGTCGACGGGCTCGCCGCTCAGCTTGATCTGGAACGCGGCTTCGTTGCCGGCATAGTCAGCGACCAGCAGGGTCAGCTCGCTCGGCACGTTCAGGCCTTCCAGCAGCATCGGGACTTCCAGGGCCTGAGCCTTTTCGGTCTGTTCCGGAACGGTCTCGTAGTAGACCTGGGAACCGGAGCGGTTCATGATGGCTACGTAAGCAATGTAGTTGTCATCCTGAGCGCGGACATAGATGTTGCCGGTGATCGCATCCACCAGGGCGGCGGAGACGGCCGGGGCTTCGGTATCCACGGTCATGGTGTACTTGATGGCAGCGCCGTCCTCGATCAGGCCGGCTTCCAGCAGTTCGGTGAACTGGTCGACCGTCAGGGTAGGCGTGGTAGGCGCATTGCCTTCGTCCTTGGCCGCCTGGATGGCGTAGTATTCAGGAACGCCATAGTAACCGATGGTCACTTTTTCGCCGGCTTCCAGACCCAGACCGCTCAGGGCCTTGTTGACGTTGGCCTTGCGGGTGCCGTAGTTCTGCCAGGCACCGCCGTTGACGTAGTAGTAAGGCGCGTAGGTCTGCCCGCCGACGGAGCCGGCATACAGGACCTTGCCTTCCTCGTTCTGGACCGCGAAGAACTGCGAACCCAGATGGCGGATGTTGATGTAGGTGAAGGAAGCGACGGTGTCTTCCGGATTGATGGCTTCACGGCCTTCGGGATATTCATCCTCGATGGTGTACGGGTTGACCATGTAGGTCTGGGTGGAGCCGTCGGCCTTCTTCAGGGTCATGAAGTTGATGTCCTTGTTGGCCAGGTAAGGCTCTTTGCCCAGGCCGTAGGCATCGTCGATCACGGAGGTGCGGTCGAACATGGCCGCGCCGGTCCAGGAGCCGTACAGACCCAGGATCGGGATGGACTGATCCACATCCAGGAACTCGCCTTCCTCGTTGGAAAGGGCCTCGATGTAGGTGTAGCCTTCTACGTAGAAGTTGCCGCCGAAGTAGTAAGCCAGGAACGCGGCATCATCTTCGTCGAGCTTGATGTTCACGGTGACGTGAGTCGGCTCGGTGATCTCGATGGTAGGCGTGGCAGCCGCTTCGAGGATCAGGCGGGCGTCGACGGTGGTGATGGCGCGGTCGCCGTCCACGTCGGCCGCTTCCGCGTCGAACGGATCTTCTTCATCGGCCCAGCCGGTGATGTGGTCCAGGATCGCTTGGGCATCGGCTTCGTCGGTCTTGCCGTCCTGGTTGACGTCCGCATCCAGGGTGGAAGCGTTCTCATAGGTCTCGCCGTTGATCTCGTAGGTCACGTCGGCGCCGATCAGGATGGTGCCGTAATCCTGCAGCATGCCGTAGCCGCCGTTGCCGGCCAGCCACTGCGTGAAGATGTCGGTGCGCAGCTGGAATTCCTTGGATTCGCCCATCGGATAGATGGTGAAGCCGAAGCTGTATTCGCCGGTGCGCTCGGGATCGTCGCCCAGCTCAGCCTTGACTTTGCCGTCTCTGGCGGAATCCGGGAACATGGTCGCATCTTCATCCATCAGGATGTAGGAGGTGGCCTTCACAGCCTTGCCGACGTTGGCTAAGCCGGAGCCGACCTTCAGGATGGACCAGTATTCGCCGTCGCTGTCATAGACAGGGTTGGCAGTGCCCATCAGCAGGGAGTTGGTCAGCTGGCGGGCGGAGAGGCCGGTCTTGGTAGTCAGATCGTTCTCACGGATGTACTGGCCCATCACGGCCGCCATACCGGCTACCTGAGGAGCCGCCATGGAAGTGCCGGAGAAGGCCGCGTACTGATCGTGAGTCGTGACGTTGTCAGACGCAAGCGCGCTGGCACCGTTGACGCCGTAGATGCTGCCGCCGGGGGCCAGGATCTCGGGCTTCATGATCAGGGATTCCGGAACGCCCCAGGAGGAGAAGGAGGAAGCGGTGACCACGCCGTTGGAGATGTCAACGTCGGAGACTTCCATCTTGTCGGAGATCTTCACGGAACCGGTGTAGTATTCCAGGCCGCTTTCGGTCGTCACCTTTTCGGACTGGGCCATGATGGCAAAGCCGTCAGACTGAAGGATGGAGACCGCGGGAGCGGAGTAGTTGTAACCGGTCAGGTTCATGCCGAAGGAACCGTCCGTGTTGTTGGCGATCAGGACGGCGACGGCGCCCTGCGCCACGGCGGCATTGGCCTTCGCGAAGAAGGAGGAGGAGCCGCGGAAGCAGATCGCTACTTTGCCGGATACGACCGCGGAGCCGAGGGCGTAGAAATCGTCGCCGGCCTGGCCCACGTGAGCGTTGTCATCCACGCCGGGGCCGTTGAGCAGGACGTATTCCAGATCCTGGCCGCTGAGGGTCGAGATGGGGTTGTTGCCGTAGCCGGAGGTCTCGGTGTAGAACACGGAGAGATCGCCGAACTTCAGCGGCATGCCGGTCTGGCCCGCGTTGTCAACGGAAGCGACGGTAAACGCGTTCGGGAAGGAACCCGGGGAACCGACAGTGTCCTGCTTGACATCATCCGCGTAGATGTAGCCGTAAGGCATGTTGCTGTTGTAAGGGGTGTTGTACCAGGAATAGGCGTTGCCGGCGGAAATGGAAACGACCATGCCTTTTTCAACCAGGAGGTTCATAACTCTTTCGTAACCGTCAGAGAAGGTCCTGCCTGCCACACCGGAGCCCAGGGACAGGTTGGCCGAATCGGCGCCCAGGATGATGGCGTCTTCGATCGCGATCATGTAATCGGAATCGGAAGCGCCGCTCGTGCTGAACACCTTCATCGTCAGGATCTGCGCATCAGGGGCCATGCCCTGTACGCCGACGGTGTCAATCGCCGGGCCGTAACCGCCGTCCACCGGGACGTACTTGTTGGCAGCCGCGATACTCGTCACGTGAGAGCCGTGGTTGCTGCCGGAGTCCTGATGGTCGATGCGGAGGCTGCGGTCTACGTAGTTGTAGCCGTAAGCCACCTTGGCATTGCGGTATGCCTGGCTGCCGGTGACGGATACGTTCAGCTGATCCGCTACTTCGTCGATCTTGTCGGCAGTCAGCAGGTTCAGGGAAGCAACGTATTCGTCGACGCTCATTTCCTTTTCAGCCGCGTTCTGAGCCAGCGCATATTCGAAGGCTCCGGCGTCAAAGGACAGATGCTCGGCGTCAATACCGGTATCGATGATGGCAACTTTGCTGCCGGCGCCGGTATAGCCTTCGGCCCAGGCAACGTTCGTGCCGGTCATCAGAGCGGAAGTGGCGGTGGCGGGATCGTCTTTTTCGGCGTCATCCAGCTCGTAGCGGTTCTCAACGAAAACATCCGTGATGCCGTCGATCGCCTTGATGGCGTCGATCTCGCCATAGAGGACGTTTGCGGAGATAATGTTCGCAATCAGAGTCAGATTCCACTTGACGTCCAGATCGTGGCCAAGCACCTGACCGATGCGGGCGACCATCTCGTTCTGATCGCTCTTTAAGCCCTGCCGGTATTCTTTCGCGGCAGCGTCATAAGCGATCCCCTCGAGTTCGAAGCCGGCTTCGATCGTGGAGGCCTTTTCCAGCACGATGGAGACCCGGACTTCTTCCGCAGCGCTGTACGGCTCTTTCTCATACATCGGCTGCACTTCCGGCAGCGTATGAGAATCCAGCGTACTGGGATCTACGGGAGTAAGTTCCAGTTCTTCCCGGGCAGGCGCCGTATCTTCGGCGGCACGCGCCAAAGACGTGGGTGTCAGCAGCGCGACGGTCATCGCGAGTGCCAGCACCACGGAGAGAAGACGCCTGTACAGAGGTGAATTCTTCATTCTTTCTTTCTCCTTTTTCTTAGTTTGCCTGGCGTGGAAACGCCAGAAAGTAAGTAGACTACGCCCCCCGGACCTGTTCCGCCGCAGGCCCTCAGACGATATCTGCTTTGTTCTTCTCAATAATATATGTTTTTCTCTTAAATTACAAGAGAAAAATCGTCGGTTTTCGGGAAAGGGGGAAACGCGAAAGAAAGAAAGTGTCAAAAAAGAAGCACTGTGTCCGTGCTTTGTTGCTTTTCCGGTTTTGGACAGCAAAAGGAGGCTGACCGGTCGCCCGGCCAGCCCCGCTTAAGGTTACGGCATCAGTCTACTTTATTAAAGTAGATCTCCGCCATTTCATTGTAGATGTACAGAGCCTTCATGACCGTCACGAGCTTCTCGTTCGAGCCGGCCGCCATGATCTTATTCGCATAAGTCAGCGCAGCCAGCGTGAAGACGCGCTCCTGGCCGTCCAGGCTGATGGTCAGCGGATACAGCATATCCAGATCCACGGAAGCGATGTTCGGGATGCTGACGTACTTCTTCTTGCCCTGGGTCTTCAGCGGCAGCTTGATACCGGCTTCGTCCACCGCGGTCACGTCCTTGGTAAAGTAGATGCGCAGTTCCGTGTCGCCTTCCAGATTCAGGGTCAGGCCGGCGTAGCCGAACAGGGCCTTCGCGTCTTCCGGAATGTCGCCGTCCAGAGCCGGGTTCGCTTCGACCGCAGCGGTCTCTTCCACCAGGTAGCCTTCCGGGTTCGCGTTGTCATCCAGCTTGAACTCGAAGTATTCCTGGGCGGCGCCGCCGTAGTTCAGCAGAGCCTTGGCCAGGTTGACGGCCGCTTCGGTGCTGTTCTCGTTGGCGATCGTGGCGTTCGCCCAGTCGACGACGCGGAAGGAGAAGACATTGCCTTCCACCGGGTCGCCGTTGGAACGGACCAGAGCCATCTGGCCGCCGTCCGCGTCAAACACCTTCAGTTCCACCGGGCAGGTCATTTCCTTGGCCGCGATGTTCTTGTACGGCAGGCGGAACTGGCCGGTCTTGCTGTTGAAGAAGTGATCCTTGTCGCGGATCAGTTCGAACGTCACCTCGTCCTCGTTCTGGCCGTGGAAGGTCAGGGTCGCCGTGGCGGCGGATTCAGGAGCGGTGAGGTACATGTTCATCGCCAGCCGGCCGTCCAGCGCCAGGGTCACGCCGTTGATGATGACAGAGGAGCCGATCTTGATCACGGCGGGCTCTTCGTCCACCGCGGTGTCGTCGTTGCGCTCCAGCGTGGTCACGCGGATCTCGGTCTCCGGGACCGGTTCGCGGTAGGTGAAGAAGATGCGCGTCAGGGCTTCGCCGGCCGGAACCGGGACAGCGCTCGCGTAAGCGAAGTACACGACCCCTTCTTCCTCATTAAAGGAGGCGTATGTCAGCGTGTCGCTTTCAGCCCCGTCGTAGACCAGCAGCACCGGATCGAACTCGACCGCGATGAGGCCGTTGGTCACGTCGATGTCTTCGGCCAGGGTCACGGTCACGATGCCGTTCTCCGCCGAGCCGTCCGCACCGCGGCCGCCCTTGGCGGGACGGCCCTTGATCACGGCTTCGCCGCCGGCACGGTTCAGACCGCCGTCCGTTTCCTGCACGCTGACAGGGGCGTCCGTTCTGAACACTTCCGTGCCGATCTTGATGGCGGCTTCGTCTTCGCTCCTCGTCAGGGCAAATTCGGGGGCCGGTGCCGGTTCGCGGCCGGTGCCGCTGCCGTCAGCCGTCAGCAGTTCCACCGCGTCGACGTTCAGATAGAACATATCCGTCACGTTGAAGTGGCGGATGGCCACGTAGACCTTTTCTTCGCCCGCGAAATCCTTCAGGGAGGCGAGGTACTGCTTCATCGAGCTGGTCGCCGTAAAGGTCTCGGAGATCTTGGTCATCTGGGACGGATCGTTCGTGGTGCCGGCATAGAGGGCGAACTTTTCAGCGGCATAGGACGCATCCTGGCCGCAGGCGTACAGGGAGATGTTGGCGTCGGTCAGGCCGCTCAGATCCAGCGCGGGGCTGATCGCGAAGTTGTCCGGATGCAGCGCGCCGACGTTGTTCACGTAGGAAGCGGAATGGATGATGCCCGAGCCTTCGTAGGTCACGAAGGAGCTGCCGGTCGCCCACTCCCAGGTGTAGCCGTCGCCGTCGCGGTCCCAGAAGATCCAGTCTTCGGCTTCCGGATCGGTCTCGAAGTAGAAGCCCTGCTTCACGCCGGTGATCCTCGGATCGGGTTCCGGATAGGTGCCCGGATCGGTCGGTTCGCCGGTGCCCGGGTTGAAGGCTTCGCGGACCGTGACGTTCACGGTCGCGGTCAGGTGATCGCCCGCCTCATTGGTATCTACCGTGGTGATCTTGATCTTCGTCTTGCCGGGGGCCACACCGGTGACCACGCCGTCTTCGAACTGGGCGACTTCTTCGTCCACGACTTCCGCCGTATAGGTATTGGTCGCGCCGTTCTTGATCTTGACGGAGATCTCGGCCGAAGCGCCGGCGAACACCGTGACGTTCAGCGGATTGACCGTCATCTTCAGATCCGTGGTCGGTACGTATTCGTACAGACCGACGACGGGCCACACATCCGCCTTGAAGTGGCCGAGTCTGGCATTGGCGGCCGGATCGGCCGCGTCGATGGCGTACAGCCAGGCGTAATCGTCTTCGCCGTCGTAGTGGGACAGGTACAGGAAGCCGGTCTCATCGTCGTAGACCAGGGAGGCCCAGACGCTGTTGGAGACGTCGCCCGCGCCGGTCAGGTCGATGCCGGTCGCGCCCAGTGCGCCGCATGCGATGCCGCCGTCCATGGTGATGACCAGGAGGTAGGCGTTGCCGGATTCCGTCAGGAAGACGTAGCCCGCGTCATCGGCCGACTGATAGAATTCGCCGCGGCCGATATAAGCGATGACGCAAGGCGGATCCGTATCGAATACGGGATCCAGGTCGGACATGACCAGACGGGCCAGCGTTCCTTCTTCCGGATTCAGGAGTTCGAGCAGGTTGCCGTAGCCGTTCTGGCAGAAGCCGACGACCCGGCCGAGTTCCAGCGCTTCCGCCATGTCGGCGGGAAGGGCCGCCGCGTCGGACGGGACCCAGTCCAGAACGATGCCGCCCAGCGAGATCACGTCATAGGTGTCGGCATCGACCATAAACAGTTCTTCGTCCGTGGAGCCGTAGAGCTTGTCGTCCGCCAGCACGCCCCAGCGCAGCTGTCCGAGATCGGCAGAGGCGCTCTCCCACGCTTCCGTCGCGTTGGTCCGGAAGGAGGCCGCGTTGCCCCGGCCCTGTTCGTCCCAGATGATGCCGCGCAGTTCGGCGACCGGCGCTTCTTTGACGGTGACCGGGATCTCAGCCGTCAGATGAGGCTCCGCGGCGGTCGTCGCGATCAGCCGGGTCTCGCCGACCGAGACGCCGGTGACTTTGCCGTTATTGTAAGCGGCGATCGCGGGATCCGCGGATTCCCAGGTGACCGTTTTGTCCGTCAGGTTCCAGGGGTAGACGACCGCTTCCACGCCCGTGTACGTCTGGCCCTTCAGCAGGGTCAGCGCCGCCGGCGAGACTTCGATCCCCGTCGCGGTGTCGGTCGGGTGGATCAGCGAGTTCTTGCTCGGAACGATGAACAGGCCGGTAAAGTAATTGTACAGGTTGGCGCCGCTGCTGTTCGCTTTGTCCGCCTTACCGGTTTCCAGGTTGACGGTGTACAGGGCGTTGCTGCCGCTGTTCCCGTTGGTGTGGCAGGAGATGAAATACAGGATATCCTGGTCGTGGTCCCAGGCCATGGCGCCGCCGTTGCTCTGGTTGTGAGCGCGGAGGTTGCCGACCTTCACCGGCGTGACGGCTCCATCGGCAACGTCTTCCAGCGTGAACGTGTACAGGGCCGCGCTGGTAGTGGCGGTGCCGTTGTTGCCTTTGTTGGCCGTGTAGAAGGTCCCGTCGTCGTCGATCGCCAGGACGTTGAAATACAGGTTTCCGCTCTTGATCAGGGCGACCTCCGTCAGGGCGCCGGTCACCAGGTCCACAGAGTAGAGCATGCCGATATCGTCGATCGCATACAGCGTGCTGTCGGCATAGTTGAAGGCCATATCAAGGATTTTTACGGTGACGTCGCTGAAGTTTCCGGCCACGCCCGCTTCGTTCAGCGAGGTGAATTCGCCGGCATACATCCTGCCGTCATCGGCCGCCATGAAGACGTAGCCGTCCACGTATTCCGCCGCCGTGACCGCGTAATCAAGCGGCGCGAAGAGTTCGGCGCCGAAGTCCGCGGAAGGTCTTAAGGTGTGGTTCACCGTGGCCGGGTCGATCTGCAGGGCGCGGTTGCCCGACCCAGGGAAGTTGGAGCCGTTGGTGAACGCGATCATGGTTCCGCCGTAGTCGACATCCGAGCCGCCCAGATTGAACTGGTAAGCAGCCTCGTTGCCGGCATAGTCGCAGATCAGCAGCGTCACTTTGCTCGGCAGCAC
The DNA here is from genome assembly GCA_017619615.1 of Lachnospiraceae bacterium. Taxonomy (GTDB): domain Bacteria; phylum Bacillota; class Clostridia; order Lachnospirales; family Lachnospiraceae; genus UBA6987. The sequence goes on along the minus strand of JAFZRY010000030.1, from coordinate 94,811 downwards.
CTGGCCTTCCAGCGTCAGCGGAATGGAGATCTGCTCGCCGGCTTCCGTCTGCTCCGGGACCGTCTCGAAATACTTCGTCGTGCCGCTGATATTGGTCAGGGCCATATAAGCGACGTAGTTGTTGTCGGAGACCACGGCCCTGAGATCGCCGTTGACCATGTCGTGATAGACCGCGTTTGCCACGGGGGCCTCATTGTCCACGGTCATCCTGTACTTGACGGCAGCGGCGCCTTCGCCGAACGCGCCGTCTTCCAGAAGGGCGGCGAACTGTTCGGCCGTGAGGGCATCCGTTTCGGGCTTTTCGCCGGCTTCCACGGCTTCTTTGACGGCGTAATACTCGGGAATGCCATAGAAACCGACCGTGATCATCTGGCCGTCTTCCAGGCCGAGGCCGCTCAGCGATTTGTTGACGGAGCCGTTGCGGACGTTGTAATCCCGCCAGACTTCGCCGTTTACGTAATAGTAAGGGGCGTAGCCTTCGTTGCGGAGCGGGACTTCGCCGGCGTAGATCACGGTGCCGTCTTCATCCTGGACCGCGAAGAACGTCGCGCCCATGTGGCGGATGTTCAGGTAGCTGACGGAGCTGACCGTGTCGGAGCTGTTGATGGCTTCGCGGCCTGCAGGGTACTCCTCCTCGATCGCATAGGGGTTGATGCGGTAGGTCTGCGAGGAACCGTCGGCCTTCTTCAGGGTCATGAAGTTGATGTTGGTGTTGGCCAGGTAAGGCAGCCTGCCGGTCCCGTACGCTTCGTCGATCACGGACGTGCGGTCAAACATGGCCGCATCCGTCCAGGAGCCGCAGAAGCCGAGGATCGGAACGGACTGGACCACGTCGGTCAGCGCGCCTTCTTCCGTGGCGACGGGCTCCAGATAGGTGTAGCCTTCCACGAAGAAGCCGCCGGTGAAGTAATTGTTCAGGAACGCGACGTCGGCCGGATCCAGCTTGATGTTCACGGTGACGTGGGCCGGCCCGTTGATCTTGACAGCCGGCGTGGCGGCCGCTTCCAGGATCAGGCGGGCGTCGACGGTGGTGATGGCGCGGTCGCCGTCCACGTCGGCCGCTTCCGCGTCGAACGGGACTTCATCATCGGCATAGAAGCCGGTGACGTGGTGCAGGATCGCCTGCGCGTCCTCTTCATCGGTCACGCCGTCCATGTTGACGTCCGCATCCAGCGCGATCACGTTTTCATAGGTCTGACCGTTGACCTCGTAGGTCGTTTCGGAGCCCAGGAGGATCGTGGCGTAATCCTGCAGCATGCCGTAGCCGGCGTCGCCGGCCAGCCACTGGGTGAAGATGTCGGTGCGCAGGGTGAATTCCTTGGATCCGCCCAGCGGATACACGGTGAAACCGTAGCTGTATTCGCCGGTGCGTCCGGGATCGTCGCCCAGCTCCGCCTTGACTTTGCCGTCGGCGGCGGAATCCGGGAACAGGGTCGCGTCCTCATCCATCAGGATGTAGGAAGTGGCCATGACGGCGCTGCCGACGTTGGCCAGGCCGGCGCCGACCTTCAGGACGGACCAGTAGTCGCCGTAGCTGTCATAGACGGGGACGGCGGTGCCCATCAGCAGGGAGTTGGTCAGCTGGCGGGCGGAGAGGCCGGTCTTTTCGACCAGATCATTTTCGCGGATGTACTGCGCCATGACCGCAGCCATGCCGGCCACCTGAGGCGCCGCCATGGAAGTGCCGGAATAGGCGATGTACTGATCGTGCGCCGTCACGTTGTCCGCCTGGCTGGCGCCGTTCACAGAATAGATGTTCCCGCCGGGAGCCATGATCTCGGGTTTCATGATCAGGGATTCCGGAATGCCCCAGGAGGAGAAGTCGGAAGCCTGGACCACGCCGTCGGAGATGTCGACGTCAGAGGCTTCGATCTTGTCCGTGATCGTCATCGTGCCGGTATAGTACAGCAGGCCGTCTTCCGTTTCCGCCTCTTCGGACTGCGCCAGGATCGCTTCGCCGTCCGCCAGAGGGATCAGGACGACGGGGGCCGTCTGCGTGTAATCCTGCAGGTTCATGCCGATCATCTCGGCCTTGTTGTTCATGATGATCACGCCGATCGCGCCCTGCGCCACGGCCGCTTCCGCCTTCACGTAGAAGGAGGAACTGCCGCGCCAGCAGAGGGCGACCTTGCCGGCCAGCACTTCGCTGCCCAGCTGGGCGAAATCGTCGTTTTCGGTACCGATCGCACTGGCGCCGGTATCATTGTCGGCGGACGTCAGCGGCGTAACGCCTACGCTGTCGACCAGCACGTATTCGATGGGATTCTGGGGGGCCAGGGTCGCGATCGGTTCGTTCGTATACTGGCTTTCATTATAAAATACAGCCAGGTCGCCGAACTTGATCGGCATGCCGGTCGTGCCGGCGTTGTCCACGGAAGCCACGGTCAGGGCGTTCGGGAAGGAGCCCGGGGAGCCGACCGTGTCCTGCTTGACGTCGTCCGCGTACAGATAGCCGTACATGTCGGAGGAGTTCGCATCCGGGTAAGGGGTGTCATACCAGGAATACGCATTGCCAGCGGAGATGGCAACGACCATGCCGTTTTCGACCAGCATGTCCATGACGTCTTCATAGCCGTCGGAGAAGGTCTTGCCCGCCACGCCGGAGCCGAGGGACAGGTTGGCGGCATCCGCGCCGAGGATGATGGCGTCTTCAATGGCGTCCATGTAGTCCGAATCGGCGGTACCGGTGGAGTTGAACACCTTCATGGTCAGGATCTGCGCATCCGGGGCCATGCCCTGGACGATCACACTGTCCAGCGCCAGCTCGTAGCCGTCATCCGTCGGGATGTACTTGTTGGCAGCGGCAATGCCCGCGACGTGAGAGCCGTGGTTGGAGGCGTTGTCGTTCAGGTGCGAGCTGTCATAGTTGTTGGACGCGTAGTTGTAGCCGAAAGGAAGCTTCGCGTTGATGTAAGCCTGGGAGGCGTCGATCGGCCGGTTCAGCTGATCCGCCACTTCGGCGATCTTGGCTTCATCCAGCAGGTCCAGGGACGCCAGGTACTCTTCCGCGCTGAGGCCGGCGGCCTCGGCGTTCTGAGCCAGGGAATACGCAAAAGCGCCTTCGTCGAACGACAGATGGTCCGCGTCGATACCGGTGTCGATGATGGCGATCTTGCTGCCGGCGCCGGTATAGCCGGCGGCCCAGGCGATATTGGTGCCCGTCATCAGAGCGGATGTGGCGGTCTGCGGTTCGACCGTTTCGTTCTCATCCAGTTCATAAATGTTTTCGATGAAAACATCCTTGACGCCGGGGACGGCCTTGATGGCATCGATCTGGCCGTACAGCACGTTAGCGGAAATGATGTTGGCTACCAGAGTCAGGTTGACCTTGACATCCAGTCTGCAGCCGAGCACGTTTCCGATCCGGGCCGCCATCTCCGCCTGTTCGCTCTTCAGCTCCCGGCGGTAGGCCTTCGCCTGCTCATTGTAGGCGATGCGGTCCAGGCTGTAGCCGGCCGCGATCGTGGAAGCCTTTTCCAGCACGATGGAGACACGGACCGTGTCCGCCGCGCTGTACTTCTCCACAACGGGGGCTTCGGGGACCTCCTGCAGCTTCTGCGACTGCAGCGTGCCGGGATCCACCGGAGTGAGTTCGAGTTCTTCCAGAGCAGGCGCTGCTTCTTCGGCTCTCGCCAAAGAAACGGGTGTCAGCAGGGCGACGGACATCGCCAGTGCCAGCACCACGGAAAGAAGACGCCTGGTCAGAGGTGAATTCTTCATTCTTTTTTCTCCTTATTTATTATTTTAGCCGGCGCGGAAACGCCGGTATGCAAACAGACTTCGACCCGGACCTGTTCCGCCGCAGGCCTTTGACGATATCTGCCACGTTCTTCTCACCAAGGAACAATGATACAGGTTTTTCTCATAATTCTCAAGAGGAATAAACGCCGGTTTTCGGGGGGGCGGGGAAGGGGGGAAAGCGGAAGGCGGTCAAAAATTAAAAATCGTATCTGTTTCGGCGTTTTGTCAACAGATACGACCTGTTTTATGTGAATTATGCGGAATTTGTTCTGTTGTAAAACCGTTTGCGGCTGACAAAAGGCCTCCAATGAGGCCTTTTTCACTTCCGAAATCGGTTTCGTTCGCGCTTGAAACAGGCGTCGCAGAGACGGTACGGATAATTCCACGGCAGGGCCCTTCCGCAGCGCGGGCATTTCTTGCCGCTCAAGGACTGGCGGGCCAGGATATCGGTCATCTGCCCGGAGATCAGGTTCTTGCGGCTCATGATCTCCTCGCGGAATTCCGTGTGGCCGAACTTCTCGCAGTAGCCGTACAGAAGGTCGCACAGGCGGAAGGACTGCTCCAGTTCGTTCATGTTGTCCTGGGCTTTGATCTCCTCCTCCCCGGGCAGCGAACGCTCCACCGGAAAGACTGCTCCGGCCGCCTCCTTCGCGCACATCACGCGCCAGACGTAGAGCAGCTCCTCGTCCTCCTCGTCGAAGGTCATGCTGATGCAGTCGTAGAGGAAGCGCTTGTCCTCCGAGAGGTCGCTGATCATTTTGCAGAGTTTCAGCATGCGGGCGGGATCCGCACGCGTGTAGCCGGGTTTGATCTCGATCTGGATCCAGCGCTGGATGATCTCCACGAGCGGTGCGTCCACGCCCAGCAGGGACTCGGGGAAGTCGATCACCGCGCTTTTGACCGCGTCGCTGCGCGTCTCCAGTGCTTCGCGGATGCGCGCCTTGCCCTCCGGGCTGTTCACCAGGCCTTCGGGGTAGATCCCGTAGCGGCCCGCGCGGCCAGCGATCTGCTTGATCTCCTCGGTCCTGAGCGGCCGCACCTCGTAGCCGTCGAATTTCTCCTGCTCCAGGAAAATGATGCGGCGGATGGGCAGGTTCATGCCCATGCCGATGGCGTCCGTGGCCACGACGACGTCCGTGTCGCCCCCCGCGAACAGCTTGGCCTGCTCCCGGCGCACGTCGTAGGGCAGCGCGCCGTAGACGACGCTGCAGCGGTAGCCCCGCTGCTGGAGGTAGGCGCCTACGCCGTGGACGCTTTTTTTGGAGAAGACGATCAGCGCGTCGCCGGGGAGCACGTCGCTGTCCAGCGTGAATTCTGCGCGCTCCACTTTGAGCGGCGTCATGCGGCGGTGCTGGACGATCTCGTACGTGTCGCCGCAGTCTTTGATCAGGCGCACCAGCAGGTTTTTGGCGATCGGAGCCGCGCAGACGTGCACTTCCCCGGCGCAGACGCCCAGGACCGCCCGGGTCCAGGCGCCGCCGCGGTCCGGGTCGCCGATCATCTGGGCCTCGTCGATCACCGCGACCTCGTATTCGCGCTCCGTGTTCAGCATCTCTACCGTGGACGCCTGATACCGCGCGCCGGGAACCTCCAGCCGCTCCTCGCCGGTCACCAGGCTGCAGGGGCAGCCCGCCTCGTTCAGCGCCTCGTACTGCTCGAAGGCGAGCAGGCGGAGCGGGCCCAGGTAGATGCCGTTTTCCGCGGTCTTCAGGGCCTCGATAGCGTCGTGCGTCTTGCCGGAGTTGGTGGGGCCGATATGCAGGACGAAGTGGCGCGACATCGCGCGCGCCAGCGGGAAGAAATCGATGTAATTCTCGGGGATGGAATTGACGATGGCCGTGCGGATGGCGGCGTTGCGCCGTTTCCGGTCGTTGCGCTCCTTGTTTTTCGCGCGCGCCTCCTCGAGCGCCGCGTCGCGGTCCCGGCGGATCTCCGCTTCATAGGCCGCGGTCAGGGCTTTGAAGCGGTCGCGGGTCACGGCGCAATGGTAATCCGGGACGAAATCCAGGTGATAGCCGGCCTTGTCCGGGCCCGGGTCCTTCCCGACCCGGTAGAATTTCTGCAGGCTGTAGGCCAGGCGGATCTTGCCGGCCAGATGCAGGAGGCCGATCTCCTCGCGCGTGTAGCGGTCCTTCAGGTCCTCCAGTTCGTCCGCGTTGTGACGGCCGTAGAGTTTGCCGGGCTCGCCGTCGTAGGGGACCGCGGCTGCCTGCTCCTTCAGCTGCGCCTCCTGGCGGGCTTTGGCCTCTTCGCGGTCGCGCTGGTAGCGGTCGCGCTCGGAGAGGACGAAATCCGCCGCTTCGCCGTAGCGGTCAGTCAGGTCGGCCAGGGTCAGGGCCCAGAGGTCGGCCGGGAAGATCACTTCCAGGGGCGAATCCAGCGGGAACTTGACGTCCTTGCGCAGCCGCTCCGCGAGTTCCCGCGGGCGGGAAAAGCCCGCGCGGAAGCCCCGGGCGAACGACGCGCCGGCCACTTCTTTTAATATGCAGTCCCAGGCGGCCCGCAGCGTTTCCTCCGCGCCTTCGTGGGCCGGCGGGATACCGGGCAGGCCGTTGTAGATCAGGTCGGAGACCGACAGCTCCGCCTCCGCGGGCTCGTCCCATACCAAAGAGGCGAGGAACGCCCCCAGGCAGTCCCTCACCGCCGTCCGCTGCGCCTGCAGCTCTTCTTCCGCGATATCCGCCGCCGCGCAGTACTGCGCCAGCGCCAGCAGCGGGGCTTTTTTCGGATTCAGGCCCCGCGTCAGTTTATAATCTCTCATTCTTAATCCGTAATGACGATCTTTTCGATCACCGGCTGCTGATCCGCCGGGATCGTCCCGTTGTTATCGGTCGGCTTCGCGTCTTTCGCGATCTTCTTCACGATGTCCAGGCCCTCGGTCACCTTCCCGAACGCAGCGTAATTCCCGTCCAGATGCGGCGCCTCGCCCACCATGATGAAGAACTGGGAGGTCGCACTGTCCTTCTTCGAGGTCCGCGCCATCGAAATGACCCCGTCCACGTGCTTGATGGGGTTCTCCACCCCGTTCGAACTGAATTCGCCCTTGATGGCCACCGGCTTGATCTTGCTGTCCGCGTTCGCCGCCCCGCCCTGGATCATGAACCCGTCCATGATCCGGTGAAACGTCAGCCCGTCGTAAAAGCCCTGCTGCGCCAGACTGATGAAATTCGCCACCGTGATCGGCGCGACTTCCTCATACAGTTCCAGCTTCACGGTCCCGTAATCCCTGATCGTGATCTCCGCGTGGCGCGTTTTGCCCCACTCGCTGTCGCTGTCCGTCTTTTTCTTCCCGCCGCAGGCGCAGAGCGAGAGCGCCATCACAGCCGCCAGTATCAGTAAAACAGTCTTTTTCATGTCATTTTCCTCCTGCGCCTTCCGCGCGGCTCCAGTGTACCATTTTTCCGCCCGCTCCGCAAGGGGTCGTCCGGGTGGGTTACGGGGACGGTTCTCATAACCCACCCTTAACCCGCCTGTCCCCCTTGCAGTCTGCCGCGTTTTGTTATAATATAGACATAGTTGTATATTTTTATGATCCGTTTCAAAGGAGCGTGTCCCATGTCCGATCAACGTCCGGGCGGTTTCCGCCGTTTCCTGCCGCACCTGGCCGTGCTGGCAGTAATCATCGTTTTAGCAATCGTTTCTTTCAACACTCCGAACAGCGTGGCGGAGGATTACGCGCCGCGCTCGTACGCGAGTTTCTGGTCCCTGCTGCCGCCGCTGGTCGCCATCACGCTGGCGTTCATCACGAAGGAGGTGTACTCCTCGCTGTTCATGGGCGTCGTGGTGGGCGCGTTCCTGTACGCGGGCGGCAACGCGGAGCTGGCCCTGAACACGATGCTGTTCCATGAGGACGGCGGCCTGATCGCCGGGATCACGGACGGCTCGCACGCCCGCATCCTGGTCTTCGTGATCCTGCTGGGCACGCTCGTGGTGCTGATGAACCGCTCCGGCGGGGCCGCCGCGTTCGGGCGATGGGCCGAAAAGCGCATCAAATCCCGCGCCGGCGCGCAGATCGCCACGGCCGTGATGGGCGTCATGATCTTCGTGGACGACGGCTTCAACTGCATGACCGTCGGCTCCGTGATGCGGCCGATCACCGATTCGCACCGCGTCTCGCGCGCCAAGCTGGCCTATCTGATCGACGCCACCGCGGCCCCGATCTGCATCATCGCCCCGATCTCCTGCTGGGCCGCCGCCGTCTCCTACTCCATTCCGGAGGAATACGGCATCAACGGCTTCCAGATGTTCCTGCACACCATCCCGTATAACCTCTACGCGCTGACCACGCTCCTCATGGTCTTCCTGCTCGCCCGCACGAACTTCGATTACGGCAAAATGCGCCTGCACGAGCAGCGCGCGGCCGCCGGCGAGGGCCTGACGATGGGCGAGCCGCCGTACTCCGAGGAGCAGAAAAAGCCCACGGGCGAAGGCCGGCTCTCCAACCTGCTGATCCCGGTGGCGGTGCTGATCGTCTCCTGCGTCCTGTTCATGGCCTACACGGGCGGCGGCTTCTCCGGCACACCGTTCCTGCGGTCGTTCGAGAACGCGGACTCCGCGTCGGCCATGGTCATGGGCGGCCTGGTCACGCTGCTGATCACGCTCTGGCTGTACATGGCGCGCGGCGTCATCAAATTCAAGGATTTCATGGAGAGCTTCGCGGCGGGCTTCCGCTCGTTCTGCGCGCCGATGATCATCCTGATCCTGTCCTGGAACCTGTCCGGCGTGACGAGCCTGCTGGGGGCCGATGAATTCGTGCACGGGGTCGTGGAATCCTCCGCGGCGTCGCTGCAGATCTTCATCCCGTTCGTGATCTTCCTGTTCTCCGTGTTCCTGGCCTTCTCGACCGGGACCAGCTGGGGGACGTTCACGATCCTGATCCCGATCGTCTGCGCCATCTTCCCGGCGGATTCGGAGATGCTGGTGCTCTCCGTGGCCGCCTGCCTGTCCGGTGCGGTCTGCGGCGACCACTGCTCGCCCATCTCGGACACCACGATCATGTCCTCCGCCGGCGCCCAGTGCAACCATATGGACCACGTCTCCACCCAACTCCCCTACGCCTTCACCGCCGCCGGCGTCAGCGCCGCCGGCTACCTCATCGCCGGCCTGATCTGCCACGCCACCGGCAGCGCGGCCGCCATGCTCGCCACCCCCCTCACGTTGGCTGCCCTGGCGGGGGTGCTGCTCCTGATTCGCAAGCGCACGCAGCAGAAAGCGGGTTAAGGGGACGGTTCTCCCCGGGCGGTTTTTCCCGCAATTGAAAAACCTGACAAAGGGACGGTTCCTTTGTCAGGTTTTTTGATGTCAGGAGACGCACCGCTGTTGTCTTTTTCAGACGTCTCCGCCGCTCTCCTTCTGCGCCGCCGCCCTCACATACGACAACGTGATCGCCACCTGCGACGGCGCGTAGAATACCCACACCATGAATGCGACAACGTCCCGCACCGTCCCCGCGGTCACCATCCGCAGCGCGATGAACGAATCGCAGAGGAAAAACAGCGTGATCCCGAGTTTAAAAAGCAGCGACGTCCGTTTTGCGGCGGAGGTCCAGGCCATAAGCATGTTGACAGTCAGGAGCGCAAGATCCAGGGCGCCCAGCGCGGAGGCGACGGAGAAGTTTCCGGTCCGCTGCAGGACAACCAGGCCGGCCGCGGTCAGCGCGGTCTGCAGGGCTACGGACCACGCGCACGGGCCGAGATACGCCGCGTACAGGATCTCCGCCAGGCAGAACAGTGCGATGCCGGGGACGAAGACGGCCTCCGTGCCGATCAGGGTCAGGAAAAAGTCCCCGGCCAGCGTGACGAACAGCGCGTACGCCACGAGATTTTCCCGCTCAGCGGCCGGGGCCCGCCAGGCGCGCCGCTCCCGCCCGTACCGGCGGTAATAAAAGAACGCGGCGGCCGCATTGAGCAGGATCGCCGCGAAGCCGGCCGCCCCGACCGTCCACGCCGGCGCCGCCGTCAGATCCGCGGCCTTCACTGCGATCAGCAGCAGCAGTTCCGCGATCAGATAAAGTTTTATGAACCGGTCCGGTTTTTTCACCGTTTTTCCCTGATATCAGTGGATATCCTTTCTCTCATACTGCCAGAAGGCGGCCAGGATCCCCAGGACAGCCAGCCCCGCGCCGACGGCGAGCATCGCGCCGTCCAGTTTGCCGCTGCTGACCACTTCCGCCCCGTCGCAGTAGCCGAAAGGAGTGATATATTTCAGGAATTTCACGGAATCCGTGATATTCGCGATCAGGTTCAGAAAATACATCAGGAAGGCCACGCCCAGGCCGACGCCGGCGCTGCCCCGGCGCAGGAACGCGGAGATGCCGAAGCAGACCGCGCCGAGCTCCAGCTGCATCAGGAAATACGCCGCATGCAGGAGGTTCAGCTCCTTCCACGGGACCGGCTCCCCGATCGCGAGCATCGAGCCCGCGGCCAGCCCGTAAATGACCAGGTTCAGGGCCGTGATCAGGACCGCCAGCGCCAGCAGTTTTTCCGCTACGACGCGCCGCCGGCTCACCGGATGCGTCAGCAGGAACTCCCCCGTCCGGCCGTTCTCCTCCTTGGCCAGCATGCCGGCCCCGGTGAGGGCCGCATAGAACGCGCCGCCCAGGCCCAGCACGTTGCCGCACTCAATGGCGTAATAGCCGGTCAGCGTGCCGAAATTCAGGCGGTCCATGCCGAAGGCCGTGGTGAAGGCCCCCATGGAGGAAAACATCTCGCCGACGCCCGCCATCTGGTCTTTCATTTCGGGGAACAGGAAAATGCAGGTGACCAGCAGCGCGCCGATCGCCCCGGCCCAGATCAGCCAGGAGGTCCGGTTCCGCTTCAATTCATGCTTCAGGATCGTCATGCCGGCTCTCCTTTCCCGTAATAATGCAGGAAGATCTCCTCCAGATCCGGTTCGGAGATGTTCAGATCCTGCACCGTGCCCGCGGCCAGGCGCTGCAGCAGGGGCTGCATGTCCCCGCTGTACAGGAAACTGGCGCCTTGCTCCGTCACGGTCAGGTCCTTCAGGCCGGTCAGGCCAGCCAGGTCCACGCGGCCCTCGATGCGGATCCGCCGCGCGTTGCTGTCCCGCAGCGCTTCCACGCTGTCACAGGCGATCAGGCGCCCTTCGCGGATGATGGCCGCCCGGTGGCAGTGGCGCTGCACTTCGGACAGGATGTGGCTGGACAGGAAGACGGTGGCGCCCTCCTTGTTCCGCTCGGTGATGATGTCAAAAAACTCGCGCTGCATCAGCGGGTCCAGCCCGCCGGTCGGCTCATCCAGGATCAGCAGGGCCGGGTCGCTCTGCACGGCGCAGATGATGGCCAGCTTCTTCCGGTTGCCGTAGGAAAGTTCCTCCGCCTTGCGGCCGGGATCCAGCTCCAGGCGCTCGCAAAGCGCGGCGGACCGGGCCGAGCAGTCCTTCTGCCGCAGGTCCGCGGACAGCTTCAGGATCTCCCTGACCCGCATGCCGGGGTAAAACACCGCCTCCGAGGGCAGGTAGCCCACCTCCCGCAGGATGGCCGTTTTATCGCGCACGATGTCCTTCCCCAGGATCCGCGCGCCGCCGGAGGTCGGGGAAATGAGGCCCAGCAGGGTGCGGATGGTCGTGGATTTGCCCGCCCCGTTGGGGCCGATGAATCCGAAGATCTCGCCCTGCTCCACGGCCAGGTCCAGGTCAATGATGCCCCGGAATTTGCCGTAATATTTCGTCAGTTTTTCGGTTTCGATCGCTTTCATCGTTCTATTTCAGGTGCCTCTCGATGCGCCCCAGGATCATTTCCAGCGCCACGGGGTTTTTGCCGCCCTCGGGAACGATGATGTCCGCGCGCTTCTTCGTCGGCTCCACGAACGCCTCGTACATGGGCTTGACCGTCGTGAGCCACTGGTCCACCACGCTGTCCACGGTGCGGCCGCGGTCGCGGATGTCGCGCTTGATCCGGCGCGCCAGGCGGATGTCCGCGTCGGTGTCCACGAAGATCTTGATGTCCATCAGGTCCGCCAGTTCGCGGTCCGCGAAGATCAGGATGCCCTCCACCAGGATGATCGGCTTCGGGTAAATGGTCACGGTCTCCTCCACGCGGTCGTGGATCGAGTAATCGTACACCGGGCATTCCACGCTGCGCCCCTGCTTGAGGAAATGCAGCTGCTCGATCATCAGGCGCGTCTCGAACGCGTCGGGGTGGTCGTAGTTCACCTGGCAGCGCTCTTCGAACGTCATGTCATGGTGGGAATTGTAATAATTGTCGTGATGCACCACGGCGATCTGGTCGCCGAAATAATTGATCAGGTTTTTCGTCAGGGTGGTCTTTCCGCTGCCGGAACCGCCCGCGATCCCTATCACTAAAACGTCGCTCATGGCCGTCCTCCTTGTCTGCCCCCGATTTTAGCAGATGCGGGGAGGGTTTTCAAGTGGGAGGCGCTGTTTGGGCGGATGGTATGCTTTCATATGGACCGTTGTTTACGCGGCCCGGGGCGGCGCAAAACGCAGACGGTTCAAATTGAATTTCCCGGCGAAAACTGCTATAGTTAGGATAACGACCGGGACCGCCCCGCCGGGCCGGCTCCCCGAAAGGACCGCATTATGGCAAAACTCTACTTCCGCTACGGCGCCATGGGCGCCAGCAAGACCGCGAACGCCCTGATGGTGCAATACAATTACCTGGAGCGCGGCAAAAAAGCCCTGCTCTGCAAACCCGCGCTGGAGAACCGCGACGGCGACCTGGTGCTCCGCTCCCGCATGGGCCTCGAGGCGCCGTGCCTGACCGCCGAGGACCTGCTCTCCCGCGATGAGGCGTTCTTCACCGGCCCGGACAAGCCGGACTGCATCATCGTGGACGAGGCGCAGTTCCTGACCGCCGCGCAGGTCGAGGGCTTCGTCAAAGTCGTCGACGAATACCGCATCCCCGTCATCTGCTACGGCCTCAAATCCGACTTCCAGACCCTGCTTTTCGAGGGTTCCAAGCGTCTCCTCGAACTCGCCGACGAGATCGAAGAGATCCCCACCATCTGCTGGTGCGGCAAAAAAGCCCGCTTCAACGCCCGCTACGCCGACGGCAAACTCGTCCGCGAAGGCGAGACCATCGTCCTCGGCGCCAACGAAGCGTACACGCCGCTCTGCCGGAAACACTATTACGAGGGGAAACTGCACCCGTGAAACTCGCCCTCATCCAACTGCACGTCGTCCCCGGCGACCCCTCCGCCAACATCGCCCGCGCCACGGAAATGGTGCGGCAAGCCGCGGCCGGAAAGCCGGATCTGATCCTGCTGCCGGAAGTCTGGAACACCGGAGTCCCGGCGGATCCGGCCGTGCCCGGGGCGGATGAGAACGGCGCGCCGGCGGCGCTCGCGATGCGGAAACTGGCCGCGGAGCTGGGCATCCCGATCGCGGCGGGTTCCGTGGCTGACCGCCGGGGCGGCGCGGTGCGCAACACTGCTTACGTTTTCGACCGCACCGGCTCCGAAACGTCGCGCTATGACAAGATCCACCTGATCGGCCTGATGGGCGAAGACAGGATCTACGCCCCCGGCGCCCGCCCCTGCCGCTTCGACCTCCCCGGCCTCCCCTGCGGCCTCATGATCTGCTACGACCTCCGCTTCCCGGAGCTCGCCCGTGCCCTGGCCCTCGCCGGCGCCCGCCTCCTGCTCGTCCCCGCCGCGTGGCCGAAGCCGCGCCTCCACCCCTGGCGCACCCTCGTCCAGGCCCGCGCGCTCGAAAACCAGGTCTTCCTCGCCGCCGCCAACTGCGCCGGCCCGTCCGGCCCGTACGACTTCTTCGGCCACTCCCTGGTCGCCGACCCCCTCGGCAACATCCTCGCCGAAGCCGGCGGATCCGAAGAGATCCTCTTCGCCGACATCGACCTTGCCGCCTGTCAGGACGTCCGCCGCACCATGAACCTCCTCTCCGACCGCCGGCCGGAGTGCTATCAAATCTGACAAAGGGACTGTCCTTTTGTCAGATTTTCGGAAATCAGTATTGTAGGGGCCGTTGTTTCAACGGCCCCTACGTACCTCAACTCTACCAGCGGTTCTCCACGTACTCGCAGAACGCGTACATGTCTTTTATCTCGAGTACTTTGCCGTCGTCCAGCGTCACCGTCCCGCTCCATGACCCGTGCACCTGATGCGAGTGCATGCGCATGACGCCGATGTTCAGGTCGGAGTGGTGGTCATAGAACGGCTGCATGGTCATCTCAAACCGCCCGTCCCGCGAGATGAATTTCCACGGTTTCTCATATCCGTCCGGCTTCGGGAACGTATCCACGTCCACCGGACCGATCTTGTGCGCCATGCCGTCGTAGAAGAGGCAGGTCTCGGTGGCGTGCGATTCGTCGCCGATGCCCCAGGTGATCTCGAAGCCGAACAGGTGGCGCGAGCCGTCGGGCTCCGTAAGCCACGTCGATCCGTTGCCCCAGTACCAGACCAACCGGTACGGCGTGCAGACGCGGCCCCAGTCCATCACGCAGAAGCACTTGTCCTTCGAGAACCGCCGCTCCACACCCTGCGCCGTAAACGTCCCTTCGCAGGGCAGGCAGTTCTGCTTGGTAGTCATGAAATAGCGGTCCGGGAAGCCCGCGAACGGCAGGATCGTAGTGATGTTCTCCTGCCCGGGCCGGATGTCCATCGTGAAGTCCGCGCGGACGTCCCCCATCTCGAAGCGCAGATGCCGCGACGTTTCGCGCGTCTCTGCCAGGAACGACGCCTTGCCCACACTGAATTTCACCGTATTCGGCTCGTCGCCGCGCGCGGGCAGCACGTATTTGTCCTTTCCGCCGAGGAACGGGGCCATTTTATTGGCGAGGATCCTATGATTCTTCAGGTCCACCAGCATCGCGGACGCGTAGCCGCCCAGCGAGATGTTGGCGAAATTGATCTGGACCATGAACTCCCCGTCCGAGATCTGGTAAAAATCCCACTCTTTGCGGCGCATCTTGTGCTTCACGAGGCTGCGGTCGTACTGAAACAGCCCGTGCCGCGCCCAGCCCGCCGCCTGCACCCGGCCGTCCGCCGCCAGGAGCGGCGCCGATTCTGTGTATTCGCGCTGTTCGCCGGGGGAGGTCCACTCCTGCCAGCCTTTATAAGTTTTTTCCATACGCACCTCCTGCCAGCGGCGACGGTTCTTTTCGGCCCTGCCAAACGGGACTGCCCTTTTGACGTGCCATCGGGCCTGTCCCCGCCGGCTTACAAAAAGAGTATAGCATATCCCCCGGAACTGTGTTACACTGAAAATCGTATTAGTTCAGATAATTCTGCACTTTCAGAGAGTTTTTTGAGCGGAAAGACCATGGCGGAAACAGGACAGAGGGAAAAGCGCATCGGACGCCTGCAACTGTTCGGCGCAGCCCTTTTATGGGGGCTGGCCGGTGTTTGCGTCAAATCCGTGACCTGGAGCCCGATGCCGATCGTAGCCGTTCGCAGCATCGTTTCCCTTCTGCTGATCTTTGCCGTCAAAGGCGATCTCCGCCTGAAAGTCACAAAGCCGAACCTGCTGGGTGCCCTGATGATCAGCGCGACCAGTGTTCTGTATATCTTCGCGATCAAACTGACGACGGCCGGGACGGCGATCGTGCTGCAGTATATGGCTCCGATCCTGGTCTTTCTGTTCTGCGTGGTCTTCCGGCACAGGAAAGCGCGGCCGGCCGAGGTGCTGCTGACGCTCGCGGTCTTTCTGGGCTGCGTTCTGTCTTTCCTGGACAACCTGGATTTTTCGCATGTGCTGGGAAACGTCCTGGCCTTCGGCTCCGCCTTTTCTTTCGCGGGGCAGATCCTGGTCATGCACGGAGAAAACTGTGATACGCAGGACTGCATGATCCTCGGGAACCTGATCTGCTTCCTTATCTCCGTGCCGTTCTGCTTCGGCGCCGTACTGGACTGGAGTCCCCACAATCTCCTCTGGCTGGGGATCCTTGCAGTCTTCCAGTATGCCATACCGAACCTTCTGTTTTCAGCCGGCATTAAGAAAACCGATTCCGTCGAGGCTTCCCTGCTGATGAGCATCGAGCCGGTCTTTAACCCGATCCCCGTAGCGATCTTCTGCGGGGAAAAGATGAGCGCCCTCGCGATCTGCGGCGCCGCGCTCGTCATTGTTTCCGTCACGCTGTACAACGTGCTCCCGCACGCAGACAGCGAAACCGCCTGACCGGCGCGCCGCTACGGCGGGCAACAGCGGAAATACTTCTTGCCTTCCTTTTCCATTTACGATATTCTATATTTGATATATTTCGACTACTCCAAAAACAACAGGACAATAAAAGGAGCCCCGTCCATGAAACGCAAAGGAGGTTTCTTCCGGTTTATCCTTCTCGTGATCGATCTGGCGCTGGCCGTCTGGATCTTTTCCGCGTATCAGAAGGCCCGCGCCGGCGATCCGAAGGAGACCGCCGCGCATACGACCCAGGCGGCGACCAGGCCGGCCCAGACCACGCCCGCCGCCACGACCCAGGCGCCGACCAAACCCGCGCCCACGACCCAGGCCCCCACCACGCCCGTGCCGACCACCAACGCCCCTTCCGTCCCCGCCCGCTCGGCGGAGGAAATGGAGCGCTTCTCCTGGTACCTGGACGGTGTCATAACAGCAGGCGTCCCGGCCGGCAGCACGCAGATCACCCGGATCCAGGAACTGTTCGGCCAGTGGAAAGCCCTGCTGTACTGCGATCCGGAGGGCGAAAACGCGCGCATGATCTTCGCCGACGTCATCCTGGACGCGGGGCAGAGCAGTTATCTCGCCGCCTATGACGACTACCTGACCTATTCCCTCCGCGACGGCAAAGAGACCGCCAAAACCAATCTGGAAACGCCGGCCTACCCGTTCACCCTGGAGAACGGGCTCGCGGCCGCCGACCTCGGCGATCAGACGGTCTATCTCTACTTCTATGAATACGACGGTTCTCAGTATGCGTCCGGCGCTTTCCTGTCGTCCGCCGGCGAAGCCGTCTTTATCGCCCTGACCAGATAGGAGGTCCGCCATGAACAGCGAATCGAAAAAAGGAAGACCCCTCCTCAGCCTGCTCCTGATCGTCGTCATGATCGCGGAGCTGGGGCTGGCCGCCTTCAAATATCCGGGCTTCCTGGTCCGGACGCCCGTGGACCCGAAACCGACCGGCTCCGTCGTCACGCAGCCGACCACCACTGCGCAGCCGGCCACCGCCGCGCAGGAGACCTCTGCCGCGCAGCCGACCTCTGCCACGCAGGAGACTGAAGCCACGCCCGGCGACTCGGAAGACTTTAAGGGCGCGGTCGCGGAAAGCGAGGCCTGGAGCCTCCTGGCCGAATCCGACGCCTGGCAGGAACTTTCCCGGAATAATGACGGCGTGCTCGTCAACGGACTCGGCCTGGAGATCACGAACGACAGCTCGCCGGGGAACCCCGCCCTGATCGAAACGGTCCCCGACCCCGCCGCGATCGCGGCAGCGGAGCCCGTCTGCCTGGCCGTCACCCCGGAAGCCCCGTCCGTCAGCTGGAACGGGATCACGGTCGACTTCGGCGGCTGCAATCTGACCGAAGCCGACATCCTGGAGATCCGGGACCTGGGCTCGGCCGACAGCGCCGCCACCGAAAGCCGCCTTCGCATGTACGACTTTTCCCTGGCTTCCGGCAAACATGAATTTGCCGCGAACGTCACCATCACCGTTCCCTGCGAGTCCCCGGGATACGACCGCAGCCTCGTCACCTTCAACGAAGAGACCCGCACCTGGGAACCGCTGCCCTACCGGCTGAGCGAAGACGGAGCCTGCGTCACCTATACCAAAACGCATTTTTCCACCGACGCCCAGATGGTCTTTGAGCGTGTGAAGTTGATGGCGCAGGAAAAATTCATCGTCACGGATCCGCTGGACGTCTCGGACACCGAGTACCACTACCAGAACCTGCTGAATGCGGCCCGGATCGACCAGTCCGCGATCCGCGAATTTCTGGAAAAAGACGACAGATTTGTCGAAAGATTCATCTCAGCCGATGCCCTGAAGCCCGACTGGTTCAAGGAATCCGGGTATGACGGGTTTTCCGCTATTTTCGGCCGCACGGACGTGGGTATCGGTTCCGTCAACCTGCTGAAGAACAACGCGGTCCCGGCAGGGCTGGCCACCGTCATTACCGCGGTCGGGATCATCCTGACCGTCGGAAAAGTCACCTGGCAGGTCTCACAGAACAAAAACAAATATGCGGTTCTGGAAGATAACATGTACGATCTGATCAGCGCCGGCGCCGGCGCGGTGGCCCTGGCCACGCCCGGCAACCCGGTGACCGCCGCCATCGCCATCGCCGCCTTCAACCTGCCCACGATCGTGGACGCGGTGAAACAGATCGGTCTGGACACCTCGTTCGAATACGTGCTGTACCGGAATTATCTGAACGAAGGCGTGCCGGTCACCGTAGGCGACAAAACGTTCCGCCTCTACCCGGATGGCAGAGGCTGGGACAGGGCCATGTCCGCCGTCCGCCTGTCCGTCCTGAGAGCCGGGAAGGACCGCAATGCGGTCTCCTACAACTTCACCTATCTGTATGACGAATATCTGAACAGTTTCTTCCGCAAGAGCCCTGAGGAAAAGGAACGGTACGCCCAGGACCACAAGGACCTCCTGATCCGTTCCTACGGGACCAATCCCGCGACCAAGGAAACCTTCCCGATGATCATTACGTATCCGGACTGGAAACACTGGACCGACCCTGACGAAACGACCCGCCAGAAATGGGTCAGTTATCATCTGGAGAGCATCCGTCAGACGACCAAGGAACTCGTGGCGGACCAGGTCCGGATCCTTCTCGACGAATGCGAAATGATGATCGTGCGCGAGATCAATAACGTGATCCTGCCGTATCTGAACCGGACCCTTGAGTTCTGCGCCTACGATCCGACCGTTACCAAGGCAACGACCCTCGTTGTCAAAGACACCTCGTTCTACGGGAGTATTTACGCCATCAGCGCCCAGTTGAAAAAGCCCAGCCTTCACACGGCCATGATGGATAGTTCGATCTCCTTCGCGGACCGGACAAAAGAGCTCCAGTTTACTTTAGGCGGCACGACGAAGTGGATGTATGAAAAGGGACTCTATCCTTCCTCTTTCCGGCTTTTCGTCACGCCGAAGAGCAATTCGCTGACCAAAATGCGGTTTTATGCCTATATGATGATCGGCTGTCCGACTTCGGTCACTTTCAATCCGGCCCCTTCCATTTGGAAGCCCGTCACCGTAGCATTCACCGTACCGCCCGACCTGACCGCTGCCTACACCCGGATCACGCTGACGGTCAACGCCCAGACCCCGTACCAGTTCTGGAATACGACGCTTGACGTGGGAGAAGTATTCACCGAAGATCTGTATAAAGCCGAAAAGCTTTTCCTGATCGATCTGCTGCAGCATTCCACCCTCTCCATAGCCGCCGACGGCACCTTTTCCCTGACGTTCGAGCAAAAAGGCAGCCACGACTACACCCGGGAGGAGTGTGCCCGGTATCTCTCCCAGTATATGGATGAGAACGACTGGATAAAAATCTCTATCAAGTATGAGACCGCCAAGCCCATGGTGTGGAGCGGCACGCTGGGAGAAGACGGAAAACCGGGACAGCTCTCGGTCCCGGACTGGACGATGACCGGGACCTCGGAGGTCTGGCTCCATTCGGAATTCGACGACGAGGACACCCCGCCGGAAGAACTGGGGGTCCTGTTCCATTCATCGGTCAAAGCCTCTCTGACGGGACAGGCCGAGGCCAGTTCTGCCTTCACGGAGCTTCCCGGACAGGAAGGAAAATTCGAGATCATCGAACTGACGCTGTCGATCCATCTCCTGAATAACGCCTCGGCGGACATTCTGCATGTTTCGGGCGTCGATGATTTTGAGCCGGAAGCACTGAACCGGCAGATCGATTCCGAGACCGGTACCTTTACGGTCCGCTATATCAGCCCCAAGCCGGTCCAGGGAAAATAGAAAGAAGCGCTTATGGAGATTCTTCGCTATCTGATGCTGGCGGTGTTTCTGGTCTCCGCGGGGATCCATCTGTATGCCTCGCTGAAGAACGACAAACCGCTGCGGAACAAGACCAAGCCGTTCATCCTGACCGGCCTGCTTGGGTTTTACTGCTGCGCGGCGAAGCCCGTCGTGTTGTTTGCCGTGCTGGCGCTGGCGTTTTCCTGGCTGGGCGACCTGCTGCTGATCCCGAAGGGGAACAAATGGTTCACGGCCGGCGGGATCGCGTTCATGGTCAGCCACGTGTTCTTCATCCTGACCTACCTGCGGCAGACGGAGCTCGGATCGATCCGTCCCGCGGTGATCGCGGGCCTGATCCTGTTCTTCGTCACGGCTTCGCTGGTCTTTTTCAAATATCTGCGGCCGCACCTGCCGAAAGCGCTGTTTTACCCGATGCTGGCGTACCTGATCCTGAACGGGCTGATGAACTGCTTCGCCTGGTTCCGCTGCCTGACGCTCCGCAATACCGCCGGCCTCGTTACGGCCGCCGGCGCGCTGCTGTTTTTCCTGTCCGATTCCTCGCTCTTCCTCGTGCGTTTCCACAAAAACAGCCCGCTGAAGACGCATTTCTGGGTCATGCTGACCTACTCGCTGGGTGAATTTCTGATCGTTTTAGGCCTGATCATGGGATAAGGAGGTCCGATATGAAGTATTTTCTGTACAATCCGCTGGCGAACAACGGGATCAAGCCGGAACTGTTCGGCCTGGAGCTGATCGACGCGACGAAGGTCGATTTCGGCGCGTTCTTTGAAGCGCTTGAAGAGGACGATGAGGTCGTCATCATCGGCGGCGACGGGACGATCAACCATCTGATCAACCACGTCGACTGCGAACATTTAAAAAACAAGGTCTACCTGTACGGCAACGGGACCGGCAACGACTTCCTGAACGACATCGGCGAAAAGCCGGGGACGGAGGTCCTCCTGAACGAGTACCTGAAAAACCTGCCGACCGCCCGGGCGAACGGGATCGAGCGGAAATACATCAATAACATGAGCTTCGGGATCGACGGCTACTGCTGCGAGGCCGCGGATAAGATCAAGGCCCGAAAGCCCGGCAAAAAAATCAACTACACGACGATCGCGGTCAAAGGCGTGCTCTTTTTCTTCAAGCCGTGCCACGCCACCGTGACCGTGGACGGCGTCACGCGGGAATTTGACAACGTCTGGCTCGCGCCGGCCATGAAAGGCCGCTACTGCGGCGGCGGCATGATGCTCGCCCCCGGCCAGGACCGCTTCTCCGGCCAGCTGTCCGTCATGGTCTTCTGCTGTCCCTCCCGCCTGAAGACCATGATCAATTTCCCGAAAATCTTCGAGGGCAAACACGTGGAGCTGACGAACATGACGACCGTCCTTACCGGCCGCAAAGTCCACGTGAAGTTCTCCCGCCCCTGCGCCGTCCAGATCGACGGCGACACTATCCTGAACGTCACCGAATACGAAGCAGAGCAGTGACAGGAGGTATCTTTATGCATCAGATGATCCATACCGTAGTATTTGAAGAGAAACCGGGCGGCGGCAATCCGTGTCCGGTGACGGTCGACGCGGACGCGCTGTCTACGGAAGAAATGCAGGCGATGACGTTCGGCTTCGGCGAGGAGTCGGCGTTCCTGATGAAGCCGTCCCGCGATGACTGCGACGTGAAGGCGCGGTATTTCGTGCCGCTGCATGAGATGGAGATGTGCACGCACGCCACGATCGGGTCCGTGACCGTGCTGGTGGAGACCGGCCGCGTGACAGAGTCGCCGGTCCGGCTGGAGACCGCGCTCGGCCCGGTATCGGTCGACTGGGAGCGCGAAGGCGGCCGCGTCAAGGTCTCGCTGTCGCAGTTCCTGCCGCGCTTCGCCGAAGAAAACCCGGCGCCTGAGGAAGTCTGCCGCGCGCTCCGCATCACGCCGGACGAGCTCGCGGATCTGCCGATCGAATCTGCCGCCACATCGCGCTTCAAACTGCTCGTGCCGCTGAAGGAGAAGGCCACGGTCTACCGCCTGGAGCCGGACTTCGAATATCTCTGGAGCCTGTGCGACAAATATCACACCACCGGCTTCTACCCTTTCGCCCCCGAGCCCGGCGATGACCCGCGCCTCTTCTGCGCCCGCCAGTTCCCCTGCCGCGCCGGCTATCCCGAAGACCCGGCCACCGGCGTCGCGGCCTCGGCGCTCTCCGCGTATATGGTGGAGCACCGCCTCCTGCCGCTCACCGACGGCTGGAACGAGATCACCGTCCGCCAGGGCGAAGCCATGGGCAAGCCCAGCATCATCAGCGCCGCCTGCTTCCTCGAAGACGGCCGCGTCACCGCGACGCGGGTCAGCGGCAAAGCAAGACTGGACTGAGATAGCAGAACAAGGCCGTTTTGGCTGTCCAATAAAAAACAGGGCCGCCGGGAAGCTCCCCCGCGGCTCTGTTTATTTGTTTTCCTTCCTCACCGGACGCGGACGTACTCGCTTCCGTTCCTTTGCAGGATGCCCTCGCCGATCATGTCCCGTCGGACCGTGCAGTAGTCCTCATAGACCGGGGCGATGATCCCGTTCACTTCTTTTTCGCTGTAGACTTTGCCCGGGGCAAAGCGTTCGGCGATCACTTCATAGCAGATCAGCTTTTTCTTGCGCTGGACCGGGATGGCGCGGAGTTTGCCGTATTCGAAGAAGGAATCGATCACTTTGCGGTGGTATTCCTCCTCCCGCTTCTGCTGCTCGTCGGTCTGCTCCGGTTCCGACGCCGCGACGTCAAACAGAGACTGTTCCAGCACGCTGCGGTCCAGGGAGTAGACGGTGTAGTACTGCTCTTTGCGGGAGACGACGAGACCGGCCTCTTCCAGTTTTTTCATGTGGAAGGAGACGGTGGAAGGTGTCAGGTCCAGGCGCTCCGCCAGCAGTTCCGTGTACATGTCGCCCTGCGTCAGGGAGCGGACGATGCGGAGGCGCGACATGTCCGAGAGGCTTTTAAAGATCCGGAGGGCGTTTTCCTGCGTCATCGGTCCGCCTCCGGAAAGTGCGCCGCCACGTCCGCGAGCGCAGCCAGTTTGGTCTCCTCGACCACGATGTTCCGGGCGTCGCCGTGCTCCCTCGCCTTGTCCAGCGCCGCCTGCCAGGCGGTCCGGAAGCGTTCCAGCTGAGCTTTGACGGCCCCCGCGCCGGCGTTCGGGCGGTCTTTCAGGGCGTTCGTCACGGTTCGGCAGACCTCGTAGATGTTGGTCCGCACCTTGGCGAAATCCGCGTCGTCCTGTCGGCCGTCCTTTTCCAGCGCCATTATGTCATCCCGGCCGGCGTCGATCTGCCGGGTCAGGTATTCGATAAACTCTTTCATATGGATTTTCCTCCTGTTTCGGAATTTGATTTTATATTCATCGAATCAAATATAGCGCAGCCCGGCGGCGCTGTCAAGATTTATTTCGATAATTATCAAATTATTTTTGCAATAAAAAACAAGGCCACGAGAAACTGTCTCCAATGGCCCTGTTCTTTTTTTGTGTGGTCTTCAGTCCATGTAAGAAACGTCGACCGGTACGCGGTTTTCCTTGCCCCAGGCGCTCAGCGCGGCGATGAATGCCGGGTAGGCTTCCCAGCGGGGCTGCTCATTCCCGGCGGCGCGGTAATCGAGGCGGTATACCGCGCTGTCCCGGGCGGTCCGGATCTGCAGTTCCCGGTAAAGGGCAGGTGAGTTCGGGTTGAAGAGCCGGTCCGGAGAGACGCGGATGTCGCGGATCTCCTCCGAAGCAAAAACAGCCTCATCCACCACCAGCTTCCCGGGGAACAGCATGATCCGCTCCGGAACGGAGCGCTCGTATTTTTTGTAAATGCCCCGCTGGAGCAGCAGGCCGGGCAGCGCGATCAGCAGGCAGAACACGAAGACGTACACCAGCTGGAGCGCACTTCCGATGGAGCCGTAAAATACCTGGATGCCCGTGATCAGCAGGAACATCACCAGGACCGCGACCCCAAGCCCCCGCGCGATATTCAGATACCGCTTCAGAGCCGTCTCCGTCAGCTGCTCCTTCGGCAGAACGAACTCCTGCCAGGTGCTGCGGCCGGGGTCCGGCTCCTGCTCCCGCATCGCGGCCGCCTCTTTCAGCGCCCGCTCCGCCTTCCTCTCCTTCCGGCTCCAGACGAGCCAGAGCAGCCCGTAAAACAGGGCCAGGCCGCCCATGATCAGCGCGCACATCAGGAACGCCGACGCCGCTTCGGGTTTCCGCAGAAGCGCGAACACCCCGGCCGCCGCCAGCAGGATCGCCGTCATGATAAGGAACAGAAAGCAGACGGCCCGGTTTATCTTCCGTCCGTTTACGATCGGAACGTACATCCCGCGTCTCCTTTCTGCGGCTTACTTCCCTTCGATCTCGTCCGTGAGCCGCTCCAGCTCGGCAATGACGGAGCCGATGTAGTCGATCGTGTCGAGCAGCGGCTTATCCGTCGAAATATCAATGCCCGCGAGCTTCGCGAGGCCGGCGGGATCCAGCGTGGAGCCCGCTTTCAGGACTTCCATCCAGTCCGCGACGGCCGGCGCGCCTTCGCGCTCGATGCGCAGCGCCGCCTGCGTGGCCACGGTCAGGCCCGCGCTGTAGGTGTAGGAGTACAGGCCCATGTAGTAGTGCGGCTGGCGCATCCAGGTGAGTTCCGCGCCTTCGGTCAGTTCCACCGTGTCGCCCCAGAAGAGTTCCAGGTTGCGGCGGAAGATGTCGGACAGGGTCTCGGCGTCCACGGAACCGCCCTCGTCGATGATCTTGTAGACTTCGCGCTGGTACCAGGCTTCGCGCAGGTGCGTGACAAAGTTGTGATAGTAGGTGTTGCCGATCATGCTGCCCAGGACCCAGCGCTTGAAGCGCGGATCGTCGTTCGTCTTCAGCAGGTGGTGGGCGAGCAGGATCTCGTTCATCGTGGACGGCGCTTCCACGAAATAGGTGGAGACGTCGGTGTCGTACAGCGACTGGTGCGAGTTCGCGAGGCGGAAATGCCCGGCGTGGCCCAGCTCATGCGCGACGGTGGAGACGTCGGACATCCGGTCGTTCCACGAAAGCAGGATGAACGAGCCGCGGCCGTACGGCGAGGAGCAGAAGCCGCCCGTGCACTTGCCTTGATTCTTGGCGAAATCGATCCAGCGGTCGCGGTAGGCCTCGTCGATCATGGCGCCGTAGTCCTCGCCCAGGACCGACAGCCCTTCCTTCACCAGGTCGTGCGACTGCGCGATGGTCACCTTCGGGTCGTAGTCCGGATCCAGCGGGAGCTTTAAGTCCGCGAACGTCATCTTATCCAGCTTGTAGATCCGCTGGATCAGCTTCGCGTAGCGGCGCATGTGCGGCGCCAGCTTCTCCGTGATCAGGTCGATCTGGCGGTCGTACATCTCGCGCGTGACTTTCTGGTCGAACAGCAGGTAATCGAAGACGGAGGCGTGGCCGCGCAGGCGCGATTCGACCTTTTCCGTCGTCACGCACGCGTTGTAGGCGGCGGCCGTCACGTTTTCGTACTGGCGGATCTTGTCCGAGAAAGCCGCGAACGCCGCGCGGCGCACGTCGGTGTCCCGTTCGTATTCATAATCGTCCTCGAACAGCGAGTAGCCCAGCGGGTATTCCTTCCCGTTCACGGTGAAGGACGGGAATTTCATGTCCGCGAGCTTCGCGATATTGTACACCTCGTAAGGCGTCTCGAAGGTCTGCGAGAAGGCCGCGAGCACGCGCTCGGTCTCCGGGGAAAGCACGTAGGGCTTTTCGCGCAGGATGTCACGCAGATAGTTCTTCGCCTTCACGCTCTTTTCGGCGGCTTCTTCGATGACCGCTTCGGGCTGCTGCAGGATCTCCGAGCGGATGAAGGTCAGGCGGCTGTCCAGCTCCGCGTACAGGGACTGGATCCGGCGGCTGCGCTCCATCGCGGCGCCGTCGGTGTAGTCGACTTCGACCGCGAGGCCCGCGTAATCCCCGGTCAGGACCATCGCTTTCAGGTATTCTTCGTATTCATCCATGCAGCGCACGATCGCGTCCGCGCCGGTCAGTTTCCCCTGAAACTTTTCGCAGAGATCGTCCGCCAGCTGTCTGGCGCGCTCCACGTCCGCCTGAAAGGCTTCTTCGGTGGGGTAGATCAGGGACAGGTCCCAGGTCTCTTCCACAGGCACGTCTTTTCTCATAGCCAGTTCCATCGTATTTCCTCCTCTTTCGGGTTTGGGTTCAGCATGATCGTCCGGGCTGATGCGGCTTTGCGCCGCAGACCGCTTCCGGCCCGGCCGCAGCGGTCTCATCATAGCACATCCGCGGCGAATAATCAAAGGGGAGAACGGAATCCGTTCCCCCCTTTTGCTATTTATCGAAGTGATACGGCGCGCTTTCCTACCGGATCCACCCTTCGTCCTCCTGCAGCCGTTCTTCCAGCGGCACTTCACTGAACTGGATCTCGAATTCAGCGTCCTTCACCAGTTCGCTGTTTTCCTCACCGGTCAGGCGGATGTCCAGTTGGAAGATGAAGTGCTCCGGGCTGCGCTCCGGGTCGAACTGCTGGATGATGGGGTCGACGTTGAGCAGCATGACCGCTTTCTGCCCGGCCGGGATATGGAGGCTTTCGTCGTTCCGGCCTTCCAGGTCGTCGATCATGATGTCATGCAGGAGGATGACCGCATCCTTGTCCGTGCGGTTCTCGAGGTAGAAGGACAGGAAGCGTTCGGCGTAGCCGCCCTGGAATTCGTCCAGGAGGATCACCGTGAGGTCCTCATTTTCAAACAGGACCTTCTGTTCGGGCGTCTCCGGGCAGACCGGGACGACGACGTCCTGCGGGGCCAGGCCGGTTGGGTAGACTTCCAGCGGAGCGCTGAAGATCCGGGTCTCCTCCCCCTGAAGCGGCAGGTCGAATACGTCCAGCGTGAATTCCAGATGATCCACGGTCATGTATCCGAAGTGCATCACGCCGCCGGTATAGGCGTAGAAGTAGTTTTTCTCCTGGGAATGGGGCGACAGGACCGTGCCGTTTGTGAAATTGTCTTCACTGTAGTGCCCGCCCGCATAATAACTGTTCGCGAAGATGTCTCTCCATTTGAAGCGCAGGTCGCTGTCGGTCTTGTTGATGAGCAGGATCTCAAACACGGTCTCGACACCGCCGTCATACTGGCCGGGGAGCAGGATGAAGGAGAATTCATCCGTGTCGGCCAGGACGATCTCGCCTTCCACGGGGGTGTGGGTGAGGGCAGGGATGTCCGCCGCGGTCTTTCCGGTCGGATAGAAAGTGACGTACTGCTTGAAGATCGGATCCGCGTCCTCGTTCCCGTCTTCCGATACTTCGAGGCGGAACATCACTTCATCGGGGCTTTCGATCCCGTAATACTCCAGGAAGACCTTCATCAGGTCGAAGCTTCCGCTGATCGTCTGACCGGGCTCCACCCATTCGCAGACGCCCTGGGGCATCATGCAATGACAGACGGCGATGAAACCCCAGTCCATGATGACCTTTTTACCGGTCTTGTTTTCAAAGGTGTAGCTGATCTCGTAATAATCGCCGAAGAAAGGATGGCCGGTGCCGTCGGCGATGCCGGTGATGGTCAGGATAAAATCTTCCGTTTCCAGGCGGAATATCGGGGCCGGGGAATCGGTCCCGGCGGTCTGTGCGTTCGATGCGCCGGCCGGCTGCGCGGCAGGTTCGGTGGTCTGCTGGGCGGCGGGTTCCGTGGTCTTCGCGGCAGCGGGGTCGGCCTTTACGGTATTGCCCTGCTTCTCCGCCGCCTGGGCCGTCGTCGTCTGTACGGCGGCCGCGCCGGTCTTCGAGGCCTGCGCCTCCGCTTTCGGGTTCATTCCGCAGCCTGCCGCGGCAAAGATCAGCACGGCGGCGAGCAATAAACTGATGATACGGGTCTTCATGGTGTAGTTCCTCCTCACGATATCTGCCTTCCGTCCTGCAGATACGGAGGCCTTTCTGTCCATGATACCGACGGGTGGGGGGATTTGTTGCAGACAAAAACAAAAAAATCGGACTTTGTTGAAAAAGTCCGATTTCAGGCCCGCTGTGGGCAGGTTTTAGCGCGTCCCCTTCAGTATCCTTTGATCTCGGCGTCAAACGGATCATCTTCCGGTTTCTGTTTTTTCTGTTTCATGTGCTTCAGGATCGCCCTCGTGATGACGACCACGAGCAGGACCGCCGCTCCGACGGCCAGCAAAAACATAATGGGCAGGATAATGAAAAACGGTCCGCCCATCGCGTCGGCGGTCAGGAATGCTGTCATCACTCTTCCTCCTTCTTTTCTGGCTCCGCTTCGGCTTCTGCTTCCGGCGCGGGCCCGGGCTCTGTCTCCACCGCCCCGATCTCCGCGGCGCTCTTCGGCGCCGGCCCCTTCTTCTTCACCGTTTTGATGACCAGGGCCGTCACCGCGACCACGATCAGGACCGCGGCGCCGACGGCGATCACCTGCCGGAACGGCATGTCGAAAACGGTCCAGGCGATATCCGCCGGCAAAATGCTGAAAATGCTCATTTCTAAGACCTCCGTTCTGTCATTCTGCCGTTACGGCAGGGGAAAAAGGATCAGGCCCGTCCCGTAGGAGCAGGCGTTCAGGATCAGGGACAAAAGGAACGGCGAAAGCGCCGCGTTCAGGTCCTCCCGGAAATCCCGGTAGACGCGGCCCTCCACCAATACGACCACGGCCTCGACCAGCAGCTGGAAGGGGAGGAACAGGCCTCCGAAAAACGGGCCCAACGCCATGCATACGAACACCGCAGCCGGATTGGTCAGGACGTTCGCGAGCAGGACGATCAGCAGGCCCCGCTTCGACCGGACCCGGAACACGGCCGCCAGCGCCAGTTCGATGACCAGCGTGAGGCCCAGGGACACGCCGAAGATCTTCAGGACTTCCATCGTTTTTCTCTTCTCAGCAGCCGCACCGACGCCAGCAGCATCAGCAGCGACAGC
The DNA here is from genome assembly GCA_017619615.1 of Lachnospiraceae bacterium. Classification (GTDB taxonomy): domain Bacteria; phylum Bacillota; class Clostridia; order Lachnospirales; family Lachnospiraceae; genus UBA6987. The sequence goes on along the minus strand of JAFZRY010000030.1, from coordinate 66,264 downwards.
AGGCTGACCGCCGCGCCGAGCCAGCGGCCGGGCAGGAGCGCCGCCGTCCCGAAAAAGGTCGGCAGGACGCCCAGGAACAGCGCGACCGTCAGCAGGCCGAACGAGAAGCCCTCCAGCCCGCGGAAGCGGTCCGCGATCAGGTACAGCGTGACCGGCATGGTCATATTAAAGAAGAACAGGGCCGCGACGCCGGCCGCCGGGACGTCCGAAAACAGATAGCCCAGCGCCGACAGCACCAGCGAGACCGTCATGACCCGCTCCGCGCCGAAGCGCGCCGCCAGCAGCCCGCCCGCCATCTTGCCGAGCACGACGGCCAGCGTGCAGATAAAGCCCGCCGTGAAGCCCGTCTTCCAGGAAAACACGACCGCGAACCCCGCATAAGAGCGCAGCATAACGACCAGGAAGCACAGCGCGGCGGCCGCAACAGCCGGCCACGCCGTTTTCCGCACCGGGACGGAAACCGTGTCCCTGTCCCGTAATCTTACGTTTTGCTCACCGCTCTCCCGCTTCCGGGAAACCATCCAGAACACGAGGAAAAGCAGCAGGTACACCGCTGCGATCACCAGCAGCGCGCGCAGGTTCCAGGCGCCGTCGTGCAGCTGTCCGGCCACGGTGCCGAGGTACAGGCCCATCGCGCCGGGCGCGACGAAGATCCCGAGCGCCGCGCCTTCCAGCCGGTGCTCCCGGTCCTCCGTGATCGTCCCGATCCCGCCGCCCACGTGGAACAGCGCATTGCCCACGCCGAGCACGGCCGGATGCAGGAACGCCCCCGCCGCGGTCAGCACCGCGCCGCTCAACGCGCACCAGAACGGCAGTTTCGCCGCCTTCTCCGGCATCCGCACCTTCAGCACATCCACCAGCGCGCCGAACGGCATCTGCAGCACGAACGCGCAGAAATCATACAGCAGGATATACAGCGCCCACCGCTCATTCCCCGCAAACCGGGCATACAGCGCGAACGCGCACAGCCCGTCTGTCATAAAATGCAGGATCGAGTAAAAAAACGTCTGCATGCTTTCCCCAGTCTTACTCCTCCAGTACGTCTTCGTCCTTATCGTAGAACCGGTCTTTTTTGCGCGTGGCCTGCATCAGAGCCGCTTTTTCCTCCGCGCTCAGCGCCACTTCGCATTCGCCTTCCTTGATTTCCTTCAGGTAGGTGTAACAGCTGTTGCGGCTGTGGATCACGTTGAGGATGACCCCGCTGTTCTCCAGGTCCAGCAGGGCGATGGCGAAGCTGGCCATGCCGCCCATGCCTTCAAAGGCGTTGTATTTTTTGATGCCCGTCTTCTGGTAGGCGTTGATCTGCTTGCGGTTCAGGACGCGCAGCATGTCCTTGTTGGCCATGTCCTGGTTCTGCAGGCGCTCGACTTTGTTCATCAGTTCGTGCAGCGTGCTTTCCAGGTCCGCGCCGTTTTTGCCGCGCATGAACCGGTCGTAGTCCTTGAACAGGCGGCCGGAGCGGATCACATAATAGATGACCAGGGCGGTCAGGATGACGACCATACCCGCCAGGACCAGGACCACGATGCCCGGATCTATTCCCCAGTTGCTCAGAAGATCGCTTTTCATAATGTCCTCTCAAAAAAGTTAATATCAGCAAATTAATTATTGTTTCAGTGGTTGTTTCGCGTATTATTCGCTGTTTTTGTATCTCCCGGCGCATTTTCTGCCGGCCGCACCGGCTGCTCACCCGCGCCGGATCCGGTCCGAGATCTGCTCCAGCTCTTCCAGCGAATAATAGTCGATGACGATCTGACCCTTGTTTTCCCCGGTCCGGCGGATGTTCACGCGGGTCCCCAGAGAACGGCGCAGCTGCAGGACGAGTTCGTCGTACGCGCTTTCGCGGCCGTCGCGCAGGACGGCCCGCTTCCGGGGCCGGCCTTCCTTGATGCGTTTAACCAGCGCTTCGGTCTCCCGCACGCTGAGCTGCTTCGCGATGACGTCGCCGGCAAGTTCGAACTGCTGCTTCTTGTCCGCCAGGCCCAGCAGCGCGCGGGCGTGGCCCTCGCTCAGGGAGCCGTCCATCACCATGGCCTGCACGCGCTCGTCCAGTTTCAGCAGCCGCAGGCTGTTCGCGACCGCCGTGCGGCTCTTTGAGACCCGGTGGGCCAGTTCTTCCTGCTTAATGCCGTACTCGTCCAGCAGCTGCCGGTAGGCCTGCGCCTCTTCGATCGGGTTTAAGTCCTCGCGCTGGATGTTTTCGATGAGCGCCAGTTCCTGCAGCTCCGTATCCTTGAATTCCTGCACGATGGCGGGGATCTTCGTCAGGCCGGCCTGCTTGGCCGCCCGCCAGCGGCGTTCGCCGGCGACGATCTCGTAATGGTCGCCGCGGTCCACCACGAGGATGGGCTGCAGGACGCCGTGCAGTTTGATGGATTCCGCCAGTTCCGCCAGCGACGCGTCGTCAAAGATCATGCGCGGCTGGCCTTCGCGCGGCTCCACTTTGGACAGGGGAAGAAGCAAAACTTTGTTCGTTTTATCCCCCGGGCTGTCCACATTTTCCTTCGGTTTTGTGGATAACTTTTTCTCAGAAGGAAAATTTTCGGGGGAATTATCCACTTTTTCGGGTTCAAACCCGGGAATCAGGGCTCCCAGGCCCCGTCCCAGCGCGTTTTTCCGTGCCATCGTCTTTTTGGTTCCTCTCTCTTTTCCAAACGTTTCAGGAAAGTTTTATCCGATCCCTTCGATCCTGTTCTGCATGACCTCTTTGGCCAGCTTCCGGTAGCTCTCCGCCCCCGTGGAGCGGCTGTCATACATCGTGATGGGCAGCCCGTGGCTGGGCGCTTCCGCCAGGCGCACGTTCCGCGGGATCACGGAGCGGTAAATGTGCTGCCGGAAGTTCTGCTTGACGTTTTCCACCACTTCGGCGGACAGATTGGTGCGCACATCGAACATCGTGAAGACGACGCCGTCGATCTTCAGCGCGGGGTTCAGGCTCCGCTGCACCAGCCCGATCGTGTACATTAACTGCGATAAGCCCTCCAGCGCGTAATATTCGCACTGGATGGGGACCATGACGGAGTCCGCGGCCACCATCGCGTTGATGGTAAGCAGGTTCAGGGACGGCGGGCAGTCGATCAGGATGAAATCGTAGTCCTGCCGCACCGGTTCCAGCGCGTTTTTCAGGATCCGCTGGCTGTCCGGTGTCCCGATCAGCTCCACCTCGGCCCCGGCCAGATGCACTGTAGCCGGCACGACTGTCAGGTTTTTGACGGCGCTCTTGTGAAGGCAGTCCTGCAGGCTGCATTCGCCGATCATCAGCTGATAAACAGTCTTGTCCAGGCGCGCCTTGTCGATCCCGAGGCCGCTGGAGGCGTTGCCCTGCGGGTCCATGTCCACGGTCAGGATCTTTTTGCCGGCTTCGGCCAGCGCCGCGGATAAATTGATCACGGTCGTGGTCTTGCCCACGCCGCCTTTCTGATTCGCGATCGCAATGATTCGACCCATGATTCTCCTTGTGTCACAACGGTTTTTTACTTGCTGTCCCGGCTTTTCTCGGGTAGAGCGCCGGGGTGTTTCTTTCTTTTTCCAGGACCAGCAGCGAGCGGCCCTCCTCCGTGCCGGGAAGCGTGTAGTACAGGGAATCCCGCTCCCGGGCGCCCAGGATCTTCAGGGCGTTCGCCGCGCCGTCCAGTTCTTCCCGCACCCGGCCGGATTTATAGGCCAGGAAGCGGCCGCCTTTCCGGACAAAGGGCAGGCAGTACTCCGCCAGCACCGGGAGCGGCGCCACGGCGCGGGCCGCCGCCAGGTCAAAGCGTTCCCGGAAGACTTTGTCGCGCCCCAGATCCTCCGCCCGGCCGTGCACGGCCCGGATATCAGTCAATTCCAGGTCCCGGATCACTTCCTCCAGGAAGCGGACGCGCTTGTTCAGGGAGTCGATGAGGGTGATCTTCAGGTCCGGAAACAGGATCTTCAGCGGGATCCCGGGGAATCCGGCCCCGGATCCGACGTCGATCAGCGTCTGATCCGGCCCGATCGCGCCTTTTACGAAGGGATACACGCAATCCAGAAAATGCTTCCGCGCCACCTCCGGAAATTCCGTGATGGCCGTCAGATTCATTTTCGCGTTCCATTCCTCCAGCAGTTCCGCATACCGCAGAAACGCCGCGGCCTGCGCCCCCGTCAGCGCGATCCCCGCCGTTTCAAAGCATTTTTGCAGGATTTCCCTCCGGTTTTCCATATCCCTCCTGATGTTTCACGTGAAACATTGTGTGTATTATACAGTATTTACAGAAAGATGTAAAGTAGGGGCAGCTATCGGCTGCCTGCAGAAATGTTGCAAATGTTTCACGTGAAACATTGTGTGATTTATAACCAAACAGTTTATAATACGCCGGCCGTCTTCGCAGGGGCCGATGTTTCATCGGCACGGATTTCGAACATCCGGAACAAGACGATTCGCTCCCGTGTTTCACGTGAAACATACAAATCCGTCGCCGTCAGCCGCCCCTGCTGTTATTCTGAATGTTTCACGTGAAACATAATAACAGGCGGCCGCCGCCGTTCCCGCGGTTTTCCCGGATGATCCATATAAAACAGGCGGCCGCCGGCCGCCCGCATGCTTTTCCCAAATGTTTCACGTGAAACATTTACGTCAGTTCCTTATGTTTCTCCAGATACACCTGCAGTACCGCCACGTCCGCCGGCGACACGCCCGCGATCCGCGACGCCTGCCCCAGCGTTTCCGGCCGGATCCGCTCCAGTTTCTGGCGGGCCTCCAGCCGCAGGCTCTGCACGTCCCGGTAATCGATCCCCGCCGGGATCCGCCGCCGTTCCAGCTTGGCGAAATGCTCCACCTGCTGTTTCTGGCGCAGGATGTACCCCTCGTACTTCAGCGTGATGTTCACCTGCTCGCGCACCGCCGCCGGCAGAAGAGGACGCGCCGGATCGATAGGAGAGAGGCTCTCGTAATCCAGTTCCGGCCGCTTCACCAGCTCCGCCAGTCCGATCCCGGACTTCAGAGGCGTCGACTCATGCGCCTCCAGGAACCGCTGCACCTCCTCCGAAGGCGCCACCGTCACCTGACGCACGCGTTCCAGCTCATCGCAAATTTGCTGCTGTTTCAACAGAAACTGCTGCCACCGCTCCTCGCTGATCAGCCCCGCCGAATACCCCCGGGGGGTAAGCCTCAAATCCGCATTGTCCTGCCGCAGCAGCAATCTGTACTCGGCCCGCGACGTCATCATCCGGTACGGCTCGATATTCTCCTTCGTCACCAGGTCGTCGATCAGCACGCCGATATACCCGTCGGACCGCTCCAGGACAAATTCGTCCTTCCCGTCCAGCAGCCGCGCCGCGTTGATGCCCGCGATCAGCCCCTGGGCCGCCGCCTCCTCGTACCCCGAGGAGCCGTTGCTCTGTCCCGCGCTGAACAGCCCGCGGATGGCCTTGCACTCCAGCGTATGCTTGAGCTGCGTCGCGTCCAGCAGGTCGTACATGATCGCGTACGCGTTCCGCACGATCCGCGCCTGCTCCAGGCCCGGCACCGTATGGATCATCGCCTCCTGCACGTCCTCCGGCAGCGAACTGGACATCCCGGAGATGTACAGCTCGTTCGTATACAGTCCTTCGGGCTCAATAAACAGCTGATGCCGGTCTTTGTCAGGGAATTTGACCACTTTGTCCTCAATAGACGGACAATAGCGCGGCCCGGTCTCCGTGATCACGCCGGAAAACAGCGGGCTGCGGTCGATGTTCCGGCGGATGACCTCGTGCGTCGCCTCGTTCGTGTACGTGAGCCAGCAGGAGACCTGCGGCCGCGCGATGTCCTCCGGCCGGTTGGCGAAGGAGAAGGGCGTGACGGGGTCGTCGCCCCGCTGTTCCTCCATTTTGGGGAAATCCACGGTCCGGCCGTCCACGCGCGCCGGCGTGCCGGTCTTGAAGCGCAGGAGCCGCAGCCCCGCCTCACGCAGCGAATCCGACAGATATTCCGCCCGCTTCAGCCCGTTCGGCCCGGTCTCTTCGCTGACTTCGCCGTGCAGACAGCGCGCTTTTAGGTACGTCCCGGTGCAGAGGATCACCGCCGGCGCCAGATACTGCCAGCCGCTGACGGTCTCCACGCCCTTTACGGCGCCGTCCTCCACTAAAATCTTCGCGACTTCCGCCTGGCGGATGTGCAGATTCGGCGTATTTTCCAGCGTTTCGCGCATACACTGGCTGTAGGCCCGCTTATCGGCCTGCGCGCGCAGCGAATGCACCGCCGGGCCCTTGGACTCGTTCAGCATCTTGCTCTGGATGAAGCATTTGTCGATGTTCCGGCCCATTTCGCCGCCCAGCGCGTCCACTTCGCGCACCAGGTGGCCCTTGGAGCTGCCGCCGATATTGGGGTTGCAGGGCATCATGGCGATGCTGTCCACGCTCACGGTAAATAAGACGGTGTCCTTGCCCAGCCGGGCCGCCGCCAGGGCCGCCTCGCAGCCCGCGTGGCCGGCGCCGATCACGACCACGTCCGTCCGTGTTATGCTGTTCAAGCGCATTTCCGCCATTTTATTTCCCCATACAGAATTTGCTGAAGATCTCGTTGATCAGGTCTTCCCCGGCCTCTTCGCCGATGATCAGGCCCAGCGAACGGTACGCGTCCAGCAGGTCGATCGTCAGGAAATCCTCCGGCGCCCCGCTCCGCAGCGTCTCCAGCGCGTTTTCCAGCGCCGCCGCCGCGTCCTGCAGCAGGGCTTTGTGCCTGAGATTGGTGACCAGGACCGGCTGCTGGCGGATCTCCTCCAGGCGGAACATCTCCTGGATCCGCTCCAGCACCGCGCCGATCCCCCGGCCGTCCCGCGCGGATACCGCAAAACAGGGCCGCCCGGTCTCTTTTTCCAGCGCCGCCGGGTCCGCCTGCAGCCCCAGATCCGCCTTGTTGAGCAGCAGAAGAGCAGGCTTGCCCGCGCAAAGCTCCAGAAGCGCGCGGTCTTCCGCCTCCGGCGCCTGCGACCCGTCCCACAGGAGAAGGACCAGGTCCGCGTCCCGCACGGCTTCCCGCGCCCGGTCGATGCCGATGCGCTCCACCGTGTCCTCGCTTTCGCGGATCCCCGCGGTATCGGATAATTTCAGCACCAGCTGGCCGACGCGGCAGCTTTCCTCGATGGTGTCCCGCGTCGTGCCCGGGATGCGGGTCACGATGGCGCGCTCAAAGCCCAACAGGTAGTTGAGCAGCGAGGATTTGCCCACGTTGGGCCGGCCCACGATGGCCGTGCGGATGCCCTCCGCCAGCACGCGGCCGTTGTCGGAAGAGGAGAGGAGCGCTTCGATCTGCGCCTTCAGGTCCTCCAGTTCCGGCCGGATCTTCTCCCCGTAGCCGTCCAGCGAATAATGCTCCGGATCGTCCAGCGCGGCCTCGATGAACGCGGTTTTTTCCAGCAGAACGGCCCGCAGCGCGCGGATCTTCTCCGAATGCGCGCCCTGCAGCTGCTTCACCGCTGTCTCCCGGGCCAGTTCGGTGTCCGCTGAGATGAGGTCCATCACCGCTTCCGCTTCGCTTAAATCCAGGCGGCCGTTTAAAAACGCCCGCTTCGTGAATTCCCCGGGCTCCGCCAGGCGCGCCCCGGCCCGCAGCACCGCTTCCAGCACGCGCTGCAGCACCAGCGGGCCGCCGTGGCACTGCAGTTCCACCGTGTCCTCCGCCGTGTAGCTGTGCGGCGCCTTCAGCACCGCGATCAGGGCTTCGTCCAGCACCGCGCCGTTTTCCGCGATCTTTCCGTAATATAAATGATTGGGCTGCGCCTCCGTCAGATCCAGGCCGCGGATCCGCACCAGCGGCGCGCACAGCGCGGCGGCGCCCGCCCCGCTGACCCGGACGATCCCGATGCCGCCCGCGGTCAGTCCGGTCGACACCGCTGCGATAATATCCTGCCGAACCATCTTTCTTCCTTTCAGCAAAGGGCGGCCCTCCGGCCGCCCCTGCGCATCCGATGCCGCGGCCGTCAGGCCTTCCCGCATCGTTCCGTTACTCCTCCGCCGCGCCGTCCGCCTTACCGGACTTCTTCCCGCCGCGCTTTAAGGAAATGACCACGTGGCGGTAGGGCTCCTCGCCCTCGCTGGAGGTGATCACGTTCCGGTCGTTCTGCAGGCAGGAGTGGATGATCCGTCTCTCATAAGGATTCATCGGTTCCAGCACGATGGCCTTGCGGGTCTTTTTGACCTTCGCCGCGCAGCTGCGGGCCAGGTTTTCCAGGCTGTCTTCCCGGCGTTCCCGGTAGTTTTCGATATCCAGCTTCACGCGGATGTAGTCTTCGCTGTTCTTGTTGACCACGAGGGAGGTCAGATACTGCAGGGAATCCAGGGTCTGGCCGCGCTTGCCGATCAGGATGCCCATGTCTTCGCCCTGCAGGTCCAGGTTCAGGGTGCGTTCTTCTTCGTTGTAGTCGCCCAGGATCTCCACGTTCATGTTCATGGTGCGGAAAAGGTTTTCCAGAAATTCCTGCGCGGCGCCCATGACCGTATCCTTGGCCCAGGCTTCGATCACGGCCGGACGGGCCCCGATGCCCAGGATGCCGCTGCTTCCCTTGTCCACCACCACGTATTCCAGCGCGTCGCTGGCGATCCGCAGCTCTACTATTGCTTTATTGATCGCATCATCGATGGTCTTTCCGTTGAATAATTCGTGCTTCATATCTGTCCTTTTCCGTTATTTCTTGTTTCTTTCGTTGTAGTCGCGCACCATGTTCGCCTTCGCGGCCAGCGAGCCGGGGGCCGCTGCCGCCTTCTTGGCGTAGTATTCCTTGGATTCTTTGACCATGGCTTCTTTTTCTTCCGCGCTCAGGCCGGAGTAATCCGTCTTCTTTGCGGCCGCCGCCTTGCCGGCGAGGCCGGGGGTGCTGACATTGGCGGAGCTGCCCATCTGGCGGGTGGACATGTTGGCCTTGTCCGAAATGGGCGGCAGGCCCTTGCGGGCGCGCTTCTTATTGGCTTTTTCGACGTTTTCCTTGATCAGGTCCTCGACGGGGATCTTGTCCAGATGCTTGTTGATGATCAGCTGCTGGATGGCCATCACCAGGGACTGCACCAGCCAGTACAGGCCCAGGAACGCAGGGAAGGACACCGCAAACACGCCCAGCATGACGGGCATGATGTAGTTCATGCTCTTCATGGCGCTCATGCTGCCGTCCTGCGGCATCTGCTTGGACGTCAGCAGTTTGGTGGACAGGAACTGGGTGACCGCCACCAGGATGGGGATCAGGATGGCCGGGGTCAGACGCCAGCCGGGCGCTTCCAGCAGGTTGATGCCCAGGAAGACCCACATTTTCTGCAGGACGTCGGCCGGAAGGGTCTCTTTCAGGACCTGGTAATGCGGCACGTACTGCGTCTGCATCCGGTAGATCACGGGATACAGGGCGAACAGGATGGGCATCTGCAGCAGCATGGGCAGGCAGCCGGAGAACATGGACACGCCGTATTTCTGCTGGATGGCCTGCTGCTCCTCGTACATTTTCTGGCGGGAGACCGAGTCGGTCTTGCCCTGGTACTTTTTCTGAAGGGCCTGGATCTCAGGCTGGATGACGGCCTGCATGCGGGCCGTTTTCTGCTGCTTGATGGTGAAGGGCAGCAGGAGCATTTTGGTGACGATGGTGAAGAGTACGATGCAGAGCGCGATATTGTAAATGCCTACTTTATCGAGCAGCCACATGATACCGCTCATGATCTGGCCGAAGATCCAGATGAACGGCTTGATGAAAAACCAGTTTTCGTAAAAGAACGTTGCCGGCGCAGACGCTTCGCTGGCCGCCAGCATAAAGAGTGGATTCATACATTCCTCCGGAATTCACCGCGGGACGATCTGGGTCTGGGCCATACTTCCGGGACCGGATCCAGGCCTCCCTCTGAAAAGGGATTACAACGCAAAATCCTCCAGACGGCCAAAATACTCCCCTTGAGCGCCCCGTGCTTTTCCAGGGCCTGGACGGCGTATTCCGAACAGGTGGGGATGTATTTGCAGGTTCCGGAGGGTTTCAAGGGCGAGATGCGCTTCTGATAAAAACGGACCAGTGCGATTAGCAAACGTTTCACGGCGTCTCACCCTCATTCCAGGTCTCTGACTTTTTTCCCAGATAAAGCAGACAGGCGTCTATTTCCTGAAAGCTTTTTCCGGCTGCTTCCCTGCGGGCCACGACGCAGTAATCCGCGGCGGCCCATTCCGATCTTCTGAGGCGGAAGCTTTCCTTAATCAGGCGGCGGAGGCGGTGTCTGACCACGCTGTTCCCCACCTTTTTGCTGACCGATATTCCTAAGCGGCCAGCCTCCCGTCCTTTTTCCGGTTGACATACATACAGGACGAGGAGTTTGCTGCCGTAAGCCTTTCCGTTCTGATAGACTCCGGCAAAATCCGATGTGCTTTTGAGTGCGGGCAAAGGTCTGAGGTCACGCATACTTCTGCTGGTTTCCTCTTACAAAATAAAGACCGTCGGGGCGGCCTTAAAACGCGATCTTCGCTCTGCCTTTGGCTCTGCGGGCGGACAGGACCTTTCTGCCGTTCGCCGTTTTCATTCTGGCGCGGAAACCGTGGACACGCTTGTCCGATACCCGCTTGGGCTGGAATGTCATTCTCATGAGACGGATCCTCCTTATACAAGCTGCTTCCCGAAAAAAGCGCATTGTGTATTATATAGAAGAAAGCGGGCGGCGTCAAGCGCTTTTTGCAAAAAACGCCGCCGGGGCAAGGAAAAACGGCTTTTTGGCAAATAGTTACTATCCGGCAATGACGAATAAATTGGGGATAATCCGGTGGATAACTTTTCCGAAAAACTGTCCACGGCGGCTGTCCTCTTAGAACTGTGGATAATGGGGATAAAATCAGGAAAAGTCCGTTTTTACGTGCTTTTTAGATCGGATTTCCGGCCGTACCGGTGGATAACCAGCGGATCATTGTGTACTACCCACTGTATTTCCGCCTTTACCCGGCCTGTTTTTTCCACAATCAGCCGCTCAAAATTGATTATTTTCGCGGAAATCTTGATATTTTATCCACTTTTTGCTATGATATTTCCGTATGACCCGGCGAAATTTCCGGGCCGGATGAGGTTTTGTATGTTTGAAAAAATCAAGGAAAACTGGAAGGAGATCCTGGAAGGGGTCCGGGAAGGAAAAGAACTCAGCGAAGTCGGTTTCCGCACCTGGATCGCCCCGCTGGAACCCCTCTCCCTGCAGAACGGGCAGCTGATCATCTACTTTCCCGGGGACAAGGCGTCCGCGGATTTCGTCTATAAACGCTACGCTTCCTTCTTCCGCTACGTGATCGAAGAACTCACCGGCATCGCCTGCGAGATCAGGATCGTCACTTCGAAAGAAAACACGGAACAGCCGAAGCGCTCCTCCTACGATTTCAGCATCGCCAACCTGAACGCCCGCTACACCTTCGATTCCTTCGTGGTGGGCCAGAACAACATGGTCGCGCACGCGGCCTCCGTTGCCGTGGCGGAATACCCCGGGGAAGAGTACAACCCCCTGTACATTTACGGCGGCGCCGGCCTGGGCAAAACTCACCTGATGCAGTCCATCGCTCACCACATCCTGAAGAACGACCCGAAGAAAAAAGTCCTGTACGTCACGTTCGAAAAATTCCTGAACGACTACATTTCCTCCATCTCCCCCAACAACTACACGGTGGAAGAATTCAAGGAAAAGTATCGCAACGTGGACGTCCTGCTGATCGACGACATCCAGTTCATCTCCAAAAAAGAAGGTACGCAGGAGCAGCTGTTCCACACGTTCAACAGCCTGTATGAGAACGGCAAGCAGATCGTACTGTCCAGCGACCGCGTCCCGAAGGAGATCGACGACCTGGAGGAGCGGCTGCGCACGCGCTTCGAACAGGGCCTGACCGTGGACATCGGGCTTCCGGATTTCGAAACGCGCATGGCCATCCTGCGGAAAAAGGAAGAGATCGCCGGCTACAACATCGACAACGAAGTGATCAACTACATCGCTTCCCACATCAAATCCAACATCCGGGAGCTGGAAGGGGCCCTGACCAAGGTCGTTGCGTATTCGCGCGTCACCTCGCGTCCCATCAACCTGGCCCTGGCGGAGGAAGCCCTGCGCGACCAGATCAATCCCGACACGCCGCGCGAAGTGACTCTTCCTTATATATTAGAGATGGTGTCGGACCATTTCGGCATCCCGTCCTCGGACATCATTTCCAAGAAAAAGGATGCGGAGATCGTCTTCCCGCGCCAGATCGTCATGTACCTGGCCCGCGAAATGACCCAGACCCCGTCCGACAAGATCGGCCTGTTCCTGGGCGGCCGCGACCACTCCACCGTCCTGTACGGCAAAAAGAAGATCCAGGAGCAGATGCAGACCGACAGCAGCTTAAAGGCCACGCTGGATATCCTGCGGAAGAAGATCAACCCCTGATATCCACCTGTCCACGGGGATAAAACCGGGATTTTGCGGATATCCGAAACGGACCGTCCGCCCCTCCGGAAGGCCGGTGAATAAACCGCCGTTTATCCGCCCCCTTTCCCCGCCGTCCCCACCCTCTTCTCCCCTGCGTTTTAGCAGGCAGCACAACGGTAAAGGCAGCTTTTCAACAAATCCACCGCCTTTATAATAATAATTATCAAGTACCAGAATAAAAGGAGCCGTCATGTTAGATATCTTCCTGTCCCGCACGAAAATGATCCAGGCCATCAATGCCACGAGCAAGGCTGTCCCCACCCGCACCACGCTGCCTATCCTGGAATGCTTCCTGCTGGAAGCCCGCAACGGGAAGATCAGCCTGATGGCCAACGACATGGAGATGGCCATCCGCACCGAAGTCAGCGGCACCATCATCGAAGAAGGAAAGATCGCCCTGGATTCCCGCATCTTTTCCGACATTATCAAGAAAATGCCGGAAGAGGAGATCCACATCAAGGTGGAAAGCAATCTGAACGTCATCATCAGTTCCGGCGCCAGCGTCCAGAACCTGGCCGGCAACAACGGCGAGGACTTCATCGGCATGCCGTCCCTGGACAAGGGCACGCCCGTGGTGATCTCCCAGCTGAGCCTGAAAAACATTATTGAGAAGACTATTTTCTGCACTTCGCCGAACGACAGCAACAAGATGATGACCGGCGAGCTGTTTGAAATCAAGAATAACGTCCTGCGCGTCGCGGCCGTGGACGGCTACCGCATCGCGATCCGCTACTGCGTGTTGAACGAGTATTATGAAAGCAAGTCGGTCATCGTGCCGGGCAAGACGCTGAACGACATCAGCCGCATCCTGTCGGGCGATTCCGGCAAAAACGTGGAGATCTTCCTGGGCAAGAACCACATCCTGTTCTCGTTTGAAGATACCACGCTCGTGAGCCGGCTGATCGACGGGGATTATTTCCGCATCGACCAGATGATCACCAATAATTTCGAAACGCGGCTGACCCTGAACCGCAGGGATTTTCTGGCGGCCATCGACCGTTCCATGACCTTCGTGCGCGAAAGCGACAAGAAGCCGGTGGTCCTGGACATCAAGGACCAGGGCATGACCCTGAGCCTGACCTCCAATATCGGTTCCATGACCGAAAAAGTGCCGGTGGAAAAGAGCGGCAACAACCTGATGATTGGCTTCAACCCGCGCTTCCTGATCGACGCGCTGAAGGCCGTGGAAGATGAGAAAATCAACCTGTATCTGACCAATTCCCGGGCGCCGGGCTTCATCCGGGACGAGGAAGGCACGTTCATTTACCTGATCCTGCCCGTGAATTTTGTGAGCCGCGGTTAACGCCGGCGAAGGACCGTCATGGAAATCACGATCAAAGATGAATTTATCAAACTGGGTCAGGCCTTAAAACTGGCCGGCCTGACGGAAAACGGAGCCGCCGCGAAGGAAGTCATTGCGGCCGGTGCCGTGACCGTGAACGGAGAAGTGGACACCCGCCGGGGACGCAAATGCCGGCCCGGCGACGTGATCGCATACAACGGAAAGCAAGTCACGGTCAAATGCTTGTAAAATCCGTTTCCCTGATCCGATACCGCAGTTATTCCGGCCTCCGGATGGAACCGGCGCCTGGCATCAATCTCCTTTACGGAGACAATGCCCAGGGTAAGACCAATCTCCTGGAGGCGGTCTATCTGTGTGCCACCGCGTCCTCGCACCGGGGCGCGAAGGACCGGGAAATGATCGCTTTCGGCTCGGATGAGGCCCACGTCCGGCTGGAAGTGGAAAAACAGGGGATCCCGACCCTCATCGAATTCCACCTGAACCGGGACAAATCGCGGGAAGCGCTGGTCAACGGCGTGCCGCTGCGGCGGATCTCCGAACTGCTGGGCCATTTCCACGCGGTCTTTTTCTCGCCGGAGGACCTGAAAATCATCAAAAGCGCGCCGGCGGAGCGCCGGGGCTTCCTGAACGTGGAGCTCTGCCAACTGGACGGCGCCTACACCCGGGACCTGCTGGACTACAAAAGGACCCTGACCCAGCGGAACGCCCTGCTCAAGGAAATGAAGAACGACCGGGATTTCACGGCGCTGCTGGACGCCTATGACCAGCGGCTTGCCGCTTCCGGCGAGCGGCTGATGCAGGCGCGGCTGGTGTTCACGGAAGAACTGGAGGAGATCGTGCGGCGGATCCACCGGGATCTGACGGGCGGGCAGGAGGACCTGCGCATCCGCTACGTCCCCGGCGCGGAAATGGGCCGCATGGAGGAAAAACTGTTCCTCAGCCGGGACAGGGACATTTACCAGGGCAGCACTTCCGTCGGTCCCCAGCGGGACGAGATGGAATTTATGATAAACGGCACCGACGTCAAGCATTTCGGCTCCCAGGGACAGCAGCGGACCACCGCCCTGTCCATGAAACTGGCGGAGATCGAGCTGGTGCGGCGCAAACTGGGCGAACCGCCTGTCCTGCTCCTGGACGACGTGCTGTCCGAACTGGATGCGGGGAGACGGGAAAAACTGCTGGGACACATCAGCGGCATCCAGACCTTCCTGACCTGCACAGGCCTGGACGATTTCGTCCGGCGCCAGGTGCAGGCGGACAAAAAATGGAAAGTGACGAAAGGAACCTTAACGGAGGATGATACATGAGTGAGATGAGTAAATTGCAGGAAGGCCTGCAGGAATATACAGCAGACCAGATCCAGATCCTGGAGGGTCTGGAAGCGGTGCGCAAGCGGCCGGGCATGTACATCGGCACGACGTCGTCCCGCGGCCTGCACCACCTGGTCTACGAGATCGTGGACAACGCGGTGGACGAGGCGCTGGCCGGCTTCTGCACGGAGATCCAGGTGGAATTGAACAAGGACGGCTCCGTGACGGTCATCGACAACGGCCGCGGCATTCCCGTGGGGATCCACCCCAAGGCGGGCATCCCGGCCGTGGAAGTGGTCTTCACGATCCTGCACGCCGGCGGCAAATTCGGCGGCGGGGGCTATAAAGTCTCCGGCGGCCTGCACGGCGTGGGCGCGTCCGTCGTGAACGCCCTGTCCGAATGGCTGGAGGTGGAGATCCGCCAGGATGGCGTGGTCCACAAACAGCGTTATGAAAACGGCGGCCATACGGCCTCCAAACTGACGGCGGTAGGCACCTGCCGCAAGAACAATACCGGCACCACGGTCACCTTCAAGCCGGACGCGACCATTTTTGAAGATACGGTCTTTGATTTCGATACCTTAAAGACCCGCCTGCGCGAGACCGCGTTCCTGACCAAAGGTTTAAAGATCACGATCCGCGACAAGCGCGGCGACGAAGTCAAGGAAAAATCCTACTGCTACGAAGGCGGCATCCAGGAATTCGTCACCTTCCTGAACCGCAGCAACAACGCCCTGTACGACAAGGTGATCTACATCGAGGGCACCTACAACGGTGTTTACGTGGAGGTCGCTTTCCAGCACAACGACGGCTTCACCGAAAACACGCTGTCCTTCGTCAACAACATCATCACCCCCGAAGGCGGCATGCACCTGACCGGCTTTAAAAACGCCACCACCAAGTGCTTCAACGACTACGCGCGGAAGAACAAGATCCTGAAGGACAACATGGCCAACCTGACCGGCGACGACATCCGCGAAGGCCTGACCGCCATCATCTCCATCAAGATCGAGGACCCGCAGTTCGAAGGCCAGACCAAGCAGAAGCTCGGCAACTCCGAGGCCCGCACCGCGGTGGAATCCATCGTGGGCGAAAAGCTGGTGTACTTCCTGGAGCAGAATCCGCAGGTCGCCAAAGCCATCTGCGAAAAAGCCCTGCTGGCGCAGAAAGCCCGCGACAGCGCCCGGAAGGCGCGCGAAAACGTGCGCCGCGCCAACGCCCTGGACAGCTTCGGCCTGCCCGGCAAGCTGGCGGACTGCTCGTCCAAGGATCCCAAGATCTGCGAGATCTTCATCGTGGAGGGCGACTCCGCCGGCGGCTCCGCCAAGACCGCGCGGAACCGGGAAAACCAGGCCATCCTGCCCCTGCGCGGCAAGATCCTGAACGTGGAAAAAGCCCGCGAGGAGAAGATCTACGGCAATGCGGAGATCAAGACCATGATCACCGCCTTCGGCACTGGCATCCTGCAGAACTTCGATATCAATAAACTGCGCTATGACAAGATCATCATCATGACCGATGCCGACGTGGACGGCGCCCATATCGGGACGCTGATGCTGACCTTCCTGTACCGCTTCATGCCGGAACTGATCCGCACCGGCCACGTCTATCTGGCGCAGCCGCCGCTGTATAAGGTCGAAAAGAACAAAAAGGTCTGGTATACCTACAGCGAGGACGAGCAGAAACGGCTCATGGCCGAAGTCGGCGTGGACGGCGCGCGCATCCAGCGCTACAAAGGTCTGGGCGAAATGGACGCGGAACAGCTGTGGGAGACCACCATGGATCCGTCCCGCCGCATCCTGCGCCAGGTGTGCATCGACGAGGACACCGCGTCGCTGGTGGACATGACCTTCAACATCCTGATGGGCGATAAAGTGGAGCCCCGCCGGGAGTTTATCGAAGCCAACGCCCAGTTCGTGAAGAACCTGGACGTGTAAGGGAGAGACTATGGCGAAGAAGAAGAAAAACGACAATATCGACGAGACCGTCTTTGATTTTGACCGGATCCACGAGGTGGACCTGAAAAAGACCATGGAGGAGTTCTACATCGATTACGCGATGAGCGTCATCGTGGCCCGGGCCCTCCCGGACGTGCGCGACGGCTTAAAGCCCGTACAGCGCCGCATCCTCTACTCCATGACCGAACTGAACAACGGACCGGACAAGCCGCACCGCAAGAGCGCCCGTATCGTCGGTGATACGATGGGTAAATATCACCCCCACGGCGACTCTTCCATCTACATGTCCATGGTCAACATGGCCCAGCCCTGGTCGATCCGGTACCCGCTCGTGGACGGCCACGGCAACTTCGGTTCCATCGACGGCGACGGCCCCGCCGCCTCCCGTTACACGGAAGCCCGCATGTCCAAGATCTCCATGGAAATGGTGGCGGATCTGAACAAGGACACGGTGGATTTTGAAGACAACTTCGACGGCTCCGAGCGGGAACCCTCCGTCCTGCCTGCCCGCATCCCGAACCTGCTGGTGAACGGCGGCACGGGCATCGCGGTCGGCATGGCGACGAATATCCCGCCGCACAACCTGCGCGAAGTCGTGAACGGCGTGGCGCTGATGATCGACAACCGGGTGCGCGAAGGCCGCGACACCACGGTGGACGAACTAATGGAGATCATCAAGGGCCCGGACTTCCCGACCGGCGCCGTGATCCTGGGCCGCCAGGGCATCGAGGAAGCATACCGCACCGGCCGCGGCAAGATCCGCATCCAGGCGGTGTCGGAGATCGAGCCCATGGCCAACGGCAAGCACCGCATCGTGTTCACGGAGCCGCCTTACGGCGTGAATCCGGAGAAGGCGCTGAAGGACATCGCGGACCTGGTGAAGGAAAAGCGCATCGACGGCATTTCGGAGCTGCGCAACGAATCCAACAAGGACGGCATCCGCCTCTGCGTGGAGCTGCGCCGCGACGCCAACCCCAACCTGGTGCTGAACCAGATCTACAAGCACACCGAACTGCTGACCACTTACGGCGTCATCATGCTGGCCCTGGACAAGGGACAGCCCCGGGTCATGAACCTGGAGCAGGTGCTGCACGCGTATCTGGACCACCAGGAAGAAGTGGTGACCCGCCGCACCAAATACGACCTGAACAAGGCCGAGGAGCGGGCGCACATCATCGAAGGCCTGCTGATCGCGCTGGACAACATCGACGAAGTCATCCGCATCGTGCGCGGCGCGCGGACGGTGCAGCTGGCCAAGGAAGGGCTGATCGCCCGCTTCGGGCTCTCCGACGTGCAGGCCCAGGCCATCGTGGATATGCGTCTGCGCGCCCTGACCGGCCTGGAGCGTGAAAAGCTGGAAGCGGAGTACGCGGACCTGATGGAGAAGATCGCGGAGTGGAAGGCCATCCTGGCCGACGAGCGCCTGCTGCTGGGCGTCATCAAGGAAGAACTGCTGATCACCGCGGAGAAATTCGGCGACGAGCGGCGCACCCGGATCGGCGCGGACGCGGGCGAGATCTCGGACGAGGACACCATCCCGGACGAGCCCACCGTCATCGCCATGACCGCGCTGGGCTACATCAAGCGGATGAGCATCTCCAACTTCAAGGCCCAGAACCGCGGCGGACGGGGCGTCACCGGCATGAAGACCCTGGAAGAGGACTACATTGAAGAGCTCTTCATGACCACGACGCACCATTACATCATGTTCTTCACCAACAAGGGCAAGACGTACCGCCTGAAGGGCTACAACATTCCGGAAGCGTCCCGCACCAGCCGGGGCACGGCCATCGTGAACCTGCTGCAGCTCGGCGCGGACGAAAAAGTCACCGCCGTCATCCCGATCAAGACCTACGAGGAAGACAAGTACTTCATGATGGCTACCAAGGACGGCATGGCCAAGAAGACCGCCCTCACGGAGTACCAGAACGTGCGCAGCAACGGTCTGGCGGCCATCAACCTGAAGGAAGGCGACGAGCTGATCGAGGTCAAGATCACCGACGGTCAGGACGACGTGCTGCTGGTGACCCGCGCGGGCCAGTGCATCCGCTTCCACGAGACCGACGTGCGCCCGATGGGACGTGTGAGCATGGGTGTGATCGGCATGAAGTTGTCCCCGGGCGACGAGGTGGTCTCCATGCAGCTGGCCAGCCAGGGCGAGGACATGCTGATCGTGTCCGAACTCGGCATCGGCAAGCGCACGGACATGAGCGAATTCACGCCGCAGAACCGCGGCGGCAAGGGCGTCAAGTGCTATAAGATCAACATGAAGACCGGCGACGTGGTCGGCGCCAAGGCCGTCCAGGGCGAGCAGGAACTGATGCTGATCACCGACGCAGGCGTCATCATCCGCATCACCATCAAGTCCATCAGCCGCCTCGGCCGCATCACCTCCGGCGTGAAGCTGATCCGCCTGGAGAAGGGCGTGAAGGTGGCCGGCATCGCGAAAGTGCGGCAGGGCGACTCGTCCAAGGACGAGGAAGAACCGGAGCTGCCGGAAGAGAAGTAATAAGATAAAGGGGCGGGCAATGCCCGCCCCGGAGAGAGACCGGACAGGAAAAAAGGCGGCCGCGGCCGCCTTTTTTTATTCGATGATCCCGCCGCCCAGGACTTCGTCGCCCTGATACAGGACAGCGGACTGGCCGGGAGTCGGGGCGCGCTGGGGATCCGCGAAGGAGAGCAGGACCGAGCCGTCGTCCTGAGGGAAGGCGGTCACGGGGGCCGGCGGCTGGCGGTAGCGGAGCTTAGCCTGGCCCTCCACGGGGCCGGCGGGGGCTTCGCCGCTGATCCAGTGGAAGCCGCGGACCGTCACATCGCGGCGGAACAGGGCTTCGGAGGGACCGAGGATGACCCGGTTGTTCTCCGTATCCAGGCGGATCACATACAGCGGGGCGGGCAGGGAGAGCCCCAGGCCCTTCCGCTGACCGATGGTATAGTGGATGAGCCCCTTGTGACGGCCCAGCACGCGGCCGTCCTCGTCCACAAAGTCCCCGGGCACGGACGGCTCGCCGGTGAAGGCTTCGACCACTGCGGCGTAATTGCCGTCCGGCACGAAGCAGATATCCTGGCTCTCGGCCTTTTCCGCCACGGGAAGCTCCAACGAGGCAGCGATCCGCCGCACCTCCGCTTTGCTCAGTTCGCCAAGCGGGAAGGCCGTATGGGCCAGCTGTTCCTGGGTCAGGCTGTAGAGGACGTAGCTCTGGTCCTTCTCCAGGTACGCGGCGGTATGGAGATGGTATCGCTCCCCGTCGAAGCGGATGCGGGCGTAGTGGCCGGTGGCCAGGATATCGTAGCCCAGGACGCGGGCCCGGTCCAGCAGCGCGCCGAATTTCAGCGAGCGGTTGCAGCTGATGCAGGGGTTCGGCGTCTGCGCGTTCTGATAGGCTTCGGCGAATTCGCGGATGACGCAGCGGCGGAATTCGTCGGTATAATTGAAGACGTAGAAGGGCATGCTGAGGCGGAAGGCGACCCGGCGGGCGTCTTCGGTATCGTCGAGCGTGCAGCAGGTCTTCCCGGCGGGAACGGCCGCATCCTCGTTCGTATACAGTTTCATCATGCAGCCGGCGCAGTCAAAGCCGTTCTGCTGCATCCGGTAAGCGGCGACGCTGGAATCGACGCCGCCGGACATGGCGATCAGAGCTTTCATGGTTCGATTATATTTCCGCGCGGAGATAATTTCAACAAAATTCGCAAAAAAATCCTTGCCAAAGGCGGGGGTTTTGTGTAATATGTTGACTACCGCCGGATACGAGGAGCCGGGATGAAAGGCCTGTTTGAAGCAGAACTGAAGAGAGACGTGGCCAGGGAGACGGAGCCGTTCCGTTTCCATGATTCCTGTGAGATCGTATTCGTGACCGGCGGGACGTGCACGGTCCTGCGGGAAGCGGAGATGATCCGGGCCGGCCGCGGGACGGTACTGCTGATCCCGGCGGGCGTGCTGCACATGTCGGTGGCGCTGCCCGGCGCGGAATATGCGAGGACCGTCATCCGCTTCGATCCGGAAGCCGTCCGGCCGTTCTGCGGCGGGAGCACGGACCTGCTGGAGATTTTCCGCGGGGAAGGCGCCGGGGCGCTCTGCCTGAACGAGGCGGAGATCCGGGAAACGGAACCGCTGTTCCGGGCCTGCCTGGCCGGACCGGACGCGTTCGGCGCGGACCTCCGGCGGAATCTGGCGTTTCTGGAACTCCTTGTCCGGCTGGGCGAGCTGAGCCGCGAGGGCGGCCATGACCTGCGGACGCCGGAGCAGGAGGGCGATAAAAACTTCGGGCGCATCAGCCCTATCGTCCGCTATATCCGGGATAATCCCGCGGGCAGTCTGAGCCTGGAGGAAGTGGCGGAGAAGTTCTTTTACAACAAGCACTACCTCTGCCGCATCTTCAAGGCGGCCACCGGGATCAGCGTGGGCCAGTATATCGCGGCGGTGCGGATCCGGTATGCGGCGGATTTCCTCCGCCGGGGCTGTTCCGTGCAGGAGTCGGGCCGGAAGGCCGGATTCAAGAACAATTCCAATTTCATCTCCACGTTCCACAAACTCATGGACGTGAGCCCCGGCCAGTACCGGCAGCAATCCCGCCGGAATGCCGACAGTAATCAATCTATTACCATATAAGGACAAAAACCATGCTGGACATCAAATTCATCCGCGACAACGCGGAAACGGTAAGACAGAACATCCGGAACAAATTCCAGGACGCGAAGCTCCCCCTGGTGGACGAAGTCATCGCGCTGGACGCGGAAAACCGCGCCGT
The DNA here is from genome assembly GCA_017619615.1 of Lachnospiraceae bacterium. Lineage (GTDB taxonomy): Bacteria > Bacillota > Clostridia > Lachnospirales > Lachnospiraceae > UBA6987. The sequence continues at coordinate 44,555 of JAFZRY010000030.1, read as the reverse complement.
CAAGCAGGAAGTGGAAGAACTCAGGGCCACCCGCAACCGCCTGTCCAAGGAGATCGGCAAACTGATGGGCCAGGGCAAACGCGACGAAGCGGAGAAGGTGAAGGCCGAAGTCTCCGCGGACGGCGCCCGCATCGACGAGCTGACCGCCCGCGAGCGCGAGGTGGAAGCGGCGCTGCATAAGAAGATGCTGCTCATCCCGAACATCATCGACCCCTCCGTCCCGCTGGGCAAAGACGACTCCGAAAACGTCGAAGTCGAGCGCTTCGGCGAGCCCGCCGTCCCGGATTTCCCGATCCCCTACCACACGGAGATCATGGAGCGCTTCCACGGCATCGACATGGATGCCGCCGGCCGCGTTTCCGGCAACGGCTTCTACTACCTGATGGGCGACATCGCCCGCCTGCATGAGGCGGTCATCGCCTATGCGCGGGATTTCATGATCGACAAGGGCTTCACCTTCTGCATCCCGCCCTTCATGATCCACGGCAACGTGGTGGAGGGCGTCATGAGCCAGTCCGACATGGACGCGATGATGTACAAGATCGAGGGCGAGGACCTGTACCTGATCGGGACCAGCGAGCACTCCATGATCGGCAAATTCATCGACCAGATCATTCCGGAGGACACGCTGCCGCAGACGCTGACCAGCTACAGCCCCTGCTTCCGCAAGGAAAAGGGCGCCCACGGCATCGAGGAGCGCGGCGTCTATCGCATCCACCAGTTTGAAAAGCAGGAGATGATCGTGGTCTGCAGGCCCGAGGATTCCATGAAGTGGTATGAGCAGATGTGGCGCTGGAGCGTGGAACTGTTCCGCAGCCTGGACATCCCCGTCCGCCAGCTGGAATGCTGCAGCGGCGACCTGGCCGACCTGAAGGTGAAATCCTGCGACATCGAGGCCTGGAGCCCCCGCCAGCAGAAATATTTCGAGGTCTGCTCCTGCTCCAACCTCGGCGACGCTCAGGCCCGCCGCCTGAAGATGCGCGTCAAAGGCGCGGACGGCCGCACCTACCTGCCCCACACGCTGAACAACACCGTCGTCGCCCCGCCCCGCATGCTGATCGCCTTCTTGGAGAACAACCTGCAGGCGGACGGCAGCGTCCTGATCCCCGCCGTCCTGCGTCCTTACATGGGCGGCAAGGAAAAACTGCAGTAAAGAGCAAACCGCAATCTGACAAGGGGACGGTTCCTTTGTCAGATTTCCCCCAAGGAGGTTCCCCATGGCACGCATGAAGAAACTGACCATCCTGCATTCCAACGACATGCACGGTGATTTCCTTCCCCACACCGGCGAAGACGGTCTGGAGACCGCCGGCCTGCCCCGCCTGTCCGGCTACATCAACCAGGTCCGCGAGCAGGAGAAGAACGTCCTGTACGTGAACGCGGGCGACATGTTCCGCGGTTCCGTGATCGACTCCGAATACGAGGGCCTTTCCACCATCGACCTGATGAACGTGCTGCGGCCCGACGTGGCCACCGTGGGCAACCACGAGGTGGACTACGGCCTGGCGCACCTGCTGTTCCTGGAAAAATGCGCCCGCTTCCCGATCATCAACGCCAATCTGTTCGTCACCATGAACAACGCGCGGCTGTTTGCGCCGTATCTGAACGTGGAGATCGACGGGATGAAGATCCTCTTCATCGGCATCCTGACCGAGGAAGTGCTGGCCTCCACGCGCCAGGAGCGCATCATCGGCAGCTTCGTGGACGTGAAAGCGGCGGCGCGCGAGGTCGAAGTGATCTGCGACAACTACCGCACCACCAAGACCAGCCTGACCATCCTGCTGACCCACATCGGCCTGGAGAAGGACCGCCAGCTGGCGGAAGCGCTGGATCCGGGCTGCGGCGTGGACCTGATCATCGGCGGTCACTCGCACACGTTCATGGACGCGCCCGAGGTGGTGAACGGCATCCCGATCGTCCAGGCCGGCACCGGCACCGGAATCATCGGCCGCCTGGACCTGATTTATGACGGCATGCGCAAGAACATCCAGAAACTGGACTGGACCTGCGTGCCCATCAATGAAAAGACCGCGCCGAAGGACGAGGTGATGGAAGAACTGCTGGAAAGCTACCGCACCGAAACGGACAGCAAATACAAGCGCGTGATCACCCGCTGGGCCCGCCGGCTGACCCACCCGTCCCGCGAGCAGGAGACGGAGATGGGCAACCTGTACACGGACGCCCTCCAGTGGGAGAGCAGTTTTGACATCATGATGATGGGCTCCGGCAGCATCCGTAAGAAGGAACTCGGTCCGCTGATCGAGTACCAGGACATGGTGGAGAACACACCGTTCGACGACTGTCTCTGGATGGTCACCGTTACGGGCGCGCAGTTCCGCCGCATGATCAAACACATCATGCGGGACGACGCCTGGCTGGGCGAGACCGAGTTCTACCAGTTCTCCAACGGCGTCCACATCCGCTACAATAAAACGACGCGGGTGCTGGAGCAGCTGCAGTTCCGCGGCAAGGACGTCACGGACGACATGAAGCTGAAGATCGCGCTGCAGAACTACCACTACACGAACTTCGAGGAATTCCTGGGCGTTCCGCTGGTGGAAGTGAAGGCCGTCGCGCGGCCCCGCGTCATCGCGGTGTCCGTGAACAATATTATTGAGGAATACTTCGCCACGCACGACCGGCTCGACGCGCACGTCGAGGGGCGGATCGAACTGGTGGAGTAAAGGCGCGGGCCGATAATCCGGCGGCCCGGAAATGCGCAGGGGCCGTTGTTTCAACGGCCCTTTTATATGAGGAAGAACAATATGACCGAACGCGAACTGCAACTCATCGAATCCCTCTCCAATGCCCCCGCCCCCAGCGGCTTTGAAGACGAAAGCATCGCCCTGGTCCGCGCTGCCCTGGAGGACATCTGTGACATCACCGAGGACAGCCTGCGGAACCTGTATATTACCCGCCGCCGCAACACCGGCGGCCGCCCCCTGCTGATGCTCGACGCACACGGCGACGAGGTGGGCTTCATGATCCACTCGGTGAGGCCCGCCGGCACGCTGCGCTTCGTGAACCTAGGCGGCTGGAACCGGGGCACGCTCCCCGGGACGAAAGTCCTGGTGCGGAACCGCCGGGGCGAATGGATCTCGGGCGTCATCGCGGCCAAGCCGCCGCATTTCATGAGCGCGGAGGAGAAGGCGCGGCAGGCGGTGCCGGAGTATAAGGACCTGGTGATCGACGTCGGCGCGCGTTCCGCGGAAGAGGCGGAGCAGGCCTTCGGGATCCGGATCGGCGAGCCGGCGGTCCCCGCGGCGCGCTTCGAATACGACGCGGCCCGCGGCGTCATGCACGGCAAGGCCTTCGACTGCCGCATAGGCTGCGCGGCGCTGGCGGAAGTCATGCGGCGCCTGGCGGACGAGGACCTCGCGGTGGACGTCGCCGGCGTCATCTCCTCGCAGGAGGAGGTCGGCGAGCGCGGCTGCTCGGTGGCCGTGGAGAAGGTGGACCCGGACATCGCCATCGTCTTCGAAGGCTGTCCCGCGGACGACACCTTCGGTGAACCCTACGCGCAGCAGACCGTCTTGAACCGCGGCCCGATGCTGCGTTTCATGGACGTTTCCGTCATCTGCAATCCCCGCTTCCAGCGCTTTGTCCTGGATCTGGCGGAGGAAAAGCGCCTCCCCGTCCAGGCCTCCGTCCGCGAAGGCGGCGGCAACAACGCGGCCGTGATCCAGCAGAAAATGAAAGGGGCGCCGTCCGTCGTCATGGGCATCCCCGTCCGCTATATCCACACCCCGAACTGCCTGACGGCCGCCGCGGACTATGACGCCGCGGTCGCGCTGGCGGTGGAGACGGTGAAAGCCCTGAATGAGGAGGTCATCCGGGGGTTCTGACCGGGGATGCCCCCTGTCATTCCAAACACAAAAAAACCTGACAAAGGAACTGTTTCCTTGTCAGGTTTTTCAGTTTGAGCCGGAAAGCCGGTCCGGCCGTCACATCACGGCGTCGGGATCTCGATCTCCTTCCCGTTCAGCACGTCCTGCAGCAGCCCGCTCGCGTACGCCACCAGTTCCTCGTTGGGGAGCATCACGTAGCGCTCGCCGGGGAAGGAGAAGGTGGTGTCCGTGGCGTCGGTGCCGTCCACGCTGAAGGTCTTGACGGTCCATTTGCCGCCGTTCGCGAGCTGGCGCTGGACCAGGGTGGTCAGGGTGGCGTAAGGAACGGTGGTCTCGAAATTGCCGGCCACGGCGTTCATCAGCGGGAAGAAGTTCTGGAGCAGTTCGGCGGAGGCGGCTTTCTTCAGGACCGCGTTGATCACGGCCATCTGGTGGACGCCGCGCGCGCGGTCGCCGCCCTCCAGCGTTTTCCGCTGCCGCACGAAGAGCAGCGCCTGGTAGCCGGTCATGTGGTTCATGCCTTCCGTGAACGTGTGGTCCTCCACGGTAAAGGTCCGGTCGGAGTATACGTCGATGCCGCCCAGCGCGTCGATGATGGCCTTGAAGCCGGAAAAATCGACGCGGAAATAGTAATCGACGGGCAGCCCGTACAGGTTCGAGATCGTCTGCACGCTCATGTCCACCCCGTACAGGCCGGCGTGGGTCAGCTTGTCGCGCTCCTCGCCGGAGACCGGCGTCTGCACGTAGTAGTCCCGGGGCGTGCTGACCAGCAGGATCTGATGGGTCTCGGGGTTCACGGCGGCCAGGATGTTGACGTCCGAAAGCGAATGCGACGTCAGCCCGTTGCGGTCGTCGATGCCGGAGATGTACAGGATGAACGGCCGGGACGCTGCGTCGACGGGATCCTGCGGGGCGGTCGTCGGCGCCGCCGGATCTTCTGCTTCCGGGGTGGCTTTCGCTACTTCGATCAGGTCCAGCTGCCGGACCTGGTCCATGGAGAAGTACTCCAGGTTGGTCTCCATCGCCAGGATCAGACTGCGGTTCATCAGGATGGCCCGCACCTGGCCGGAAAGCAGGGCGTCCAGGATCTCCGTCGGCCGCATATAACGGATGGTGGCGGGGTTTTCATGCAGCAATTCGCCGACTTTCCTGACTGCGGCGTCGGTCTCGTCGCGGTCCACAGTCTGCAGCCGGCCCAGTTCCACGCCGGAAAGATCCGCCACGGAGGCGGCCGGATCGTCCTTCAGCACGAACACGCCGATCTCGACGGTCTCCTGCTCCTCCTTGCGCACGATCTGCTCCAGCGTGCTGACCGCCTTGCCCGCGTACAGCGTCCCGAAAATCGAGCAGCCGGCCAGCAGCAGGGTCAGGATGATCCCGAACACGGTCCGGACCTTCTTCTGCGGGTTCCAGCAGAGCGCCGCCGCCAGCAGGAACAGGATGAACAGCACCGCGCCGAGCGCCAGCAGATAAAAATGCGGCAGTACGTTCAGCCTCACGACCGTCACGAAAAAGACCGCCATCACCGCGAACAGCGCAAACACCATGATCAGCGCCGGCACGGAACGCGTCTTCTCCTTCTCGGGCGCCGGCTCCGCCGGCACGGAATGGATCTCCTCCGGCGCCTGCGGTCCGCCCGCCGCGTCATTGAACTTATTATAAAGGTTATCAGCCATGGAATTACCTCCCGGAAAAAGTGGTACTATATAAAACAAAACAGGAACGTGAAAAGTTGCACTCCCTTAAGTCATTTTCCGGCTTTTATGCATAAAAATATGCTCAGAGCCGGAATCGAACCAGCGACACGTGGATTTTCAGTCCACTGCTCTACCATCTGAGCTATCTGAGCATAAGTATGGAAGCACGAGCCTGACAGCTCACTTTCCATATAGTAGCGGGGGCAGGATTTGAACCTGCGACCTCCGGGTTATGAGCCCGACGAGCTTCCGGACTGCTCTACCCCGCGTCATTTTTTAAGGTGCTTATGTATCTTATCACCCGGACAAGACCTTGTCAAGAACTTTATTTCACGATTTTAAAATACTTTCCGGCTCAATCTCCGAACAGATCCTGATGACTTCCCGTCATGATCGCGATCAGGATCAGCTCCTTTTCAACGATCCTGTATTCCAGCAGCCAGTCATCGGAAATGTGGCATTCCCGATCTCCTTTTTTGCTCCCCTTCAGGGGATGATCGCGATAAGCCGGCCCAAGCGTATCGCCGTTCATAAGCTTTTCCAGCACCGCGTCCAACAGAGACATGTTGAGTCCCCGCTTTTGCAGGCGCCGGTATGCTTTTCGGAATGCGGAAGTGGCGACAAGGTCATATTTCTTCATCCGGATCCTCCATGATATCGGCAACGAGATCCTGAACAGAAGAAAATCTTTTGGCGGTCTTTTTTCCGGAGGCGATCTCATCTGCTTCCCGGAAGGCAAGCAAGGTCTCGGCATCGAAACCGGTTTTTACCCAAAAAGGAAAACCGCCTTCGGCGACAAATCTTCGCAGAAGGACATTCATGGCGGTAGACAGATCCATTCCTAATGCGCGGCAAGTTTCTGCCGCCAACCCTTTTGTCTCGGGATCGGTTTTAAATGTAATGATGCAATTTCTGGGCATGGCAGCACCTCCTTATATAACAAAATATTATAATAACCCGATATTGTCAAGTAATTGTATGATAATAGAATAAAATCGTATTACAGAAAATGGGTTTGAGACCGCTGTCGATCCATGTTATAATAAAACTATCAGACAAAGGCGGTGCGATCATGGATCTCTATTTTCTGTTTTTTGATGATTTCCAGACCCTTGACATTTTCGGCCCCATCGACGTCCTCTCCCGGCTCTCCGGTGCGGTCCCGCATTACATCTCCCTGACCGGCGGCCCGGTCCGGAGCGCACAGGGCGGGATCGTTCAGACGGAGGCCGCGCCGGCGGACCTGCGCGGCATTCTGGTGATCCCCGGCGGCCGCGGGACCCGGGCCCTGGTATCGGACGAGGCCTTCCTCGCCGCGCTGAAAGACCTCTGCCAAAACGCGGAATACGTCCTGGCCGTCTGCACCGGTTCGGCTTTGCTGGCGAAAGCCGGTCTTTTGGACGGCCGCTGTGCCACTACCAATAAAAAGGCGTTCGAATGGGTCCGTTCCTGCTCGGACCGCGTGAATTGGGTCCCGAATGAGCATTACTATGCCGACCGCTGGGAGGAGGACGGAAAGTTCTACACTTCCGCCGGCGTATCCGCCGGGATCGACATGGCGCTCGGGTTTGTCCGGCGCCGGTACGGAATGGAAGAGGTCTGCCGGATCGCGGCGGACATGGAATATATCGGGGCGAACTGGGCCTATTGCCCGGACAAATTATATGAGTTGCTGATGCTTATCCGGAAACGGCCGTCAATATGGGTGGACAATGATATTTTTCGGTTGAAAGACTTTATTCACGGGTTCATTACGGCATCCGGACCGGCGCTCCGGGACTGGAACTGTCTGACCGGGTTCAATGAATACTGCAGTTCGCATTTCCGTGACAGAAGCGACTACGACTGGGCTACGTTTATCAGCGAGCGGTATCCGAAGGAAGAAGCTGTCTCTGTTTTTTTTGAACTATTGGACAGTTTTCTGAAAGACAGAACCGCCAAAGGATTTCCGCAGGATGTGCCGCCGCCCTGGTTTGAAACGGGCGGGATCTACCGGATCCGGGAGACTTCCCGCTGTTTTGCCGTCCTGTGCTTTGAATATCCTTTTTATCTTTTGGCGGTGTTCCGGGAATATAATCCGGCAGATCCCCTGATCGGGGACTGCTGTATCAGTTGGTCGTCGTTCGGGTGGATCCCGCCGGCGGAAGTGGAACAGATCGGAAAGAGAGAATTAAGAGGCGATTACCGGGCGGTCAATACCGTTCAGTGGGAAGGGCACGATAAACCGATAAAAAAGACCGCCGCAGACGAACTGTTTTCCATGGAGGACGGACAATATGTCAGCAAGGTCAGCAACCTGACCTGGGAAGAATTGGCGGACAGCGAGCGGCTGATCAGCCGCATAGTTTCTGAAAACGGTCTGCCAGACTGACCATTCCCATCCAATAAGGGGCGCCCGCCCCCTTTTTTCTTGCGGATTTTCCCTCTTTATAGTATGATATACCCTGAGAAAGAACGGGCTGCCGCGGCGCCTTTCCCCGCCGCCCCGCCCGCAAGAGGACGTAAATATGAAAGTGGTGCTCAAAAACCTGACCAAGCGGTTCCCCAACCGCAACAAAAAGATCGGCGGCGAAGTGACCGCTGTCAACAATTTCGATTTCGAGATCCCGGACGGCAAACTGATCGGCCTGCTGGGCCCTTCCGGCTGCGGGAAAAGTACGGCTCTCAACCTGATCAGCGGCCTGCTGGAGCCCACCGAGGGGCACATCTTCTTCGGCGAGGACGAAGTGACAAACCTGCCGCCGGAGAACCGCGGTGTCGGCCTGGTGTTCCAGAATTACGCGCTGTACCCGCACATGACGGTGCTGCAGAACATCATGTTCCCGCTGCAGAACCTGAAGGGGGACAAAAAGCTGCCCAAGGAGGAGATCGTCCGGCGCGCCGAGGAGGCCGCGCACCTGGTGCAGATCGACAACCTGCTCGAGCGCAAGCCGGCGGAGATGTCCGGCGGCCAGCAGCAGCGCGTGGCCATCGCCCGGGCACTGGTCAAAATGCCGAAGGTCCTGCTGCTGGACGAGCCGCTGTCCAACCTGGACGCGCGCCTGCGCCTGCAGACCCGCGAGGAGATCCGCCGCATCCAGAAAGAGACCGGCATCACGACGATCTTCGTGACGCACGACCAGGAGGAGGCGATGAGCATCTCCGACCTGATCGTGGTGATGAAGGACGGCGCGGTGCACCAGATCGCGCCGCCGCAGGAGGTGTACGACGACCCCGTCGACCTCTTCGTGGCCAAGTTCCTGGGCACGCCGGCCATCAACGTCTTCCACGGCGAAGCGAAGGGCGGCCGCCTGCTGCTGGGCGGCGAGGCGGTGCTGGATATCCCGGGCGTCCCGGACGGCCCGCTCACCGTCGGCATCCGGCCAGAAGGCTTCAAGCCCGATCCGCAGGGCCCGCTCGCCGTATCGCTCCGCAACGTGGAGGTCATGGGCCGCGACACCAGCGTGGTCTTCGACCATCCGGCGGCGGAGAGCGAAAACCCGCGCGCCATCGTCGCCTCGGACGAGCGGCCGGCCGGGCACGAAAAGATGGTCCGCTTCCGCCTGGACCCGAAGAAAGTCCATCTCTTCGACCCGGAGACCGAAAAGCGGATCCGCCCGGAGGGCTGAGCCATGAAAAACCGAGGCACCAAGGGCTGGCTCTACCTGCTGCCCGCCATCGTTCTGCTGGGACTCTTCATGGTCTACCCGCTGATCGACGTGTTCATCTACTCGGCGGAAGAGGGCTACAACTTCGTCACCCAGACCGCCAAAGGGGTGGGCCTTTATAACTATTCCTACGTGCTGCGGGATCCGTACTTCCTGCAGGCGGTGAAAAACACCTTCATCATCGTGATCATCACGGTGCCGCTCTCTACGGGCTTCGCCCTGCTGATCGCGCTGGCTCTCAATTCGATCACGAAACTCAAGGAACTGTTCCAGACCGTCTATTTCCTGCCCTACGTGACCAACACGCTGGCGGTCGGCCTGGTCTTCATGATCCTGTTCCGCAAGACCGCGTATACCGACGGCATGATCAACATCCTGATCCAGCTGTTCGGCGGGCAGGGCGTGGACTTCATCGACGGCCCCTACTGGGCCAAGATGTTCGTCATGTGCTTCTATACGATCTGGGTGGTGCTGCCCTTCAAGGTGCTGATCCTGACCAGCGCGCTGGCGTCCGTGAACCAGGACTACTACAATGCGGCCAAGATCGACGGGACCTCGAAGGGGCGGATTTTCCGGCGCATCACGCTGCCCATGATCTCGCCGATGCTGTTCTACCTGATCATCACCGGCTTCATCGGCGCCTTCAAGGCGTACAGCGATGAGGTCGCGCTGTTCGGGACGGACCTGAACGCGGCGGGGATGAACACCATCGTGGGCTACGTGTACGACATGCTCTACGGCAACGCGGGCGGCTACCCGTCCTACGCTTCGGCGGCGGCGGTGATCCTCTTCGCCATCGTGCTGACCATCACGTGCGTGAACCTGACGGTCAGCAGGAAAAACGTGCATTATTAAGGAGGGCGGAAGATGAATACACAGGAATCCTATGCCCGCATTGAGAAGGCGGCCCGCACGCGGCGGCGCGTCGGCAAGACCTTCACCTACATTTTCCTGGCCTTCTGGGCCGTCATGGTGCTGTTCCCGTTCTACTGGATGATCCTGACCTCCTTAAAGAGCACCAGCGCCTACAATTCCGAGTTCGTGCCGAAGTTCTTCACGATGTCCCCGACCCTGGAGAACTACGCGGAGGCCTTCACGGCGGTGCCGCTCGGCCGCTATTTCCTGAACACCCTGATCTTCACGCTGGCCACCACCGCGATCATGCTGATCGTGATCATCCTGGCCGCGTACGCATTCGCGCGGCTGGAGTTCAAGGGGAAAAACCTCGTGTTCACGCTGTTCCTGGCGCTGATGATGATCCCGAACGAGCTCGTCATCATCACGAACTACGTCACGATCACCAACTGGGACCTGCGCAACACCTTCACGGGCCTGATCCTCCCCTCCATCACTTCGGTGTTCTACATCTACCTGCTGAAGGAGAATTTCGCCCAGGTGCCGGACGACCTGTATAAGGCCGCCCGCGTGGACGGCTGCACGGACCTGGGCTTCCTGCTCAAGGTGATGGTCCCGATCTGCCGGCCGACCATCGTCACCGTGGTGATCCTGAAGGTCATCGAGTGCTGGAACTCCTACGTGTGGCCGCGGCTGATCACGACGGACCAGAACTATTTCCTGGTCTCCAACGGCATCCAGCAGATCCGCGAAAGCGGCTTCGGCCGCGACAACGTGCCTGCGATGATGGCGGCGGTGGTGGTCATCTCCATCCCGCTCATCGTACTGTTCCTGATCTTCCGCAAGAAGATCATGGCCGGCGTTTCGAGAGGAGGGACCAAGGGATGAAAAAGCGCGTATTCGTTATCCTTCTGCTGCTCGCCTTCTCCGCGGGGCTCCTGGCCGCCTGCCACGGCAAGGGCGTGGTGAAGCCCACCGAGGCGCCGCCCGCCACGACGGCCGCCCCGACCGTCCCGCCCACCGCCGCGCCCGCGACACAGGAAGGCGAAACGACGGACCCCTTCGCGGCCACGCCTGAGACCGAAACCACCGCCGCGCCGGAAGTTCCGGCCATGGAATTTGATACGTCCCGCCATTACACCATCAGTTTCTGGGCGAAGAACGACTCCAACCCCACCCAGATCGCCATTTATAAGAAAGCCAAGGCGGATTTCGAGGCCCTCTACCCCAACATCACCGTGGAGATCCGGCCTTACTCGGACTACGGCAAGATCTACCAGGACGTGATTACGAACATCGCCACGAACACGACGCCGAACGTCTGCATCTCCTACCCGGACCACATCGCGACCTACCTGAAAGGCCAGGACGTCGTGGTCAGCCTGGACGAGTACATGGCGGACAAGAACTACGGCTTCGGCGGCGAAAAACTGCTCTTCGACGGCCCGTCGCAGGACGAACTGATCGACAAATTCATGCAGGAGGGCTGGTTTGACGGCCACCAGTACGACCTGCCCTTCATGCGCTCCTCCGAGGCGCTGTACATCAACAAAACGATGGTGGAGAGCATGGGCTACACGATCCCGGACGTCGTGACCTGGGACTGGATCTGGGAAGTATCCGAAAAAGCCATGGAAAAGGACGGGGATGTCTTCAAAGCCAACGGCCAGAAGATCATGATCCCCTTCATCTACAAATCCACGGACAACATGATGATCCAGATGCTGCGCCAGAAGGGGGCCGGCTACGCCAACTCCCGCGGCGAAGTGCAGATCTTCAACGACACCACGCGCGAGCTGCTGTACACCATCTACCAGCACGTGAGCACGCGCGCGTTCTCCACGTTCAAGATCGACAGCTACCCGGGCAACTTCTTCAACGCGGCCCGCTGCATTTTCGCGGTGGACTCCACGGCCGGCGCCACCTGGATCGGCTCCAACGCGCCGCTGCTGGACATCCACGCGAGCGACGTCGTGCAGTTCGAGACCGTGATCCGGCCCGTGCCGCAGTTTGACGCGGACAATGTGCAGATGATCTCCCAGGGCCCGTCCCTCTGCGTGTTCAACAAGGCGGACCAGCAGGAGGTGCTGGCCTCCTGGCTCTTCGCGCAGTACCTGCTTTCGAACGACGTGCAGGTGGCCTACGCGCAGACCGAGGGTTATGTACCCGTGACGCATAAGGCGCAGGATTCCGCGGAATATCAGGATTATCTGAGCCGCGCCGGCGAGGACAACAAGACATATTACGACGTGAAGATCGCGGCCTCCCGCATGGTGATCGACCATATGGACGACACCTTCATCACGCCGGTGTTCGCGGGCTCCGCCTCCGTGCGCGACGCCGCGGGCGCCATGATCGAGACCGTGGCCAAGGGGACGCGCCGCAATCAGGTGAAACTGACCGCGGACGGGACCGCCCTGGACGAGTCCTACCTGCAGAGCGTCTTCAGCGAAGTGCGCCGCCTCTACAAGCTGGACGAGATCGAAGTGAAGCCGGGCGAGCCCGAAACGCCGCCCGCCACCACCGCCCCGGCCCCGGGCGATGAGACCGGGGAAGCGACCGGCGACGCAACCGGCGAAGCCCCTGCCACGACCGCCGCCCCCGCTCCCGCCACCGAGCCCGCCACCACCGCCGCGCCGGAGCCCGAACCCCTGCCCGCGACGTCCCGCTTCCTGCTCGGATCCCTCGTCGCCGTCTGGGTGATCCTGGGCGCCGTCGCCCTGATCGGCGCCATCCGGCGGCACAAAAACGGAAATCCTTGATTTTTCATAAAACTTCACTATAATGTTTATGGAAAATCACGGCAATATCCCCTCTCCGAGCGTGCCATCCGGCCGCCCGCGGAGACTGAACACACAAACAAGGAGAAAAACCATGAAAAAACTGTTAGCCCTTGTCTTAACGCTGGCAATGGTTCTTTCGCTGGCGGCCTGCGGCGGCAAGCAGGAGCCTACCACCGTGGCTCCCACGGAAACGCCCACCACGGTGGCCCCGACGGAAGCGCCCTCCACGCCGGCCCCTACCACGCCGGAGCCTACGGAAGCCCCGACGACAGAACCGACCACCGAACCGACCACCGAGGCCCCCACGGAAGCGCCCGGCCCGCAGGTCATGACCTATCAGGAGTACGCGGACGCTGCCCTGGAAACCGAGGTCATCGTGCGGGGCACGGTCCAGCTGATGACCTACAACAACGAAAAGAAGGCCGCCAACCTGTTCCTGGCTGACGGCGACGGCGCCTATTACGTTTACCAGATGGCCCTGGATAAGAAAGAGGCCGCGAAGATCGAAACCGGCACCGTCCTGCAGATCACGGGCTTCAAGAACGCCTGGAGCGGCGAGATCGAGATCACGGACGCCGCGTACGAGATCCTGGAAGATGAGGAAGCGGTATTCCCGGAAGCCGCGGACGTCTCGGAGCTGGGCACGGATGAAGAACTGGCGGAGCACATGAACCAGAAGGTCGCCTTCAACAAAGGCTATGTCGTGGCCAGCATGAACCCGGACGGCGCGTTCGTCCCGTTCCTCTACAGCTGGAACGGCTCCGGCCAGGAAGGCGACGACCTGTATTTCCAGGCGGCGTTCGGCACCCGCGTCATCACCTTCGTGGTGGAATCCGACGAGAACGGCCCGGACACGGAACTGTATCAGGCCGTGAAGGAACTGCAGATCGACCAGCCGGTGGATCTGGAAGCGTTCCTGTACTGGTATGAAGGCCCGCAGCCTCACGTCAGCGCGATCGGCGCCGGCGATCCCGGCGCCAAGCCGGAAGGCGTCATGACCCATGAAGAGTACATGGCCGCGGAGATGGATTCCGAAGTCACGGTCGAAGGCTACATCCAGATGACGGCCATGAATGAAGAGACCGTGAGCCTCTTCCTGGAAGACATGGAGGGCGGCTATTACGTCTTCCGCATGAATTACGAGAAGGAAGACGCGCCGGAATTCCTGCTGGGTCAGAAGATCCGCATCACCGGCTTCAAGACCGAATGGAACGGCGAGATCGAGATCAGCGACGGCAAATACACGCCGCTGCCCGGCATGTACGTGACCGAGCCTGTCAACATCACCAAACTCATCAATAAGGAAGACGAACTGGCGGCGTACATGAACCGCCGCATCGCCCTGAAGTCCGCCGTCCTGGCTCCTACGCAGGACGCGGACGGCAATGACCAGCCGTTCCTGTATAAGTACAACGGCTCCGGCGAAGACGGCGACGACCTGTACTTCACCGTGACGATCGGCGGCCAGGACCACGTGATGGTCGTGGAAAGCGACGAATGCCCCGCCGGCACGTACGTGTACGAAGCCGTGAAGGAACTGAAGATTGGCGACGCCGTCGACCTGTACGGCCTCCTGTACTGGTACGAAGGCCCGCAGCCCCACGTCTACACCCTGGAAAAGGTGGAAAAGCCCGTGGGCGGCATGACCTACGAAGAATTCCTGGCGGCGGAAGAAGACAGCGAAGTGACAGTCGATGCCTATATCCAGCTGGTGACCTTCGATGAGGAAGCCGGCACGGCCAACATGTTCCTGGCCAGCCCCGGCATGACTGAATATGATCACCACGTGGGCTATTACGTTTACGCGATGCCCGTGACCGAAGAGGAAGCGGAAGAACTGAAGCAGTTCGAACACGTCCTGGTCACCGGCTTCAAGAAGACCTGGGCCGGCGAGATCGAGATCACGGACGCCACCTTCGAAAAACTGGAAGACAGCTACGAAAGCGACGCGATCCCGGCCACGCTGCTCTTTGCCATCGGCGCTGATATGGAAGTCTACATGAACACCCTGATCGCCATGCAGGGCGTCACGGTCCTTCCTTCCCAGGATGCGGACGGGAATGAAGTCCCGTTCCTGTACAAGTGGAACGGCTCCGGCGAAGAAGGCGATGATATCTACTTCAAAGTCCTGGTCGGCGGCAAGGAAGTCACGATGGTTGTGGAAAGCACCGAGTTCGGTCCGGACTCCGCGCAGTACCAGACCGTGCAGGCGCTGAAGATCGGCGACGTGGTCGATCTGCAGGCCTTCCTGTACTGGTATGAAGGCCCGCAGCCGCACGTGTACTACATCAATCCCGGCTTTGAAAAGACCGACGACGCGATCCGGTTCGGCAGCTACTTCCTGGCGGAGCCGGATACGGAAGTGACCGTGGAAGGCTACATCCGACTGGTCAGCTCCTACTGGGAGGAAGACGGCCAGGGCTACGTCAACGTGTACCTGGATGACAACCAGGGCGGCTATTACATCTACAAACTGCCGGTCAAGGAAGAAGACCTGGAGCAGTTCACGGACGACGGCGTCCTGCTGCAGGTGAAAGGCTTCCGCGGCGAATGGAGCGGCATGATCGAACTCGTGGATGCTTCGGAATGGACCGTTCTGGAACCCGATAAAGGCCCCGGCATGGATCCGCGCATCATCGACATGACCGACCTGCTGCAGATGGAAGACCCTTCCACTCTGAACTATTACATCGCCAGCCGGATCTTCATCAGGACCGCCATCGTGGTCCCGTCTCAGAACGAAGACGGCGAGGAACTGCCTTTCCTGTATAAGTGGAACGGCGCCGGCGAAGAAGGCGACGATATCTACTTCAACGTGAAGCTGGGCGAAAAGGTCCTGACCGTCACGGTCGAATCCACCGAGTTCGGCCCCGACACCGACGTCTACCAGGCCGCGCA
Source organism: Lachnospiraceae bacterium (assembly GCA_017619615.1). GTDB lineage: Bacteria > Bacillota > Clostridia > Lachnospirales > Lachnospiraceae > UBA6987. The sequence continues at coordinate 28,827 of JAFZRY010000030.1, read as the reverse complement.
GGCCCTGAAGCTCGGCGACGTGATCGATCTGGAAGGCTTCCTGTACTGGTACGAAGGCCCGCAGCCGCACATCAGCGTCATCGACGGCAGCCGCTACGCCAAGGCGGAAGGCGCAGTGACCTGGTATGAATTCATGGCGGCAGACAAGGACACCGAAGTCGTCATCGACGCCTACATCCAGGGCCGTGCCGTGTATGAGAAGGACGGCGAAACGTACGTCAACTTCTTCCTGCACGACCGCGTCGGCGCTTACTATGTGTACGGGCTCAAGGCGGATGAAAAACTCCTGGAGGAACTGTACGGCGAAATCAGCCGGCGCGTGATCATTGCCGGTTTCCGCAACGAGTGGAGCGGCGAGATCGAACTGACGGATCCGGAAAGCATCGAATTCAACGAATACGATGAATACGACCGGTTCTTTGCGGTCCCCGTTGACGTCACGGACAAAATGGGCGACGAGGAAGCGCTGCAGGCCCTGATGAACTGCATGGTGACCGTCTGCGATGCCGAAGTGATCGGCTCCGAAGCCGCGGACGGCACGGAAGTGCCTTTCCTGTACAAGTGGAACGGCTCCGGTGAACAGGGCGACGACCTCTACTTCAAGGTCAAAGTCGGCGAGGCAGAAATGACCTTCGTCGTGGAGACCGATGAAAACAGCAAGGATACCGGCGTCTACCAGATCGTGGAAGGCCTGAACATCGGCGACAAGGTCGGCCTGCAGGCGTTTATGTACTGGTACGAAGGCCCTCAGCCCCACGTGGTCGCCATAGACGTCTGGACGGACGGGGAACCCGCGGACTGATCCTTTCATCACCAACCATTTTTCGGGCGGCTCCGGCCGCCCTTTTTCTATTATCCGGCCGGCCTCTTTTTTCCCGTCCTCCGGCCGCTTTGCTTGACAGGCAGGGGGGTGGGATATAAAATAGAAATACAGTGCAGCCGGCCGTTGCGCCGGCAGAGAGGTCAAGAATGAAACGGGCGGATTTTATCTCTTATGAAGGCGGGAGACCGTACATTTTTATCAGTTATGCGCATAAAGACTGCGACAAGGTGATCCCCGTACTGGAGGATCTGAACCGGAGGGGATACCGAGTCTGGTACGATGACGGGATCGAACCCGGCAGCGAATAGCCGGAAAATATCGCGGAGCACCTGAACCGGTGCGAGGTCTTTGTCGCATTCATTTCCCCGCAGGCCATGGCATCCCGGAACTGCCGCCGGGAAGTGACCTATGCACTGTCCAAGGAGAAACCTTTTTTAGGCGTCTTCCTGGAGAAAACAGAAATGACCCCGGGAATGGAAATGCAGCTGTCCGCCCAGCAATGCATCCTGGCTTACAATTTCCGGAACACGGAGGATTTCGTGAACAAGCTGGTCGGCAGCACGCTCCTGGAGCCCTGCCGGGAGATACCGGAAAAGGCGGAAGAAACCGCGAAGAGGGAACAAGATCAGGCGGAAGCCGGCGGTCAGGAAACAAAGAGCCCGGAGAGAACTACAAAAAGTTTGATGAAGGAAAAAGAGAAGGACACGGATCCCCGAAAAAAGAACCTCCTTAAATGGATGATTCCGGTTGTACTCTTTCTGGTTGTGATTTCCCCAAATCCGCTGATCCCTACTTCGATCAGTGTGATATTTGCACTGATTTATTTCATTATTGTCAGAAGCGCAAAAAAACGAGTGGATCAGATGATCGCGAAAAATCAGGAAGATCCGGATCTTTTCCCGGCGGGTTCAGCCCGCAGGCCGGATGAGCCTGAAACAGACAAGGAGTCATTATGCTGAAGATCAACAACAACTGGGAGTTCACCCTGGAATGGTCCGATGAATTCCTGCGTTTTGAGACCGCGGCCGAGCCCGTGCGCCTGCCCCACAACGTGGGCACGCAGATGCTGCATTACTCGAGTCCCGCGGATTTTACCGGCCTCGTCGGCTACCGCACCCGCCTGCAGATCCCGGAGGAGTACCGCGGCCAGCGGCTCTTCCTGCAGTTCGACGGCGCGGCCCACATCGCCACGCTGTACTGCAACAACCAGGTGATCGCGGGCCACAACACCGGCTATACCGCGTTCCGCGCGGAGATTACCAGCTTCGTGGATTACGGCGCGGACAATGAGATTGCCGTTCGGCTGGACACCACGGAAAACCCGTCCACCCCGCCCTTCGGCTTCGTGATCGACTACCTGACCTACGGCGGCCTCTACCGCGACGCCTGGCTGGACGTGCGGCCGAAGGATTATCTGGAGGACGTGTTCGTCTACACGCCGGACACGGACAAGGCGCACATCGAACTGACCGTGGACGGTCAGGCGGACGGCGCCTATATCCGCATCCTGGACCGCGAAGGCACCTGCGTATACCAGATCTCCGGCCCCGGCAAGGTCTTTGACCTCACGCTCACCGACGCCCACACCTGGTCGCCGGACGACCCGTACCTGTACACCTGCGAGGTGACGCTGACGGACGAGACCGGCGAAATGGGCGACAAGAAGGAAGTCACCTTCGGTTTCCGCACCGCGCTTTTCACCGCGGACGGATTCTTCCTGAACGGCGAGAAGACTTTCCTGCGCGGCCTGAACCGCCACCAGTGCTATCCGTACCTGGGCTACGCGGCCACGGAGCATTTGCAGCGCGAAGACGCCCGCATTCTGAAGGATGAGCTGGCGTGCAACGCGGTGCGCACCTCGCACTATCCGCAGAGCCAGTACTTCATCGACGAATGCGACCGGCGCGGCCTGCTGGTCTTCACGGAGATCCCCGGCTGGCAGCACATCGGCGGCGAGGAGTGGAAGGACCAGGCCGTGGAAAACGTGCGGGAGATGGTCCTGCAGTACCGCAACCATCCCAGCATCGTGCTCTGGGGCGTCCGCATCAACGAGAGCCAGGACGACGACGAGCTGTACCGCCGCACCAACAAGGCGGCCCATGCGCTGGATCCGTCGCGCCAGACCAGCGGCGTCCGGTATATCGAAAACAGCAGCCTGCTGGAGGACGTCTACGCGTTCAATGATTTCTCGCACAACGGCGTCACCCCGCCGGTGAGAGCGAAAAAGACCGTGACCAAGCATCTCGACCGGGGCTTCCTGATCAGCGAGATGAACGGTCACATGTTCCCCACCAAGTCCTTCGACCCCTGGGAGAAGCGGCAGGAGCACGCGCTGCGCCATGCCCGGGTCCAGGGGGCGGCGCTGAACAGCGGCGAACATGCGGGCTGCTTCGGCTGGTGCATGTTCGACTATGCCACGCACGGCGATTTCGGCTCCGGCGACCGCATCTGCTACCACGGCGTGCTGGACGCCTTCCGCAATCCCAAACTGGCGGCGGCAGTGTACGCCTCGCAGGGCGAAGAGCGGCCGGTGCTGGAGGTCGGCTCGTCCATGGATATCGGCGACTACCCCGGCGGCCAGGTCGGACCGGTCTACCTGTTCACCAATGCGGAGGAGGTCGATCTGTACCGGAACGACGCGTTCGTGGGGACCATCAAACCCAAATCCTTCGTCGGCCTGCCGCACGAGCCCATCCTGCTGGAAGACACCGTGGGCGAACTGCTGGAGACGCAGGAGGGCTATAAACCGAAGAAGGCCGCGGCCGTGCGGAAAGCCATCCACGCGATGGCGCAGTACGGGCCGGGCGGCCTGCCCCTCAAAGAAAAGCTGCGCATCGCCTGGATCATGTTCCGCTACCGCCTGAAATACGAAGAAGGCGTGCGCCTGTACGGCAAATACGTCGGCGGCTGGGGCGGCGCGATGAGCGCCTGGCGCTTCGAGGGCAAGCAGAACGGCGCGGTGGTGAGCCGCGTGGAGAAGCGGCCCTCCGATAAGCTGCATCTGGAAGTTCTGGCCAGCCGGACCGTGCTGCAGGAAGGCGGCGGCTACGACATGGCGGCCCTGCGCATCCGCGTGAAGGACGACGCGGGCAACGTCGCGCCGTACGCCCAGCTGCCCATCCTGGTCCAGACCGAAGGGCCGCTGTCCCTGGCCGGCCCGGCCCTCGTGACCGCGGAGGGCGGCATGACCGGCGTGTACGTCCGCACCGCCGGGACTGCCGGCCCCGCGCGCGTATTCCTGAGCGCCCCCGGCGTCGAACGCGTCGCGGTCGATTTTGTCATCAACGCCTGATCCGGCCCCCCGGCCTGTCTGCAAATAAAAAGGAGTACTGCCATGCCGAAACTGACTTATACGATCATAATGGAAACTTCCGAGGGCGAACACCGCCAAAGCGGCACCTGCCAGGAACACTGGGACGTGGTCCCGGGCACTTCCGTGCGCCAGATCATCCTCGCCCCGCGCGCCGACCTGCCGGAAGGCAAGTTGAAATCGGTGGAGGCGGAGATGGCCGTGAAGCTCGCGGAAGACGGTTTCGTCTTCATGAACGGCTTCCAGACCTGGTCCTTCTCCCCGGAAATGACCGCCTCGGACAGCACGAAAGGCCTCGGCCCCCTGCCTAAGCCGGTGATCGATCATTACGGCATCGACCGCTACGGCGACTACTATTTCCGCAAATATCCCGGCAAAAAAGGCGTCTTCGAGGGCACTTCCTACTGCTATTTCCGCGAAGGCGATGAATACCGCCTGGTCGCCTCCCTGGACGAAACGCCGGGCTATACCCAGTTCTCCTACCACGCGGCCGCGAACAAGCTGATCATCCGCCGCGACTGCGCCGGCCTGGCCGTGAACGGCGAGTACCCGGTCCTGGACCTGTACGTGGCCGCGGGCAGCGAGCAGGAGGTCTTCGACGGCTGGTTCAAAGCCATGGGCATCACCCCCCGCACCGCTGAAAAACTGACCGGCTACACCAGTTGGTACAACCGCTATGAGGACATCTCAGAGGAGACCATGCTGGCTGACCTGGAAGGCGCCGCGGAAGTGCTGAAGCCCGGCGACCTGTTCCAGATCGACGACGGCTGGGAGCCCGCCGTGGGCGACTGGCTCGAATCCGACCCGGAGAAATTCCCCTCCGGTATGAAGGCCATGGCCGACACCATCCACGAAAAAGGCTTCAAAGCCGGCCTCTGGCTCGCGCCCTTCGTCGCCTGCAAGCGCTCCAAACTTTACGAAGAGCACCCGAAGTGGTTCTATTTCCATGACCGCGCCCCCTGGTACTGCGGCTGCAACTGGGGCGGCTTTTACGCGCTGGACTTCGATTACCCGGAGGTCCGTGAATACCTGAAGGAGACCTTCCATAAAGTCTTCGACGAATGGGGCTACGACCTGGTGAAGCTGGACTTCCTCTACGCGGCCGCGCCGTTCGGCGACGCGAAGGAGACCCGCGGCGGCCGCATGGTCCGCGCCATGAAATACCTGCGCGAGCTCTGCGGCGACAAACTCATCCTCGGCTGCGGCGTCCCGCTGATGCCCGCCTTCGGCCTGGTCGATTACTGCCGCATCAGCTGCGACGTCAGCCTGGACTGGGACGACACGCCCTGGATGCGCATGACCAACCGCGAGCGCATCTCCACGCGCCAGGCCATCCTGAACGCCATCTACCGCCGCCAGCTGAACGGCCGGGCTTTCGGCAATGACCCCGACGTCTTCTACCTGCGCGACACCAACCTGAAACTCACCCCGGAGCAGAAGAAAATGCTGGCCCTCGGCTGCGCCCTCTTCAGTCAGGTCCGCCTCTGCTCCGACGAAATGGGCTCCTTCACCCCCGCCAAGCGCGACGCCTGGACCCGCCTCCTCGAGATCTTCGGGACCGCCCGGGACGTCACCGTCCGCCACGAACTCAAAGACAAGAAGCCCGTCCTGGAGATCACCTACCGCCTCGGCGATGAGTACTTCTCCTATCAGATCCCCGAATAAGGAGTTCGAATGCCATTCACCATACATGATCTCAACCCGCCTCAGCAAGAGGCGGTTTTCACCACGGAAGGTCCTGTCCTGATCCTGGCCGGCGCCGGGTCGGGCAAGACGCGCACGCTCACCTGCCGGGTCGCGCACCTGCTGGAGCAGGGCGTCGCGCCGTGGAATATCCTGGCCATCACCTTCACGAACAAAGCGGCGGAGGAGATGAAGTCGCGCGTCACGGACACCGCCCCGGAGGGGGATAAGGTCTGGGTCGCCACGTTCCACAGCACCTGCCTGCGCATCCTCCGCACCGCGGCGGACCGCTTAGGGTACGCAAAAGACTTCACCATCTACGATACGGACGATTCACGCGTGCTGATGCGGCGCATCATCAAGGAGCTGGATTACAACCCCAAAGAATACCGCGAACGCGACGTGCTGCGGCGCATCTCGGCCTGGAAGAATAAAATGCGCTCGCCGGACGACGCGGACAAGCTCTCCTCCGGCCGCTACGGCGAGGAGCGCGTGGTGCGCCTCTACCGCGAGTACCAGCGCCGTCTCCTCATGGCCAACGCGATGGATTTCGACGACCTGCTGCTCAATGCCGTCCAACTGTTCGAGGACAACCCGGACGTGCTGGAGCACTGGCGCAGCCGCTTCCGCTACGTGCTGGTAGACGAGTACCAGGACACGAACCCGGCGCAGTTCCGCTTCGTGGAGCTCCTCGCGAAGGAACACCGCAACCTCTGCGTGGTGGGCGACGACGACCAGTCCATCTACCGCTTCCGCGGCGCGGAGATCCGCAACATCCTGAATTTCGAAAGCGTCTTCCCGGAAGCCAAAGTCATCCGTCTGGAGCAGAATTACCGCTCCACCAAAACGATCCTGAAGGCCGCGAACGGCGTGATCGCGAACAACGCGGGCCGGAAGGAAAAGACGCTGTGGTCCGCCATGGAGGACGGCGACCCCGTTGTGTTCCGCGAATACGGCGAGGCGCGCGAGGAGGCGCGGGGTATCCTGCAGGACATCCAGAAGGAACGTGACCGCTTCGATTACGGCGACTGCGCGGTCCTGTACCGCACCAACGCCCAGTCGCGCGTGCTGGAGGAGACGTTCGTGGCGGCGGGCCTGCCCTACCGCCTGATCGGCGGCGTCAATTTCTACGAGCGGCGCGAGATCAAGGACTGCCTGAGCTATCTGCGCCTGATCGCGAATCCGCGGGACGACGTGTCCCTGCGCCGCATCGTCAACGTGCCCAAGCGCGGGATCGGCGACACCACGATGGACCGCGTGGCCGAATTCGCGGCCCGCGAGGACTTCTCGCTGCTGGAATCCATGACGATGGCCGCGGACATCCCGGGCCTGACCAAAGGCGCCGCCGCGAAACTGACCGCCTTCACGAACCTGCTGATGAGCCTGCAGATGGAAGCGCTCTCCCTGAGCGTGGAGGCCCTGATCGAGCGGACCCTCCGCGACACCGGCTACCTGGACTATCTGCTGGAGGAAGGCGAGATCGAATCCGAGGCACGGCGCGAAAATCTGCAGGAACTGGTCAACAAAGCCGCGGATTTCGGCGGCGAGATCGGCCTGGACGCGCTGTCGCAGTTTCTGTCCGAGACCTCGCTGGTAGCGGACGTGGACGCGCTGGAGGACGACGTGAACAAGGTCGTCCTGATGACCCTCCACAGCGCCAAGGGCCTGGAATTCCCCAAAGTCTACATGGCGGGCATGGAGCAGCAGATCTTCCCCGGCGAGCGCGTCCTGTATTCCGGCGACGATTCCGACCTGGAGGAGGAGCGCCGCCTCTGCTACGTGGGCATCACCCGCGCCATGAAGAAACTGGTCCTGACTGCCGCCGCCCGCCGCATGGTGAACGGCAGTTTCCAGACGCATACGGTCAGCCAGTTCGTGGAGGAGATCCCGAAGGACGTGCTGAAGCACGAGCGGCGCGGGCTGATGATGTCGTCCGCCGGCCGGCCCGGGCGCGAAGACGGATGGCGCTTCGGCGCTTCGGGAGATGACGACTGGTCGTCGCCGCGCGGAAGGTCCGGATGGGGCTCCGGCGCAGGGACTTCCGGCGGCTGGTCCTCAGGGACAGGTTCTTCCGGCGGCCGCTCCTTTGGCAGCGGAAGGTCATCCGGAGACAGCCGGAACTCCGACAGCCGCCCTGCCTCCGGTAAACAGCCCGCCCCCGGCTGGACAGACTTTGGCGACAGCTTCGGCTTCGGCGTATCCGCCCGGCCCGGCAGATCCGCCGCCCCCGCTCCCGAGATCCTCACCGAATTCGCTCCCGGCGACCGCGTCGTGAGCCGCCGCTTCGGCGCCGGCACCGTCGAAAAGACGGAAAAAACGTCCAAGGAGACCACGGTCATCGTCCTTTTCGACAAATTCGGACGGAAAGTCCTGCTCCCGGAATATGCGGCGCTTACGCGCGAAGAATAAAAACCCAATAATCTCTTGTGAAAAGCAGTAAATCTGTGGTATGATAACACCAGCAACAGGAAAGGAAGTGACGTGATGAAAAAGAAAAGCCTGCTGCGCAGGATCCTGACCGCCTGCGGCATTCTGGCCTTCGTGGCCGCCGTGGCTTACGGCATTTACTATTTCTTCTTCGCGGAAGACGAGGAAGAACTGGACGACGATTTCTTCGATGAAGCGGAAGATGCTGCGGAAGAAGTGAAAGAAGCGGCGGAAGACGTGAAAGAAGCCGTGAAAGACGCTGAGGAAGAAGTCAAGGACGTCGCGCAGGAAATCAAGAACGAAGTGGAATTCTCCGTCCCGTAACGGCCTGACGTAAGGGCGGGCGTCCCCGTCCGCCCTCCGGAGATCATGATGACCGAAACAACCCGGACCATCTGCCCGCTTTTCGGGCGCTGCGGCGGCTGCCGTTACGACGGCCGCAGTTATTCAGATGAATTGCACACCAAGGAAGAACAGCTCAAAAAGCTGTTCCTTCCTGTTTTAGGGGCGGATTTCTTCGCCTCCTCTTCGTATGAGGGCATGCAGGCCAGCCCCGTCTCCGCCGGCTACCGCAACAAGATGGAATTCTCCTTCGGCAACGCGGAAAAAGACGGCCCCCTGACCCTCGGCCTGCACCAGAAGAAGAGCTTTTTCAACATCCTGCCCGTGGAAGAATGCCAGCTGATCCACCCGGATCTGAACACTGTCACGCGCGGCGTCCAGGCCTTTTTCCGCGAACGGGGGACTTCCTTCTATCACAAGAAGAGCCACCAGGGCCTCCTGCGCCACCTGATCCTGCGCCGCAGCTGGAGCACCGGCGACGTCCTGGTCAACCTGGTGACCGCCGCCGGCTTTGGCGATGACCTCGCCCGCGCCTTCACGGACATGCTGCTCGCCCTTCCCCTGGAGGGCCGCCTGCGCGGCGTCCTCCACACCGAAAACAACAGCCTGTCCGACGCCGTGGTCCCCGAGAGGGTCACTCTTCTGTACGGCGAGCCCGATCTGACCGAGCACCTCCTGGGCCTGTCTTTCCGGATCTCGCCCTTCTCTTTCTTCCAGAACAACACGCCCGGCGCGGAGCTGCTCTATGCCAAGGCGCGCGAATTCATTGCCATTACGCCCGGCGCGGTCGTCTACGACCTCTACAGCGGCACCGGCACCATCGCCCAGATGCTCTCTCCTGCCGCGGCCCGCGTCTACGGCGTGGAGATCGTGGAAGAAGCCGTCGCCGCCGCCCGCGAAAACGCCGCCCTGAACGGCCTTTCCAATTGCCGCTTCCTGGCCGGCGACGTCCTGGCGCTTCTGGACGAACTCCCCGAACCCGCGGACTACATCGTCCTGGACCCGCCCCGCGACGGCGTCCACCCCAAAGCTATGAGCAAACTCCTCCGCAGCGGCGCCGCCCGCATGGTCTACATCAGCTGCAAGCCCGCCTCCCTCGCCCGCGACATCCCGTCTCTGGCGCTCGGCGGATACCGGGTGGAGAAGCTGTGCTTCATCGATATGTTCCCGCGGACGGACAATTGCGAAGCGGTTGTCTTACTTTCCAAGGGCGATATATCGACAAAGAAGATCCGGGTAGAGTTCTCACTCGAAGACATGGACATGAGCGGCTTTCAGAAGGGAGCCACCTACGATGAGATCCGCGACTGGGTGCAGGAGCATTACAATTTCCATGTGACAAACCTGAATATCGCACAGGTCAAGCAAAAGCACGGAATCATCGAGCGGGAGAATTACAACAAGCCGAAGTCTCCGGATTCCCGCCAGCCGGGCTGTCCGGAGGAAAAGGTGAAGGCGATTGAAGAAGCTTTGAAAGCGTTTAACATGATCTGATTCCTGCGAAAAAAACCGCAAATAAACACTTGACACAGATGCCTACAAGTTGTAAACTGACGTTGGTTGTTTACAATTTGTAGGCGTTTTTTGTGGAGGATCACGTTATGAGCTTGATAAATACGGAAATCAGACTGGGGGCGGCAGAGAACGCTTTTGCCCAGATCGTCTGGGATCACGAACCGCTTTCCACGGGAGAACTGATTAGACTTTGCAAAGAAAATCTGAACTGGGCGCGTTCTACGACATATACGGTCCTGCGGCGGCTGTGCGACAAAGGGCTTTTCAGGCTGGACGACGGCTGCGTAAGCGCCGTGCTTGACCGTGAGGCCTTTAAAGCCGTGCAGAGCGAAGCCTTTATGGCGGAGACCTTCGAGGGGTCCCTGCCGGCTTTTATCGCGGCTTTTACGGCAGGCAAAAAACTGAACGCACAGGAAGCGGACGAGATCCGCCGCCTGATCGACGCATGTGTGGAAGATGATTCGGCACAGCATGATGCCTCTCTGAAAGAAGCTGAACAGGGAGGTACAAAATGAATCTGCAGGAAATCTTTTTGCAGGTGCTTAAGATAAGCCTGTCTGCTTCGGTCGCAGTCGGACTTGTCATGCTGCTGAGGTTCTGTTTCCGCAAAGCTCCGCGAGGCCTTGTCTGTGCGCTTTGGCTTCTGGTCGCTGTGCGTCTTCTCATCTGGCAGCTGCCGGAAAGCAAGGTCTCGGTGGTGCCGGCGGCTTTAAGCAGCGGCAGCGCTGTGACCAGGCTGGCGGAAACTGTCCCGGAGGAACTTGTTCGGATCGGTTCGGATGATCAGAAATTTATGAAGATCGTGGAGCGCCGGGAGGTGATGCCGCAGAAAGACAGCAGCGGTCAATCCTACGTGATGGTAACGAAGGAGACGTTTACGGCACCGAAAACACTGGGGGAAAGATATCTGCCGGCCCTGTCCATCATCTGGGCAGCCGGTTCGGTGGTCATGCTCCTATATATGATAGGGAGTTATCTTCTTGTCTGGCGAAGATCCCGCCTTTCCGTACATCTGGAGGGAAACGTCTGGTTTTGCGATGAACCGGGGACGCCTTTTGTCTTCGGCCTGCTGCGGCCGCGTATCTATATTCCTTCCGGCCTTTCCGATGAGGATCAAGCCTGCGTGCTGGCACATGAAAAGGCGCATATCGCCCGGAAAGACCCTTTCTGGAAATTGTTCGGCTTCCTGCTGCTTTCTCTCAACTGGTTCAATCCGATCCTGTGGATCAGTTATATTCTGCTTGGCCGGGATATAGAAAAAGCCTGCGATGAGCGGGCCATCCGGGATCAGTCGCCGGAGTACCGAAAGGCGTATTCTTCCGCCCTCCTTGCCTTGAGCGCACCGAAGCACTGGATCAGCGCCTGCCCTACAGCCTTTGGAGAAGTCGGGATTAAGGAAAGAGTAAAGGCTGCTCTGCGGTATAAAAAGCCCGGTGCATGGATCGTGACTATAATGATAATCGTCTCTCTTTTCGGAGCCGGCTGTGCACTGACGAATCCGTCTGAAGCAACAACAAGATCCACGGAAAAGGCGTTTACCGGAGCGAAGAACAGGTACAAGATTGCCGCTCGGGAAAGCGATTCGGCCGGTGACGGATGGGTGGTCAGTTTTATTTATGAAGATTATAAGAATTACCTGTTTTCCGACGATAAACCTTCCTACCGATACCAAATTGACAATATCCGCCACTGGGATGATTCTCCCGCGGAAGCGGTCTGCTTTAGTCCTTATCAAATCAGTATTTCCGGCCCTCGTTCCTATCAGGATACCGGCTACACAGAGAATACAGAAGGCCTGGAGCGGGATCTGGCAGTTATTGAAGGCATACTAATGAAGGAAGGCACCAAACCGGAGGACCTTCTTTCCCTGGGTCCGGCTTCGATAGAATTTGAAGTTCTGGACAAAGACCAGTTTTTCCGTCTGATGAGAACCGCGCTCACAGCGACACCACGCTGGCCGGAGCGGCAAAGAAGCTTCGACGGTCCGTTCTACGGGGCCGATTATTTCAGGGAGAGAGAATTTCTGGACGGATATGTGTTCCGCTTTGCGCTCCTGGAGTGCTGGGGCTTCATGGATGAGGTGTTTATTGATGTCGCTTACGGTAGTGCCGATAACTTCGTTTTACTCTCTGATCTGGTAGAAGAAGGAAAAGCAACGCCAGAGCAGCAGGAAGCGTACGCGCTGCTGCGGCAGATCTCGGAGAGTCTGAAAGGGCGGGAATTTGAACCGAATTATAATTCGGAGTCCTACAAGGATAAAGTGATCGGTGAGATCGATTTCGGACGGCTGTATGACATGACGAACGATTTGATGAATATCATGTGGCCGGAGAATTACTACCTGCCGAGACAGGACGTCCCGGGTGAAAGCATGCCTGTCATTGAATGGACCGGAGAAAGCATAGAAGATGAGATCCCGCCTCAGCCGGTGCCAAGCACACAGGAATACATGCCATGATGATCATCAAGCATTTGCAAAAAAGTTATCCGGGACAGCCGCCAACGCTGCAGGAAGTCAATCTGAACTTGCCCGATACCGGCTTTCTTCTCCTTTTGGGCGAAAGCGGCAGCGGGAAAACGACCTTCTAAAATATCCTGGCCGGGATGCTGCCCTTTGAAGAGGGAAGTATTGAATGGCAGGGCGAACGCTTTGACCATCAGCTCCCGGAGATGCTTCAGGGTGAGGCGGAATACATTACACAGGAGCCATTCTTTGCGGATTTTTTAAGTGCCTCTGACAATCTGAAGCTGCTCGGTGCGTCCGATGAAACGGTTCGGGAAAGACTGGCCCGTTTCGGTCTGGGCGAAAAAGGCGAACAGCTGCCGCCCACGCTTTCCGGCGGGGAAAGGCAAAGACTGGCGCTGGCACGGGCACTCTTGAAAGGACGGAAGATCCTGCTGCTGGATGAGCCGACGGCCGCGCTGGATGCGGATAACAAGAGAAGGATTTTTGAGCTGCTGAAGGAACTGTCGAAAGAGGTGCTAATCCTCTGCGCGACGCATGATGCAGATGCCCTGCCCTATGCGGATGAAGTGATACGTTTCGAAAAAGGGACGGGAAAGGTAAGCTGTTCTTCTCTGAAAGTGGGGGCGACTGGCAACAATCTTCCTCAAGTCGCCCCCCACCGCCTCGCTGCGCTCGGTACCTCCCCCCTCGACAGGGGGGAGGCAAGGACAGATGACCCCCGTCCTTTTCTCAAAAAATGGTTTCATTCCGGAAAACGTGAGCGCTTTTCCCGTATCTGCTTTATTTTCTTCCTCACCCTGGTCCTTTGCCTGGTCTGTCTGGCAGACACGCCTTCTCACAAAAGTGACGCGACCATGGACAAGATGTATCATCTGAATATGCTGAAACTGACTCTCCACGGCGCACTGGACATAAATGAAGTGCTGCCGGAGGATCCGCGCCTTCGCTCTATGGTTCTCCCTTATTCGAACTGTCCGGACGGCATTACTTATTCTCCGGACGTCCTCATGTATGAATTGCCGGATTACATCGTGACCCTAAACGGGCTCCCGGACGACCCGTCGCTATGCCGCATCAGCAAAAGCCTTCGTTACGGCAGCTGGTTCACCGGACCGGATCAGGTCATTTTGTCTCCTGCCATGGCGGAAAAGCTGGCCGGAAAGCGGGCGGAAAAGCTGATCGGCACCACGATTCTTAAAAAGATGTATAAGCGGGGCGAGGTAAAACTGACCATCGTCGGCATCACGGAAGATCTGGATGATGCGGAACGGGTCTATCTGGATGCCGCCGGTGTTGTACAGATCAGTTACGGAAAGGACGTGGACCCGGAAAACGAACGGGATCTTTTTTTCGTCAGTGCGTCGACGACAGACAGCTACAGGAATGACGAGAGTTTCCATACAAGCAGCGGCGGCTGGCAGCAGGTCTGGTATCTGTACTTTGATAATTATTCCCAGATGGATGCTTATTACCGGGAACATGCGGCAGATCTGAAGGAAAAATACGGCTCGGACTTTATCCTGGAGAAAGCCGGACTGCCCATCAATTACTCCCTTCGCTGGCCTCTGATCTCCCGCATTTTACTGCCTTCTGCGGCGCTCGCCACGATCCTGACCGGCCTGTTTTACGGCGTCTTAAGAAGGACGGAATTTCTGTACAGCAGCCGTTTTGTGGCAGTCTTTGAATATGCGGGCTTCGAGAAAAAGAAGCTGCTGCGGCAGCTGACGGAGCTCTCGCTCCTGGAGCTGGCGAAGCAATTGCTGATAGCAGGCATGCTGGCGGCAGTGCTGACTGTGGCAGGAAACCTGATCAACCGGAGCCGTTTTCTGCTGCCGCTGGAAATTTTCAGTTACAATCCCCGGCTGATCCTTGCCTTCTGTCTGCTGCTCTTCGGCATGGCTTTTCTGGTGCTGTATATCAGTTTTAAGCGTTTTCGCTCCGAGAGCTGGTATACGCTGCAGCTGGCGGCGCGGGATCTTTTGTAAGGAGGGCGGCAGGATGGAACTTCGTCTGGAGTCTGTTTCCAAAAGTTATGACCGCCCGGTGTTAAAGAATGTCAGCTGCCGCTTTGAAGGCGGGAAGCTTTATGTGATCAAAGGCGTCAGCGGCTGCGGAAAAAGCACGCTTCTCAATATCATCGGCGGCGTAGAAAAAGGATACGAGGGGCAGATCGTTTACAGCCCGGAAAAGCTGCGCTGCGCATATATATTTCAGCGAAGCCTGCTGCTTTCGACGCTGTCGGTCCGCGAAAATCTGGAACTGATCCGCCATGACGGAAAAGTCGTCACGGAGCAGGCCAAGTCGCTGGGGATAGTGGATCTATTGGACAAGCTGCCCGGTACGCTTTCCGGCGGAGAGCGGCAGCGGGCGGCGATCGAGCGCGCTTTGCTGAGAGATCCTCAGCTCCTGCTTGCCGATGAACCGACCGCATCGCTGGACGATGAAAACTCCCGGAAGATCGCGGAGAAGATCGCAGCGTTAAAGGCCGATGACCGTATCGTGATCGTTGCCACGCATGAAGATTACTTTGACACTGCTGCGGATGAAATCTGGCGCCTGGATTACGGAGTCATGAGGGCAGAACGGAAAATCCGTGACAAAGACGTGCCGGAAGAAGAGGCCGCCAGGCAGGTTTCTGAAATTGCTCCTTCAGAAAACAAACAGCTGTCTCAGCCGGAAACGGAAGGAAGTTCCAAACATTTTCCGGCTTTCCCGTCCTTCACCTACGTTTTCAAGCGCCGCCCGGGCCTTTTGAAACTCAAAAACCTGCTTCTGACAGCGCTCTTTTTCCTGATCATTCTGCTGGGTTCCGCTCTGCAGAAAAACGTGACGGCAGAAGCCATCCGGCTGTACCGAAAGGACCGGCCGGTCGATCTGATAAAGCTCCAGCCCTCCGTTGTAGCATCCATGAGCGAAAACACGAGGAGCCGCCTGACGATCTACGATGATTATTTTGCCGAAGAAGGAGAAGCAACCGCCTATTACCTGCTGCCAAAAGAGTACAGTGTTTTAGCCGTCCCGGGCGCCATCAGTCACGGGCGCTTCCCGGAAAATGAAACGGAGGTGCTGGTCAATCTGTCCCTGGCAAAGGTTTTAAGCGGCGATGCCGACCATCCCGAGAACTGTCTCGGTCAGGACTTTTCTTTCTGCGGCTTAAAGCTTAGCGTCAGCGGGATCGTGAGCAACGAGGGATATCGGGGAGATTTTCGCAATGACTGGTATTATGCTTACGGGAAGGACAACCGACCGCTTCAGACGGAGGATCAGCATCTCTTTATTTCCTATTCGCTGCTACAGACGATCGGCACGAAAAAAGAGAGCCGTTATGACATCATCATGGCGAGCTGTCCCGGTATCTGGGAAGATGAGGCGATGCAGGACCGCCTGCGTTCAACCAGCGAAGAAAACTTGAACGATTATCTGCAGTACATCCGGCAGCTGAGAGTACAGACTGATTACTACGTCCGAATCGCCTTCATCGTGCTGCTTTCACTCTTTGTTATTGCCTGCTTGTATACCGTTTCCGTAATACGGCTGGAGCTGTTTTACCGGCGGCAGGAACTGGGCTATCTGCAGATCTTCGGGCTGCCCAGGGGCCGCATCCGCCGGCTGATCCTGCTGGAATATACGGTAAAAATGCTCGGATCCCTGTTGCTGGCCGTGCTGGTATATCTTCTGCTTGCTGCCGTGTATGCGCTTGTCTTAAGCGGGAGCATCCCGCTGCCGGATCCTGTACAGGCAGGCCGCATGATTGGAATTTTGGCTCTTATGCATTTGCTGACTGTCTGGCTGAGCGCGGCTTTCTTCTTGCGGAGAAGCATTATTCAGCTTATTACAACATAAACATGAGAAGAAACAGACACCTTCGGGAACCACGGCCACATCGTCTTGGAGGTGTCTTTTTTTGACAGCTTTTTAAGAATCTAAACAGACAGGGTCCCAGGGGCATGCCCTTGACAAGCAGTGAGCAGCCGAAAAACGCAGGTTGTACGGATGCTTACGTTGCTTGTTGGGACAAATCTCCTGGCCCCGGGCCCCTGTTTTTTCTGTTTTTGCTCTGCCTAAGCGCGACCTTGGACCAGCTCAAAAGGAAACTTTTTCTGTTTACTGCCATTCGTTTACAACCAGCATCCGGTTGTAAATAAAACAAAATAAACAATCAAGAAAGCGTACCATCTGCCTCATTTTAATACATCGAGTTCTCCTCCTGCCTCTCCAACGCTCTAAAACAAAACCTGAGAAGCCTCTTGACGTGTTCGAACATTTGTTCTATCATCTAAGTCGGCGCTTGATTGATCGTTTCCAGGGCGGCGCCAAATCGGTGGCAGGGCGATGGCATTGGCCTGACAAGCAACGCCTTCGTACGGACAAAGCTTTTCTTTGCCGTTCGAACGCACTTGTCAGGGCCACCCTGAGACCCGGAGGAAAGGAGGGGATCGTTTGAAAAAGCAGTTTGAAGATAAAAATCACGCAGCCGCGTTTGACAGATACATTGATGTCATGACAAAGCTGATCATGAAATACGGAGCCAAAGTCCTGGCTCAGATACGGGAGAGCCGATACTTCGTTGCCCCTTCTTCCCTCAAATGGCTTCGCAGGAAGGAAATGCAGGCGCGGCTGGAGCGCTTCTGGGAAAAGCTGAAAAAAGATTGAAAAACAGGTAATAGACACATTGTGTTCTTTTGCAAGCTGTGCTATATTGGTTTTATCTTGGGCGACAGGGAGAGAACGATATGGATAAAGCAGCAAAAATCAAAGAGTTACGCGAAAGCACCGGGATGAACCGGAAAGAGTTCTGCGAGTATTTTAAGATTCCCTATCGGACCATGTCCGAGTGGGAGCGGGACGGCCGCCATGCGCCGGACTATCTGATCCGGCTGCTGGATTACTATATCCGGGTCGAGATGCTGAAGCAGAAGGAAGCCACAAATGATCCTGATGCAGAATCAACAACAGAAAGAGAAGGAAACAACCATGCCTAAAGCACCGATAAAAGAAACCATTCACGCAAAAGGATTCGATATCAGTATTTACACGACAGATTTTGAGAATGAGTTTATTTCCCTGACAGATATTGCCAGGTACAAAAGTGAGTTTCCCCATGATGTGATCAAAAACTGGCTTCGTAGTCGTGAAACCATTGAGTTCCTTGGGTTATGGGAAAGCTTACATAATCCTGACTTTAAACAGGTCGAATTCGACCTGTTTAGAAGTGAAGCCGGTTTGAATGCTTTTACGATGTCACCTTCGAAATGGATTGAGAGAGTAAATGCAATAGGGATCGTCACAAAAGCCGGCCGTTATGGCGGCACCTACGCTCATTCTGATATCGCCCTCGAGTTTGCCTCCTGGATCTCGGCGGAATTCAAGCTGTATATTGTAAAAGACTACCAGAGGATCAAGCATGATGAGAACAGCCGCCTGTCTCTTGGCTGGAATCTGAACCGGGAGATTGCCAAACTGAACTACCGGATCCATACGGACGCCATCAAAGAAAACCTGATCCCGCCGGATCTGACGCCGGAGCAGATATCTTATAAATATGCCAACGAGGCTGATCTGCTGAACGTGGCTCTGTTTGGTAAGACCGCTAAACAGTGGCGGGATGAAAACCCGGGCAAAAAGGGAAATATCCGGGATGAGGCTGAACTGAAGCAGCTGCTTGTCCTGGCTAATATGGAAAGCTATAACGCTATCCTGATCGAGCAGGGCAAGCTGATGTCGGAACGGTTGATTCTTCTCCGGGATCTGGCTGTTCGACAGATGCGCACGCTCGATTCGGTCAGCACCGCTTCGCTGCCGCTGCTTCCGCAGGGAGATAAAAAGTGAAAAAGCCAACGAAATGCTACATCTATACCCGGGTATCCACCGCTATGCAGGTGGACGGTTACAGTCTGGACGCACAAAGGGAAAAGCTGCGGAAATATGCCGAATATGAGGATATGGCAGTGGCAGGAGAATACTCGGACGAAGGCTTTTCCGGAAAGAACATCCAGGGGCGCAGAGAGTTTCAAAGGATGCTTTCGGACATCCAGGAGGGCAAAGACGGCGTCAACTTCGTGCTGGTCTTCAAACTCTCCCGTTTCGGACGAAATGCGGCCGACGTACTGAATTCTCTCCAGACCATGCAGGATTTCGGGGTGAATCTGATCTGTGTGGAAGACGGGATCGATTCCTCCAAGGATGCCGGAAAACTGATGATATCCGTGCTTTCCGCCGTAGCTGAAATCGAGCGGGAAAACATCCGGGCCCAGACGATGGCCGGCCGGGAGCAAAAAGCCAAAGAAGGGAAATGGAACGGCGGCTTTGCTCCGTACGGCTATCAGCTGGTAAACGGGGAACTTCAGATCGCCGAGGATGAGGCGGAAGTGATCCGCATCATCTTTGACCGCTATATTCACACAAACGAGGGAATTAACGGCGTGGCTTCGTATCTGAACAAGCACGGTTACGTCAAGAAAATGCGCCAGAACAATACGATTCCCGGTTTCTCTTCCCACTTTATCAAGCTGGTGCTGGACAATCCTATCTACATGGGCAAGATTGCTTTCGGCCGGCACAAGACCGAAAAGAGGCTCGGCACGCGGAATGAGATGCATGTCGTAAAGCAGTCGAACTTTCCGATCTATGATGGGCAGCACGAGGCGATCATCAGTGAAAGCGATTGGAATCTGGCTCAGGAAAAGCGCCGTCAGAACGGATATCGTCGGGAAAGGATCCATGACCCGGAACATGCTCACATTCTGTCAGGACTGCTGAAATGTCCCTGCTGCGGGAAAAGCCTATACGGAAATATTGCCAAAGCCCACAGCAAAGACAAGTACACCCGCTACTATTACTACTGCAAGAATACAGCAGGCTCGACCGGTCATCCGTGCACCTTCCGTACGAATATCGATCAGAGAGAAATGAACCGGCTGGTGGCGAGTGTTATCTCCGCCATGGTCCGCCAGCCACTGTTCATCGACGCGATCTCCGAGAAGATCGGGAAAGCGGTTGATACTGCTGATCTGGAGAAGCAGCTGACCGTCCAGCAGGAAAAGCTGCGGCAGGTTCTGGGGGTCAAAACACGTCTGGAAAAGCAACTGGACAGTCTGGATGAGTCCGATCCGTACTTTGACAGAAAAGCTCTGGATCTTCAGCGGCGCTATGACGATCAATACGAGCTGCAGGATCAGATCGAGGAGGAAATCACGGCGCTGCAGGATCAGATCCGGATCGTTCAGCAGGAAAACATAACCGGCGAGAATATCTATCGCTTGCTCCTCGCCTTCGATCAGTTGTATAATACTTTCAACGAGGCAGAGCAGAAGGACCTGATGCGGGCTCTGATCGAGCGTATTGATCTGTATCCGGAAAAGCCGAAAAACGGCTGCTGGATCCGTAAGATCATTTTCAATTTCCCCGTGCCAATCAACGGGCAGGAAGTCAGGGAACTTCCCTTGGAAAATGAGAAAACGCTCGAAGCCATCGCGGTTTTGTCTCATTTACAGGAGGGAAAATAATTGAATAATAACTACATGATCCGTTTGGAGCGGCCAGAAGACTACAGAGCCGTGGAAAACCTTGTCCGGGAGTCCTTCTGGAACGTATACCGCCCGGGCTGCAGCGAGCATTATGTAATCCACGTGCTGCGGGACGATCCGGCATTTATCAAAGAATTAGACTTCGTGATGGAGAAAGACGGCCGACTGATCGGCCAGAACATGTTCATGCGGACGGTCATCGAAGCGGATGACGGCAGGGAGATCCCGGTCCTGACCATGGGACCGATCGGCATCCTTCCGGAACTCAAGCGTCAGGGCTATGGCAAGGCCATCCTGGACTATTCTCTGGAGAAGGCCGCCGGGCTGGGCTTCGGCGCCGTCCTGTTTGAAGGCAACATCGCTTTCTATGGCAAAAGCGGGTTTGACTATGCGCGGAAATTCGGGATCCGCTATCATGACATGCCGGAGGACGCGGACCAGTCGTTCTTCCTCTGCCGGGAACTGATCCCGGGATATCTTGACGGCGTCACGGGCGTCTACCAGACACCGCAGGGATATTACGTGGACGATGCGGACGTGGAGGCATTCGACAGGGAGTTTCCGCCCAAAACAAAACTGAAGCTGCCGGGCCAGATCTTCGGCTGAGCAGAGGATCCCCCGAGACGTCTGCGCGTCTCCCGATGCTTTTATGTTTTCGAAACGGCGAAAATACTTCGCCGTTTTTTATTCGTTATAAGGGGGAAAGCCGCTGTTCCATAAATCTTCCCGTCAAAGGAGGCATCCGGTGCTCGCCGGGTGTCTTCTTTTGTGTTATAATGAAGCCGCTGTCAGAAGAACGCGGAAAACATCCCGGCGGGCCGCCGTCGAACGGGAGCGGGCCCGCTGCGATATCCGGAGGGATTCGGAAACGGCAGGGCGCTGCGGAGGCGCCCCGGAAATAAACCGCTGCGAAAAAGGGGACATCATGAAACGATCCGAGATCAACCGGGCCATCCGGGAAATGGAAGCCGCGTGCGCGCGGGAGCACTGCTATCTGCCCCCGTTCTGCCATTTTACCCCGGAGGAGTGGCGAGGGAAAGGCCATGAATACGACGAGATCCGCGACTGCGGCCTGGGCTGGGACATCACCGATTACGGACAGGGCGACTTCGACCGCATCGGCTTCTCCCTGATCACGATCCGCAACGGCAACCGCGCCCTGGCGGAGCGGTACCCGAAGGTCTACGCGGAAAAACTGCTGTATCTGAAGGAGGGTCAGTACGCGCCGCGGCATTTCCACTGGTTCAAGACGGAGGACATCATCAACCGCGGCGGCGGGAACCTGCTGATCCGGGTCAACCGGTCGCAGCCGGATGAGAGCGTGGATGAATGCGCGGACGTCACGGTCCGCTGCGACGGACGCTGTTTCACCGTCCCGGCGGGCACGCAGATCCGCTTGGCGCCGGGCGAAAGCATCCACATCCCGCAGCGCCTCTACCACGATTTCACCGTCGAGCCCGGCTCCGGGCCCGTCCTGATCGGGGAGGTCAGCCAGTGCAACGACGACCACGCGGACAATCATTTCGACCCGCCGATGGGCCGCTTTCCGGTCATTGAGGAGGACGAGGCGCCGTATCGTCTGCTGGTGGGTGAATATCCGCCGGCGGAATAAAGCACAAAAACAGTCAGCAAATGACGATAAGGGAGGAAAACACATGGAGTACAGACGGTTTAAGGACACCCTGGTCGTGCGCATCGACCGGGGCGAGGAGATCCTGGAGCAGGTGAAGGCCGCGGCGGAGAAGGAAAACATCCGCCTGGCGGCGGTGGAGGCGCTCGGCGCGGTCAGCGAGGCCACGGTCGGGATCTACAACGTGGCGACGAAACAGTATCACAGCAATCATTTCGAGGGCCAGTTCGAGATCGTTTCGCTGACCGGCACCGTCAGCACGATGGACGGGGCGTTCTACCAGCATCTGCACATGAGTTTTGCGGACGGGAACGGCAGGGTGCACGGCGGCCATCTGAACCGGGCGGTCGTGAGCGCGACCTGCGAGATGGTCATCCGCGTGATCGACGGCGAAGTGGACCGGGCCCGCAACGAGGAGATCGGGCTGAACCTGTTCCGGTTCCTGCCGGAGGAATAATTCTCTCCTGCACGGCAAAACATCAAAAAAAAGAGCCGCCGCCCGGCCATAACGGACCGGAACGGCAGCTCTTTTTTGTTGTTCGCGGAACTATCGCGGCGGCTGTTTTTACGCGGCCGCTTTTTCCTTCTTGTTCTGCAGGGTCTGCAGGACGAAGATGCCGCCGACCACGACGATGCCGATGATATCGGTCAACGTGTTCGGGTCGATCAGCAGCAGGCCGGCGCCGATCAGGAGTATGCGCTCCCACCAGGCGCAGGATCTGCGGAAGTATCCGGTGAAGCCGGTCGCGACGCCGATCATGCCGATCATGGCGGTCAGGATCGCCTTGATGGCGGCCAGGATGAACATGCCGGTCGCCAGGCCGTCGACGTTCACCAGGACCAGGATCGGATTCAGCACGAACATATACGGGACCAGATAGGCGGCAATGCCCAGCCGGGTCGCGTTGAAACCGGTCGGGATCGGTTTCGAGCCGGCGATGCCGGAACCGGCAAAGGCGGCCAGCGCAACAGGCGGCGTGATGTCGGCCACGATACCGAAGTAGAACACGAACAGGTGAGCTGCGATCACGGGCGTGCCCAGGGCCACCAGGGCCGGGGCAGAGATCGTCGCCTGGATGATGTAGTTGGCCGTCGTCGGAACGCCCATGCCCAGCAGGATGGAGCAGAGCATCGTGAAGATCATGGTCAGCCACAGGCTGCCGCCCGCCAGTTCGACGATACCGTTTGCCATCTTCAGGCCCAGACCGGTCATGGTCACGGAACCGACGATGACGCCGGCGCAGCCGCAGGTCACGGCCACGGCGATCGCGCTCCGGGCGCTGTCGTGCAGGGCGTTGATGAACTTCGTGACGAACGTCTTCACGTCAAAACGGCGTTCTTCTTTGATGATGTTGATGATCCAGACGCAGATGCAGGTGAAAATGCCCCACACGGCCGCCATCATGGCTGACTTGCCGTCGATCAGCAGCCAGACGATGACGATGATCGGGGCGACCATGTACCAGCCTTCCTTGAGCAGCTTCCGTACGACCGGGCGGTCTTCCTTCTTCATGCCCAGCAGGCCGTTCTTGACGGCTTCGAAGTGCACGTTGGTGAAGATACCCGTGAAGTACAGGACGGCGGGGATACAGGCGGCCAGCGCGATGGTGCCGTAGGACAGGCCGGTGTACTCCGTCATGATGAAGGCCGCCGCGCCCATGACAGGCGGCATGATCTGTCCTCCCGTCGAGGCCGCCGCTTCCACGGCGCCGGCGAATTCCGGTTTGTAACCGGTCTTCTTCATCAGCGGGATCGTGATGGAACCCGTCGAGACCACGTTCGCCACGGAAGAGCCGCTGACCGTGCCCTGCAGGGCGCTGGCCACAACGGCCGCTTTGGCGGGACCGCCGGCGTATCCGCCGACCGCGCCCATGGCAATGCCGGTCATCCAGTCGCCGACGCCGCTGGCTTTCAGGAACGTCGCGAAGACCAGGAACAGGAAGATGAACGTGGACGATACGTAGATCGGGGAGCCCAGGATGCCCTCCGTGCCGAGCCATTCCGTGCAGACCACGCGTTTAAACGTGAACCGGGCATGGAACAGGAACCAGTTCTGCGGAAGGTGCTGGCCCAGGAATGCATACAGCAGGAAGATCGAACTGATGGAAACGATCACGAGACCGGCCACGCGGCGGGCCGCTTCCAGCAGCAGCAGGATGGCCATGCAGCTGACCACGATGTCCAGGGTGGTGAAACTGCCGGCCCGGAGCAGCAGATCGTCATAGAAAATGACGTGATACAGGCCGCAGAACATGCAGCAGAGCGCGCAGATATAATCATACCAGGGGATCGTTTTCCCCGGTTTCCCTTTCAGGGGATAGAGCAGGTAGACCAGCGTCATGGCCGCAGCCAGATGCGGGGCACGCTGCAGAGTGGACGGGAAGGTGCCGAACAGACCGGTGTACAGCTGGAAACAGGACCATAATACGCAGAAAACGAAGACGATCTTCTGAGGGATCCCCGTCAGATTACGGACGGCGGATTCCTTGTCGTATTTCTGCATGATTTCGTCGGCATCGAATGCAGCTTCTCCCTCCTGTACGGGTGAGACCTTTAATTCTTCATCCATAATCAGAGTATTCCTCCATACCGATAAAATAGACAATGGGGAGGACCCGTACGAGGCGGAATCCTCTCCATTGCTGCGGCCCTGCTAACAGAACGCAGGACCGGGGCCAAAGGACCGGAACGAATTAGTTGTTCGGTACGCTGATGCCCTTCTCCTGGAAGTACTTGGCAGCACCGGGGTGGATCGGGGTGGTAACGCCGTTCAGGCAGCCTTCCAGCTGCACTTCCTTGCCGGTCTGGTGGGCAGCCGCGATCTCGGCACCGCTCTCATAGAAAGCCTTGGTGATCTGATACACGGTCTCTTCGCTCAGGTCCTTGCTGCAGTACAGCACGGCCTTGCAGGTGATGGTGTTGATCGGCTCGGTCTGGCCCGGATAGGTGTTGGCCGGGATGACCAGACGGGTGAAGTAAGGGGCTTCCTTCTGGATGGCCGCCAGGATGTCATCGCTGATGTCGATGTAAGCCAGATCCATGGAGGTGGTCATCTCAATGATGGAGGAAGCGGGCACAGCCAGCACGTTGCAGGCCGCGTCAATGTGGCCGTCCTGCATCTTGGTGGCGGCATCACCGAAGGAGTCGCTCTGAGGCTGGATGTCTTTGTTGATATCCAGACCGGCAGCCGCGAAGACCTTCTCGGACAGACCTACGGTACCGGAACCGGCGGGGCCGACGGCGATCTTCAGACCCTTCAGGTCTTCGACGTTCTTGGCGCCCGTCTTGGCGTTGGCCACGATCTGGTACACTTCGCTGTACACGACGCCGATGGCCATGACCTTGTCGCAGGGGGCCGAGAAGGCGCCCGTGCCGGCCACGGCGTTCGCCGCCACGTTGTTCATGGCAATGCCCAGATCCATTTCACCGGCCTGGATCAGGTTGCAGTTTTCGACGGAAGCGCCGGTGGACTGCGCGGTGATGGTGATCTTCTGATCTTTCAGCTTGTTGTTGATCGCGTTGGCCATGGCGCCGCCCAGAGCGAAATAGGTGCCGCCGGTAGAGCCGGTGCCCATGACCAGGTCCTGAGCTTTTACTTCACCGCCGGCTTTGGTGGTGGTGTCGGTGTTTCCGCCGCCGCAGGCGCTGAGCATACCGATCAGCATCAGGGTGGCCAGGAAAATTGCCAGTGCTTTCTTCATTTTTTCTCATCCTTAAAATAGGTGTATTCTTCGGGGCCGGTCAACGTTCCCGGGCCCGGAATATGAGTGGGGAACTGGGGGTCGTGATCAGTCGCCGAGGCAGACGACCTTGCCGTCCTTCACGATGACCACTTCGCGGTCCGTGCCCTCGTCGAACACGACGGTCGGGTTGTACTGCACCATGTCGATGTGCACGGTGGAGCGGGCGGGCTGGCCGTAGTAGAAACCGTTGCCCATGGCGATGTGGCAGGTGCCGCGCGCCTTCTTTTCTTCCTCAAAGTCGCCGTTGAACAGGCAGGCGGGGTTCAGGCCGATACCGATCTCGGCGATGTTGTCGGAATCCTTGACTTCCGCGATCTGGCGGCGGATCTCGGTGCAGATCAGCGGGTCGCCGCCGACGACTTCGGCGATGCGGCCGTTCTCGATGCGCAGTTCCACGGGGATGGTCGGATGGCCGTAGTAGCAGATCGGGCCGTCGATGACCAGTTTGCCGTGCGTGGTGTCGATCACCGGGCCCAGGGAGACTTCGCCGTCGGACCAGGCCATCGCGTCGCCGGGGTTCCGGGCGATGCCGCATTCCACGATGGGCTCCATGTCGTTCATTTCCATGTACAGGTCGGTGCCGGCCGGGGTGGTGATGTGCGCCATCTTGTGGCCGCGCCAGATCGCCTGCAGCTTCAGGCCGTCCGCATAGACCGCTTCATAGTCCGCCAGCGCGCCGCCGCGGGTGAAGTTGTCGATGTGACGCAGGCAGATGGAGACTTCACGGAGCTTCTTCTGGTTGATGAGCTCTTTCAGGTGGTTGTTGTAGATGGCCGCGCCGGAAGCGGTGGTCATGCCGACGAACACGTCGCAGGCATCCATGCCCAGTTCCAGGGACTTCGGGAAGATGGTGGCCTGATCTTTGCCGCGGATGGGCATCATGTAAATGCCGTATTCCGCGCCCAGACGGGAAGCCGCGCCGGCCATGGCGTTCGCCATGCGCATATCCGTCTGAGGGTCGATCACGATCAGCACTTCTTCGCCGGGCTTGACCGCCATCAGGTTGCCGAGAATGTAATCAGCACGCTCGATACATTCAATGATACGATTGTCTTCCATGTTTTTACCTCTCTCGTAAAATATTGGTTTCGATTTTGGTTTTCGCAGCCAGATGTTTTTCCATATTATTTGTACTACAAATTTGCATTTTCGTCAATAGGAAAAAGCAGAAACCTTATTGCCTGAAAATTTATAAAGCAAACGCTTGATTTTTTTAGAGAATAATGCGAAAAAACGGCTGTTTTTTTACCGAAATCAAGTTATAATGAAAGTGTAATAACAGCAGGCTTTCCATAATGTAACAGAAAGGAGGCGGGACCCATGCCCGACGTGTCGCTTCTTGACAATTTAGACCCGCTTGACCGGATCGAAGCGGTCCGTCCGAAGTTCACCCGGACGCAGACGCGGATCGCCGATCACCTGACTGCCAACCTGGATACCGCGGTCTTTTCCACCCTGGCCGGCCTCAGCCGGGACTGTGGCGTGAGCGAGATCAGCATCCTCAAATTCGCCGCGCTGCTCGGCTATTCCGGCTTCAGCGAGATGAAGCACGCCTTTCAGGAATACGTCCGCAGCCGCATCTCCGTGAGCCAGCGCCTCGGTATGGTGACCGACCTCGGCACCGACAGCACGTCGATCCTGCAGATGATCATCCAGAAGGAGGTCGAAGGCCTCCGGCGCACGGTGAGCAGCCTCGACCCCGCCCGTTTCGGGGAGGCCGTCCGCCTGCTTTCCGAGGCGAAGCGCGTTTTCATGTTCGGCTCGCGCAGTTCGTTTTACCTGGTGGAGTTTTTCGCGCTCGAGCTCCGCTGGATCCGGGAAGACGTGTACGCGCTCAGCACCCAGACGGCCAATTTCGACGCGCTTGCCGAACTGCGGGAAGGCGACGTCTTCCTCTGCATCAGTATGCCCCGCTATCTGCGCTCCACCACGAATGCCATCTCCTACGCGGCGAATGCCGGCGTCCCGACGATCGCGATCACGGACAGCCTGTCCTCGCCGCTGGTCCCGCACGCGTCCGTGCCGCTCCTCGTGGACAACGAGATCTTTTCCTACTGCGACAATACCGTGCCGATCCTCGCCGTGATCACCGCCCTGCTCAACGCCGTCGGCGCCGCGACCTATCCGAAGAGCCGCGACATCCTGACCCGCAACGAGAAGACCTGGGAACATTTCGACCTGTATCTGCGCTGAGCCGGCGGCCTGCGGCCGGGGGAGGAACTGAAATATGCCGGAACTGCTCAAAGAATTGTTGATTCTGTGTCCGCTGGTCTTCTTGGCGGGTTTTGTCGACTCCGTCGCCGGCGGCGGCGGGATCATTGCGATCCCCGCCTACCTGCTGGCCGGTCTGCCCGCGCAGTTCGCAGCCGGGACGAATAAGATCTCCAGCGGCTGCGGGGCCGTGATCTCCAGCGCCAAATACATCCGGAGCGGGAAGGCCCGTTTCCGCCCCGTCCTGTTCGCCATCATCGGCGCTCTGGCGGGTTCGGCGGCCGGGACCGCCCTGGCGGCGCATCTGCCGGAAGCGGTCCTGAAAACGATCCTGCTGGTCGCGCTGCCGGTCGTCGCCGTTTTCCTTGTATTGAAGCGGGATTTCGGCTCGGATGAGGCCGCGCCGCCGGATCAGGCCGCCGTTCCGCAGCGGAAAGCCGACCTGATCTCCCTCCTCATCGGCCTGGCCCTGGGCTGCTACGACGGCCTGGTCGGCCCCGGCACCGGCACCTTCATGATCATGTGCTTCACGGCCTTCCTCTCAATG
Organism: Lachnospiraceae bacterium; assembly: GCA_017619615.1. Taxonomy (GTDB): domain Bacteria; phylum Bacillota; class Clostridia; order Lachnospirales; family Lachnospiraceae; genus UBA6987. The sequence continues at coordinate 603 of JAFZRY010000030.1, read as the reverse complement.
GACCTCGTCACCGCCGCCGGCTGCTCCCGCATCACCAACCTCGCCTCCAACGTCGCCGCCGCCGTCGTCTGGATCACCAACGGCTACGTCGCCTGGCGCCTCGTCCTCCCCGCCGCCCTCTGCAGCATCGCCGGCAACTACTGCGGCGCCCGCTTCGCCATCCGCGGCGGCTCCAAACGCGTCCGCTTCATGATGTTCGTCGTCCTTGGCCTGCTGTTCGCCAAGATGCTATATGACCTGCTGAGCAAATAAAGCCGGCCGCAGGTGGGCTGCGGGGACGGTTCTCGGTGGGCGATTTTTCACAGGTGGGTTACGGGGACGGTTCTCGGTGGGCGATTTTTCACAGTTGCCGCCCTGATATAAAAATGCGCTTGATTTTGCCGGTGGAACACCGTACAATAAGGAACTGTTCCGAAACTTTTTCTGGAATCCAGTCGCAATACCTCAGCAGGATAGAGGGTCCGCCTCCTAAGCGGTCAGCTCACCTACCGCCAAATTCAGAAATGAAATTTGACTGCTGAGTTCGAATCGGGACATGGATGTAAAAAAGCATGTTCACCGCACCGCCAAAATGGCGGTAGGGTGATTCTCCCCTAATAGAGG
>JAFZRY010000029.1 GCA_017619615.1 Lachnospiraceae bacterium | reverse complement strand
ACCTGCGCGTCACAGCGCATCGGCATGAGGTACGGGGTCATCTGGACAATCGGGTCCAGCTTTTTTACGCGTCTTCCGTCCGCTCTGCGTCCAAACATGTGCAATCCCTCCGTTAAAAAATTTTCGGTTCCGTCTTCACTTTTCCGCCCCGACCAGGACCTTCACGCGTCGGCCCAGCTCCTCGTCGGTCAGCCATTCCCCGTCCCCGCCCGGCGGGAATCCCTTCGCCAGCTCGGTCATCAGGGAGACCACGGCCTTCGCCTTCTCGAACGCCTCGTCGTCCTCGATACTGTGAAGGCTGTATACGCCATGGCCGTTTTTTGTCAGATAGACCGGGGAAGACGGTTTCACCATCTCCAGGATTTGCCCGTAATTCCTCAGTTCCGACACCGGCGCGATCTTCGGCATACTGAACCTCCTCAGCCGTTTATTCCTCCCGATCATATCACGATCCTCTTCACTTTTCAACTAATTCTACGAATTTTATTTCGAATAATTTGTCGAAACTTCGTCAAAAAAAACACCGGGCAAATGAAAAGTGCCTCCGGTTTCCCGAAAGCACTTTGTTGTTCATCAAACTAAAAGTATCAATTGTTCATTGTTCATTGGCCGAGTCCCCTGAACACGCGAATGTGCCTTAAGGCATTTTCCTTCATGCCTTTCGTCATTTCCGTGTTCAGTTCGAAATAACTGTGCTTCCCTTCGGAAGCCAGGTACGCTTCTGCAAACTTCGTCACGTTGCTGAAGCTGGCCGTCCCGATATTGATCTTGGCGATGCCCAGGGAAATGGCCTTCCGGAAATCGTCGTCGGAAATGCCGCTCCCGCCGTGCAGCACCAGCGGAACGCCCGCCTTTCGGTTGATCTGCTCCAGGATGTCGAAGGCCAGGACCGGCGCCGTGGGGTAATCCCCGTGGGCGTTCCCGATCGCCACCGCCAGGCAGGCGATGCCGGTCCGCTCGCAGAATTCCCGTGCCTTGTCCGGGTTCGTGCACAGGATCCCGTGGTCGGACAGGCCGTCCTCGCTGCCGCCCACCAGGCCCAGCTCGCCTTCCACCGAGGCGCCGTAGCTCTTCGCCAGCTCCGCGATCGCCGCGGTCCCGGCGATGTTCTCCTCATAGGGATCCGTGGACCCGTCGTACATTACGCCGGTGAATCCGTAGTCCAGCGCCCGTTGGATCGTCTCCCGCGTGCGGCTGTGGTCGAAGTTCACCGCCACCGGTACGGACGCCTCCCGGGCCGCCTGCACCATGCCGGGGCCGATCAGCTCCAGCGGCGAGTACTTCAGCAGGCGCTCCGCAATCTGGATGATCACCGGCGTACCAAGCTCCTCCGCCGCCTGCAGGGCGCCGCGCACCATCTCCAGGCTCCCCACGTTGAACGCGGGAACGCACGTATGCTGCCGCCAGGCGTCGTCGACCAGCTGTTTCATCGTTGTAAGGGCCATAGTTTCTCTCCTTCAGTCCATGGCGGAAAAGGGGGCGGTCCTCCCGGAACCGTCCCCTTGATGGTCAGCACTGACCGAATCAGTGCATGAAGATGCTTAAGATCAGGACTTCGACCACGCCGACCGCCCATGCGATCGTGGAGGTCACGGACCAGATCTTCAGCTGTTCCTTCGCTTCGGAAACGCCCAGCGTCCGGTTCACGACCCAGAAGTAGGAATCGTTGAAGTAGCCGAAGAACAGGGAGCCTACGCAGCATGCGATGGCGCCGAGCACGGGGCTGACAGTGCCGGAAGCGATCAGGATCGGAGCGGTGATGCTGGCCGCGGTGGTCATGGCGACCGTACCGGAGCCCTGCACAAACCGCATCAGCGTGGAGATCACCAGGGGCAGCAGGATCAGCGGGATCGCGGTGCCTGCCAGGCCGTTGGCGATGTAGCCGCCCAGGCCGGAGTCGGTGATGATGCGGCCCAGCGCGCCGCCGCCGCCCGTCACCAGCATGATGATACCGGCGGAAGCCATGCCCTTTTCCATCTCGTGCAGGATCGTGTCACGGCTGAACGGACGGCCCAGGGTGAAGATGGCAACCAGCAGGCCGATGCCCACGGCCACGATCGGCTGGCCGAGGAAGATCAGGATCTGCCAGAACAGTCCGGAAGCCTTCAGCGCGGAAGCCACCGTGTTGATCAGGATCAGCACGATCGGCAGCAGCAGGGGCAGGAAGGAGGCAAACGCGCTCGGAACGCCCGTCATGTCCATATGGAAAGCGGACTCGTAGTCGGGAGCCTGGTAGGGCTGCTCGATGATGTTGCCTTCCTCGTCCGGAATCCGGTAGAACTTCTTGGCCAGGTACTTCCGCGCGTAGATGATGCAGGCGATGGCCATCGGCAGCGCCAGCACGATCGTCAGCAGGATGAAGATACCCACGTCAATGTTGAAGATGCCGCAGACGCCCAGCGGGCCGGGGGTCGGGGGAACCAGGGAGTGCGTGATGACCAGGCCGGCGGCCAGCGCCACGCCCAGGCTGATCACGGACTTCTTGGTGGTCCGGGACAGCGCCTTCGCGATGGGGGAAAGAACCACGAAACCGGAGTCACAGAAGATCGGGATGGATACCAGGAAACCGGTCAGGGCCAGCGCTTCTTCTTCCTTGCCCTTGCCGAAGAGCTTCAGGAAGGTGTACGCCATGCGCTTTGCCGCGCCGGAAACCTCGAAGATCTGGCCCATCATGACGCCGAAGCCGATGATGATACCGATGCTTCCCAGCGTGCCGCCGAAACCGCCTGTGATGGAGTTTATGATGCTCGCGCCGGATTTTGATTCACCGGCGGCATTCACAATATCCGTCGCAGCCAGGGGCATGCCGCCGATCACGCCGACCACCACCGTACTGAGGATCAGGGCCAGGAACGCCTGTACCTTGGTCTTCAGCACGAGGAAGATCAGCAGGGCGATGCCGATCAGAAGACCGATCAACATACGAATACCAACGATTTCCATAGTGTGCCTCCTTTAAAATATAGTATGGTGAAATAATTAAACCCTTACCTGGTGAAGAACGGGGCGTACTTGGCTGCCAGCCGGATGGCTTCCTTCATGCTGACGGCGCCCGCGATTCCCTTTCCGGCGATGTCGAACGCGGTTCCGTGGTCCACCGACGTCCGCAGGATCGGCATCCCGTTCGTGATGGCGATCGTCCGGTCAAAGTCCAGCGTCTTGGTGGCGATATGCCCCTGGTCGTGGTACAGGGACAGCACCGAGTTGTACCGTCCGAGCGCCGCCTGGTGGAAGACGGAGTCCGCCGGCACCGGGCCGGCCACGTTGTAGCCCATCTTCTTCAGTTCCTCCACGGCGGGGGTAATCTCGTTCACTTCCTCCCAGCCGAACAGGCCGTGCTCGCCGGAGTGCGGATTCAGGCCCGCCACGGCCATCGTCCCTTCCGTCACGCCCAGGCGCCGCAGCGCCTCCGTGCAGCGGATCACGTAGTCGATGATCCGGTCCTTCGTGATCTTGTCCAGCATCTCGCGCAGCGACAGGTGCCTCGTCAGGAAGAACACCCGCATGCCGTTCGTCTCGAACATGGTCAGCGGGTCCTCGGTCCCGGTCAGGGCGCCGAAAATCTCCGTATGCCCGATGAAGTTGATTTCCCCGGCGCGCAGCGATTCCTTGTTGATCGGCGTGGTCGCCACGGCGTCGGCCTTGCCTTCCATCGCCAGCTCGATGCTCTTTTTGATATACCCGAAGGCCGCCTTGCCGCACATGCCGCTGACCTTGCCGAACTCGAACTTCTCCATGTCGATGTTGTCCAGGTCGATCAGGTTCAGCACGCCCTCGCGCCAGTCTCCCTCCGCCGGGTCCTCCACGACGTTCACCGTCAGGTCCTCGCCGGTGATCCGGACCGCGTTTTCCATGACCTTTTTATCGCCGACGACGATGCAGTCCGCAACCTGGAACAGCTCCCTGTCCGCGATGGATTTCGCCACGATTTCGGGGCCGATTCCGGCCGGGTCTCCCAGCGGCACTGCAATCAGGGGTTTTTTCAACGGTCTCCCTCCTTTTCTTCGTTGGTTACCATTTCCTTCAGGAACGAGAGGCAGCGGACGATCGCGGTCTCGTCGCCCTGGCTTCCGCCCTTGGTGACGATGTGCGTATCCCTGAACTCCCCGCTCAGGAACTGGCCGTACGCGGCCAGCGGAAGGACCTCATCCTTCAGGTAGATT
>JAFZRY010000028.1 GCA_017619615.1 Lachnospiraceae bacterium | reverse complement strand
TACGGTAACGATAACCCCGGTGCGAAGTCCCAGGGCATGAAGCAGCTGATGGCCGGCGGCGGTGTCGCGCTCATCGGTATCACCCTGGTACCTCTTCTTTCCGGTCTGTTCGGCTGATTGGGCCGGAAAGGGATGCGGGATCAAACCCGCATCTTACATAGCCGGTGACATCCTTGAGTTGTCACACGGTTAAGCCTTTTGTTGCCGAGCCATTTTAATGAAGGAGGCAAACTATCATGGCAAGGATTACGCTGACAAGGCTTGATGAGGATGATCGGGAGCAATTCATCCTCGACAATCAGTGGGCATTCAAGTATGGAGCATTGGAGGAATTTGGGGAACGGGACAATCATTTTGAAGAAGATGGTGAGATCATTTCCCGAAAGACGATCGAAAACAGCATCGATAATGGTGTTGCCTACCGTATCAGGGAAGACGGCAGGATCGTCGGCGGACTGGTCCTGACAATCAATGAGGAGACGCAGCATAACCATCTGGATCTGTTATTTGTGAACCCAACGGCACACAGCAAAGGCGTCGGCACGGCTGCATGGAAGGAAGTCGAACGCCTTTACCCGGAAACAAAGATCTGGGAGACCTGCACTCCCTACTTTGAGACGAGGAACATCCACTTCTATGTCAATAAATGTGGATTCCATATCGTGGAGTTCTTCAACAGCCACCATCCCGACCCGCATGACCCGGAAACCGGTGAAGAGAACAGCTATGAGGGCGAAGACTTTGACGGCATGTTCCGTTTTGAGAAACAAATGAAATAAATACGGACCATTACATAGCCGGAGGCTGACACGCGATCAGTCCCCGGCTTATTCATTCGTCCGAAATAATAATTGACATATGCCAGAAACGATGCTATAGTATCATCAGTTATTGGCATATGCCAGAAAGGAGATCCTATGCCGAGACCTAAGAGATGCAGACGCATATGCGGATATCCTGACCACTGGAGCTTTGTTCCGGAAGGCACGGAAATCACCGAAACAATCCCCTTCACTCTGGACGAGTACGAAACGATCCGCCTGATCGATTATCAGAAGTTGACGCAGGAAGAATGCGCCTCCGCCATGTGTGTTTCAAGAGCGACGGTAACAAGCATCTATGAAAATGCACGATATAAACTTGCAGATGCCATGGTGAACGGGAAGCGTATCCGTATCACGGGCGGATCCTATCGGATCGACAGCATACCGGCATCAGCCGAAATCAATGAAAAAGGAGACAATATCATGAGGATCGCAGTAACATATGAAAACGAAATGGTCGGCCAGCACTTCGGAAGGACCGAACAGTTCAAGATCTACGACATTGCTGACGGAGAGATCAAGTCGGCACAGATCATCGATACCAACGGAACCGGCCACGGCGCGCTTGCGGGATTCCTTCGTGCTGCAGAAGTAGAGACTCTGATCTGCGGCGGCATCGGTATGGGAGCCAGGAAGGCTCTTGATGAGGCCGGAATAGAGCTGCTTCCCGGAGCTGCCGGAAACGCAGATGAAGTTGTGAAAGACTATCTCGCCGGGAAGCTTGTCTATGACCCGGATACAGAATGCCACCATCACGACCACGAGCATGGCGAAGGCCATGACTGCCACCACGGCCACGGCTGCGGAGAACACGGCTGCCGCTGAAATAACGGAGGACTGTATGCAGGAAGAATGCCTCATCTGCAAAGCGCCGCTTGAGTATCTGGAACACGATGAACTCATGGAGTGCGCCATATGCCATAAAAAAGAAAACAGCAAGACGCGCTGTATCCACGGTCATTACGTCTGCAACGAATGCCATACAGCCGGAATGGACGCGATCATCGGCTTGTGTCTGGCGGAGACATCCAAGAATCCCGTGACGATCATTGAGAAGATGATGGCGATGCCGTTCTGTCACATGCATGGCCCGGAGCATCATGTAATGGTGGGAGCAGCACTTCTTACGGCATATAAGAACGCTGGAGGAGAGATCGGCCTTGAAGAATCGCTGAAGGAAATGATGAACCGGGGGAAAAGCGTTCCTGGCGGAGCCTGCGGTTTCTGGGGGGCCTGCGGTGCCGGCATCAGTTCAGGCATGTTTATCTCCATTATCTCAAAGTCCACACCTCTCGCGAAGGAGCCGTTTGCCCTGTCGCACAAGATGACCGCAAAATCGCTGGAAGCGATCGGTGAGATAGGCGGCCCCAGGTGCTGCAAGAGAGATTCTTATCTGTCGCTTCTCTCTGCAATTGATTTTGTAAAAGATCATTTCGGAATAGAAATGGAGAAACCGAAGATCGTCTGCAGCCATTCGTCTCAGAATAACCAATGCATCGGGAAGCGGTGTCCGTTTTCAAAGGTAAACCACTGAAAGCCCTTATCAGGAGGCTGTTATGCTGCTTCAATTATTCCTTGCCTTTGCAAAGATAGGGCTGTTCACCTTTGGCGGCGGTTATGCCATGATCGCGCTGATCGAAAATACCTGTGTGGAGAAAAAACAGTGGATCACGCATGATGAGATGATGAACATCACTGTGATCGCGGAATCTACACCCGGGCCGATCGCCATTAACTGTGCCACCTATGTCGGATACAACCAGAAAGGCTTTATCGGAGCTCTGGCAGCAACGATCGGTATGATCCTTCCCTCGTTCTGCATCATCTTCGCGATATCCAGGTTTTTGGATCATTTTCTTGAGATCACCTGGATCGCCCATGTTTTCCAGGGGATCAAGATCGCTGTCGGCATCCTGATCCTTGATGCCGCGATCAAGATGCTGCAAAAGATGCAGAAGAAGGCGATGCCGCGAGTGATCATGCTGTGCGGCTTTGCAGCGATGCTGCTGATCAATATCTTCTCTGTCAGGATCTCCTCCATTATCCTGATGCTTACCGCAGGACTTGTCAGCCTGATCATCTTTATGGTCAAAAAGCCTGCCGCGAAAGGAGGTGCTGCGAAATGATCCTTCTGGAATTGTTTATCGGTTTCCTTAAGGTCGGCTGTTTCGCTTTCGGCGGGGCGTATGGTGCGATACCTTTGATTAGGGATGGGTGCTTTTGATGAAGCGGAGAAAAAACAGCAGCATTCCGAACAGTTCCCTCTGGATCTGGAAGAGGCATTCCGGCTTGGCGCTGCTATGAGCGAGGGATAAGGACGATCGAGGGATAAGGACGATGAAGAAGATACTGATTCTGAACGGTGCAGGAAAGAAGAACGGCAATACAGCGGCATTGATCAAAGCCTTTACCGAAGGTGCAGAGAGCGCCGGTAATGAAGTGAAGAATGCTGCGCTGAAGAAGTTTTCCGACATGAACAATAAGGCGTTCGGCGATAAGGCGTATATCAAGTGGAACTTCACGAAGTTCCTGGTCGACCGCGAGGGCAAGGTCATTGCGCGGTTCGAGCCTACGGCGGACATGAAGGACGTGCGGGACGCCGTGGAGGCGGCGCTGTGAAGCCGGAAGCGGCGGCAGCCGGCCGGGAAATGAGCCGCGAAAAAACGATCGTCCGGACCAGTGTGATCGGGATCATCGCCAACGTGTTCCTGGCGGGATTCAAGGCGGTGATCGGGCTGATGACCCACTCCATCGCGATCGTGCTGGACGCCGTCAACAACATTTCCGACGCGGGCAGTTCGCTGATCACGATCGTCGGGACAAAACTGGCCGGCCGGGAGCCGGACAAGAAGCATCCCTTCGGGTATGGCCGCATCGAATACCTGAGCGCGATGATCATCTCCGTGATCGTGCTGTACGCGGGCATCACGTCGTTTGTAGAGTCCGTCAAGCAGATCATTCATCCGGAGACCCCGGATTACAGCACGGTGTCCCTGATCATCGTGGCTGTGGCGGTGGTGGTGAAGATCGTGCTGGGACGCTACGTCAAGAGCGTGGGCGTCCGGGTGAATTCGGATTCCCTGATCAATTCCGGGGAGGACGCCACGCTGGATTCCGTTATTTCCGCCTCCACGCTTGTCGCGGCGGGCATTTTCCTGATCTTCGGGGTGTCGCTGGAAGCATGGCTCGGCGCGGTCATTTCGCTGGTGATCATCAAGTCGGGCATTGAGATGCTGAAGGATACGATCTCGCAGATCCTGGGCGAAAAGAATGATGCGGAGCTGGCCGCGGACATCAAGCGGACCGTCACCGGTTTTTCGGACGTGCAGGGGGCATACGACCTGGTGCTGAACAATTACGGGCCGGACACGTGGAACGGGTCCATCCATATCGAGGTGCCGGATACGTATTCGGCGGATCAGCTGGACCGGCTGATCCGGGAGATCCAGGGGGCGGTGCATCAGAAGCATCAAGTGATCCTGACCGCGATCGGCGTGTATTCCGTGAACACGAGGGACGAAGAAGTGATCGAAACGCAGAAAAAGGTGCGGGAGATCGTTTTTGCGCACCCGCACGTGAGGCAGATGCACGGGTTCTATCTGACGAAAGAGGAAAAGACCATCCGCTTCGATATCGTGGTCAGTTTTGACGCGAAAGACCGGCGGGCGGTGTACCGGGAGGTGGTGGCCGACGTGCAGAAGGCTTTCCCGGAGCATACGCTGCAGGTCACGATGGATACGGATTTTGCGGAGGAGTGAAACATTTTTCGGCAGGCCGGCAGGAGCCGGCGGGGGGGGATGAAATGAGTGAAGAGAAAACTGTGACCGAGCCGAAGAAGCAGAAGAAAAAACACCGTGGCTGGAAGATCTTTCTCGGCATTATTGTCGGGCTCGCGGCTTTTCTTGCCGTGCTCAACGTGATTCCGCCGGGAAAAGTCATGGAAAACAACCCGTTCGTTAAGGAAAAGGACGCGCTGCCGATGATCGCGGCGCACCGCGGGGGCGGCGCCAGCAACCCGGAAAACACGCTCCTGGCGTTCCGGACGGCGGTCGAGGAATTCGGCGTCCAGATCTGTGAAACGGACCTGTGGATGACGAAGGACGGCCATCTGGTCTACAGCCATGACGGCACCATCAACCGCGTCGCCTGCCCGGAAGGCGCGGAAACAGTGACCATCAGCGAGCACACGCTGGCCGAGCTCCGCACCTACAACATGGGCTACAACTTCCGGGACCCGAAGACCGACGAATACATCTACCGGAACGCGTCCGAGGCGGAGCAGGAGGCGCTGGGCCTCAAGATCCTGGAGTTCCACGAGCTGCTGGCGGCGTTCTACGAGACCCACAAGGACCTGCTGTTCATCGTGGAGATCAAGGACCCGGGCGAGACCGGCTTTAAAGCCGCGGAGATCATCGACCGCACGCTCACGGAGCGCTTCCCGGACTACAGGAGCAACGTGGTCATCGGGACGTTCCACCCCGAGATCGAGAAGGATCTGCGGGAGAACCATCCGGCTCTGCTGCGCGGGGCGTCGACCGCCGGCGCGGCGAAGTTTATCCTCACGCAGCTGCTGCGGGTCAACCTGTTCTCCGGCGCGGATTTCGAATGCCTGCAGATCCCCATGGAATATAAGGTCAAAGGCATCACGCTGGACCTGACCTGGAACACGTACATCGCGCGCGCACACCGCATGAACATTGCGGTGCAGTTCTGGACGATCAATGACGCGGACGATATGCGCTTCCTGATCGAACGGGGGGTGGACGCGATCATGACGGACGACCCGCTGCTGCTGAAGCAGGTGCTGGACGAATACCGGTAGGGACGGCTTGCATTTCCGGCCCGTATATGATAAGGTAAAAAGTATAGAACAGTGCGGCTTTCCGCATAGTACGGAGGGAGCGGAATGAAAAACAAAAAACTGGATTTCTGTATGCTGATCGTGGGGCTTGCCGTCCTGGCGGCTTTCGTGATCAGTATCATGCAATACGGAAGAGACCTGAAACTGGCGGAGAAAAAGGTGGAGAGCATCGCGGACATCAAAGTCCCCGAAGTCCCAGCGGTCACGACGACCCGCCTGAACGGGGTCGTTTCCGCGGAGGAATGGTCTTCCCATTATCCTGAGATCTACGCCAGCTACATGCAGAACGCCGACAACAAGGGGCACGGGACGGTGCGCGTTTCCTATCTGGAGACCGACCCGGACATCAAGGTGATCTATGACGGCATCGGCTTCAGCAAGGACTACGGCGAGGCGATCGGCCACAATTATACGCTGGAGGATGTCTATGAAACGCAGCGGCCCCACAAACTGGCCAACTGCCTGACCTGCAAGACCCCGGATATGACCGCCATGGTCAACAACATGGGCACGCAGGTCTACAGCGAGGGCTTTGACACCGTGTTCGCGCAGGTCAGCGAGCCGATCAGCTGCTACAACTGCCACGCCAACACCCCCGGCACCATCGTCATCACGCACGACTACATGGCGAACGCCATGGGCGGCGAGATCGAGGCGGGCAAGGTCCCGGCCAGCTCCGTCAGCTGCGCGCAGTGCCACATCGAATACTACTTCGATCCGGACACGAAGGCGACCACCGCACCGTACAGTACGCTGGAGGAGATGAGCCCGGACGCCATCCTGGCCTATTACAATGAAATGGGTTTTGTCGATTTCACGAACAGCAACACGGAAGTCGGCATGATCAAGGTCCAGCACCCCGAGTTTGAGACTTATTACGGCGAGGGCAGCCAGCACGCGGGCACCTACACCTGCGCGGACTGCCACATGGGCGTCGCCTACAATAAGGACGGCGATCCCTACGCCAGCCACAACCTGATCAGCCCGCTGGAGAACACCGAGCTCCTGATCAGCACCTGCTCCGTTTGCCATAAAGATCTGAAGGGCCAGGTCAAAGAGATCCAGGATCAGGTCACGGCCCGGGAGAAGGAAGTCAGCGCCCTGCTCGTCAAGCTGAATGAAGAACTGGCCAAAGCCATCGCGGCCGGCCGTCTGAGCGAAGAGACGCTGGCGCAGGTGAAGCAGCTGGACCGCGACGCGCAGTTCTACTGGGATTTCGTCTTCGTGGAAAACGCGGAAGGCGCGCACAACAGCAAACTTTCCCACGCCTGTCTGGACAAGGCGGAAGAACTGATCCGCCAGGCGCTGGAGCTTCTTAAATAATGGGACAGCCGGATAACGGACAGCAAAACCGAACGGGTACCGTCAGAAAGATCCTGCATTTTCTGTGCGGTATGCCGTTCAGTTTTGTTTTGCTTGCCATTATCCTGGCGGCCTGCGTCGCGGGGAGCGTGATCCCCCAGGGGCAGCCGGCTTCCGTGTATCAGGAAATGTACGGCGAACGGGGCAGCGGCCTGATCCTGGGGCTGCAGCTGGATCAGGTGTTCCGCAGCGCCTGGTTCCTGACACTGGCCGCCCTGCTGTGCCTGAATCTGATCCTGTGCAGCGTTTCCCGCTTCGGTGCGGTGCTGCGTGTCTGGAAGAAGGAAAAGCGGTACGGGATCTGGGGCAGCTGGCTGACCCATCTGGGCCTGCTGCTACTGATCGTCAGCTTCGCCGCCGGACAGTTCCTGGCGCGGGAAGAGGTGATCTACGGAATCGCCGGCAGCACGCAGCCGCTGGGGAAGACCGGGCTCGCCGTCACGATCGACAGCTTTGAAGTGACGCTGCGGGACGATTACACCGTGGAGCAGTACACCGCGGGCCTGACCGTCGCGGACGCGTCCGGGCAGACGGTCTCGGGCGCCGCCTCCGTCAATCATCCGCTGGAGGCGTTCGGGTACGATTTCTATCAGGACAGCATGGGTTGGGCAACGTACGTGGACATTTTCAAGGACGGGCAGCTGATCAAGACCGACCTGATCTGCACCGGCGAATACACCTACCCGGATGAACTGCCGGCGCTGGCGCTGCTTTTCAACAAGTTTTACCCGGACTTCGCGGAGGGGGCAGACGGCGCGTTTTACAGCCGGACGCCCCTGCCCGAAAACCCGCGCTGCCTGTACAGCATCTATTATGAAGGCCGGCTGATGGCGATGGATTTGACCGAGCCGGGCGCCGCCGTTCCGGTGCATAATTATGTCTTTACGCTGCGCGACCCGGTCGAATATACGCTGATCGTCGCGCGGAACGATCCGGCCGCGCCGGCCGCCCTCCTTTCCGCGGCGGTCCTGCTGGCGGGCCTGGTCCTGTCCTTCTACGTGCGCCCCTGGGAAGATAAGAGGAGAAAAGAGAATGGATCCGGTCTTGACGAAGGTTGAGAATATCGCGTTCATGGCCGCGCTGATCGCCTATCTGCTCAGCGCCGCGCTGTATTTCGTCTACGCGGTCTCCAAGCGGCTGTGGGCGTCGAAGGCGGCGTACGCGGTCATGCTGGCCGCGTTCGTCCTGCAGACGGTCTCGATCGCCGCGCGCGGCATCCATGCGGGCCGTCTCCCGCTGACCAATCAGTACGAATTCGCGAGCGCCTTCGCCTGGGGCATCGCGCTGTGCTTCCTGATCTTCGTGCGCAAATACCGGTTCGACGTGCTGGGGACGTTTATCGCGCCGGTCATTTTCCTGATCATCGGATACGCGTCCATGCAGAGCCGGGAGATCCATGAACTGATGCCGGCGCTGCAGAGCAGCTGGCTGGGCTTCCACGTGTCGATGGCGATCGTCGGCTACGGGGCGTTCGGTGTCGCGTTCGGCGTCGCGCTGGCGTATCTGGTGCGCGACACGTTCCCGGGGAGCCTCAAGGGGATCCCGGAGGAAAAAACACTGGACCTGATCATTTACCGCGCGGTCGCGCTGGGCTTCCTGTTCCTGACGCTCTGCATGATTACCGGCGCCATCTGGGCGAAGCGCGCCTGGGGCAGCTACTGGAGCTGGGACCCCAAGGAGACCTGGAGCCTGATCACCTGGCTCATTTACGCGATATTCCTGCACCTGCGCCTGCGGAAAGGCATGACGGGCCGGAAAGCCGCGGTCTTCGCCGTGATCGGCTTCCTTTGCGTGATCTTTACGTACGTCGGCGTCAATACGCTGATCGCGGGACTGCACAGTTATAAATAAGACGGAACGGAGAACGGAGATGCAGGAAGGGAGCAGTCGGATGATCCGGATATACGCGGGCCGCACGCCCTCGGGCGACCCGGTCTTCACCTGGCGGGACGCCAGGATCTACGCGGGCCGGGCAGCCGAAGGGACGCCGGTCTACATCGTGTCCGGCAACCGGATCTTTTCGGGGGAAGACCCGTCCGGGGAGCCGGTCTATACGATCTCCGGCAAGCAGCTGTTTTCCGGCCGCGACACGCGCGGACGGGCGGCGTTCCGCTTCGACGGGAAGTATGTTTATTCGGCGGGCTGCTGCATGGGCGGGCCGGCATTCAATTACAGGGAAGAGGAAGAATAAGGCGGGACGGTCTGCGGGACAGTCCGCAAAATGACACGACATACCGTTCCAATAAAAGACCGGCCGGGAAATCCCCGGCCGGCCCTTTTTGTCTTCCTTCCGGAAGATCAGGGAGCGGATCAGTTGCCGAAGTAGTTCTCAGCCGCCTGGTTGTAGAGGTACAGCGCCCGGGCCAGGTCCGCCGTCGCTTCGTTGCTGCTGCTGAAGATCGCATTGGCGTAGCTCAGCGCGGAGAACTGGAACTCGAATTTCGGGCTGGTCTTCGGGACTTTGACGATGAACATCTTGTCCAGATCCACACCGGCGATATCCGGGATGCTGATGTAATACTTGCTGCCGCTCTTGACGACTTTGTAGGCTTTGCCGTTTTCGTCGCAGGCGGTGACCTTCTTGGAGAAGTAGATGCGCAGCTGCGTATCGCCTTCCAGGTTCAGGGAGAAGTTCTGGTAGCCGGCGGTCTGGCCTTCCGGCACTATGCGGGTCAGCGCGGGATCGGGCTCCAGGGCCGCGGCTTCGTCCGCCAGGTAGTTCTCGGGGTTCGCGAAGTTCTCCAGGTTGAAGTCGAAGTAGTTCTGCGCGGCGCCGCCGAAGTGCAGGAGGGCCTTGGCCATGCGGATGCTCTTCTCGGAAGAGCTCGTGGCGATGATCGTGTTGGCCCAGTCGACGACCTTGTAGTCGAACGAGGTGCCGACCGACTCGCCGGTGCTGACGCGGATCATCTCCAGCGCGTTGCCTTCCGTGTCAAAGACCGACAGGGTGACCGGGCAGGTCATCTCCTTCATGGCGATGTTGACGTAGGCCAGGCGGAACTGTCCGTTGGACTCGTTGTAGCCGTGCTCCGCGTCGCGGATCAGTTCGGCAGTGACGGTCGATTCCTTCTGGCCGTGGAAGACCAGGGTGGCCGTCGCGGCGCTTTCCGGCGCGGTGATGTAGAACTGGATGCCCAGCTTGCCTTCCAGCGACAGGGTCATGCCGTTGATCTGGACGGTCTCGGTGGGCGTTTCCGGCGTGCAGACGATGTCGGCGCGGTTGCGGATACGGATGCGCGGGAACGGGCCTTCCGGCGCGTTGAACGTGTCGTCGTAGGAGGCCAGACCGGTGGCGCTGATGGCAACGCCCTCGGCGCAGTCGACCACTTCGTTTTCAGTGGTGATGTAGCCGTCGATGAACACGCGGGCCAGGTCGCCGTTCTCATCCCTGACCATGATGGTCTGGATCAGGCCGTTGACGACTTCGAAGCTGTCCACGGTGCCTTCCACGGTGACCAGCAGGCCTTCCGCGCTGCGGTCGTTCAGTTCGGCCGCGGTGATGACGGTCGGCTCGATGGTGCCTTCGCCGATCACTTCGATGGTGTTCACCTGCAGTTCGGGCTCGCCCTGATAGAAGTCAGTATAGCCTTCGATGTGGACCTTGTCGCCGATCTTGTACTCGCCGGAGACAGGGAAGCAGCAGATGCCGGCGGTCTCGTCCTGCACGTAGATGCAGTCGAAGAACGCGGTGTCCTTGTCAAAGCCGGAGGCGTTGGAGGTCACGATGCCTTCGATCGCGAATTCATAGCCGGCTTCGGTCTGCGCGCGGACCTCAGCGATCGGGGAGACTTCCAGGGTCTCGCTCTCGCGGACGGTCAGCTCCAGATCCTTGGTGTAGGTCAGCTGCAGGGTGCCCACCTGGATGACGGCCGTGACCGTGATGGTCTGGATCTTGGCCGTGTCGGGCGTGTAGGTGAAGGGCACTTCCAGCGTGCCGTTCGCGGCGATGGTGTAACCGGCGGTGTCCGTGCCGGCGACGATGCTGCCGTCCACGGTGTAGACCAGGGAGGTCACGGTGACCGCTTCCTCTTCATTGTTGAACAGGCTGGTGGTCAGGACGACGGGCTCGTTCACGAGCGTCGGGTTCTGGGCGGCCGTGAAGTCCGTGATGCCCACGGAGATGCTCTTGCCGACCCAGACGGGAGCGGTGACGGCCAGATCGCCGTCATCCTGCGTGACGCGGATGAAGTAGTAACTGTACTCGGGCGTCAGCTCCAGGCTCAGGTAGCCGCCGGCCAGCTCTTCCGCGTCGGACCAGGTGTGGACCACGGTAGCGGAGTTGGCGACCAGTTCGACCTTGGAGATCTTGTCCGTGGCGTTGGGATCGAAGAAGGTGACTTCGATGTTCAGTGTCTCGGGCGCTTCGCCGTCCGCGAAGATCGTGCCCATGGGCTCGCCGTTCACGGTGTAGGACAGGGTCAGGTTCTTGTCTTCGGTAGCGTACAGGCGCAGGGCGCGGATCGCGTCGTAGATGCCCTGTTCGCTGAAGTCGTTGGTCAGGATGACGTCGCGGGCGTCGTTGGCGTTGCCCCAGCGGCCCTTGTGGTTATCCTGGTTGTTGGTGGGGGCCAGATGCCAGCCCTTGTCCAGGGCCAGGGTGTACTGCTCGTAGCTCGGATAGTAGCCGCCGGCGCCGATCTGGCCTTCGCCGTTGCCGACTTCGACCAGGAAGAAGTGCGCGTCGGTCTCCTCATCCCAGTAGCTGAAATCGGTAAAGTTGCCGAAGGTCGTGCCGGGGTGGTTGAACTGGTTCAGCGATTCGCCCTTGTTGACGGTCTCGTAGTAGAGCTTCATGCCGGCGTCGCCTGTCTTATTGTTCAGGGCGGCGTTGTTGCGGGACACCAGGCCGTCGCTGTCGAAGGTGTTGATGTGGCCGGGGCCGCCGGACCAGGTCATTTCGAAGCCGCCCAGCGCGATCAGTTCATCGTTGGCGTGCGCGGTGTTGAAGTTCGCGATGGTCCCCTTGTACTCGTTCCACAGCGCCAGGCTGGCGGGCGTCATGAGGGTCTTGTCGTTCAGGGCGTCCGCGGGGTTCGCCGCGCTGGTGGTGTCGAAGTAGTTGGAGTGGTCCGTGAAGGCCACGAACTGGATGTTCGCTTCCACGGGCATGGAGGCGATGTACTCCAGCGCGGTCTCCAGGGAGCCGGAGCCGTCGGAGTAGGTGGTGTGGGAGTGCAGCTGGCCGAAGTAGAGCTGGTAATCGGAGCTGCCCACGGTGAAGCTCCAGGCGACGCCGGCGGTCTTGCCGTCCGCGCGGGTCACGTTGACGGTCACAGTGGCGCGGCCCAGGGCCAGATCTTCTTCAGGGGTGTAGGCCAGGGTCTTGGTTTCCGCGTCATAGACGGCGGGAACGGCCACGGCTTCGCCTTCGCCCTGCTGCAGGAACATCGTGAAGACGGGGGCTTCGCCGACGTTGCCGACGTACACGCCGATCACGGGCTTCAGATCCTCGCCGGTCTGGGAGTTCGGGGCCGGCGTCATGTCGGAGAAGAACGGCTCGTCCACGATCGCGACGGTCTTCTCACCGGTGTAGGTGATGCCGTAGCTGTTGGTCGCGGTCACGCTGATCTGGAAGGAGGTCAGGCCGGGCTCGACGTCGATGGCATCGGCCGGGATCATGAAGCTGTAGGCCTTGCCGTCGGAGGAAACTTCGTACACGGAGATCGGGTGGGTCTCGCCGGCGACCGTGTAGGAGATGGTGATCTGAGGGACCGTCGCCGCCAGGTCGTCCAGCGTGAAGGCAACACGGTAGTCCTGCTCCACATAACGGAAGTCTTCGCAGTCGAAGACCACGGTAGGAACCTGGACGATGTCGTCATAGATCAGCGTGCCTTCCACGGGGGTGTAGAAGTTGAACAGGTAGATTGCCAGTTCGTTCTTCGGGCTGTAGGTCCAGCCGGAGAAGACGCTCGAGTAGTACTCGATGCAGACCGGCGTGCCGCCGTAGCTGGCGTCCTTGTTGTAAATGATGTAGCCGCCTTCCTTCGGGGACAGGAACCACTTCGCGTTCTCGGGGATCTTGCCGTCTTCCAGCGGATCGACGAAGAAGAGTTCCTCGTCGTTGTTGGTGGCCAGATATTTGCCGTTCACTTCGAAGCCGTAGTAGCGGCCCATGTTGTTATTGTAGTTGTTGACGTGGAATGCGTAGGCGCCGTTGCCGGGGACGGCCTGCGTGCCGACGACTTCGGTCGGGATCGCGGTCAGCGAGTAGGTCGCTTCCTTCATCAGGCCCAGGGAGGACTCCGCGGCCTGGTTGTAGATCACGATCTGGTCGCCGTGGTTCAGGACGTGGTCCCATTCGCCGTCGTCAAAGCCTTCGACCGCCTGCGTGGGATCCACCAGGTAGAACTGGAGGGCGAAATCCGTGCTGGTCAGCTGGTTCGCGAACGGGGCGTAGCCGGAGAAGACTTCCGTGCCGTTGCGCAGATAGGCCTCGATGTAGACGTCGCGGAGGTTCGGGGATTCCTCGGAGCCGCGGTTGATCTGCAGCGTGCTGCTCTTGATGCGCCAGGTGTGGTCCTCATTGCTGAACACGGAGAGGTTCCAGCCGTGGACGGTCTCATCGTTGTATTCCGGGTTTACGGTCAGTTCCGCGTAGGTGCCGCTCGGCCAGACGGAGATCATGCATTCGTCGGTGCCGTCGCCGTCATAGTCCGCGCTGAAGCTGTAGACATTGCCGTCCACGTGAACGGTCCAGATGAGGTCCTTGGTGAAGTTGACGGGCTCGTTGTTCACCAGGGAGGCGGCCTGCGCCTTCAGGTACCAGTCGCCGTTCGGCTTGGAGCTGACGGCGGTGCCGTGGGTCGGGCTGTAGATCAGGACTTTCGCGCCTTCGGTCATCTGGGACAGGGAGGTGATCAGGCTGCCTTCCTCGCCGCCGCCGGACGGGGTCTCGGGCTCGGCGCCTTTCTTATAGAAGGTGATGCCGTAATCGTCGCGGGACACGGTATCCGCGGTCTTGCCGTAGAGCGAGAAGTTGCCGTTGTAGTGTTCCAGATAGTAACGGCCGGAGGTCTGATAGACCATGTCGTCCAGATACAGGTAATAGTTGAAATCGCTGCTGTCGGGGCCGGTCAGGGTCCAGTTGACGGAGGTCGCGCCGGTCACGACCAGGTTGCGGTAGTTGCCGCTCACCACGCCGCCGAGGGTCTTGTCGCCCTGGGTGAAGGTCACGGTGCCGTCCGCGTTTTTGGTGACGGTCCAGACCACCGCGGTGTTGTCCGTGGTGATCACGCCTTCGACAGGCGTCAGGGACACGCCGGCAACATTGTAGCCGGCGAGGGAGTTCCCTACGGCCACGCTGTGGCTGGCGTGATACAGGATGACCTCATCGCCGGTCTCCAGCGTGCTGGCCAGACCGAAGGTGTCGCCCTGCGGAGTCGGAGGTTCCGGTGTGTTGGCAGGCACCACATAGATCTGCTGCGCGAAGAGGGTTTCGTCAGAGATAGTGGTATAAGTGCTCCAGTTGTTCTTGCTGTTGTACCATTCCAGATAGTTGCCGCGCACGGTGTTCTGGAAGTAGAAGCAGTCCGCAGTGTTGGCAGCAGTCACGGCCCACTTGTCATTGGGCGCGCCCATGGTGGTGCTGGTGTAGCTGTCCTGCATGCCGAGCTTCTGGCCCGAAGCGTCCGCGAAACTGTAAGAGCCGTCGTCATTGATGATGACGGTGAACTTTTCGGTGTCGCTGTATCCCGCTAGGACGCCGTCCGTGATGGTGACGTCGATACCGGCCATGTAGTAGCCGGACATCGTCTGGCTCTGG
>JAFZRY010000027.1 GCA_017619615.1 Lachnospiraceae bacterium | reverse complement strand
GTGCACGACTTCAACCTTATTGTCATATACCTTCTTGATATGCTGAAGCGATACGCTTGCCATTGTTCTTCCTCCTTATCCCTTCACGGCGCCGCCGGTGACGCCTTCCACGTAATATTTCTGCAGACACATGAATATGATGGTGACCGGGATGGCCACGATCACGCCGCCGGCGCAGAACATCGTATAACTGCTGTTGATCTGGTCCTTGCTCAGCCAGTTGAACAGACCTACAGCCACGTTCATCCCTTTTGAAGCGCCGAAGGAAATATAGCGGGCAAACACGAAATCTCCCCAGGGAGCCATAAAGGACGTCAGAACGGTATAGATGACGATGGGCTTGGCCAGCGGCAGGATGATCTTGGTCAGCACCTGCGCGCGGGTCGCGCCGTCGATGCGGGCCGCCTCATCCAGCGATTTCGGGATCGTGTCAAAGAAGCCCTTGGACACGTAGTAGCCCATGCCGGAGGAGGCCACATAGACCAGGATCAGGCCGGGCACCGCGTTGGCCTGCGTCAGCCCCAGGTCCTTCAGGACCCGGTACAGGATGATCATCGTCAGCATGCCCGGGAACATGCCCAGGATCAGCATGAAGCGCATCAGGCCTTTCCGCATTTTGAAGCGGAAGCGGGACAGCGTATAACTCATGCAGAGCACGATCACCGTCTGCAGCACGCTGACGACCAGCGCCATGATCAGGGTGTTCAGGTACCAGCGGAAGAAGTCCGTTTTCGCCAGGGCGACGTAGTTTTCCAGGCTCCAGATGCTCGGGATGATCTCATTGGTCATGCCCTTGACCGGGCCGCCGCGGAAGGACTGCAGCACGATGCTGACGAACGGGAACAGCCAGATGATCGTCATGAGCACCAGGATGATGTAGATGATTGTATTGCTGACCCGCGTCTTGGCCTTGATGCCCATATGTTTTTTCAAGGAAGTATTTTCATTCTGTTTCATCACTGGAAATCCTCCTCATTCTTCACGGACGGCATCAGGTTGTAGACGATCAGCGAAATGGCCGCGACGATCATGAAGACCAGGATACCGATGACGGAAGCGAAGTAGTACTGCGATTCCGCGCCGGTCGTGATCTTGAACAGCCAGGTGATCAGCAGGTCCGTGTAGCCTGCCGAGCCGGCCGCCGTGGAGGCCGCCGCGTTCGTCGGTCCGCCGCCTGTCAGCAGGTAGATCACGTTGAAGTTGTTCATGTTCCCGATGAAGCTGGTCAGCAGGTACGGGCCGGTGATGAACAGCATGTACGGCAGGGTGATCTTCGTGTACTGCTTCCAGCCGCTCGCGCCGTCGATCTTAGCGGATTCGTACAGGTCCTGCGGGATGTTCATCAGGATGCCGGTCGCGATCAGCATCAGGTACGGGATACCGATCCAGATGTTGATCAGGATGACGGAGATCCGGGCCGGCGTCGCTTCATCCAGGAAGTGGATGTAGTCCAGCCCTTTCAATACCCCGATGCTTTGCAGGAACTGGTTCACCATGCCGTTCTGGGCGAACATCTTCGATACGTACAACAGCGAAATAAATTGTGGTATGGCGATGGTCATGACCAGCACGGTCCGCCAGAACTTCTTGAACTGGATGCCCTTCTTGTTGATCATCATGGCGACCAGCATGCCCAGGAAGTAGTTGGTAAACGTCGCGAAAAATGCCCAGACCAGCGTCCAGAGCAGGATCTCCCCGAACGTGGCCGCGTACACTTTCGTGCCGTTGCCGATACCCAGCATGGTGTTGAAGTTCTCCAGGCCCACCCAGGTGAACAGGGCGTTGGAGTAGCCGTCGTGCGTGCCGTCGTAGTTGGTGAACGCTACGAGGATCATGAACACGATCGGCATGACCGTAAAGACGATGATACCGGTGAGCGGCAGGGCCAGCAGCGTCTTGTGGAAGTTGTCGTCCACCATGGAGCGCAGGTCGTCTTTGCCGCTCTTTAACGGCTTGCCGGAATCCAGGATCTGCTGGGCCAGCTTGTTCTGCTTCACGTTCATGCGCCAGGTGATGATGAACGCAATGATGAAGAAGATGGTCAGCACGCCGTACAGCAGGATCTGGAAAGAGTTGTCGTTATAGGTCGTGACGTAAGTGTCGTAAATGGGGTCATAGGCCTTGCCGGGGCCTTCCTTGCCCAGGGACGGCAGCATGGACAGCCAGTACAGGCCGCCGGTGGGTTTGAACATGAAGAACAGGAATACCGCTTCGAACAGCAGGAACAGCAGTCCCCGGAGGACCTGTCCCCGCGTGATGTTGCCGAAGCCCATGATCACGTACGAGATCCGGGTCTTCCAGTCTCCGTTTTTAAAGGTCAGAATGATATCTTTGATCTCTCTGCCGATAGCCAGCCCTACTTTCTTGAAGAACCGACCGATCTTGACGAACAGGTTGAGGAAGGCTTTCGGGATGGAGATAAAGAACTGGGCGATCTTAATGAGCGCCCGCCGCCATTTCGGCAGTTTTAAATACTCTAGATCCGTTATTTTCATAGTTCCCCCGATCCAGAAAAAGCAGTGAAGAAAGCGATTTCTTTCGAAGATTTCTTACGAAAAGAGGCTGGAGCATAAAGCTCCAACCTCTTCGTTCAGGCGGTCAGATCATTTCTTGACGATCGTGATGGTGTTGGCGGCCTCGTTGTAGGTGATCACATACGTGCCGGCCTCTTTGAAGACGATGTTGTTGTCGCTGTTGTTGGGATCGCCGACCTGGTCAAGCAGATCCACACCTTCGGTCACGATCAGGCAGCCTCTGTCAGTGCCCCAGTCGCCGGGCACCACGATACGGCCGCCCATATAATCGGACTGAGGAACTTCCAGCGTGAACATGAACGCGCCGTCCTTGGCTTCCATGCGGTACGCTTCATCATCGTTCTTCCAGTCGTTCCAGGCACCGACCAGGATGAAGCCGGTGGTGTCGATCTTCAGAACATTCTGGATCTTGGTGTTGTAGGATTCCAGCGCAGCCTTCAGGCCGGCTTCATCCGCAGCGTCCTTGATGTCGGTGGCAATGACTTTGCCGATATCCCACCAGGTGCCGGGGATGTTGCCCTGGACCTTGGAGTAAGGGGCCTGAGCGGCCAGAGCGGCCAGGGAAGGATTGGCCTTCACTTCGGCGTTGTCCTGCGCAGCCTTGTTGGCAGGGCCCCAGGCGATGGCCTGGAAGCGTTCCAGCTGGCCGGCTTCGCTGGTCAGGTACTGGGCCAACTTGTGCAGGGAAGCGGAGCGGGCGGCATCGGTGGTAGGCTTCACGCCCAGCAGCTTGTAGCCGCTGAAGTTGCCCATGTGATAGGACTGGCCGTCCACGGTGAAGCTGGGCAGTTCGGCAGCGCCCAGGTTGTCGCCCAGGATGTTCTTGGCATCGTTGTAGGCCCAGGGACCGGATACCACGATGGCAGCGCCCTTGGAGAATTCGCCTACGTCAGAGGACTCGATGTGGGACTTGGAGGTGACCAGCTTCTGCAGGCCCTTCGCGCCGATGAGACCCTTGTCGGAGTTGATGTCGTCGTTCACGGCGATGAACTTGCCGTCATTGTCGGTGGTCCATTCGGAGACACAGCCGGCACCGAAGAAGAAGGAGATCGCATACCAGGCGGAGTTCTCCAGTTCCATGGCGAAGTACTTGTTGGCGGCTTCGCAGTCGGCGATCAGGTCTTCCAGGGAGCCCAGATGAGCGGCGTCGACGGCGCTCTTGTCGTAGTACATGAAGTAGCCGTTATCAGCGGTCAGCGGGTAGGCATACAGATCTTCACCCACGGAAGCAGCCGCTACGGCACCGGCATCGTTCGTTTCCTTCACGATGGTGGCAGCGCCCTGGCCTAACTGAGCCAGACCGCCGGCCAGCACCAGACGGGCGAACTGGTCCTGCGCGAAGAAGTACAGGTCGCCGGCAGCGTCCACGTCGGTGATGACGTTGGTACCGGCATCGGCTTCGGAGACCGCTTCCACGGTGGCTTCGAACTTGATGCCGTCGGTGTTGGAGCTGTTGAAGTCGTTGATCTGCTTCTTGGTCAGTTCAACGGCGGCTTCGGGAGCCCAGACTTTGATCTGATAGGTGCCCGCCAGCGGGGAAGCAGTGCCGCCGGGGGTGGTCTCAGGGGCCGCGGCCGTGGTGGTCTCGCCGGGCTGAGGGGCCGCGGTGGTGGTCGGTTCGGTCTTGCCGCCGCAGGCGGTCAGGGACAGGACCATTGCCACAGCCAGAACTAAGGCAATTAATTTCTTCATTTTGTTTTCCTCCTTAACTTACGCAATGAAGCCGGGGTTTTTCCCCTTTAATAAAAAGTATTTTAGCACTTTTGCATAGATTGTCAATCTCTTGTTCATAGATTTTTAACAAATTTAGTCCGGACATAAAAACGGGCCGATGCACCGTCGGTCCGTTTTTCAGGTATATCAACGGAATGCATTCACGGTTCCGTGTTGAGCAAAGCGTCGTCGATCTTTCCCCAGGCGCCGTTCCCGGCCCCCGCGCATTTGACGTAGATGCCGACGGAGACGGCCTGCCCCTCTCCCACTTCGATCCCGCCGATGCGGCCGGTGTCCCAGCTGCCGTAGGAGGTGATCTTCATCGGGGCCTTGCCGACGATCTCGCCGCCGATCTTCACGTACGCGTAGATATCCGTGTCGCCCGCGTCGCCGCCCATGATGGAGATCGCGAACTTGTATTTCCCGGCGGGCAGGTCCTTCACCTCCTGCTCCAGCGTGAATTCCACGGAATTCTTCGCGGCGCTCCAGAAGTGGTAGTGGCAGGGGCCGGTCAGGGAGTCGGTGGGCTTGTTCTCCACGCGCAGTTCGTCCGCTTTGGCCAGGTCCGTGACGGTCCAGCCCGCGTCGCCCTCCTCAAAACTGTAGTTCTGCAGGAAATTGTATTCGATCATCGAGACCTGCGCTTTGGCTTCCATGCCGGAGGCCTCGCCCTTCACTTCGTACACGGCCACGCCGCCGCTCTTCATCTTCGCCTTGTCCGCGTCGGTCAGCTGCCAGGTGACGTCCACTTCCTGACGCGAGCCGTCGTTCATGACCGCGTTGATGCGGGCGGGCATTTCGATCTCGCCGTTCAGGTCGAACATCAGGGTGACGTCCTCCAGTGCATCCGCCCTGAGCGGGACTTCGTTGCCGAAGCGCATCAGATTGAAGGCCTGCAGGGAATCCAGCGGACGGCCGGAGGCGTCGAAAAACGCCTGGTTGTCCACCGCGCAGCCGCCGTAGTACTTGCCCGCGTCGTCCGGGTCATAGACCGCCGCGTAGCTGGAGGCCCAGCCGGAACCGTATTTCTCCCACAGCGTATGGTTTTCTTCCCAGCTGTTCGTCCCCACGCTGATCCACGTGCCTTCCCAGTAGAAGACGCCGATGCAGTCCGTCATTTTGTTCACGGCCGTGTCAACGACGTCCGTCAGGCTGTTCACCTGGCCCTGCTGCGTGAAGGGATAGTTCTTGGTAATGCCGCTCGTGCCCTCGCCGATCGTGTTCCCGGAAAAGTCAGTGTCGTCCGGCGTGTAGGCGTAGGAAGTTTCGAGGATGGCGGTCTTCTTGCCGTACGTGGCCGAAATGTCGTTCAGCACGGCCGCCAGATTGTCCAGCGTCCCGTGCCAGTACGGGTAGTAGGAAGAGCCGAAGACGTCGTAGTCCACGCCGTAGAATTTCAGATAATCCGCGTAGCCGTGATAGGAGTCCGCCTTCTCCGGGTTGGCGAAATGCACCGCGATGAGCGCGTCCGGGCAGACCTCACGGATCGCGCGGGAGCCGGCCTTCATGAATTCGCAGATATCTTCCCAGGCGTGCGCGCCGGCCATGGCGCCGTTGGTCTCGTTGCCGATCTGCACCATGCCCACCTTCACACCCGCCGCGTTCAGTTTCTCCAGCGATTCCTTCGTAAACTGATACAGGGCGTCCAGTTTGTCCGGGAAGCGCATGCCTTTCCAGGCGCGCGGCTCCATCTGCTTGCCGGGGTCCGCCCAGAAATCCGAATAATGGAAGTCCACAAGCAGGCTCATGCCGTACTGCGCGGCGCGTTTCCCGATTTCCACGGCGGTGTCGGCCGTGCAGTTGCCGCCGCCGAAACCGTTGCCGGCCTCATCGAACGGGTCGTTCCACACGCGCACGCGGATCATGTTTACGCCGCATTCAGCAAGCGTCTGGAACACGTCCTGCTCTTCTCCCTTATAGTTGTAATACTTCACGCCGCTGGCTTCCAGCGCCGGGACGGCGGAGGCGTCCATGCCCAGGATGAAATCCGCCGGCATGTTTTCGACTTTCCGGACGTACAGGGGGTTCTCCTCGATCTTTTCCACAGGTTTCCCCTCCTTCTCTCCCGCTGCGGTGGTCTCCGCCGGAGACTCCCCGGACGGCGCCGTCGTCGGCGACGCGTTCCCGCCGCAGGCAGTCAGGGCCAGCAGCGCGGCCAGCAGGATGCACAGCACACTTTTCTTCATCAATAAAACCTCCTTCAGGGAAGCGTCAGCAGGCGCTCGGCCAGCGTGAAGGCCGCGGTGTCCTGCCCGTTTTTGCCTATATGCAGGGACGCGGGATTGAAGACCAGGTACCAGTCCTCCGGCGTATCTTCCGCCCCCGCCGGCGCATATCCGACGTATTCTTTCAGCGCACCGGAGCCCGTGGCCGCATCGTAGACTTTCACGCCCCAGATCTCGTCCTCCCCGGCCGGCGCCGTAATGTATTCATGTTCCGGATGGTTCTCCTTATAGCCCGCCACCGGGCCGAAGTCCGGCAGAAAGTTTTCAAAATCCGACGCGCGGATCAGCCAGATGTCGGCCTCTTTCAGACTGCTTTCGGACAGCATGGCATACGAAAACGGCCGAACCTTGATCATACGGATGCCTTCCGGAAGGTCCTCCGCTAACGTCCGCATCAGTGCGGTGTCCTGCACTTCCTGCGCATTGACCATGAGCGTCAGCTTGTTCTGCCGGCCGGTGTCCGTGACCGCCTGGAACAGGCCCATTGTGAGCAGCACCGCGAACAAAGCCCAGAGCAGGTACAGCGGCACGCGGTCGAAAATACTGCGTTTTTTCATTGCTTCGCCTCCTGCCAGGCCGTGATAAAGCCGTTTTTGATCTGCAGGCGGAGCCGCCCTTCGCGGGGAAAGTCTTTTGCCGCGCTCTTTCTCAGCAGCGCCTTGCCGTCATGCGGGTCATCCTCCAGCCGGACGCGGAGGACCGGGACGCTGCCGGGGATATACTCCGGCTTTTCGCCGCAGCGGATGCGCCCTTCGTACGTCTCCGTCATCCCTTCCTCCTGCCGTATCCGCAGGACGTGCTTATTTTCCCGCGACGCCGGGCTCAGGCCGTGGAACAGCAGAAACAGCCCCAGCCAGCCGCCCAGCACCAGGAAGACCGTGGCCTTCAACTGCTGCGTCCCCGGTTCGATGGGATCCGCGTTCACGCAGAACAAAACCATGCCCAGCACCAGGCCGGCCGCCAGGACGCCCAGGACGATCCGCCACGCGAGCAGGCGCGTGCGGGCTGTCTTTCCGATCTCCTCTGAATATAATTCATGATATAATTCATGCGTTTCCATAGTTCGGATTATAGCATATCCGGGGCGGGTTGCAAGTTTTTTCCCGCGCCTGCGCCAGCCGCCCGGCCGGAAGGCGCATCCCCTCCCGCGCGGAGAAAATCTTGACATTTTCCGCCCCGGGGATTATTTTTGTGTCAGAAGCCTGTGCGACAAGGCAAATCAATCCGGAGGCATCCGCCGTCAGGAGGGAATCATCATGAAACACCGTGTCAATAAAGTTCTGGCCGTTCTGCTTGTCTTCGCCCTGCTGCTGTCCGGCTGCAGCGGAAAAAAACAGAAGGATGAGACTACCGCGCCTGCTGTAGAGACCACCACGCCCACGCCGGAGACCGAGGCGCCGGAACCGGTCAACCTGGAGCTCACGCCGGAGAATTCCCGCGTGTTCTATGAGATCTTCGTCGGCTCGTTCTCGGATTCGGACGGCGACGGCATCGGCGACCTCCGGGGCATCATCAACCGCATGGATTACCTGAACGACGGGCGGGGCGAACAGGGCAGCAGCCTGGGCATCGAAGGCATCTGGCTGACCCCCATCTTCAAGTCCAACAGCTATCACAAGTACAACGTGAACGACTATTACGAGGTCGACGCGCAGTTCGGCACAATGGACGACCTGAAGGAACTCATCGCCCTCTGCCACTCGCGCAACGTGAAACTGATCCTGGACCTGCCCATCAACCACACCGGTTCCGTCAACCCCTGGTTTAACCAGTTCGTCATTGCGCGGCGCCAGGGCAAAACGGACGATCCGTACTATAATTTCTACTCCTGCTGCAGCCAGAGCGAAACGCAGCCCGCGGGCCGCGCCTTCACGCCGCTGACCGGCACGGACATCTCCTACGAATGCAACTTCTCCACCGACATGCCGGAACTGGATTTCGATCAGGAGGAGGTTCGTCAGGCCACGCTGGACGTCGCCAAATACTACATGGAGCTGGGCGTGGACGGCTTCCGCTTCGACGCGGCCAAGTACATCTACCTGGGCGACACAGAAAAGAGCGTCGAATTCTGGAAATGGTACATGGGCGAGCTGCGCAAGATCGATCCGAACGTCTACGCAATCGCGGAAGTCTGGGACGCGGACCGCATTACCGACGCCTACTATGCCGCGCTGGACTGCTTCAATTTCACCACCGCCGGGGCGGAGGGCCTCATCGATTCCACGGCCAAGGCGGGGTACGTGGAGCAGTACATGTCGTACATCGATAACTATCTGAAGACCATTCAGCAGAAGCGCGACGGCGCGATGCTGCATGAATTCATCTCCAACCACGACACGGACCGCGCCAGCGGCTACCTGACCCTGATCAGCGGCCAGATGCAGATGGCGGCCAGCCTGTACCTGCTCACGCCCGGCTCGCCGTTCATGTACTACGGCGAAGAGATCGGCCTGAAGGGCGCGCGCGGCGGCGCCAACACGGACGCCAACCGCCGCCTGGCCATGCGCTGGGGCGACGACGACACGGTCAAAAACCCGAGCGGCTCCACCTACGAGGAGAAGAACCAGGTGAACGGGACCGTGGCGGAGCAGCGGGGAAAATACGGCAGCCTGTTCGAGCATTACCGGAAGATCCTCGCGCTGCGCAAGGCGAATCCGGCTATCGCGGAGGGGACGTTCAAACCGCTCACCGGGCTGAAGGACATCAAGGCCGGCGGGTTCATCGCGGAGAAGGACGACAACATCGTATGCGTGATCCACAACACGTCAAAGGGCACGGAGCGCATCGCGCTGTCGTCACTGTCCTCGCAGTACAATTTCTCGGAGATCGCCGGCGTGCTGGGGATGGGCGAAGCGTCCATCGAGGACGGCAAGCTGGTGCTCAGCGGACTGACCAGCGTGATCCTGCACCCCGGGAAATAGACCGCGGGCCGCGGAAAGCCGCGCCAGACGGGGCCGCCGCATTTTCCGATGCCGCGGCCCTTTTCTATTTAATAAAAAAACTTGCACTTCGGTTTTGGCCGTGATATATTAAATAAAAATAAACACCAGAAGGAGCGTGCTTTATGGGCAAGTTTGTATTGGGACCGACCAAGAACGGCGGTTTTCGCTTCAATTTAAAGGCCGGCAACGGCGAGATCATTGCGACCAGTGAGACCTATACCACGGAATCTGCCTGCCGCAACGGCATTGAGAGCATCCGCAAGAATGCGGTCGAAGCCAAGCTGGAAGACCAGACGGTTGAGAATTTCGAAAAGCTGACCAACCCCAAGTTCGAAGTGTACAAGGACAAGGCCGGCGAGTTCCGCTTCCGTCTGAAAGCCCGCAACGGCGAGATCATCTGCCACGGCGAAGGCTACAAGGCCAAAGCCAGCTGCCTGAACGGCATCGATTCCATCCGCCGCAACGCGCCGGAATCCCCGATCATCGTCGAGGAAGAGTAATCGGTCTGCGTGATCTGAACAGGGCGGAGCCAGTCTCCGCCCGTATCCAACCCCGGCAGGGGCGGCCTTTGGTCGCCCTTGTTTTATAGACCCGAATGGAGGGCCT
This sequence comes from Lachnospiraceae bacterium, assembly GCA_017619615.1. GTDB lineage: Bacteria > Bacillota > Clostridia > Lachnospirales > Lachnospiraceae > UBA6987. The sequence goes on along the minus strand of JAFZRY010000027.1, from coordinate 72,950 downwards.
ACCATGGAACTGATTTATCACGATACTTATACGCTTGAGACCACCGACCTGGACATGTTCGGCCGTCTCCGCCCCGCCCGCCTGCTGGAACTGATTCAGACCGTCTCCGGCCGCCACGCCGCGGCGCTCGGCCTGGGCGGCGATGTACTGGGCAGCCGCGGCCTGGGCTGGGTCGTAGTCCGCCAGAAGATCGAGATCAGCCGCATGCCCGGCGAAGGCGAAGTCCTCTCCTTCACCACCTGGCCCGGCCGCGGCCTGCACGGCCTGTTCCCGCGCTACATGGAGATCGGCACGCCGGCCGGCGAGATTCTGATCCGCCTCTGCTTCCTTTGGGTGATCATGGACAAAACCGCCCGCGTCATGATCCAGCCGAAAACCTGCGGCCTCGACATGCCTTGTTCCGACCGCGAGCCGCTGATGTCCTTGCCCCGCCTTCCCAAGCAGTTCCCGCCGGTCACGGACACCGCGGAATTCACCGTCCCCTACTCTTACATCGACGTCATCAGCCACATGAACAATACCCGCTACCTGGAGCTGGCGGAAAACCTGATTCCCGCTCCCCGCGAAGGCCGCCTCCTGCGCAGTATTCTCATTGAATTTACGCATGAGCTAAAGCTCGGCGAGACCATGCAGATCGGGATCGGCCGGGAGGATGAGTATTATGTTTTGCACGGAACGCGGGACGGCCAGGACATTATCACGCTCTGCCTGCAGTACGAATAAAACTAGAAAACACAACAGAAGCAGGACCAACCGGGGACGGTTCTCTTTCGGTCCTGTTCGACACTAAGGGCGGCCAATGGCCGCCCTTGTTTTTTCCTGTTTTTCGAGCCGATGACACATCGGTCCCTTCGTTTTTTACGGTACATACCGTCCGCTTTTATGAGAACAACACGCCCCGCAGGCACATCATCGGTTCATTTTTGTCGAAATCCCAGCTGTGGAAGGAGTCGCCGGCGCAGTAACGGTAGTGCGGGCAGTCGGCGCATTTTCCGGTCTTGCGGAAGTCGGTGCGGAAGATGCGGTAGCCGTTTTCCCAGACGTCGCGGAAGCGGTCGGTGCGGACGTTGCCTTCGATGAGGTCGGGGCGGCGGGGGAGGTCCAGGCAGCTGACGAAATTACCGCCGGCGGTGAGGCTGGCGGTGTAGACGCCGGCGTTGCAGATGAAGTACCAGGGGCGGATCTCCCGCTCCCAGTCCACGCCCAGGTAGTGGCTGCAGCCGTAGACCACCTCCAGAGGGCCGGCAAAGCGCTTTTCGCGGATGAAATCCAGCACCTGTTTCATCTGCCGCTGATCCAGCAGCAGTTCGGGCTGCTCCTTGGCGCGGCCCATCGGTTCGATGTTGACCAGGCGCCAGGAGCGCACGCCGAGCGTGGTGAAAAACCGGTACATCTCTTCCATCTCGCCGATGTTCCGGCCGTGGATCACCGTGGTGATCTGCACGTGCTCGAACGGGTAGGCGAGCAGGTTTTTCACGCCTTGGATGGTCGCGTCATAGCGCGGCGCCTGCCGGAACCACTCGTGGCTCTCCTTCATGCCGTCCACGCTGATGGATACGGTGCGCATGCCGGTCTCGTACAGTTTCCGGGCCACTTCCTCCGTGATCAGCGTGCCGTTGGAGGTCATGCCCCAGATGTAGCCCAGGCGGTTCGCGTAATCCATGAGTTCGAAGAAATCCGGGCGGAGCAGGGGCTCGCCGCCGGTGATGCAGAGCTGGATCTTTTTGATGTCGAAATCTTCTTTGACCTGGCACAGGAAGGCTTTGATCTCCTCTCCGCTCAGGCGGTCCTTCTCCACGTAATCCCCGCACTGCGAGCCGCAGTGGCGGCAGTGCTCATTGCAGAGCTCGGTCATTTCAATAAAAAGGAGCCGCAGCTGCGGATGCTTCCTCAGCTGCGATTCCCGGTATTCGGCCAGCTGCTCCAGGTGCGCCTGCTTGACGTCCCGCGGGAGGCCGGAATTTGATTTTTTCTTCTGAAACAAAGCCATCAGCGTTCTACCAATCAGGTCCTCAGCGTACCACCGAAGGAGATTCCGGGACGCCGTACAGCGGTTCCGCAGTCATCTCCGACGGATCGAAATCCGAACCGCTTTCTTCGGTCTGCGCCGGATCTTTTTTCTCTGTTTCCAGTTCAGAAGAAACCGGCGGGCCGTACAGCGCGGGCACGGTTTCCGTGACCGAGGCGATATTGCTTCCCTGCGTAGGCGGCGGGCCGTACAGCGGCGCAGCGGTCTCTTTTGTGGGGTCAAAAGCCTCCTCGCTGGGCGGCGGGCCGTAGATGTCCTCTACGGGCATTTCCGACGGATCGAACGCCGTCTCGATAGGTGGCGGGCCGTACAGATTGACCGGCCTGTTTTCGCCCGGCAGAAAGCCGCTGCCGGCCGCGCAGAGCGCCAGCACCACGCAGGTCCCTGCGCCGACAAACAACAGGAGCAGCGCCCACAGCCCGGACAGCCCGGTGTCCCGCAGCCGCCGTACCGTCAGCGCGACGAAGGGGATCACCGACAACAGCAGGTAGATCAGCAGGATCCAGAAGGGGATGTTCCATTTCAGCAGATAGAATGCGACGAGCAGCGCGGTCAGGCCCAGATGCAGGCCCACCGGCATCCAGTATTCGCGCAGGGAAGAGGTGCCCCGGTAATCGAAGCTCCTCTTCCAAAATTCTATGTAGGCACGGCCGAAGCCCGGCTTATTGTCCATCGCGGCTCCTTTCGCAAGGATATTCTGCTGTTATGATAAAGCGTGCGTGCGGCAATGTCAATGCTCCCCGCTCTTATTCCCCGAACCCGGTCACAGTGCCCATGAACACGGGCAGATTTGTCGCCGTGTCCACGATCATGTACACGAACGGGCGGTCCAGGTAGACCTTATGCGGCTCCGACTCCGGCAGAAACGCCGTGTACTTAGCCATCTCCACGACTGTCGCGGCCGCGGCCCGGGTGCCCTCGGAATCCAGGTCGATATGCGTCTTGTGCAGGACGTCGCTGATGTACAGCAGGGTGTCGCTGATCCCGGAGAAATCCGCGCGCACGTCGTCAAAACAGTCATGCATACCCATCGCCCCCAGCACGCCCGGCAGACTGATCTTGTAATCATAACTGAACTTCGGCAGCATGATGAGGGTGCGCTCTTCCGCGGCATTCGCCATCAGGGACGCCAACTGCTCTCCTGTCAGCCTGTCGACAAAGCCCGCAAAGTCCGTCTCATCCTTCGGCAGGAGCGCCACAAAGCGATAGGTGTCGCCCTCGTAGGATTTCGTGAAACCGGTGCAGGTCTCGTCTTCCAGGTAGCTGTATTCTTCCCCGTACATGACGGCGGTCTCCACTTCCGTGCCGTCGAGACAGGTAAACGGGCACAGGGTAGTCTCGCCCGTCTCGCGGAACTGTGTATCCCATTTGGCGTCGAAAACCAAGGCGTTGATCAGCACCATGACGGTGTCCGGGCCCAGTTCATCCAGCATTTTGGGGATCATGTCGTCCGTGTGCTGGGCCACCCACTGGTTGATCTCCCGGAGCGTGGACTCGTCAAACGGCGCTTTGCGGATGGCGGCATCGAAGTGGTCCGTGTTTTTCTGGAGGAAATCCTCTTTGACGAGAAAGCCGTCCTCCTCTTTGAACCAGATGCCGTCGGCAAAGCTGAACTTCGCGGATTCCGAGGAAGGCAGGCTGTTCAGGTACGTGTGCAGGTACGCGTTCAGGTCGTCCAGGCTCAAGGAGCCGCTGCCCAGGACCTGTTCCATTTCTTTCAGCGTGTTGCCGCCGGCGCCGTTCGCGGTCATGGCCAGGGCGGTCACGACAGAGAGCGGGGAGACCAGGAGGGTCTTCTGCTTCGGTTCAAGGCGGTAGACCTGCTTAAACAGTTCCGCCGACCATTCGAATCCGGCCTGAATGAAGGCGTCGTCCGCCTTTTTATCTTCCATCGGGCGGGCGGTATAGTTTTCCAGCAGGTCGGCGGCCTGGGCGACCGGGAGGGCGCCCTGGGTGGGGGGCTCCGTGGGGGCGGCTGTCTCAGGAACTTCCGATGCGGGCGGAGCCTGCGCCGTCGTCTGCTGCGTGTTTTCCCCGCAGGCGGTCAGGGCCAGCAGCATCGCGGCTGTCAGCAGCAAAGCAATTATTATTCTGAAGTTCGACATGATTTCTCTCCTGTCCTTATTCACCGAACCCGGTCACGGTCCCCATAAAAACGGGCAGGTTCGTCGCAGTGTCCACAATCATATAGACGAACGGACGGTCCAGATACACTTCGTGAGGCGGTTCCATCGGCATGGCGGATTCCGCCACCATGACGGCGGTCACTGCGGCAGCCCGGGTGCCTTCGGAGTCCAGGTCAATGTGGGTCTTGTGCAGCACGTCGCTGATGTACAGCGAGGTATCGCTGATCCCGGAGAAATCCGCGCGGTAGGGATCAAAGCAGTCGCGCATGCCCATCGCGCTCAGCGCTTCCGGCAGGCTGACTTCGTAATCATAACTGAATTTCGGCACCATGATGAGGGTCCGCTCCTCGGCAGCGCCGCTCAGCAGCGCGGCCAGCTGCTCGCCGGTCAGGCCGTCGATGAAGCCTTCGAAATCCTTACCATCCTTCGGCAGCAGCGCCACGAAGCGGTAAGTGTCGTTCGCGTAGGATTTGGTGAACCCGGTGCAGGTATCGTCTTCCAGATAGCTGTATTCTTCTCCGAACATCATGCTGGCGCTCGATTGTTTGCCGTCCAGACCGGTAAAGGGCTGTTTATAATCTTCGCCCGATTCGTAAAACGGGACCGCCCATTTGGCGTCGAAGACCAGGGCGTTGATCAGGATCATCCGGTCGCCCTCGTTCAGCTGTTCCAGCAGTTTGGGGATCATGCCGTCCGTGTGCTGGTCGACCCACTGGTTGATTTCGCGGACCGTGGAATCGTCAAACGGCGCTTTGCGGATGGCGGCGTCGTAATAGTCCGTGTCCTTCTGCAGGAAATCTTCTTTCACGCAGAAGGTTTCCATATCTTTGAACCAGATGGCATTGGCGAAACTGAATTTCGCGCGCTCCGAAGACGGCAGGCTGTTCAGATAGGTGTGCAGATAGGCGTTCAGATCGTCCATGCTCAGGGAGCCGCTGCCCAGGACCTGCTCCATCTCCTTCAGCGTGTTGCCGCCGCCGCCGTTCGCGGTCATGGCCAGGGCGGTCACGACGGACAGCGGGGAGACCAGCAGGGTCTTCTGCTCCGTTTCCGTGCGGTAGACCTGCTTGAAAAGCCCGGCGGCCCATTCATAACTAGCTTTGATGAAAGCGTCGTCCGCCTGTTTATCCTCCACCGGGCGCGCGGTATAACCTTCCAGCAGGTCGGCAGCCTGGGCTTTGGGAAGCGTTCCCTGGGTGGGGGCTTCTGTAGGGGCGTTCGTCGGCGCCTCCGTCGCGGACGGGGTCGCCTCCGTCGTCTGCTGCGTATTCGCTCCGCACGCAGCCAGCCCCAGCAACATTGCCGCCGCCAGCAGCAGGGCAGTCATTTTCTTCATCGCGTTCATGATGTACCTCCTTTTTCTGACAGGGGGACGGTTCCTTTGTCAGATTTTCCGATTTGCTTTCTTTACCCATAATACACGATACAGAGGGAAAATGTTGCAAATATTTTTCGAGAATCACAAAGCCGCCTGTTTCCGGCCTCTGCGGGGCTTGTACGCAGGGTGCGGATTTGGTAGAATAACAGCAGAAACAGCGTGAGTCCCGGTCGGCGGGAAGAAAGGACAACTCCATGTTTCCTTTGGATCAACTGATAAAATGCGCGGTGCCGGCGCCGAAGCCGGAATCGTTTGAGCGCTTTCTCTTTATCGGCCCCCATCCGGATGATATCGAGATTGGCGCGGGCGCCACGGCGGCGAAACTGGCCGCGGCGGGGAAGGCCGTCTGCTTCCTGATTGTGACCGACGGGCGGTACGGGGTGGAAAACCTGACCGAGCCGGTCGCGCCGGACGAACTGGCGGCGCGGCGGCACCGGGAGGCGATCGAAAGTGCGGCGGTCCTGGGTGTGAAAGACGTGCGTTTCCTGGATCTGTCCGACGGCGGGTTTTATGAGGAGCAGGAACTGGTCCGCGGCCTCGCCGCGGTGACGGCGGACTTTCAGCCGCAGGTCATCTTCGCGCCGGATCCGGCCCCCATCAACGAGACGCATCCGGACCACCTGCGGGTCGGACGCGCGGCCGGGCAGATCGCCTGCTTTGCGTACAATCAGGGGATCATGGAGCGGTACGGCGCGGCTGCGGCGCCGGTCGAAGCCGTCGCGTTTTACATGACCGCGCGGCCGAACCGGTTCGTAGACACCTTCGGTTTTACCGGCCTGCAGAAAAAGGCGCTGGCCGTGCATCAGACCCAGTTCCCGGCAGGTTCCGGCGCCTGGAAGGACATTCAGACATACCTGAAACTGCGCGCCGGTTTTTGCGGTCTGCGTTCCGGTCACCGGCGGGCGGAGGGGTTCCGCGTGCTGGGGAAGACGCAGGGGCACGTGCTGGCGGAATTCGGAGAATAAAGCGCGGACCGCGTCGGGCGGCCTGCCATTCAGAAAGGAATCATCATGAAATTACTGGTCACCGGCTCGCTCGGAGCCACCGAAAAGGACCTGGAAGCCCTAGCCGCGCTGGGGCACGAGATCGTACTGCATCCGGACGAGCGCGTCCCGGTGGAGGATCCTGAGCGGTTCGACGGCGCGGTATGCAACAGCCTCTTCCACTACACGACCCACGAGGGTTTCACGAACCTCCGCTACCTCCAGATCACCAGCGCCGGCTACGACCGCGTGCCCATGGACTGGGTCCGCGCGCGCGGCATCACCGTGCACAATGCGAACGGCGTGTACAGCCCGGCCATGGCGGAATGGACGATCATGCGGATTCTGGAGCTCTTAAAGCACGTCCCGCAGGGCTTCCGCAACCAGCTGGCGGCGCGCCACAAAAAGGACTGGAAATGGCAGGAACTGACGGGCAAGAACGTCCTGCTGGCCGGCTTCGGTGCCTACGGCCGCGAGATCGCGAAGCGCCTGAAACCCTTCGGTGCGCGCCTTACCGTGGTCAACCGCAGCCTGAAGGAGGACGCCAACGTGGATGAATTCTGCACGCTGGACAAATTCCCGGAGCTGCTCCCGCAGGCGGATATCCTGATCCTCGCTCTGGCGCATTCGCCGCAGACGCACCACATCCTGGACGATGCGGCCCTGCAGTCCATGAAGCCCGGCAGCTACCTGATCAACGCGGCCCGCGGCGGCCTGATCGACGAGCCCGCCCTGCTCCGCGCCCTGCAGGAAGGCCCCCTCGCCGGCGCCGCGCTGGACGTCTACGAGACCGAGCCGCTGGCGCCCGAAAGCCCGCTGTGGACGCTGGAAAACGTCCTGCTCTCCCCGCATAACAGTTTTGTGGGGGATCATGACCATGAGCGGATGATGCAGGTGGTGATCGGAAATCTGAAAGCATTCCAAGGACAATAATATAATGTAGGGGCGGCCATTGGCCGCCCTGAATATATAGAGAGACGGTTCATTTTCCGTAATCAAACGGGCGCCCAGTGGGCGCCCCAACGATTTCCCTCCCTGTCATCCATTATTCCGAAAACTCCGTCACCGTCCCGATAAACACGGGCAGGCCTGTCTCCGTATCTACGATCATGTAGACGAACGGTCTGTCCAGTGAGACTTTCCGAGGCTCGGGCGGCATCCCGCTGTACATTGCCTCGACCTCCGTTGCGGCGGCGGCCCGCGTGCCCGCGGAATCCAGGTCGATATGAGTTTTGTGCAGGACTTTGCTGATATACAGTGATTCCGAGCGGCTGATTCCGGAGAGATCCGCCCGGGACGGATCGAAAGCGTCTCGGATGCCCAGCGTTTTCAGAACGTCCGGCAGATTGACGGTGTAATCATAACTGAATTTCGGCAGCGAGATTCTGACCTTCTCGATCGCGGCGTTTTGCATAAGCGACTCCAGTTTTTCCCTATTCAGGCCGTCAATGAATCCCGCAAAATCTTTTTCCTCTTTCGGCAGCAGCGCTACGAAACGATAGGTGTCTCCGATATAAGGCTTTTCAAATCCGATGCAGGTGTCATCTTCCAGATAGAAGTCCACTTCGCCGGACATGACCGGCGTTCTGACCGTGCTTCCGTCCAGATTGGTAAACGGACCCCAATATTCTTCTCCGTCGTTCACAAACGGCTCCCGCCAATCCGCGCTGAAGGCCAGGGCATTCACCAGAACCATCTGAGTGCCGTCCTCCAGTTTGTTCAGCAGTTCCGGGATCATGTCATCCGTATGCAGGGCGACCCACTGATTGATCTCCTGCACCGTGGCTTCGTTAAACGGCGCTTTCCGGATAGCGGCATCATAATAATCCGCGTTCTGCTGCAGGAACGCCTTTTCTGCCTTGAAGCCTCCGCGGTCATTGAACCAGATGCCGTTGGCAAAAGAAAATTTCACGCGGTCCGAAGAAGGCAGAGTCTGCAGATAGGTGTGCAGATAGGCGTTCAGATCCGCAAGCGTCAGCGATCCGCTGCCCAGCACCTGCTCCATCTCCTGCAGCGTCTGCCCGCCGGCGCCGTTCGCGGTCATGGCCAGGGCGGTCATGACGGACAGGGGGGAGACCAGAAGCGTCTTCTGATCCTTTTCCTGCCGGTATGTCTCCTGAAACAGACGGACGGCCCAGTCATAGCCGGCCCGGACGAAGGCATCGTCCGGCTCTTTCTTTTCCACCGGACGGGCCGTATAATTCTCCAGAAGATCAGCCGCCTGCACCGGCTCCCGCTTTCCCAAAAGGCCGGAGACGGCAAAAATGATCAGGCCTAGGCATGCGGCCGCAGCAACAGCACGGCCGATCCTCCGGATCCGCCGTTTCTTCTTTATCCCGCTCCCCTCGATGTTTTCCGCTTCGCGGATCCATTTTTCCTCCGTGCCGCCGATGATATCGTCCAAAAAAACATCCGACTTCATACCGTATACCCTTCTTTCTCCAGCCGCTTTTTCAGCGCTTTCCGCATCCGGAACAGGATGCTTTTTACCTTTTCCTCGCGGTATCCGAAGAGGCGGCTGATCTCCGCGATGCTGTCGAAATACCAGTAGCGCCGCAGGAAGACGGCCCGCTGTTCCTGCGGGCAGCCGGCCAGGAAGTCCGACAGGATCCGCCGGAGCTCCTGCGCTTCCAGGCGGCTCTCTACGTCCTCCGGGCCCGGCAGGCACTCCGCCATTTCCTGCGTCAGTTCGCAGTATACGGCTCGACGCTTCTGCGCGGCGGCCCGCCGGCACTCGTCGATCGCCAGGTGCCGGATGATGCGTCCCAGGTATTCGAACAGATAGCCTCGCGGCTCGTTCGGCGGGATGCGCTCCCAGGCCTCGCGGTACGTGTCGTTCTCGCACTCCTCCGCGGCCCCGCGGTCCTGCAGGATGGCGTACGCGATCTGCCGCAGGCGCGCGCCGTATCTGGCCGCCGTTTCGCGGATGGCGGATTCGTCCCGGGACAGATAGAGTTCTGTGATCTTGTCATCATCCAAGGCGGGGGCCTCCTTACCTCCTCACCCTCTACAGCGGAAAAACGGCGGGTCCGGTTGCGCGGGCGGGGCGGATTTTCCGTAAAATCTCAAAAAACTATCTATAAAAACAGGGAGAGCCGCAGTCCGCTCCCCCTGTCGTCATTCCTTATTCCCTGTCTTATTTCCTCACCGTGATGATCCCGAACGTATTCGGGCCGCAGTGGGTCGCCACCGCCGCGCACACGGAATACACCACGAAGTTTTTGAAATAGTTCTTGGCTTTGATGTGCCCCAGGACGCGGTCCAGCATGGCCGGATCCTGCAGGGTGTGGTTGATGTAGACCTGTTCCGGCTCGAACTGTTCGATGTTCTCCAGTTTTTCGTCGAGGAAGGACAGGACGCATTTTTCGTACGGGCCGCGGTATTTCTTGCCGGGGCTCATTTTGCCGTCGTCCATGATGATCTCCGGACGGAGCTTCAGCAGGTTGGCGCCGAACGCGGCCAGGCCGCTGCAGCGGCCGCCCTTGTACAGGAAGTCCAGCGTTTCGATGATGAAACTGCAGTCGATGCGCTTCGTGTAGGCTTCCAGGTCCGCGACCAGCTCCTCCGGATCCTCCAGAGTGCTTTCCGCAGCCCGCACGATGGTCAGCGCGCTGCCGCCGGACACGTTTTTGGAGTCCACGACGTAGACGTTCTCCACTTCGCGCGCGGCGATCACGGCGTTTTCGTAGCAGCTGGAGATGCCGCTGCTCTTGGCGATGTGGATGATCGGGCGGTCGTCGGTCTCGCGCAGTTTGCGGAAGGCCGCCTCATAATCCCCGGGGTTGGCGGCGGCCGTCTGGGGCAGCTTGCCCGTCTTCGCGACATAGGCAAACAGATCCTCCGCCGGGATGCCCGGGTAGTCGTCCATCATTTCGTCGCCGAGGCTGACGTAGCTCACGATGGGGACGATCTGCAGTCTTTCCACCGTTTCCGGGGCCAGATCGAACGTGGTGTCCGCGGTAATGATAAAGTGCGACATAATCTCCTCCTGCCTGCGTTACGCCTCCGAAGGGGCGTCTTCCGTCTTGGTCTCTTCTTCCTGTTCCGGGGCGGGTTCCGCCGGTTCTGCGGGGGCCGCCTCCGCCGGTTCTGCGGGAGCGGGCTCCTCAGCCGTTTCCGGGGCGGGTTCCGCCGGCTCTTCCTGAGCCGTTTCTTCAGCCGTTCCGAACAGCGCGGCCTTCCTCTCTTCTGCTTCTTTCTCGGGCGCAAAATCCTCGCCCTTGATCTCCCGCAGGATCTTCATGAACTCCTTGCCGGTGATGGTCTCCTTTTCGATCAGGAACGCGGCGATCTTCTCCAGCGCTTCCCGGTTGGCGTCCAGCAGTTCCTTTGCCTTCGCGTATGCGTTGTCCAGCATCTGCTTGACCACCTGGTCCACGCGGGCGGACGTCTCATCCGAGCAGTTCATGACCGCGCGGGCGTTTAAGTACTCGTCCGTAATCGTCTCCAGCCCCATCAGGCCGAGCTCCTCGCTCATGCCGAAGCGGGTCACCATGGAGCGGGCCAGGGACGTGGCTTTTTCGATATCGTTCGCGGCGCCGGTGGAGACGGAGTCGAAGAACAGTTCCTCGCTGGCGCGGCCGGCCAGCAGGGTGACCAGTTCGGTCTCCAGTTCGACCTGCGTCATCAGGTAGCGCTCTTCTTCCGGCGTCTGCATCACATAGCCCAGCGAGCCCATGGTGCGGGGCACGATGGTGATCTTCTGCACCGGTTCGGCGTGCTTCTGCAGGGCCGCGGCCAGCGCGTGGCCCACTTCGTGGTACGCGACGGTCCGCTTTTCCTTTTCGTTCATGACTCGGTCCTTCTTTTCCTTGCCCGCGATCACGACTTCCACGGATTCCAGCAGGTCCGCCTGCGTCACGTAATTCCGGCCTTTTTTGACGGCCAGGATGGCGGCTTCGTTGATCATATTAGCCAGGTCGGAGCCCACGGCGCCGGGAGTGGCCAGGGCGATCTCCTGGAAGTCCACGTCGTCGCCCATGTTCACGTTTTTGGCGTGCACCTTGAGCACGGCGACACGGCCCTTGACGTCCGGCTTGTCCACGATGATGCGGCGGTCCAGACGGCCCGGGCGGCACAGCGCCGGGTCCAGGACCTCCGGCCGGTTGGTGGCGGCCAGGATGAAGACGCCCTTGGAGGAATCGAAGCCGTCCATTTCGGCCAGCAGCGCGTTTAACGTCTGCTCGCGCTCGTCGTTGCCGCCGTAGCGGGAGTCGCGCGATTTGCCGATGGCGTCGATCTCATCGATGAAAACGATGCACGGGGCCATCTGCTGCGCTTCCTTGAACAGATTGCGCACGCGGCTGGCGCCCATGCCGACGAACATTTCCACGAAGTCCGAGCCGGCCAGCGAGAAGAACGGGACCTTGGCTTCGCCGGCCACGGCCTTGGCAAGCAGGGTCTTGCCGGTGCCGGGCGGGCCGACGAGCAGCGCGCCCTTCGGCAGCTTGGCGCCGATCTCCACGTAGCGGCCGGGGTCATGCAGGAACTGCACGATCTCCTCCAGGGACTCGATCGCCTCGTCCTGTCCGGCCACATCCTTGAAGGACACGCCGGTGTTCTTCTGCACGTAGACCTTGGCGTTGCTCTTTCCCAGGTTCCCCAGCATGCCGCCTCCCTTGCGCATGCTGAACATCCAGTACAGCATGACGCCCGCGAAGACCGCATATAGCGCGATGGTGATCCACGAGCCGTTGGAAACGACCGTGCCCGAGTATTTGATGCCGCGCTCTTTGATGATCTCCAGGGCGGCGTCCTTGTCCACGATGGCCGTGGTGTATTCCGTCGTCCGGCCTTCCTCCGTGACTTCCGCCGTGACCTTGTTGTATACCTCGTCGAAAACCACGGACTTGACTTCCTTCGTCTTCAGGATCTCCAGGAATTCATTGTAGGTGGTCTCCGCGGTGCGGCCGGCCAGAAGGCTGCGGGAGAAGAAAGAAAACAGCGCAAGACCCGCCATGCTGATCAGAAGGATCGTCAGCATCGAGCGGTTGTTCTTGTTTTTGTTGTCGTCGTTTTTGTTGTTCTTATTATCCATGGATCTCTTGTTTTAAGGCTGCATGGCTGCGACAGCCTGCTCCATCACGGAAGCGATGTCGTCGTGGATCACGAGGTCCGCGTGGCTGTCGGCCGACGTTTCGGTCTTGTTGATCACGACGAGGTTATTGCCGCGGAAATAGCGGATGAATCCGGCGGCGGGATAAACGATCAGGGAAGTGCCGCCCACGATCAGCGTATCGGCCTTCGCGATGGCGTGCACCGCTTTTTCAATTACGTTTTCATCCAGCATTTCTTCATACAGGACGACGTCCTGCTTGACGATGGCGCCGCAGGCTTTGCAGTGCGGCACGCCGTCCGCCTTCAGGACGTAATCTGCGTCATAGAACGCGTGGCAGCGCGTGCAGTAGTTCCGCAGCACGGAGCCGTGCAGTTCGTATACGGTTTTGCTGCCAGCCATCTGGTGCAGGCCGTCGATGTTCTGCGTGACGACCGCTTTGAGTTTGCCCATCTGCTCCAGCTTCGCCAGCGCGATGTGGCATCCGTTGGGCTTCGCGTCGGGATAGATCAGCTTATCCTTATAAAAGGCGAAGAAGTCTTCCGGATCGCGCTCGAAAAAGCTGCGGGAGACCATTTCCTCCGGGCTTAAGTGCCGGCCGTAGCGCTGGTTCCACAGGCCGTTGGCGCTGCGGAAGTCCGGGATGCCGGAGGCGGTGGAAACGCCGGCGCCGCCGAAGAAAACGAGGTTATTGGTTTTGTTCAGGATGTCGGTCAGTTTTTGTACGGACATGTCAGATCCTCCCAGGGGAGGGCCGATGGAACATCGGCCCCTACATATGCACCGGTCCTTACAGCATGCAGTTCCCCACCGTGCGCGGGAACGGCAGCACGTCGCGGATGTTGCCGACGCCGGTCAGGTACATCACGCAGCGCTCGAAGCCGAGGCCGAAACCGGCGTGACGCGTGGTGCCGTATTTGCGCAGGTCCAGATAGAAGCCGTAGTCCTCTTCCTTCATGCCCAGCTCGCGCATGCGGGTGAGCAGCTTGTCAAAGTCCTCTTCTCTCTGGCTGCCGCCGATGATCTCGCCGATGCCGGGGACCAGGCAGTCCATCGCCGCCACGGTCTTCCCGTCCGGGTTCTGCTTCATGTAGAACGCCTTGATTTCCTTCGGGTAATCCGTCACGAAGACCGGGCGCTTGAAGATCTGCTCGGTCAGGTAGCGCTCATGCTCGGTCTGCAGATCGCAGCCCCAGCTGACCTTGTAATCGAATTTGTCATTGTGCTTCTGCAGCAGTTCGACGGCTTCCGTGTAGGTGATGCGGCCGAAATCCGAGTTCATGACGTGGGTCAGGCGCTCGATCAGGCCCTTGTCAACGAAGCTGTTCAGGAACTTCATTTCTTCCGGCGCGTTTTCCAGCACGTAGCGGATGATGTATTTCAGCATGCTTTCCGCGAGTTCCATGTCCACTTCCAGGTCCGCAAAAGCGACTTCCGGCTCGATCATCCAGAATTCCGCCGCGTGGCGCGTGGTGTTGGAGTTCTCCGCCCGGAAGGTGGGGCCGAAGGTGTAGATGTTGCGGAAGGCCTGCGCGAAGGTCTCGCCGTTCAGCTGGCCGCTGACGGTCAGGGACGTCATTTTGCCGAAGAAGTCCTGCGCGTAGTCCACGGCGCCGTCTTCGGTGCGGGGCAGGGCGTCCAGGTCCAGGGTGGTGACCTGGAACATTTCACCGGCGCCTTCGGCGTCGCTGCCGGTGATCAGGGGCGTGTGCACGTATACGAAATCCCGCTCCTGGAAGAAGCGGTGGATCGCGTAGGCCGCCAGCGAGCGGATGCGGAAGGTGGCGGAGAACAGGTTGGTGCGGGGGCGCAGGTGCGGGATGGTCCGCAGGAATTCCACGCTGTGGCGCTTGGGCTGCAGCGGGTAATCCGGGGTGGAAGCGCCTTCCACGGTGATCTCCGTGGCCTTCACTTCAAACGGCTGCTGCGCGCCGGGCGTCAGGACGACGCGGCCGGTCACGATCAGGGCGGCGCCCACGTTGATGTGGGAGATCTCGTCAAAGTTCGGCAGCTCGCTTTCGTACACCACCTGCAGGGACTCGAAGAACGTGCCGTCGTTCAGCATGATAAACCCGAAGGTCTTGGAATCCCGCCGGTTGCGCACCCAGCCTCCGACGCGGACTTCTTTGTCCGCATAGGCTTCCGGTTCCCGGAACAGTTTCTTTAATTCAAGCAGGTCTATCATAAGCATGCCTCCAGATACTCGTATATTTCCTCCCTTCCCTCTTTGGTCTGGGACGACCAGGGAAGGATGACCGCGTCCGCGGGCAGTTCCAGCCCCTCCCGGAGGAGTTTCAGCTGCTTCTGCCGCTGGCTGCGGTTGATCTTGTCCAGTTTCGTGGCGATCACCACGGGTTCAAAGCCGCCTTCGCGGATAAAACGGGCCATCTGCTTGTCGCCCGCCCCGGGCTCGTGGCGGATGTCCGCCAGCAGGAAGATCCGCTTCAGGGAGCCGCTGGTCTTCAAGTAGCGCTCGATCATCTTCCCCCAGGCTTCTTTTTCCTGCAGGGAGACCTGCGCGTACCCGTAGCCGGGCAGGTCCACGAAGTAGAAGGCGTCGTTGACGTTGTAATAATTGATGGTCCGGGTCTTGCCGGGCGCGCTGCTCACGCGGGCCAGGGCCTTGCGGTTCATCAGGCCGTTGATGAGGGAGGATTTCCCCACATTGGAGCGGCCGGCGAACGCGAACTCCGGCTTGTCGTGATGCGGCAGCGTGCTCGTGATGCCGCAGACCGTTTCCAGGTTGACGGAACGGATGACCATGGCGTCAGCCCAGCACGTTGTTGACGCTGATCTGGCGGCGCCTGCGGTGGCCGCCGGCGGCGGGCAGGTCCTCGCGGCGGACGATCTCCGGTTCGCCGGTGCCTTCGACCGCTTCTTTCGTGATGGTGCAGACGCCGACCGTTTCGTCGCTCGGGATGCGGAACATCAGGTCCATCATGGCGTTTTCCATGACCGCGCGCAGCCCGCGGGCGCCGATATTGCGCTCCATGGCCTTATGCGCCACCGCGCGCACCGCTTCGTCCGTGAACTCCAGCTTCACGTCGTCCATCGCGAACAGGGCCTCGTACTGCTTCACCAGCGCGTTCTTCGGCTCGGTCAGGATGCGGACCATCGCCTCCTCGTCCAGCTCGTTCAGCGCCACGGTCACCGGCACGCGGCCGATGAATTCCGGGATCAGGCCGAATTTCACGAGGTCCTTCGGGACCACCTGGGAGAACAGCTCGCCCAGCGGGCGGTCCTGCTTTTCCACCACGGTGCCGTTGAAGCCGATGCTGCCGCTGCCCAGCCGGGACTCGACGATCTTGTCCAGCCCGTCGAACGCCCCGCCGCAGATGAACAGGATCCCGGTGGTGTTGATCTTGATGGTCTCCTGGTACGGATGCTTCCGCCCGCCCTGCGGCGGCACGTTCGCGTCCGTTCCCTCCAGGATCTTGAGCAGCGCCTGCTGCACGCCTTCGCCGGACACATCGCGGGTGATCGAGACGTTTTCGGACTTCTTCGTGATCTTGTCGATCTCGTCGATGTAGATGATGCCCCGTTCCGCGCGCGCGACGTCGTTGTCCGCGGCCTGGATCAGCTTGAGCAGGATGTTCTCCACGTCCTCGCCCACGTAGCCGGCTTCCGTCAGCGTGGTGGCGTCGGAGGAGGCGAAGGGCACGTCCAGGCAGCGCGCGATGGTCTGCGCGAGGTACGTCTTGCCGGAACCGGTCGGGCCCAGCATCAGCACGTTGGTCTTCTGCAGTTCCACGTCATCCTGCGGGACGTCGCCGTGCAGGATGCGCTTGTAGTGGTTGTAGACCGCCACGGAAAGCACCTTCTTGGCCTGCTCCTGCCCGATCACGTATTCGTCCAGGAAGGCCTTGATCTCCGCCGGGCGCTTGAGCGTGTCCAGGGACAGCTCCGGCTCGGGTTCGCGTCCGCCCTTCCGGCTCTCCCGCTCCCAGTCCTCTTCGAGGATCTCATAGCAGGTCTCCACGCACTCGTCGCAGATGTAGCACTCCTCCAGGGGGCTGGAGATCAGGTGGTTCACGAGGGACTGGTCCTTGCCGCAGAAAGAACAGGTCCGGGGAATGTCGTTACGCTTCGTTGCCATGCCTGCTCCTTACGCGCGGTTCGAGATCACTTTGTCCACGATGCCGTAGGCCACGGCTTCTTCCGCGGTCATATAGAAATCGCGCTCGGTGTCCCGGCAGATCTCCTCGTAGGGCTTGCCGGTGTTCTGAGCCAGCAGACGGTTCAGCGTCTCCTTGGTCCGGGCGATCTCTTCCGCCACGATACGGATGTCGGTCTCCTGGCCCTGGGCGCCGCCCGAAGGCTGGTGGATCATCACCTTGGCGTGGGGCAGGATCATTCGCTTGCCTTTCGCGCCGCCGGCCAGCAGGAACGCGCCCATGCTGGCGGCCATGCCGAGGCAGATGGTGGAGACGTCGCACTTGACGAACTGCATGGTGTCATAGATCGCCATGCCGGCCGTCACGGAGCCGCCGGGGCTGTTGATGTAGAAGCTGATGTCCTTGCCCGGATCCTCGGACTCCAGGAACAGCAGCTGGGCCGTGATCAGGGACGCGGTGACGTCGTTGACGTCCTCGCTCAGGATCACGATCCGGTCCTTCAGCAGGCGGGAATAGATGTCGTAGGTCCGTTCGCCGCGGCTGGTGGATTCCAGTACATAAGGGACTAAACTCATAATGACTCCTTTATTTTGCCGGGCTTATTTCGCCTCGGCGACCAGCAGATCCAGCGCCTTCTGGGTGGCCAGATCCTTGTCATAGCTCGCCAGGGATTCCTCGTCGAAGAACTCGCGGACCTTGTCGACTTCCATGCCGTAGCGCTCCGCCAGGTCGGCGTAGCCCTTTTCGCGGTCTTCGTCGGTGACTTCCAGGTGCTCGGCTTCCACGATGGCTTCCAGCACCAGGCGGCCTTCGATGCGCTTCTTCGCCTGCTCCTTATACTGCTCCACGATCTGCGGCATGCTCAGGCCCGTGAACTGCAGGTACTGCTCCAGGCGCATGCCCTGCATCTGCAGACGCTCGCCGAATTCGCGGACCATGTCCTCGGCCTGGCTGTCGATCATGGGGGCGGGGATCTCCATCTCCGCGTTCTTCACGGCCGCTTCCAGCGCCGCGTTCTCCTGCTCCTGACGGAAGTCCTTGTCCTTCTTCTCCTGCAGCTTGGCGCGCAGGCTTTCCTTGTAGGCGTCCAGCGTCTCGAATTCGGAGACTTCGGAGGCGAACTCGTCGTTCAGTTCCGGCAGTTCCTTTTCGCTGATGGCGTTGACCTTCACGTGGAACACGGCTTCCTTGCCGGCCAGTTCCTTCGCGCCGTACTCTTCGGGGAAGGTCACGTGCAGGTCTCTTTCCTCGCCGAGGATCATGCCGACCATCTGCTCTTCAAAACCGGGGATGAAGCGGCCGGAGCCGATGACCAGTTCCTGGCCCTCCGCGGTGCCGCCGTCAAAAGCGACGCCGTCGATGGTGCCGGCATAGTCCAGGTTCACGGTGTCGCCGTCCTGAACGGGGCGGTCTTCCACGTCTTTCATGGTGGAGTTCTTGTCCTGCTCCTTCTTCAGTTCGGCTTCGATGTCCTCATCCGTCACGACGGGGGCGGTGAGACCCAGTTCCAGGCCCTTGTACTCGCCCAGCTTCACTTCCGGCTTGACAGCGACCAGCGCGGTCACGATCAGGGCCTTGCCGTGCTCGACCTGCACATAATCGATCTCCGGACGGGAGACGACTTCCAGGCCGGATTCCTTCACGGCCGTCTCATAAGCGCCGGGCAGCAGATCGTTAACGGCATCTTCCATGAAAACGTCCGCGCCGTACATTCTTTCCACCATCTGGCGCGGCGCGTGGCCTTTCCGGAAACCGGGGATCTGGATCCGGCCTTTGCTTCTGTTGTATACCCGCTGTTCGGCCGCAGACACTTCCTCCGCGGGGATCTCAATGGTCAGCTTAGCCATATTCTTCTCTAACTTTTCTACCGTGACACTCATGGACACTGCTCCTCTCTGGGCCCGTTCCGCCGGGCATTCTTTTCTTTCTGACACGCAAAAATACAGCGACTGCGCATGTCAATGGCTTATTTTAGCACATGATCGCCGGAAGTTCCACTGTTTTTTGAAGGGAAAATGACGGAAATAAAGAGATTTTCAGGGAAAACCGGCCCGTTCAGGGGCAAAAGGCCGGTCCCCCGGTCTGTTTTATTTATTTTTCTTCACCGAAAACCCGAAGCGGCCCACTTTCTCCCCCAGCCGCAGATACTCCCCGTGGGAATATGCGATCAGGTCGGCCTTCCGCAGGTCCAGTTTCCCGCTGCCGTCCAGCAGGCTGTCTTCCACCGCCACCTGCACGATGCGGCCGATGAACATGTCGTGCGACCCCAGTTCCAGGACGCGCTCCACTTGGCAGCACAGGCTGACCGGGCTTTCCGCGATCAGCGGCGCGGCGGCCATCCCGGGCGCGGGAGCCGCGGTCAGGTGCGCGGCCTCGAACTTATCGATATCCCGCCCGGACTTCACCCCGCACAGATCGCACGCCTTCGCCAGCGACGCGGACACCAGGTTCACGACGAACTCGCCGCTCTCCGCGATCAGATGGTGCGAAAACCGCTTCTTCATCACGGACACCGACAGCATCGGCGGCTCGCTGCACACCGTGCCGGCCCACGCGACCGTGATGATGTTGGGCCGCTCCGTCTCCGTCGCGCAGCTGACCATGACCGCCGGGGCGGGATTCAGGAGGTTGCCGGGTTTCCAGATCTGTTTCATCGCGATTTCTCCTAAAATAAAGGTCAGCACCCCACCGCATGCGGATGTCGGCAGAGTGCTGATAGCAGGGGCAGAAAGATTCGAACTCTCATCGATGGTTTTGGAGACCACTGTTCTACCCTTGAACTATGCCCCTAAAAAGGAATACCCGACTTTTATAGCACAGAAAAATAAGACTTGTCAAGCAAAATGAGGAAATTCTGTTAAGTCAGCGCGGAAAATCCTTTCGGAAACGCTCCGGAGCACCTTTTTCCGCGGCAGCGGCGCTATGATTTGACAAACGCGCCGAAAAGGAATAAAATATTTGCCAGGCTGCTCCGCAGTCATTTTGTACTGGAAGGAAATCCATGATACAGAACACGCAAAAAAAGAAGAGATCCTGGATCTGGACGCTGCTGTTCATCCTGATGAACATCGGCATCCTGCTCTGGACCGGGATCTCGGAGCTGAACCGGAAGAATTCCGGGGCGGCCGACCTGGAGGACGTGGAGATCCGCTGGATCTTTTTCGTGCTCTCCTTTTTGTGTTTTCTGATAACGGTGTTCGCCGAAAGCGGCAAATATTACTCGCTGATCCGCCAGCTGACGAACAAGAAGGACTGGGCCACCTCCGTCAAGGTCACCATCTACGGCCGGTACTACGACAACATCACGCCCTCCGGGGCCGGCGGCCAGCCGTTCCAGATCCTGTACCTGAAGCGGCGAGGGCTCTCTGACGGCGCATCCCTGGCCATTCCGGTCTACGCGTTCCTCCTGCAGCAGCTCAGTTTCGTGCTGACCGCGGCGCTGTGCTTCATTTTCCTGGGGCATCTGTTCACGGTCGGCGCGCTGAAGGTCACCGCGTATATCGGGCTGGGCTGCTATTCGCTCGTCCCTATCCTGATCATCCTTTCTGCGGCGTTCCCGAAGGGAATGGGCAAGATCGTCATGGGCGTGCTGCGCGGCCTGGCAGCGATCCGGCTGATCAAGGACCCGGAAGGCAAAGGCGCGAAGGTCCTGCAGCAGCTGCAGGAATACAGCCGGGCGATCAACTACATCAACCGCCACCGTAGCCTGACGCTGGAGATGTTCCTGCTCTCCGTCCTGTATCACCTGGGCCGTGCCAGCCTGCCGTTTTTTATCCTGCAGGCCTTCGGCGGCAACGTTGACTGGGCGGTGGTCATGGTCTCCACCTTCTTCATCTACGCTGCCATCACCATCATCCCCACGCCGGGCGGCGCCGGCGCGGCGGAGGCGTCCTTCTATCTGGTCTTCGCAGAGCTGCCGGACTCCGGCCTGGTCTTCTGGGCCATGCTGGTCTGGCGCTTCTTCAGCGACTACATCTTCATCCTGGGCGGGATCGTGCTGACCGCGACAGAATATGCGCAGGAAAAGATCAAGGCGCGGCGGATGGCAAGGCGGAAGCGGAAATAACTCTTTCTTTTATCATTTCTTTCTTCTGCGCCTCAGGCCGCTGACTGCGGCCAGCGCGATGAGCATGATCCCCAGACACACGCTCAGCGTGATGATATTATTGGTTTTGGCTGAACTCTGTCCGGTCCTGCCGGAGAAGGAGGACGGCCTTTTGTTTTGTCCCTGGGAAGCATCCGCCGGCTCCGACGGAACAGACGCCGCATCTTCCGTCCCCGGAACGTCCGGCGTCTTTCCGGAATCCGGATTTTCCGTGTCGGGCCCGCTGCCGGGGTTGAAACTGCCCATATCGGGCATGCTGCCGGGGTTAAAGCTGCTCATGTCGGGCATGCTTCCCGAGTCAGGCATGCTCCCGGGATTGATCACACGCAGGTCTTTATCATTCATCGAGAACTCTCCCGTAGACAGATGGTTGTTAAATCGTTGATAATTATAAAAATGACGGGCATTAAATGCAAGCCCGTCAAATCGTCAATTTAATCGATTGTGTCGTTTATCATACGGAAGCGGTCGAATCATCCACCGGCGAGGGCGGCAGGCCATGTCATTCCTCACTGTCCTCTTCCTTCGGATCGAACGCGTCGCGCAGGCCGTTGGAAAGCAGGTGGAAGGCGATCATGAGAAGCGCGATGACGGCGGCGGGCAGCAGCACCTGGTGCGGGTAGGTCTGCAGCAGCGACTGGGCGTCCGAGAGCATGGTGCCGACGGAGGGCTCCGGGGCGGGGATCCCGAGGCCGATGAAGGACAGGAAGGATTCCATGAAAATGGCGCCGGGGACGGCCAGTGTGGCGCTGATGATGAGCGGGCCCATCGCGTTGGGGAGGATGTGCCGGAAGATCAGGCGGCGGTCACGGACGCCCATCGCGCGCGCGGAGACGACGAATTCGCGTTCCTTGTAGCGCAGGAACTGGGCGCGGGCGAGACGCGCGGTCTCCACCCAGTTCCGCACCGCGAGGGCCAGGATCATGGTGCCGATGCCGCGGCCCAGTAGCAGGATGAACATCGTGCAGAGGATCACGTTCGGGATCGCGTGGATAACTTCGCACACGCGCATGCCGATCAGGTCCGTCTTCCCGCCGTAATAGCCGCAGACCGCGCCCCAGCTCACGCCGATCACCAGGTCGATGGCTACCGCGAACAGCGCGATCACCAGCGAGACGCGCGTGCCGCGCCACAGCCGGGTCCAGATATCGCGCCCCAGCTGGTCCGTGCCGAACCAGAAGGCGGTCTCCTCTCCCGCTTTCATGTACTTGTAGTAATCCACCAGGACGTCGCAGTATTCGGTGCCCCGCTCCGTCACGCGGCGGTTGCGGACCTCCAGGATGCAGCCCTCCGGGTAGCGCGCGGGGTCGTCCAGGAACGCCGTCTGCCGGTCCTGCAGCACCGCCGTGCCCTGCGCGATGCCCAGGAAGCGGAGCGCGGGGATCTTCGGCGGCATGTTGCTGAGGATCTCGCCGTCCGCGTTTTTGACCTGTTCTCGGTAACTGTAGGGTGTGAATGACGGCGCAAAGACCGCCATCAGGACCAGGAAGGCCAGGACGAAGAAGGCGGCCGCGGCGGCTTTGTTTTGCCAAAAACGCTTAATCATCGCGGTCACCTCCCAGCCGGATGCGGGGATCGATCAGCCCGTAGGAGATGTCCGTGACCAGCACGGTGACCAGGTGGATCATCGCGTAGAAAAACAGGACGGTGATGGTGAGCCAGTGATCCTTGGCGTTGATGGAGCGCGTCATCAGGCCGCCCACGCCCGGGATCCCGAAGATCCGCTCGATGACCAGCGAACCCGCCAGGATGTTCGTGAACAGCGGGACGATGATGTTCATCACCGGGATCAGCGAGTTGCGGAACGCGTGGCGGAACACGGCCTGCCGCAGGCTCAGGCCCTTGGCCTGCGCGGTGATCATGTACTCCGCGCGCATGTTCTCCGCCAGTTCGCCGCGCAGGTGGCGGCAGATCATGGCGATCGGGTGGAAACTCAGGGCCAGCACCGGCATCACCAGCGAAGTCAGGCGGACGGCCTCCGTCCCGGTCGCGTCATAGATCAGCGGGAACAGCCCGGCTTTGTACCCCAGGAAGTATTGCAGCAGGGACGCCATCACGAAGGACGGCACGGAGATGAAAAGGACCGTGAGCAGGCTGATCACGTGGTCCGGCCATTTGTTGCGGTACAGCGCGGCCCAGGTGCCCGCCAGGATGCCCAGCGGCAGCGCGATGAGCAGGGACAGGAAGTTGACGGTCAGCGTCACCGGGATACGGCGGCCGATCACCGTCCACACCGGCGTCATCGGCTCCAGGTTCAGGGAAACGCCCCAGTAGCCGCCCGTGATGATGTCTTTCAGGTAATAGTAGTACTGCACGATAATCGGTTCATGCAGGTGGTGCTTCTCCTCCAGCATCCGCGTCATTTCCGCGGAATAGTTCGGATCGTCGAAGGGACTGCCCGGCATTAAGCGGATCACAAGAAAGCCCAGTGTCAGGATGACAAAGAGCGTCAGGAGCATCATGCCGAAACGTTTGAAAAGATAGCGTCCCATATTCGATACGGCCGGATTGTCAATGGCCGATAATAATACGTAGGGGTCGTTGTCTCAACGGCCCGCGTCAGCAAAAACCATTACGGCAGCAGATCCGCCAGCCACGGCCGCATCGTGAACCCCATCGACGGCTGCGGGACCTCCAGCGGCAGCAGCAGCTTCGGGCTGACCAGGTACTGGAAATTGCGCTCGAACATCGGGATCACCAGGCGGTTCTCCAGGGCTTCCTTCTCCATCTGCCCGGCCAGTTCCACGTTGTAGGCCTGGTCGGTCTTGACCCGCGGATCCGTGGTCTGCAGGAAAATGGTCTCGTTGATGAACGCGTTGCCGTACGGGGCGTTCACCTTCATATCATAGATTTCGCTGTATTTGTCGAACACGTTGAACGGGCTGTCGTCGGTCACGGCGCGGCTCCAGTTGGACAGGCAGAGCTCGTAGGCGTTGGGGTTGTCGCGCCAGGTCTTCATTAGGTTGGCGCGGTCCTGGTTCTCCGTGATCTTCAGTTCGAAGCGGTCTTCTCCGAAGATCTCCGCCAGGTGCTGCTGCAGGAACTGCGCGCAGAGGCTCTGCTCCGGCGTGGCCGGAGAAATGATCAGTTCCAGCGTCAGCTTGCCCTTCACCTTCTCCTCTTCCATCGCCTTGTCGAAATACTCTTTGGCCTTGGCCGGGTCATAACTCGCGTTGATGTCCTCGCGGTAGCTCTTCGCGGTGTCCGTGTCCTTGAACAGCAGGCCGGTCTCAGAATTTGCCAGCGAGGTATCCGGGATGATGTAGTTGGCCGGCGTGGCCGCTTCCAACTTCGCGAGGGCGACGCGGTCCACCGCGTACCACAGCGCGTTCTTGAAATTCATGTTGTCCAGGATGGGTTTTTCGGTATTGCCGCGGTTGATCTCGATCTGCATCAGATAGCGGGCGGGGTAGCTCAGGTAGTCCTCACGCTCCGCGTAGCGCGGCGCGATCTCCGCGTCCAGCGCCGTGGAATCCAGGTCGCCCTTCAGGTACATTTCGAGCTGCGTCTGGTAATTCTCCACGTAATACAGCGTCGCGTCCGTGAGTTTGATCTCGTCCGCGAACACGTAATGCGGGTTCTTTTTCAGCGTGATGGCGGAGGATTTGACCCAGTCGGTCACGTAGAAGGCGCCGCAGTACAGGGTCTTGGTGTGGTCCGTGCCGTAGGCGGTCGCGCCGTTCTCCATCAGGGAGGTGAAGAGGTCAGGGTCCGTCGGGACGGTGCCGTAGCCGGTAAAGGCCTGCATCACGTTCATCTGCGTGGACGGCGCGGCAAGGGTGAGTTCCAGGGTCAGCTCATCCACGGTTTTGATGCCCACGTCCTCCCATTTCACCGGGGCTTCCGGCGTCTGCTGGAAGTATTCCTTCGCGTTTACGATGGTGATGTAGATGGACATATTGTCGCCGGCGCGCTGTTTCAGGACCGGGTCCAGGGCCATTTTGAACGAGTGCTCGAAGACGGCGGCGTTGATGGGTTTGTCCGTCAGATTGCCCTGACAGTCCGTGAAAAACAGGTTCGGGCGGATCCTGATCTGCCAGACTTTGCCTTCGGCGTCCATCTGTTTCGGCTCCTCGGCGGCCAGTTCCGGACGCATGTAGAGCGTCTTGCGGTCTTCTTTGGCGAAACGGCGGTATAACCTTGCCTGCGCAAAGTCATTCATCATTTCATCCTGTGTGTTGGCCAGATAGGGATTGAATGTCTGACACTCCCCGTCGGGCATCCGCAGATGCTTCGCGGCGGGGGCCGGCGCCTCCGTGGAGGCGGGCTCTGATGCGGCAGTGGTCGTGGTTCCGGACGGAGCCTTGCCGCAGGCTGACAGGCCCAGGACGAGCGCCCAGGCCAGAAGCAGAAGTCGGGTACGTTTCATGCTGTGATCCCCCAATTCTCCTAAAATATGGTTTTTTATATGAGATCCCTCGGCTCCGGCGGCTCCGCCGCCTTCGTTCGGGATGACACGCGTTTTCACACGGGCCGCCGGCCGGGCGGCCCGATAATCTGACAAAAGAACCGTCCCCCTGTCAGATTTTTATTTCCGGGCCAAAAACTTCCCCGCTTCGTCAAGGTCTTCCGTGATCAGGAAGCGCTCGAACGACGATTCGTCCGCCATCCGTTCCTCGAGGATCTTCTCCTGCACCGCCCGGAAGGGCTCGTAATACCCGCCGGTGCCGAGGAGGACCAGCGGTTTGTCCAGGGCGCCGATGGCGTTGAGGCAGAGGACTTCGGAGAATTCGTCCAGGGTGCCGATGCCGCCGGGAAGCGCGATGAAGCCGTCCGCGAGTTTGATCATCAGAGATTTGCGCTCCGCCATGCTCAGGACATAATGGTATTCCTGCAGGCCGGGATGCGCGTTTTCCTTCATGGGCGAGAGGTTCGGGATCACGCCGGCGGCGCGGCCTCCTTCGGCCAGCACGGTATCCGCCAGCACGGCCATCAGGCCGTAATTTTCGCCGCCATAGACCAGTTCGTGGCCGTTTTTCACCAGCCAGCGGCCCAGTTCCTCGGTCAGTCTGCGGTACGCGCCGGTTTTTCCCATCCGGGACGATAAAAATACGCCGATCTTCATCCTGTCCTCTTTCTCTCCCACAGCAAAAAAGCATGCATCCGGAGCACGCTTCTTATTGTAGCCGAAATCTTCTGTTTTTTCAACCGGAAAGTTACCCGTTGCCCATCCGGTTCATCACGGGCTGCAGGATTTTTGCCAGCGCGGCAGCGGCCGCCACCTTGACGGCGTCCCAGGGCAGGAAGACCAGCATGCCGTTGGTGATGATATAGGACGCGGGCAGTTTTTTTTCCAGATGTACGTTCAGCACCCAGGCCATGTACGGCAGGCCGGCCGCGTAAATGGCGGCCAGGCCCGCGACGCAGGCCAGCACGGTCCGCAGCAGCGACGGTTTCCCCGCCCGCGCGATCCATCCGGTCACGGCCGCGCCGCCGATGTACCCCAACAGGAATCCGAAACTGGGCTGGAACACGTACCCGAACCCGCCGCCGCCCGTGAAGATCGGTACGCCGACCAGCCCCAGCAGCACGTAGATCAGCTGGGACAGCGCGCCGCGGCCCGGGCCCAGCAGGATCCCGGCCAGGAAAACGAACAGGATCTGCAGCGTGAACGGCACCGTGGGGGTCGGGATGCGGATGAACGCCCCGACGGCGGTCAGGGCGACGAACAGGGCGGTCAGGACCATCTGATAGACGTTGGTTTTTTTCACGGGTCTCCTCCGGTTGATTGTAAACCATTTTCTTCACAAGGTTTACAATAATCCCTTTCCCGTTTTTTGTCAACCCCTGTCAATATTCCGTTTACAATCCTGCGCTGATTGTGGTAAAATCCACTTATCATGAAAGAACAGTTATTGGCCCTGCTCACGCAGCATATCGGGGAATACATATCCGGCGCTTCCGTCAGCCGGCAGCTCGGCGTGACCCGGGCGGCCGTATGGAAGGCCGTGCAGGCGCTGCAGAAGGACGGCTTCGAGATTGAAGCCGCGCCGCGCCGGGGCTACCGCCTGACCGCCGCCCCGGACCGCCTGACCCCGGGCAGCATCCTGCCGCGCCTCCAAAACGACCACCGCGACAGCCTGCTCTGCTTCCCCACCATCACCTCCACCAACGACCGCGCCAAGACGCTGGCCGTGCCTGACCGCAGTCAGAATTACTATCTGGCGGCGGAGGAACAGACCGGGGGCCGGGGCCGCCGCGGCCGCAGTTTCTACTCGCCCGCCGGCCTGGGTCTGTACCTGACCGGCCTCTATTTCCCGGACATCTCCCCGCTCCGCGCCTCCCGCTTCACCGCCTACGCCGCGGTGGCGGTCTGCCGCGCCGTCGAGGAGGTCTGCGGCTTCGCGCCCGTCATCAAATGGCCTAACGACATCCTGTGGGAAGGCAGAAAACTCTGCGGCATCCTGACCGAAATGGCGCTGGAAAGCGAAAGCGGCGCCATCCAGTACATGCTCACCGGCATGGGGATCAACACCGGCCAGGCCCCGGAGGATTTCCCGGAGGACATCCGGGACATCGCCGCCAGCCTGAAGATGGCCACGGGCACGGCGCCCCGCCGCGACACGCTCTGCGCCGCCCTGATCAACGCGCTGGACGACGCCTACGCGGGCTTCCTGTCGGAGGATCCCGCCTTCCTCGCCTACTATCAAGCCCGCTGCGCCACGCTGGGCCACGCCGTCAATATCCTCACCGGCGATCAGGTCACCCCTGCCTTCGCCGAATCCCTGTCCGATGATTTCGGCCTCACCGTCCGTTACGAAGACGGCCGCCGCGAGACCGTCTACGCCGGGGAAGTCTCCCTGCGCGCCCGGGAGGTCTGACCATGGGACGCAGCAAAGCCGGCAAAGCCGGCAAATCCGCCAAATCCAACAAGTCCCGCTCCCGCACCCGGCGCATCAAAAGCTACCGCCGCGCGGTCACCCGCGCCTCCTACAACATCGTCCTGTATGAAGCGCGGATGAAAAGCGGCCTGAGCCGCCGGAAATTCGCGCGCTCGCTGAAGATCCTCCCGCTCCACTACCGCCTGATGGAATCCGGCTACCTCAAGCCCGGCAGACGGACCAAAGCCAAGGTCTCCGCGTATCTCGGTGAAGATTACCAGCCGTACTGCGAGGGCATCTCCTCTTATCCGGAAGACCTGCCCGAAAAGGAGCGGCTGAAGATCAGCGTCATTTTCTTCAACATGCTGGGCGCCGCGCCTTTCCGCGTCTTCCTCTGCCTGCTTATCTTCGCCCTGCTCGGCTGCCTGTCCTACGGGATCCGGGAGTACGGCCGCTGCCGGGAAGAGCCGATGGCGGACGCGTCCATCGTGCTGAAAGAGGTCCTGAAAGGCGTGCGCGAAGAAGGCAGTTTCACGCTGTCGCCGAGCGGGACCATCGCGCGCCATGAGATCTACAGCGTGGAAGGGAACAGCAAGATGGTCTCCGTCAAGGCGGACCCGGACGATTCCTTCCCCTATAACATCGATTTCACGGTCCACCACTGGACGGATGAAGGCCGCCTCTCCTATCTCATCTCCCTGGACGGGAATGAGCCCGGCACCGTTTCCGCAGGCTATTCCGATTATGCCACCAACCAGACCTACGAAGCGGTCATCGACCGGAACGGGCCGGTGCCCGTCGTGAAGGACCTGCGCAGCCGCATCAGCACCGTCGTCGACCCGGCGCTGACCGGAAAACTGAGCACCGTCATGCTGAGCCGGATCGATACCTTTGACTCCGACATCGAAGCGCTGATCGATTCCCGCCTGGGGATGACTCTCGGTTTTGACAACCTGAGCCGCGACGGCATTGCCGCATACCAGGCGTACAACACCCGCTTCCTCCGCTCCCTCATCTTCATGATCGGCGGCGGCTGCCTCGCCCTGATTGTCCTGTTCTGTCTGATCTATTCGCTGATCTACGGGACGAAAAACGGCGTCCGCCGGACCCCGATGACCAACTACAACCTGGTCCGCTACGCCAGGCGCGCGGAGCCGAAGACCGACCTGCGCCTGACGCCGTTCCTGCCGGACACGCTGCTCTCCCTGGTCGGCAGCACGATCCTGCTGCAGTCTTCCATGCGGATCGTGACCTACGCGTTCGTCTTTATCGGGGCCGGGGATCTGGACCTGACCACCGCCGGCACGCTCAACACCCAGTTCATGAATTACTTCTACCTGGGCATGTTCCTGCTGTATTTCCTGGATTTCGACACGTTCCTGGACGACATGCGCGTCATGGGCAAGATCTTTATGTACCTGCTCCTGTACCTGGGCCTGTTCGCGCTGGAGTACAGCATCCTGTCCTATCTGTCCGAAAGCAGTTCGCCGCTCTACCAGATGGCCGCGGGCTTCACGCCGCCCAACATGTTCGGAACGATCTGCCTGTATTTCGTGATCATGCTTTTCCTGTTCTTCACGCCCCGCTTCGTGCACACGCGGAAGCGCCTGCTCGCGTACCGGCTCTGTTCGCTGATCCCGGTGGCGGTGATCTTCGGCGCGCACGTGATCGCCAAGGGGTCGGTGCAGTTTTTCGGGCACGAGCTCCCGCTCATGCTGCGGCTTCTGCTGAATGAAGAAAAAATCGCGTTCTCCGTGCTGTGCGTCGGCTATCTGTTCATGCTCTTCTTCCTGCGCCTGTTCTATGAGCACCGCTACGGGACGGAGAACGCCCGCCGGATCTTCAACGGGAACCGGTTCATCTGGGTCAAGAACGGCCTGACCTGCGGGCTGATCGTGCTGATCGTCGTAGTCAACCTGCTGATGGGGCGCAACGCGCGCGCCGTCGATTTCGGCTGGGGCCAGACCACGGACCTGCTCCTGCTGATTCCCCTCATCCTGTTCTACCACCCGCACAAGGGGCCGTGGAACCGCGCCGTGGACGCGCTCACCATGGCTTATTACCTGTTCGCCCTGTGTTTCGGCTACCTTCTGGCCGCCGCCGTCGTTCTGGCAGGAGGTCTGTGATGAAAAAGACTGACCGTACCTCCCGCAATAAAAAACTGCTGACCGGGCTGCTCTGCCTGCTGCTGGCCTGCGCCCTGCTTTTCACGTCCTGCGCGCCTTCCGCGCTCACCCGGGCCGCGTTCACCTACCAGAGCGGGACGATGGACGAAGACAGCTTCATGTATTACACGGACGACTTCTTCCGTCACCCTTCCACGGAATACGACGCGTCGCTGGCCACCGCGTCCCTCTCCTTTGCCATGGCCAGTTTCGCCTCGATCGAGGATTACCGCTACGACCACCGCTACGTCAACGGCGAGGAACTGCTGAAGAAGCTGGGCTTCCGGGATATCGCGGCCAACGCGTTTTTCCATGAAAAGCCGGGGACGGACTCGTTCGGCGTGATGATCGGGCGGAAGGACCTGGACGGCGCCACGCTGCTGGCCGTGGGCCTGCGGGGCGCCAATTACGAGAGCGAATGGGCCTCGAATTTCACGATCGGGACGGAAACGGACGCGAACGGATACCACAAGGGATTCTATGAGGCCAGCGGGATCATTCTGGAAGAACTGAAGAATTACGTGACCAGCAACGGGCTGCAGGGCCGGATCAAGATCTGGATCAGCGGCTATTCCCGCGCCGGCGCGGCCTGCAACGTCGCCAGCGGCCGCCTGGATGAATACATCCGGGACGGCGTGCCTTTCCTGGGCGACGCCGTGCAGCTGGCCAAAGAAGACCTCTACAGCTACTGCTTCGAAGCGCCGCAGGGCGCGCCGCTCGATGAGGAGCGCACCGCGAAAAGCGACACGTTCAGCAACATCTTCTGCATCATCAACCCCAACGACCCGGTGCCCAAAGTGCCGATGACGGCGATGGGCTTCACCCGCTTCGGCCGCGAGATCCTGCTCCCCACGGAGCTGAGCGACCTGCATTTCGAACAGTCGCTGGAGACCGTCCGGGAACAGTTCAGCCGGCTCCGCTCCTTCGGCGACTGGGGCATCTACCGGATCTCCGACTTCTCCGTCTATGATTCCGGGAAGTTCAGCGGCTTCAAGATCTCTCTTACCGCCAGCGGCTCCGTCCGGAACTGGACGCAGGCGCAGTATCTCGACGAGCTGCTGACCGCCTTTGCGGAAGTCATCGGGAGCCGGGATGACTACGCCGCAACGCTGCAGAGCGGGATGCGGGATCTGTTCCACCTCGCCTACGCGCGCAAAAACACCTCCGCCTCGCTGAAAGACATCGCCCTGCAGTTCGCGCGGGAGCTGCTCCTGACCGACGAAGTCTCCGTCCTGACCGACGACCTGATGCACAACCGCAGCCGCCTGAAGCAGGACGCCGCCCCCATCATCCACCGCGCCCTCCTGCGGATGGGCCTGGACACGGAACTGGGCGCGATCGAAAAAACGGTGGTCGACCTGGTGAACGCCCTGTTTTCCACCCTGCTCGACCGTTTCTACCTGTTCCCCACGCTGCTGTCCTTCGATAACCTGAAGGCCGTTTCCAGCGCGCACTACCCGGAGCTTTGCCTCGCGTACATGCGCGCGATGGATCCGCATTACGTATCCGAGCCCGTCAGCGTCCCGCTGGACGGCCGGTATTACGTGCTGACGGCGTTCCCAGGGACGAAAGTCACGGTGCGGCAGGGGTCGGAGCTGATCGCCGCCGTGGAGGAGGACCTGCCCGCGGAGACCGGATACCGGATCCCGAACGGCCTGTGGGCGGGTATGATCCGGATCGTGCTGCCCGCGCATGAAACATATCAGGTTACCGTTTCGACTGACCAAAACGTCTCGCTGACGCTGGAGGACCCGGGCCGCGTCGAAAGCACGGAGCAGGCTCTTTCGTTCACGCAAACGGCGGAGGGATACCGCTTCGATATCGCCCCCGCAGACTGACAGGCAGACAAATAAAACAGGACGGTTAGAACCGTCCCCGTTTCCCGTTTCGGGCGGACGAAAGCGTCCGCCCTTATTGTTTCTCCTCTTCCCTCTTGTAAAACTCGTGCACCAGACTGCGGTATCCCAGCCTTTTCAGGTCCTCGTACCGCACGTTAAAGCGCGCCTTCGTGCGCTTGCCGCTCAGGAGGTAGCGGAGGCAGTCCTGGGCGTAGCGGTCGATGATCTGCAGGCTCTCCGCGGTATCGATCACGGGGAAGAACCAGTGGCTCCAGCTGAGTTCGTTGTCGCCGGGGCTTTCGAAAAGTTTGCGGTTGAAGACGCGGATAAAGGCCTTGGCGGCTTTTTCTTCTTCCAGGCCGTTGCGCTCCTGCCAGCGTTTCAGGGCCCGCGTCTTGCGGCGCATCTTGGCCTTCATTTTCTGCAGGGAGACCGGGGCGATGTCCGTGACGCCGCCGCGGGAGCAGACGCCCAGGAAGATCCAGCCGTCGTCCGGGCTGAAGAACGTCTCCTTCTTCGGATTGATGCGCAGGCCCTTTTCTGCCAGAAAACCGCGCACGTACGCCGCCTGCGCCTCCGCCTCCTCCCGGGTCTCCGTGAACAGGATGATGTCGTCGGAATAGCGCGCGTACGGGATGTCCGTGGCGGCAAAGTGCGCGTCCAGGTCTTTCAGGTACAGGTTCGCATAGAATGAGGCCAGCGGCGTGCCCGCCATAATCCCCTTCTGTTCTTCGATGACGTCGCGCCCGTCGCGCACCCGCGGCTCGGCCAGCAGGCGGCTCAGGAACGCGTACAGCGCCTCATCCTCTCCCACCGCTTCTTTCAGCACGGGCAGAAAACGGTCCACGGGCAGGGAGTTGAAATAATCGCTGATATCCGCTTTGTAGGCATACCAGCGGCGGCCGCGCAGTTTCCGCTGCAGCATGCGCACCGCATCCTTGGCGGAGCGGCCCGGACGGAACGAATACAGACCGCGGCTGAAGATGTGGTCGTAATTCCGCAGCAGCAGGTAGGTCAGGAGTTTCAGGACGATGTTTTCGCGGCGGGGATAGATGTAGACAGTACGTTTTTTCTGCGAATACTGCTTACTGATGACCGCCTTGCGCGGCAGCGGGAATGCTTCGCCGGCGCGGATGCTTTCGCAGACAGAAAGATAAGCCTGCTCATCGATGAAGGTCCGCAGTTCTTTCGCGAAATCCTTCGGGCAGGCCAGCGACGTCTTGTATGCGTAAAATCTCTCCCAGGCCGAAGGGTCCGGGAGGCGGTCCAGCAGAGACATAGGCTAAATCACAGAAAAAGCGGAAAGAGAAATCATTAAATCCAAGAAAATTCTTGGATGTACGGGACCGTACCGGGACCGGCTGCCTGAGAAGCCGTAAGGATGGTCCGGGCCGGGTCCGCCCCAGGCGCCAGGCGTTCTCTTTCCGCCAAAAAGGAGCGGGGAAGCGGGGCTTCCCCTGTCTCCGTTTTTGATAAAGGGATCGGGACGGGCGGATTATTCGCCCGCCATCGCCTTCCTGCAGCGTTCCACGACGTAGGCGCGGGTGTTCCACCAGCCGTCGTGATCGTGATACAGGCGCACGTAAGGCGTGCCGCTCATCCGGCAGGTCTTGCGCAGTTTGTTGCGCACGGAGCTGCTGTTCAGAACTTCCAGCACCAGCGCTCTCTTTTCCCCGTCCAGCAGCGTGTAGACGGCGCCGCGGCCGCTGGGGATCATTTCCTTGTTCAGGCGGAACGCGGAGAATTCTTCGCCGAGGATCTTCTCAAAGTACGCGGTGTACGGTCCGGGGAAGTTGAACTGGCACTCTTCCAGCGGCATCGTAGGACCCCAGGAATTGCCGGGGATCGTCACTTCGCCTTCTTCCGCCGCTTCATTCACCGCTTCATGCACAGCTTCCGAGACGGAGGACGACGCGCTCTGCTGATGCGCGGCCAGTTCCTGATCCGCCTTCTTGCCCTGATCCACGATCTCGGAGATTTTCTCCGAGAAGAAGCTGCCGATCTTCTTAGCTTCCTTGGAGGACAGATCCTCCGCCGTTTCATTCGCCACTTTCTTTAAAAATTTCGATAAAAGGCCCATAGTAGCACCTCCTTTTCCGTGATTGTACGATATTGCCGCAGAATTGTCTATAATTTTCCGAAAAAACTTACCTTCTGTACCGCTGCACGAACTCGCCCATTTTCGCCATGGCCTCCGCGAGCGCCGCCGGCTCCGGCAGCATCACGATGCGGAAGCGCAGGTCCTCGTGCCAGTCAAATCCCGGGCCGGGGATCACCAGCACGTGACATTCGTGCAGGAAGCGCATGCAGAAATCGCCTGCGTTCTCGAAACGGAAGCGTTCCTGATCCAGCGCCGGGAACAGGTAGAAGGCCGCGTCATTCTTTTCATAGGACGCTCCGTCGATCTGGTCCAGACCGCGGCAGGTGGCGCCGCGCTGTTCGTACAGCCGCCCGCCGGGCACCAGCATCGCCTGCGTGGACGCGCTGTCCGCGAGGGCCGCCGGGATGACCAGCTGGGTCAGGGCATTGCCGCACAGCCGCATCGCCGCCAGCTTCATGACTCCGTCCCGGACCTCCTTCAGTTCCTCCTGCGGCCCGCTGAAGATCATCCACCCGCAGCGGAACCCGCAGATGATATGGCTCTTGGACAGTCCGTTGAACGTGACGCAGGGCAGATCCGGCGCCAGCGCCGCCAGCGATTCGTGTTCCAGATCGTCCATGACCAGCCGGTCGTAGATCTCGTCCGCCAGGATCACCAGATGATGGCGCCGCGCCAGCTCCGCGATCCCCAGCAGCGTCTCCCGGCTGTACAGCGCGCCGGTCGGGTTGTTGGGATTGATCACCAGGACGGCCTTGGTCTTCGGCGTGATCTTCCGCTCCATATCCGCCAGGTCCGGATTCCAGTGATACGCCGGATTGCAGCGGTAAAACACCGGTACGCCGCCGCACAGGTACGTATTGTTGCTCCACAGCGAATAGCACGGCGACGGCAGCAGGATCTCATCGCCCGTCCCGATCAGCGCCTCCATCAGCATGGACGCCATCTCGCTGACGCCGTTGCCGATGAAAATGTCGTCCGGCCGGACCCCCTTGAGCCCCTTCCCGATATGGTACGTGCAGATCACGTCCCGCGCCGCCTGCATGCCCCTTACGTCGCAGTACGGCACCGCCTCATCGATATGCTGCGTCAGCGCGCGCCTTACCGACACCGGCAATTTGAACCCGAACCGCGCCGGATTCCCGGTATTGAGTTTTAAAACGGGCGTCCCCTCCGCTTCCATGCGGAGAGCCTCCTGATATAAAGGGCCGCGGATGTCCGAATGGACGTATTCAAGTCTGTCAGAACAGGCGATCATGCAGGTACCTCCCCGTACGTTTACAGTTTGATTAATAAAAACAGGAAAAACATTTTCTGACATTATAAAGCAAAGCGGCGAGTATGGCAAGCGTAATTTTATGCAGAAAGAAAGGGGGTGTAGATTTATTTGCGGCCCTTGGCGGTGTTCAGGGAGGCGATGAAGAGACGGCGGATAGTCCCGCACTGATGAAGTAATTCTTTTTCTCTGTCCGGGTTTCCGATCTGCGTCAATTGGAACAACTCCAGCCAGTATTCCGTTTCAAAGCATTCTTTCAGGGCTATCTGAAAGGGCTATCTGAAGTTTCGCAATAAAATCCGCCCTGCTGTGAGCATGATTTGCCTCATGGATATTGGCCGCGACAGACGTGCCCGACCGCTCCAGCTGATTGACCAGAGACGCATGGCCTTTAACGGATTCGCATAATTGGATTATTCCAACAGAAAACTCCAGGGACATCTCCCGCAGTTTGTTTTCCTTCATAATGCTCCTTTAATTGGGATGAATGATGAATGATGAAGAATGAAATATCTCGCTTCGCTCGATATGAAATGAAATTCGCTCTTATCCATGCGTCGGCATTTCATGGGCAATGCCCATTTCATGCTGCGTAGCAGCCTTTCACTCGCTCTGCCAGGAGCGAATTTCATTGAAAAGGGGCGTTCCATCTTACGATACGAACCGCCCCTTTTCATGGAGCATAGGGGACTTGAACCCCTGACCTCCACACTGCCAGTGTGGCGCGCTCCCAGCTGCGCTAATGCCCCGAACGTTTGCTATTCTACCACAGTCTTCAGAAAATGCAAGCACTTTTTGAAAAAATATGTTATACTGCCTCCATAAGGAGATTTTACCATGCAGCCCACTCAGCCGATCACCCTGCCGCCGCGGGCGGCCGCCATCCTGAATACCCTGCGGGAAGCCGGATTTGAGGCCTTCGTCGTCGGAGGCTGCGTCCGCGATTCCCTGATCGGCCGCACGCCGGGAGACTGGGACATCACCACGTCCGCACGCCCGGAAGAGGTCAAGCGCCTGTTCCGGCGGACCGTGGATACCGGGCTGCAGCACGGCACCGTGACGGTCATGCAGGGGAAAGAGGCCTACGAGGTCACCACCTACCGCACGGACGGCGCGTACAGCGACGGCCGCCATCCGGATTCCGTGCGCTTCGTCTCCTCCCTGGCCGAGGACCTCGCGCGCCGGGATTTCACCATCAACGCGATGGCCTACGCACCGGAGACCGGTGTCGTGGATCTGTTCGGCGGCCTGGACGACCTGGAGCGCCGCCTGATCCGCGCGGTGGGCGATCCCGCGGAGCGTTTCACGGAAGACGCCCTGCGCATGCTGCGCGCCGTGCGCTTCTCCGCCCAGCTGGGCTTCGATATTGAGGAGCAGACTTTCGAAGCCATCCGTCCCTTATCGCCCCGCCTGGACATGGTCAGCCGGGAGCGCATCCGGGACGAGATCAACAAGCTGCTGCTCTCCGACCATCCGGACTATTTTGAAAAACTCGCGGAGTGCGGCATCACCGCCGTGATCATGCCCCGCTTTGACGAAATGATGGCTACGCCCCAGTTTTCGAAATTCCACCTGTACGACGTGGCTCATCACACGCTGAAAGTCATGAAAGCCGCGCCGCCGGAACTCCCGCTGCGCCTCTGCGCGCTGCTGCACGACACCGGCAAAGTCCCGGCCCGGACGCTGGATACGGCCGGCGGGGATCACTTCAAGGGCCATCAGGTCCTGAGCGCCGTCTACGCGGAGCAATTCCTGAAGGAATTCCGCTACGACAATAAAACCGCGGACTATGTGCTGCGCCTGATCCGCGTCCACGACGTCCGCATCCCTCCGACGCTGCCGAACGTGCGGCGCCTGCTGGGGCGGATCGGCCGGGACCTGTTCCCGGACTATCTGGCCTTCTCGCTCGCGGACGTGCAGGGAAAATCGCCTGTCTCCCGCGACAAATTCATGCCGCAGTACGAAAAAACGGAGGCGGCATACCGCCGGATCCTGCGGGCTGGCGACCCGGTCACAGTCGGGGAACTGGCCGTCAAAGGAGCCGACCTGATCGCCGCCGGCGCAAAGCCCGGCCCGGCGATGGGCGAAGTCCTGAAACGCATGCTGGACGACGTGCAGCACGAACCGTCGCACAACACGAAGGAATACCTGCTGCAGACGTACGGCCCCGCCGCGCCGGCGGATCCCGCGCTCGGCGCCATCCCCGCGCAGTCCCTCGCCGCGTATCAGCGGACGCTGGACCTGATCCGCGCCTCCGACGTGATCATCCTCCCGTACAGCGCGGAGCCGGACGAGGACGCGTTCCGCGCGCACGAACGGCTGCGCCGCCTGCTGCGGACCCACACCCCGGAGAAATCCGTCTACGCCCCGGGCATGCCGGCGGAGCGGTTCCGGGCGTTCACCCCGTCCCCGGCCGTCACACTGGCGGACGCCCTCTTCCCGCAGGCCCTGTGCCTGTTCGCGGGCAGCAGGCCGGAGGCTTCTTCCGACCCGCGCTGGCGGACGGCGGCAGCCACGGCGCGTTTCAGCGGCCTGACGCAGATCAAAGAATTTGCCGCGTTCTGCGGCTGGAAAGAAGAAACGCCGTAAACATAAACGCCGTTTTATACTAAGCAAGACCCGTAAGGAGCACTCATGAACGAAACCGTGAAACAGCAGATCCTGAGCACCATCAGGGCTTACGATAAGATCGTCCTCTCCCGCCACGTCCGGCCGGACGGCGACGCCGTGGGCGCCACGCTCGGCCTGGCGGCCCTGATCCGCAGCACCTGGCCGCATAAGGACGTCCGCGTGGTAAACGAGGACAGTTCGGACTTCCTGGCCTTTCTGGGGCCGGAAGACCCCGCGCCGGCGGATGATTTCTATGCGGACGCGCTGGCCATCGTCGTGGATTCCGGGACGCAGGACCGCGTGGCCAACCCGAAGATCGGCCTGGCCCGGGAGATCATCGTCATCGACCACCATATCCCGGAGGAGCCCTGGGGCGATATCCGCTGGGTCGAGCCGCACCGTTCTTCCGTCTGCGAGATGATCACCGAATTCTACGTCTTCCACCGGGACGAACTGGTTCTGACCCCGGACGCCGCGCGCGCTCTGTACACCGGGATCATCACGGATTCCAACCGTTTCCGCTGGCCTTCCACAAGCGGCGACACGCTGCGGCTGGCCGCCGTGCTGCTGGAGCAGGGGATCGACACGGAAACGCTGTTCGCGCACCTGTATCTGGAGGATTACGGTTATTTCAAGTACAAAGCCTACGTTTACGAGCACCTGCAGATGACGGAGCACGGCGTCGCGTACCTGTTCGTGACGCAGGAAATGCAGAAACTGTTCGGGCTGGACCGCGAGGCCGCGTCGAATACGGTGGATCTGATGGATTCCATCAAGGGCGCGCTGATCTGGCTGGCGTTCATCGAAAACCCGGACGGCGTCATCCGCGTGCGGCTGCGCTCGCGCTTCACGGAGGTGCGGCCGCTGGCGTCGCGCTGGCGGGGCGGCGGGCATGACCGGGCGAGCGGCGCCACGGTGTATTCCTGGGAGGAAGCGGAACAGCTCATCGCGGAAGCGGACGCCGGGCTGGCCGCTTTCAAGGCTGAAAACAGGGGCTGGCTATGAATATTCTGGTGGTTAACGACGACGGGATCGAAGCCGCCGGCATCCGCGTGCTGGCGGGCTGGGCCCGGAAACTGGGGGATGTGACGGTCGTGGCGCCGCGGACGCAGCAGAGCGCGAAGAGCCACAGCATCAACATCCAGACCGCGTTCCGGGTCGAGTCCGTGGACTGGCTGCCCGGGGTGAAGGCGGTCAGCGTGGATTCCACGCCGGCGGACTGCGTGCGCGTGGCGGAGCGCTACCTGCGCGGGCAGTACGACCTGGTGCTGGCCGGCATCAACCGCGGCTACAACATGGGCTCCGACATCGCCTACTCCGGCACCTGCGCCGCCATCTCCGAAGCGGCTTACGCCGGCTGGCGCGCCGTCGCCTTTTCGACCTGGCCGGACAGCTGTGAAGCCGCCGGCCGCCATCTGGACCGGATCTGGGCCTTCATCGAGCAGCACAGCCTGCTGGACATCTGCCCCCTCCTCAACGTCAACATCCCGCCCGAAGGCGGCGGCATTCTCATCACCCGCCAGGGCGGCACCTACTTCCGCGACACCTACGACGAGCAGGAAGACCGCACCATCAAAGCCCGCGGCTTCTCCGTCTACGACGGGTCCTTCGACCCGCAGATCGACTACGACGCCGTCTTCAACGGCTGCATCTCCGTCACGCCCCTCTCCGTCGACCGCACGGACCGGGAGGCGTTCCGGAAAATGCTGAATGTAGTACAATAACGTAGGGGCCGTTGTTTCAACGGCCCGTCCCATGATAAAAAACTGACAAAGGAACCGTCCCTTTGTCAGTTTTTCTGTTATATCGGGCCGATGAAACATCGGCCCCTACGGTTTTTATTCCTGGACCCGCAGCAGTTTCGTCGGCGCCGCCAGCGCAGGCCGCAGGACCGCCAGCGTGCAGCCGACGAGGTGGCAGGCGAAGTAAATCAGCGCGGCGGCAGGCTGCTTCATCAGCAGGCCCACCAGGAAGATACCAATCGCCGGGAGGAGGACCTGCTCGCCCAGCACTTGCAGCACAAGTTTCGGGCCGCTGACGCCCAGCGTGCGCATCAGCGCATAAGTGCGGGTTTCGCCTCGCACGGAGACAAATCCTATCATAAAGCCGGCGGCCAAGCTGAGCAGCGCGCTCACGGGCAGCAGATAGTTGGTGCGGGCGATGTTCTGCTCCAGTTCCGCCAGCGTGGCTTTGTACTGGCGGTCCTGCACGGTCAGGGCCGGTCGGCTGGAGTAGGAAGCGGGATCGACCGTCGTGAAGACTTCCATCGCCTTCTCCATCATCTCATCTGCCTTGGAATTGTCCGCGAGGACGAAGGAAAGGCT
Source organism: Lachnospiraceae bacterium (assembly GCA_017619615.1). Classification (GTDB taxonomy): domain Bacteria; phylum Bacillota; class Clostridia; order Lachnospirales; family Lachnospiraceae; genus UBA6987. The sequence continues at coordinate 33,027 of JAFZRY010000027.1, read as the reverse complement.
GTCCGTGCGGGCGTCACCGGCGGAGCTGGACAGGCGGGAGGCGGTATCGAACGGCACTACCAGGTCCGCGCCGGTTCCGCGATAGCGGCCCACGACCTTGTATTCGGCCTCATAGACCTCCTCGACCCCGCCGATGCCCGGGACCGTCACCTTGACCGGAAGCGTCTCGCCCGCGACCGACTCGTACACGTCCTCGGACACGAGGCAGATGTTCTCCCGCGTATTGAAAAACTCCGGCACGGTGTAATCGCAGCTGCCGCCCATGGACGGGTCCAGGCGGTCCAGCGCCTTCTCATCCGTCACGCCGAACAGCGTACCGCTCCCCAGGGAGGAGCGTACTTTGAATTCCATCGTCATGCGGATCGTCTTGACGTAATTTCCCAGGCCGTCTTCCTTATCCCGCACGAACTGAACGAAGCGCGGGCTCAGATTCAGTTTATCCGAGCGGACGCCGCGGCTGTCGGTCACCACGCAAAGGACTTCGTAGCTCTCCTGCACCTCCTGCAGGCGGGCCTCCAGGCCGTTCCGGTAATTCACCAGATAGCACAGCAGCGTGCAGAACACCGCCGCGATCACGAGCCCGGCCAGGGAGAGCCAGGGGCGCCGCAGGATCCGTTTGATCACATAGTTCAGCATCGCTCAGCCCTCCGTCAGTTTCCGGGGATCCCGGCGCGCCAGGACCCGCGCCTGCGCGAACAGCAGCACGCTGATCAGCAGCAGTTCCGCCAGCCCCAGCAGTGCCAGTCTGCCAACGGACAGCCCGCTGTCCTGCACCATTTTCGTCAGCGCTTCCTCCGTGATCACCTGCCCGCGCGTGCGCACCGTGCGGTCGATATTCGCCAGCGCCTCCGCCAGGATCCGGTCCTGCGCGATCCGCGTGATCAGCCCGCCGGCCGCCGTCCCCAGCACCGTGCCGAGCGCCGCGACCGCGAACCCGCTGCCGAACAGATACGCCGCCGCGGACCGGGGCGTCACGCCCAGCGAGCGCATGGTCCCCAGCGTCTTCCGCTCCGCGCCCTGGAACATCAGCAGGTACAGGACCAGGAACAGCAGGAACGCCAGCACGGACATCACCAGCAGGCGCGTCATGGACGCCGCCATGTCGTTGATGCTCTTCTGCACGTCCTCGTAGCCCTGGTCGAACGGATAGAACTGTCCCTTGTACGGGCTCTTATCCAGCTCCAGCATGAATTCGTTCACGCGGCCGTTTACCAGTTCGATGGACAGCTGCATCCCGTAAATGTCGTCGCCGCCCGCTTCCGCCGGGATCTCCCCGACCGCGCCGGCGGTCTGCGCCTTCCGCGGGATAAACACGGTATTGGGCGTGAAATCGTACGTCCCGCGCGACCACTCGCCCAGCATCGAATAGATCCCCACCAGGGTGAACTCTTCTTCCGCCCCGTAGGTCTGTTCCGTATTCAGCATGTCGATGACCGGGTTGTTCCGCGGGTACCCGGCCCGCTGCTTCACCAGCGCCGAGCCTATGCCGCCGGGCTCCTCATAGGCGAGCACGTACTGCGAAAGTCTGACCGTGTCGCCCACCTTCAGGCCCTGCATGGAGGCTTCTTTTTCGGATAAGATCAGGACTTTGGCGCCCTGTTCGTATTCTTCCTGCGTAAAACTGCGGCCTTCCAGGATGCTGCAGCGGCCGGTCAGGAAAGCGTACAGCGACTCCAGCCGGTCCGTGCCGATCACGGGCAGGCTGTGCTGCTGCTTCTCCCAGGCGGCGCGGAAATCGCCCCAGATACCGGGATCCATCACGTCGTCGCCCGGCTCCCAGCCCCCGATAAACTCCTCCGCAGGGCCCAGGCACTGGGCCGCCGGGAAGGAATAGGTCTCATAAAGGCTCTGACTCCCGTCCGCTTCCTCCTTGAAAGACGGCACGTAGCCGCGCAGGATCTCTCCTTCGCGGACGGCAAAGCCCGTATACAGCAGCATGTGGCCGGGCGCGCGGCTGTCCGTCACGAGGTAATCACGGGTCCGCGAAAAATGCGTTTCGGGATCCAGATACCCGCAGACGATGTAGGCATTGCCCTTCTCAAAAAAATCTCCGGCGGTTTCATCCGCCGCCAGATTGACCGCCACGGAAAACTGCCGCTGATAATGCAATACCTGCTCGATCTCGCCACGCACGTACTCATCGCCCAGCAGCAGGATATCGCCCAGCCAGAACTTCACGTACAGGATGCCCTGGCTGACTTCTTTCTGATACACCTCCCCCAGCAGCACCGTGTGGCAGTACGGCAGCGGGTTGCCCATGCTCCGGTAACTGTTGAACCGGCTGATCTCCACCAGCGGCGAAAACGACGGCGACACCGCCGCGCTCAGCGTATGGCTGCGCACCGCCTTCACCGAATCCAGGCTTTCGAACCAGGCTTTGTCTTCCTGCGTGAAATACCGCGGCTCCCCCACCATGGACTGATCCGTCCGCACTGCGACGGCCGTGTGGCTCTCGCTGAGCGTCCGCGACAGCTGTCCGGTGGAATACCACAGCGATATGCCCATCAAAAGAAATGCGCTGACCGCAGCGCATAAGATGAGCCACAGGGATGTGGTGACCGGTTTCCGCAGCAGGCGGATCTTACTGTTCATGCTCCTCTCCCTCCAGCACGCCGTCGCGCATGGTGTAGATGGCGTCCATCCGGGCGGCGATCTCGGCATCGTGGGTGATGATGATGACGCAGCGGTTCTCTTCATGGGCCAGGCGCAGCAGGATGTCCACGACCTGCTCGGAATTGCCCTCGTCCAGGTTGCCGGTGGGCTCGTCCGCGAGGATGATCTCGTTGCCGGCCGCCAGGGCCCGCGCGATGGCGACGCGCTGCTGCTCGCCGCCGGACAGCTGCGGCGGGAAGCGCTTGAACTGGTCCGGAGTGATGCCCACGGCCGCCAGTTCTTTCTCCGCGCGCTCCTTCGCCTCTTTGTTCGGAACGCCCTTCAGTTTCATGGAATACAGCACGTTTTCCATGACCGTGAGCAGCGGAAAAAGATTGTAGTTCTGGTAGATCACGGCCGCGTTGTCGCGCCGGTAAGCGTCGCGGTCCATCTCCTGCGTGCTTTTGCCGTCAAAGAGGATCGTCCCGCCGCCGGGTAGTTCCAGGCCGGCCAGCAGGGACAGCAGCGTAGTCTTGCCGCTGCCGCTCTTGCCCACGATGGCGTAGGCTTTGCCGCGCTCGAACGAGCAGTCCGCCCGCTTCACGGCGTTCACGGTCTGATATTTGTTGCGGTAAGAAAAGCTCACATTCTGTACGGTCAATACGTTTTCCATGGTTTTTCTCCTGTTATGTCCTTGGGTGATTATAGCACGTCATTCCTGTACGCGCAAAAGCTTTGTCGGCGCCGCCAGTGCCGGACGGAGCACCGCCAGCAGGCAGCCCACCGCGTGGCAGGCGAAATAGACTAAGGCGGGCAGCGGCTGTCCCATGATGAGGCCGACGGCCAGTGCACCAACGGCCGGGAGCAGCAGCTGCTCCAACAATACCATACCGGTCAGGCGGCCGGCCCCGACGCCCAGCGTGCGCATCAGCGCGTAGGTCCGCGTTTCGCCGCGCACGGACAGGAAGCCCAGGAAAAAGCCGGCGGCCAGGCTCAGGAAGGCGCTGACCGGCAGCAGGCGTTCGGTGCGGCGGACGTTCTGCTCCATCTCGGTCAGGGCGGCGCGGTACTGACGGTCCTGCACGGTCAGGCCCGGGCGGAAGGACAGGGAGGAGGGATCCGGCTGGATGAATTCTTTTGACGCGATCTCCCGCACCAGGTCCGCCTGGCTGTTGTCCTTCAGGGCGAAACTGATGGCGTCCACGCTCACGGTATTGGTGAGGCGTCCGCCCAGGCGCTGCGCCGCCGGGAAAGGCAGGATGATATCCTCGCCGTCGCCCTTGTACCAGCCCACGACGTCCAGTTTGAATTCCGTCCCGTTATTGTCGCCCACGCTGCCCAGGCCGGCGGAGGTGTAGGGATTGGTCAGGACGCAGGCCAGCTGCTGCCCCGCGTATCGTTCATAAACGAATTCCGGGACCAGGCAGCAGAAATCCTTGGTTTCGAAGAAATCTTCCCGTTCCGAATAGTATCCGCCGTCCAGCGCGGCGTCCAGCCGTTTGTCCGTCTGCGGACTGCTCACGCCGACGGCCAGCGCCGTCCCCAGTTCCGACTTCGACTCCAGGTTTTTGATCAGCCGCACGTCCGTGATATAAGAGCCCAGGCCTTTTTCCTCGTCCTGGATAAATTCGAGCCACATCCGGTTCAGGCACAGGTTGTTGGATTTCGTGCCCCGCGCGTCCGTCACGACGCCGCGGACCACGTAACTGTTCCGGATCTCTTCCAGCTGCGCGGCCTGCGCGTTCCGGTAGCGCACCAGGAAGCAGAGAACGAAGCAGAGGGCGGCGGCCAGGATCAGGCCGGCCAGGGAAAGCCAGGGGCGGCGGAGCATGCGTTTGAATACCGTAGACATCATGGCTCAGCCCTCCATCAGGTGCCGGGGATGCCGGCGGGACAGGACCGCCGCGTGCAGGAGCAGGGCGATCGTCAGGATCAGTAATTGTCCGGCCGCCAACAGGAGCAGCTGCATAGGCGTCAGATTGCTGGACGCATGCATCGTTATCAGTTTTTCCTCCGCGGCCGCCAGCGCTTCCGCCTCCATAGCCTGATCCAGTCCGGCCAGGGCATCGCGCAGGATCCCCTGCTGGACGGTCCGGAGCACCAGCGCGCCGGCCGCCGTTCCGAGGAACACGCCGCCCAGCGCCACCAGGAAGCCGCCGCCGAACAGATATCCGGCCGTACGCTTCACCGGCTCACCCAGGCTGCGCATGGAGCCCAGCGTCTGCCGCTCAGCCCCCTGGAACATCAGCAGGTACAGCAGCAGGAACAGGAGCCAGCCGAAAGCCGACATATAGAACAGACGCTCCATGGAGGAGGTCATGTCTTTGATATTCTTCAGCGCGCCTTCGACGCCCTGGTCAAACGCGAAAAACTGCTGCTCATAATCGCTGCCCTCGATCTGTGTCATGAACTCATCCATCCGGCCGTTCACCAGTTCCACGGAAAGAAGCAGGCCGTAAATGTCCGTTCCCTCCTCCGTTTCCGGGATCTCGCCGAACGCCCCGCCGATCTGGGCTTTTTTCGGGATAAACAATGTATTGGGGCCGAAATCATACGGTCCGTAGGTCCAGGCGCTCAGCAGTTCATACGTCCCCACGACGGTAAATTCCTCCTCCGGCGCGCCGTAGTCCTGATTCAGGTTCATGATGTCCACGGAAGGATCGTTATAATACTGCCCGGCCCTCATGCCTACAGTCCTGTCCGATATCTCGCCGTAATCGCCGAAATAACTCAGGTACTGGGTCAGAGAGAGTTTGTCTCCCACTTTTACGCCGCACTGATCCGCCAGCATTTGAGAGAGGATCAGCACTTTCGCGCCGCTCTCATACTCTTCTTCGGTAAAGCTGCGACCCTCCCTGATCTTCGCCCGGTCCGCCATGAAGGCGTACATGGATTCCAGATGCTCCGTTCCGATCACGGGCAGGCTGTGCTGCTGCTTCTCCCACACGTCCCGGTAAGTGCGCCAGGCGTCGTGAGGCGTTTCCTCGAAGAAGCGCTGCGGATCGTCTTCCCAGAGTTCCGCGGCCGGCAGAGCGTAATCCTCTGCCGCCTCAATCATATAAGATCCCGAGAAAGTCCCGGTCATCTGTGCGCCGCTCTGTTCCTGGATCCAGGTCTCTGCCGGGATCTTCCGGCGGTTAAAGCCCCACAGCATACCATCCCGGACCTGCAGTTCGTTCATGTACAGGACCTGGCTGTTTCCGGACATCTGCATCAGCTCCCCTGCTGCATTGATCAGATGGAAGCCCGGGTCATAATATCCCGCCAACACATATGTCCGGCCTTCTTCAAACCACGTGACCCATCCGAAGTCAAAGCCAAAGCCAAAGCCTATGTCCGGATCTGTTTCCCAGGTGACGATTCCGTCATCGTCATAAGGCGCGAGCGTCACGACAGTAACGGCTCCGGTTTCTTTCAGACGTTCAGCCGCCCGGCATCGCTCATATTCTTCTCCGATCAGCAGGATATCCTTCACCTCAAATGTCATTTGGATGGGATAGCCCGGTGTGGCATGCACCTTCTGAACATAAGTCCCCACGATCACCGCATTGCAGTACGGCAGCGGATTTCCGGCGGCTTCATAGCTCTTATACCGGTTCATCTCCAGTACCGGCGTCAGCTGCGGGATCACGGCGCCGCTCAGCGTGTGGCTCCGCACGGCTTTGACGCTGTTCAGACTTTCCAGATACGCTTTGTCCTTTTGGGTGAAATACCGTTCTTCCGGAACGATGGCCTTGCCCCGCGAAAGCAGGGCCTGATCCGAACGGACCGCGACGGCGATCGTGTTTTTATCCAGGTTTTCTGCGAGGCGGGAGGTGGAGAACCAGAGAGAAAAGCCCACTAAAAGGAACGCGCTCATCAGCGCGGTGAGGAGCAGCCACAGAAACGTGGTCAGCGGTTTTCGCAATAAACGGATGCGTATATTCATATACTTTCCTCCGTTCGTTTATCCGATGAACACTTCTTGTTACTGCGAAGTCTATCATAAATAGACCGATAAGTCAACCGTTTTTTTTCCCTTTCCGGAAAGAGACAGGGGGAACGGTCCTTTTCGTCCCCCCTGTCCCGGAAAACTGCCCTCCTGTCCCGCCGTCTCATTACAATAACGTTTGAGAAGAGAGACTTTCGGACAAGCAGTTCCTGATTTCTACAATTTTTTCCCGTACACGCACACTTCCCGGAACCCTTCCTTCGCCAGATCGTGCCACTCAGGCAGCGGGGCGGTCTCCAGGTATTCGCAGCCCGCAAGTTCCGCGGTGCGGCGGGAGGCCGGATTGTCCGGGTCGCAGGTGATGAGGACGTAGCCCAGGCCGTGTTTGTCCGCGAGGCGGAACAATAATCTGCAGGCGCGCACCGCCAGATGGCGGCCCCGATAAGGCTCGTCCACCCCGTAGCCGATATGGCCCGCGTAATACAGCGCCTCGCAGTGGCCGATCCGCAGACTGCACCAGCCCATGCGTTCTCCGCCTTCCCCGCAGATCGCAAAATGATACGCGGGCACGCGGCCCCGCTCCGGATCCGCCGGAGACGTTTTCTCCAGCACCAGTCGGATCTCCCCGTCCTGCAGGCCTTCCGAATCGAAAAAGCCGCCTGCGTCGTAAGGAGGCGCCTCGCGCCGCAGATCCTTCTCGCGTTTCACCAGCCAGGATCTGCCCAGCGGGAAAATGCCGGTGGCGCGGTATCCCATCGATTCCAGCAGATCCGCCCGCACATGGTCCTTCAGGGGCAGCACGATCCGCGACAAAGAGCATCCCCGGAGGGATGCCATTTTTTCCGCAAAATGCAGCAGTGCGGCCTTGCTCTCCGGATGCTCCGCGTCGGACACCAGGTGCTGCAGATAGCAGGCCGCGGCGTGGTCTTTCCAGGCGGAATCCTGATCAAATACCGCCAGCGCACCGGTCAGGCGGCCGTCCTGCTCCGCCAGCAGGAACGAGTTGATATTCTCCCGGAAATACCGGGCGACACCGATATCGATACCGTTTTGCGCCGCGCCATGTTCCGCTCTTTGTTCATTCGGACGCCGGGTCTGTCGGCGGATCAATTCCATGACCGCTTCCACGTCCCCGGCGCCGGCTCGTCTGATATTCATTCGATCCTTTCTGATTCTTTTACGGAATTGCCGTTTCCACCGGCATTTTCAGTTTATCCAGCAGCGCCGTCACTTCATCGTACACGGCCTTGATGGCATGGTCATCCATCAGGCGGATCTTGTCGCCTTCCTTGTAATCCGTCAGCAGCGCCTGCTCCAGTTCCGCCACGGTCAGTGTGCGGCCGTTGTATTCGATCCCGTTTTCCCTGACGGTGACTGTCAGAACGCCTTCCTCGGCTGCCGTCGTTTCCTGCGTGGGAGCCGGGGTATCCGGGATCTCCGTCGGTGCTTCCGTCGGCTGGCCTGTGGCTTCCTGCGTCACCGCGGGAGGGGTGGTCTCCGATCCTCCCTGCCCGCCGTTGGACCGGCCGCCCAGGCCAAAGCCGAGACCGCCGCCCAGCAGGGCCAGCAGAAGTACCGCGCCGGCCGCCTTGCCAGTTGTATGGCTGCTCTTTTTAGGAGATTCCTTCTCATCGTGCTTCTGATTCCCGCCGCCCGAAGCCGGGGGCTGCGGAGCATTCCCCTGCGGGGCTGCGTTTTCCAGCGCCGGCCCCTGCGGGGCCATTTTTTCCTGCAGCGGAGTCTCCGGCACCGGCGGATTCCCGCCCTTCTTCGGAGCCGCCCCGCTGCCGCTCAGCATTTTCTCTATGGATTCTCCGACCGCTTCATGGATCCCGAATTTCGGTTTTCCCCGTTCTTCCATCACGCACCTCCTGTATCAGTTCGATTCCTGTATGTCTAATTCCAAAAAACTCAAAGGGATCTCCTGCTGCTTCGCCTCCAGTTTCATTTCATTGACCAGCCGCAGGATCATGTCATATTCGGCCTTGTAGATCTGCTCCCGGTCGTACTGGAAGACCAGGAAAACAGCGCGGCCGGAAGCGGCGCAGAGGCCCTCGCTCAGAAGGCTGCGCAGCCGGTTGACCGCGTAAGTCTCATTTGCCCAGTCGTAGGGGATCAGGGCTTCCTCCCGGTCGGCCGTTTCCAGGCGGATCCGCCGGTCCTCCGTCACGCTGAGCGTCAGCAGCAGGCTGTTGTCCAGTACCAGTTCGCGGGAGGACATGCGGCGCTTGAGGCCGTCGATCTCCTCCTGCTGCTGCCCGATCTCCTGATTCAGGCCCGCGATCTCCTCCTGCAGGCCTTCCTCCCGGGTGCGGGCGTCCTCTTCCAGCGCGCTGTATTCCGCCCGGGCCTGATCCAGTTCCCGGTTGATCTCCTGCGCGGCTTTTTCCTCCTCCGCCGCCTTGTCCATGGCCTGCGCGGTCTGCGTGCGCGCCTGCATGAGCAGGACGAAGATCATGATCAGGATCACGTCCAGCAGCGAAGTCAGCTCTATGAAAATGGTCCGTTTGTTTTTCACGGCTTCCCCTCATCCTTCAGCAGTTCGCGGCGCTCCAGCAGCAGGTCGACGTTCTTGTCGTTGTCCTCCAGCCGGGCGGACAGAAAGCCGTCCAGCAGTTTGAAGATGATTGCAAAGACCAGCCCCCAGAATGTGGAGGTCAGGGCGGCAAAGAAATTCTGCTGCATGTCGGTCAGTTCCGCGACCATGGGCAGCAGGGACACGACGGTCCCCAGAATCCCCATCAGCGGGAAGATAGCCGTCAGGTTGGCGAAGATCGAATAAAACGCCTCCGATTTTTTGCGCAGCGCCACCACTTCCGCCTCGTCGATGTTGCGGATGGCGCGCGCCACCTTCTCCGGGTCGTGCTTATGCGAAGGCACAAACACCAGCAGATTCAGTTTTTTATACAGCTGGTCCGCGTAGAGCCGCGCGAAATAATAGCAGACGCCGTTGCCGGCCGCCAGCAGAAAGATCAGAAGATCGAAACCCAGAAGGTTTTTGCCTATCACCTGCCAGAATGACATAGGGACCTCCTTTGCCGGATTATTTTTCGGAAATAATTATAAGGGTTCTGCTTAAGATTTACAAGTAAAACAAGTTGAAAAAGCGGGGGAAAAACCGTATGATGGATGAAACGGAGGTGCGTTATGCGCTTATTGGTATTAGACGGAAACAGTATCGCCAACCGGGCCTATTACGGCATCAAGCTCCTGTCCACGCGGGACGGGCGCTACACGAACGCCGTATTCGGCTTTCTGAATATCCTGCTCTCCCTGCTGAAAGACGTGCAGCCGGACGAGGTCGCCGTAGCCTTTGACCTGAAGGCGCCCACGTTCCGCCATCAGATGTACGACGGCTACAAGGCCACGCGCCACGGCATGCCGGAGGAACTGGCGCAGCAGATGCCCGTGATCAGGGAACTGCTGGCCCTGCTCGGCTACCGCATCGTGACCGCCGAAGGCTGGGAAGCGGACGACATCCTGGGCACACTCGCCGCCGCCTGCGAGGCGCGCGGAGACGCCTGCTACCTGGCTACCGGAGACCGCGACAGCCTGCAGCTGATCTCCCCCGCCACCACGGTCCTCCTGGCCGCCGGCCACGGGGAGACGAAGCGGATGGACGAGGCCGCCGTGCGCGAGCAGTACGGCGTCACGCCCCCGCAGCTCATCGAAGTGAAGAGCCTGATGGGGGACAGCAGCGACAACATCCCCGGCGTGAAAGGCATCGGTGAAAAGACCGCGCTGGGCCTGGTGCAGAAATTCGACTCGCTGGCCGGCGTTTACGAACATATCGACGACCCGTTCATCAAGCCCAAACAGCGCGAAAACCTGCTGGCTTACCGGGCCGACGCGGAGCTCAGCCGCGTGCTGGGCACGATCCGGAAGGACGCGCCGGTGGCGACGGAGGCCGGGGCCTACACGGTCGGCCGGGGCGATCCCGCGACCGCGATGGCGCTGATGCAGGATCTGGAACTGTTCCGGATGATCGACCGGCTCGGGCTGCGGACCAAGGCGGCCGAAGGAGCCACGGCAAGCGCTGATGCCCCCGCCGCGGACCTCCCCGTCATCGCCCCCTCTCCTTTTCCGGCGGACGCCTCCGGGACGTGGCTGCTGGCGGAAGCGCCGGGCGGCCGCTTCGCCGTGCAGGGGAACACCGTATGCCCGCTCACGGAGGAGGAACTGATCCCGCTCCTGGACTCCCCCGCCCTGCGCTGGGAAGTCTTTGACAGCGCTCCGCTCTATGCGCTGGCCATGGCACGCGGCGGCGAAGGCCGCGCCATCTTCTGGGACGGCAAACTGGCCGCCTACCTGCTGGACGCCGGTGCCAGCCGCTATGAACTGCCCCGCCTGGCGGACCGCTATCAGGCGGAAGCCGCCTTCACCTGCGAATCATTCCCGGAGGCCGGCCGACTCGCGGACCTGTTCGCCCGCATGAAGCAGGCGCTGCGGGACGAGGAGCAGGAAGAATTATACGATACCATCGAATTCCCGCTGGCGCGCGTGCTGGCGGACATGACCCGCATCGGCGTCCTGGTGGACCGCGCCGGCATCGAAGCCTTCGGCGAAAAGATCACCGCGCTGGCGCAGGAAGCCGAAGCGCGCATCTACGAAAAGGCCGGCGAGCGCTTCAACCCCAACAGTCCGAAGCAACTGGGCGAGATCCTGTTTGAAAAAATGGGCCTTCGCCACGGCAAAAAGACCAAGACCGGCTGGTCCACGGACGCCGCCACGCTGGAGGAACTGAAGGACGAAGCGCCGATCATCGAAGATATCCTGAACTACCGCACTTATCAGAAGCTGAAATCCACCTATGTCGAGGGCCTGCTCAAGGCCATCGGCCCGGACGGCCGCATCCACGGCCGCTTCAACCAGACCGAGGCGCGCACCGGCCGCCTCTCCAGCGACGAGCCGAACCTGCAGAACATCCCCATCCGCACGGAACTGGGGAGCCAGCTGCGCGCCTATTTCATCGCGGCGCCCGGCCATGTGCTGGTGGACGCGGACTACAGCCAGATCGAACTGCGCATCCTGGCCCACGCCAGCGGCGACAAAAACATGCAGGCCGCGTTCCGCGAAGGCGCGGACATCCACCGCGCCACCGCCGCCCGCATCTACAATATCCCGGAGATCCTGGTCACCCCGGCCCAGCGCTCCGCTGCCAAAGCCATCAACTTCGGTATTATGTACGGCAAAGGCGCCTTCTCCCTGGCGAAGGACCTGGGCGTACCGCTGTATAAAGGCAAAGCCTTCCTGGAAAGCTACCTGGCCGCATTCCCGTCCGTGGACCGCTACATGCAGAGCATCATCGAAGACGCCCGCGAAAAGGGCTATACCACCACGCTGTTCGGCCGCCGCCGGGCTTTGCCGGAGCTCAAGAGCAGCAATTTCCAGCTCCGCAGCGCCGGCGAGCGCATGGCGCGCAACACCCCGATCCAGGGTACGGCCGCCGACGTCATCAAGCTGGCCATGGTCCGCGTCTGGGAGCGCATCCGCCGAGAGGGCCTGCAGAGCCGCCTGATCCTGACCGTGCACGACGAACTGATCATCGAGGCGCCCGAAGACGAAGCCGCGGCCGCGGCCCGCCTCCTGCGCGAGGAAATGGAAGGCTGCGTCACCTATTCCGTCCCGCTCACTACCGACGTGCAGCAGGGCCGCACCTGGCTGGAGGCGCACTGATATGGGCATCGCTCCGATCTACATCAATACCTGCGTCTTCGGCACTTCTAAGATGGAGCGTATCCCCGAACTGTTGGGCCGCTATTCCGGCCGCCTCGGCTTCGAGATCCTGTCCATGTTCGACCTGCCTGATTTCGAGCCGGCCCTGCGGCGGCAGCTGGACGCTCTCGCCTCCTGCCCTGTCTCCTTCCACGGCCCGGTCTACGAATGCGAACACTCCGCCCCGCGCGGCACCGAAGCTTACGAGCGCACCATGTTCCACGTCCGCAAGACCCTGGAATACGCCCGCCTCCTGCACAGCCGCCACTTCACCATGCACCTGAACAACTGCCTCGTCCTGCCCCGCAAAAAGGACGAAATGCTGCAGAACGCGCTGGAGAATTACGAAGAACTGCGCGGCCTGTTCGAGCCGTTCGGCTGCCGCATCTTCGTGGAAAACACCGGCACGCGCGTCCAGGGCAACATGCTGCTGGACCAGGCGGAATTCACGGACGTGTGCCGCGACAACCGCTTCGAAGTCCTCATCGACATCGGCCACGCCAACGCCAACGGCTGGGACCTCCCGCGCCTGATCGACGACCTGCAGCCGCAGATCCGCGCCTACCACCTCCACAACAACGACGGCCTCCGCGACCAGCACCGCCGCCTGCACGACGGCACCCTGGACTTCGACGCCGTAACCGAAAAGATCCGCCGGGTCACGCCCGAAGCGGATCTGATCATAGAATATGTGAGCCCGGCGCTGGCCGGGGCGGAACTGGAAGAAGATATCCGGGAACTGCTGAAGTAAAAAACATCCGCACAGGCTCAAAAAATTTCAAAACCGCTGTAACTTTCCCGCGGTTCTTCCGATTCAATACATGGGCACGTTTCCTGTGACCCATGTTTTTGGGTCTTTTTGTTCCCTTACGGCCTTACCCCTCCCAATCCTCTTCCCTTATCCGGAGCCACTGCGGTTTTTGAGAGAAATAAGAAAAAGTCTTTGACAGGCGACCCCGGAATATGGTATTATATATAGCGTGTTTTTCAGTTTTTACCCTTTCACTCTTTTGATTTCCAAGATGTCATGACACTAACGGAGTTTTGAGTATCCCAAGGGGATATTTTGTCTTCCCGAAGACGTTGGGACATCGTTTTTTTGTCCCCCCAAACGTCAAAGACCCGCACCTTGACAACTGAAGGAAGAACTGCCCGACGCGGGACCGGGGGAAGCAGGCGATGAGACGAGCCTGCCAACGGAGCGCCGGACAGACCACATGTTTCCCCATTAGGCAAGCCGTTATATGAAAGAGAGGTATTTAGTTGACAGAAACTGATCTCCCTGTTTTTTCCGACTCTCCCATTCATCTGACCGCCCTTTCCTTAAAGCCTTCCGGATCTTCTTATCCGGACGATCTGGTCCGAACGACCTGGGACAGTTTTTTCCTCGTGTCCCAGACCCTTCTCCCTGCCGGCCGGCTCGGCTGGCAGCTGGCGATCCGTGAAAACGGTGAGCCTGTCCTGTTTGCTCTGACCGATCACGCCTGCCCTGTCCCGGACGACGACCTGGCCTGGATCTTCCGGGAAACGATGGCTCCGGCCGGCCCCGCCTGTCCAGTCAAAGAACGCGACCTGGTCTGGCTCTTCCGGGAATCGCAGCACACGGCTGCCGGATCGGAAGAGGCCGAAGCTGTCATCCGGGAACAAGGCCGTATCTACGCCCTCCGTTTTGATGACAAAGCCGTGGAGGCCTTTGCCGATGTCGTGTCCGAACGCGGCCGCAACAGCCTCATGGATCAGCGTGCCGACGATTTTCTGGACACGCTGAAGGAGACCGGCGGCGTCTTTCGCCTTCTCTGTTCCGGCAGCGAAGCGGACGACTGGAGCCGGCCCGTCTGCCTGCTGGTCTTCCCGGAGGAGATTTCACACCGCACCAGGGCTGTCCTCGCCGGCATTTTCCCCTTTGGCCAGATCACGGAGGTCCGCGGGGGAACGATCCCGGCGGATTGCTTCCGCCCTCTTCCCTCTTTCTCCCTGGAATACGTCCTCGGCCGCATCCTGGCCGGCCTCATGAAAGCAAAGGAACGGCGTGACGATCCGCCGATCATCGATGACTTCGAGGACGACGACTTCTATCCTGTTCCGGCCAAGCCGGATGAAGCGGAGAACAAGGATCCTGAAAAGCCCCCGAAAAACAGCGACCCCAACTCCGCCCCGCTGGAGGATCTGGACCTGACCCCCCGTTCCTTTATGTGTCTCCGGCGGGCCGGCATCCGCACCGTGGGTGAGCTGCGGAACCTGTCGGACACTCAGTTCCGGAAAATCCGGCCGCTGAGCGTCCGGCAATGGGATGAGATCCAGACGAAGCTGGCCCGTTTTCTGGAATTCCTGCCGCCTTCCCCGGAGTCCGTCGATTACCGGGCCGGTCTGGACGAACTGATCGGTCTGGAGTCCGTCAAAGCCCAGGTCAAGCGAATCGAAGCCTATGCCAGGATGAAGAAGGATATGGAAAGCCGGGGCATCAGCACGCTCCCCCTGGCTCTGAACATGGCCTTCCTGGGCAATCCGGGTACGGCAAAGACCACCGTCGCCCGCATTCTGGCCGGGATCCTGTACGAGATCGGGATCCTCTCCTCTCCGCAGCCGGTCGAGACCGGCCGGGCCGACCTGGTCGCCAAATACGTCGGCCAAACCGCTGACAAGGTGAAGGCAGTATTCCGGGAAGCCGGCGGGAAGCTGCTGTTCATCGACGAAGCTTACTCACTGATCGACTACTATAGGTCCGGTTTCGGCGATGAAGCCATCACCACGATCGTCCAGGAGATGGAGAACCGCCGGGACGGGACCGTGGTAGTCTTTGCCGGCTATCCCCGGGAGATGGAGGAATTTATCGCCCGCAACCCGGGCCTGAGCTCACGGATCCCCTTCACGATCCGCTTCGAGGACTACTCTCCCGAGGACCTGGCCGGCATCGTCCGGCTGGAAGCAAAGCGGAAAGGTTTTGCCCTTACAGACGAAGCCGTCCGCAAAGCGGAAGAGATCTGCGGACGTGCCGCCGCCCGGCCGGATTTCGGCAACGGCCGCTTCTGCCGGAACCTGGTGGAGAACGCGATCCTGAGTTTCGCCTCCCGCGTATACGGGAGCGGGGAACGCGGGACGCCGGATGCAGCTGCCCCGGAACCGGTCAGCTTTGTCCTGACGGCCGAGGATTTTGAAGATCCGGAGGAAGGTTCGGACAAGAAGAAGCGGAATCCGATCGGGTTCTGTGCCTGAGAAAAAGCAAACCAAAAGCGGGCTGCAATGATATGTACCCCCTTTACTGGACAACACCAGCAAAGGGGGTATCTTTATGCGTTACAGTTACGAATTCAAAAGAAACGCGGTCGATCTATATCGGCAAGGCAAATGGCCGGATACGCCGGAAGGGATTAAGCCAAGGAAATTTCATGACACAGTACGTCTCTGGGTCCGAATAGAAGAAACGTTGGGACCCGAAGCACTAAAACATCCCAGCCACAACAAAGATCGGTCTCCGGAAGAGAAACTGGAATTGATTTCGCGGGTTCTTGCCGGTGAATCAAACAAATCCGTTGCTGTTTCAGCTGGAATCAATGACGGGACATTGTATTCGTGGGTTCGAAGATATATGATGTATGGGTATGAAGGACTGCTTCCCCAAAAGAGGGGAAAGCATCCAAAGGAGCCCGCCATGGATAGAAAGAAGAAAGAACCATTGCCGCTCACGGAAAGCGAGCGGGAAGAATTGATCCGGCTCCGCGCTGAAGTGGCCCGCATAAGGGCGGAGAATGAAGTCATAAAAAAAGAGATCGCCTTGAGAGAAGAAAAATGGGCTGCGCAACTCAAGGCGAAAAAGCAGCGATCGTCCGGGAACTCCGAAAGGAAGGATATGAACTGAAATATCTTCTTGACGCAATGAGGCTGGCGAGATCGACCTACTACTTCGAAATAAGAAAAACAGATAAGGTGGATCTCCGCAATAAAGAACTAAAGGATGAGATCGCAGCCATTTTTCAGCAAAACAAGGGCAGATACGGCGTCAGAAGAGTCTTCCAGGAATTAGTAAACCGTGGCTATCAGGTGAATCACAAGCGCGTGTAGCGGCTGATGCATGTCATGCAGCTCAAGGGAAAACGACCAAGGGAGAAATACCACTCTTACAAGGGTGAAGTCGGAAAGCTTTCCGGGAATGTAATAAACCGGGATTTCAGCGCGACAGCCCCTCTCCAGAAATGGACAACTGATGTCTCACAGTTTTCCTTCAACTGGGGGAAATGCTTTCTTTCGCCGATCCTGGACATGAACACCAACGAAATCATCTCGTACGATCTTTCCATGCATCCGACCTTTGATCAGGTCACCCGGATGCTGAAAAGGGCCTTTGAGAAGTTTCCCTCTGTAGAGGGGCTGATCTTTCACTCAGACCAGGGCTGGCAGTATCAACATCCGTACTATAGAAAAGAGCTGAAGAAGCGAGGGATCATTCAATCGATGTCTAGGAAGGGCAATTGCTATGATAACTGCATCATGGAAACCTTCTTCGGGCGGATGAAAAATGAGATGTACTACGGACAGGAAAAATCGTATCCTTCATTTGAGGCATTCAGCAAGGCGGTCGAAGAATACATACGGTACTATAACAACGACCGGATCCAGGCAAAAACAAAATGGATGCCCCCGGCAAGATACCGGGAAGCATCCATGTGTTACAGTTAAGCCATTATTCCATGTGTCCAGGATTCTGGGTACATATCAGCCGGCCCGCTTTTTTGTTATCTGTGTTTTCTGATGACGAAAGGCAGACTCAGCAAAGAGATCACGAACCTTACTATATTCCTGACCCCGTAAGCAAAAAACAGGGCTATCAGATACTCTCCTGCCGTGATCCCGAAAAGAGTGATGAAGTGCCAATGGAAAACCGTATTCATGAAATCAGTCAGCAGAAACGCCACGCAAAGTCCTATCATCAGTATTTCAGGAAACCAGTTTTTCCCTTCCAATGTTTTCATAACGATCAGGTATCGCACCATATCCAGCACGGTCACCGCGATCACGGCGATGAGAAACGTTTTGCCGAAATAGCCGGGATGCGCTTTATAAATATCCACACCCACAAAGAAAGTTGCCATCACCAGCATCCAGGCGGCCAGGCTGACAGGGAAAATAATCACCAACAGGCCTTTTGCAGAAGGGCGCTTCACAATGTCTGCTGCTTTTGACAGTTCTATGCTGGTAAACACAGCCACCACCAGCGCGATCACTCCCGCGACTACCAGCGCCCAGATATGGGATGAAAAAAACTTTGTCCCTTCCTCAACGATAGTCTTGAACAGATCGATCAGTACTTGCATGGTTCCTCCTCCGGTTTCCATTATTATTCTATCATGCAGGAGATCCGCTGTTCCCGCTTTCCCGCAGGATCGCCTCCCTGTCTTTTAAGAAATGTTCGTACAACTTGGGGTCATAGCTGTCCAGTTCACGGCAAAGAGCAGCTGCCCCGGACAGGTTCCCGCCGGCGCGGCGGAGCACGGCCAGGTTCGTGATGATCCAGACCGCCGTTTCGGGAGCAGCCATTTTATCTTTCACACCATGTTCATAATGCCGTTCCAGAAGGTCCTTCGCTTTCTGCTGCTTTCCGGACATCCAGTCCGCTCTTAACAGTTCTTGAAGGATAAGGAAATACTTAGGATTTTGCATTCCCAGTTTGCGTTCCGCCTTTTCCAAAGAATCCTCCAAAAGAGGAATCGCCTCTTCATATAATTGGAGGTCCAGCAGTGTGAATGCCAAATTATATTGAGCCCGGAGAGTTTCGGGATTCTCTGCGCCAAAACACCGGACTGCTTTCTCGTATGCCTCCCGGCTTATCTTTATTGCCTGTGATTTATCCGTTGTACTGAAAAGCATGACCCCCAATGTGATCAGCGTCCTTACAGTACGGGGGTCATCTTCCCCGAATCTTTCTTCTCTCCACTTGTATATGCGGGAAAATGCTTTTGCAGCGTTCTCCTTATCACCCAATTCAAATGCTGTTTGGGACAGATTGCTTAGTGCCAGTATCGTTTCCGGATGGTCCTCTCCCTGCAGTTCACACCTGGTGCTGTAAACTTCCCTGAGTATTGTCAGGGCTTTTTCTTTTTCTCCCTTTTCAGCCAGAACAAGAGCCAGATCATGCCTGGCCGTCAGCGTTCTCTGATGATCTTTTCCGCAGTACTGTTCTGAATCCCGAATGTACTTTTCTCCCAAAGCAATACTTTTATCATAGTTTCCCTGTTTTCTGTAACAGGCCGCCAGCGAAGATAAGGCCGAAAAAGCATCGTCAGATGCTTCTCCCTGCGCGTCACAGCACTGTTTATACTGCGCCTCATACAAGGCAGCTGCCTGTGTCCAGTCTCCCATTTCGTCATAGCACCGTGCCAGGTTTTGAAATGCAAAGATCACATGCGGATCATTTTTCCCCAGAAGTTTCTTCAGGCCGTAATACGCAGCCGTACACTTTTTCAGGGCTTCCTGATACCGTCCCAGAGTCAGACATGTCTTTCCCAAATTGGAAAGCATCAACAGCGTCGCCATATCGTTTTCTCCCACTCTGCGGGCAGACATATCATAGATGCGCTGCTGGATCTCTAGTGCAGTACCGTGTTCTTCCATAAAATTGTATGTCGCTGCAATATTATGATAAACTCTCAGTGTCTCCGGATCGTCCTCTCCGTACTGCTTTTCACAGTATTCCGCATATTTTTTCATCCAATACAAGGAGGTCTGATAATCCGTTTTTACCGATGTCCCGTAGAAGTACATGTTCCACAGTTTTTCCATTGCTTCCGGCAGGCCCTTTTCCGCGGCGGACGTGATCAGTTTTACGGCCTGTTCCGCGTCTGTCTGCACGTCGATCCCGTTCAGGTAAGCCAGACCCATCAGGTAGTTGTGCGCGGGTTCGTCTTTGCTGTCCTGCAGCGCGTAACGGCGGATACTCTCCAGAAAGCGCTGTCTGGCGTCCGGCCGGTTCATGTCCAGGCAGCGCGGGATGGCGCGGTACTTGCGCTTCAGCTGCCAGCGTCCCGTCTTTTTCATTTCCACGGGAAGGATCGGGATCCCGGAAGCCCTGGCCGCCGGGTATTCCTGATCCATGACGAAGTTCGGCGTTTCCAGCAGGCTCGGCGTCACCAGCAGGGCCAGCAGCCGGCTGTCCTGCAGGATATGGGCGATATTTTCCTTGAAACTTTCGCCCGGGATCAGGAATTCGTCAAACCAGACGGCAATGTCGCGGCAAACCGGATCCGCGTGGATCATGCGGATCAGTTCGTTCGCGTAGCGGCGGTCCTTTTTCCGGTAACTCAGGAAAATGTAGGCATCGAAAGCGGCGCGGACGCGTTTGGCCATTTCCTCGCTCAGCAGGACAGAGTCCAGGTAGTTCTTCAGTTTTTCCTCGTAACGGATCTCTGTCGGATCCTGACTGAAGGGGAATAAATACTGTCTGTCCCCGAATTTGATCTGATACAGTTCTTCCAGGCCGGTCTCCCAGAGGACCGGAAGGATCGGGATGTTTTGTTTTAAGGCAAAGGCAATGTCCTCATCCATGGCCGGACAGGGCTCCGTGAGCAGACGAAAAGTGACCGGGACGACAAACAGGTTCATGCGAGCCAGGTCTGTCTCCCGGTTTTCCTCTTCCAGCGGTTCTGCCATATTTTCCCTGTAATAGACAGCCGGGTCATGGGTCAGAAAAATGTCATGGCAGATCCTGTCGAACGTGCGCGCAAGGTCCGCCGGATGGCAGGTAAAACAGACCCGGGACCTGCCCTCCGGACTGATATTGCCTTTTGTGCGAACAAGCAGTTCGGTCATGGATCGTTTATCCCTTCACGCCTCAGCTGTCCAGGCTCTCAAAGAAATCCTGATCAATGCGGTAATCCTTGAACGCGCTTACCCCGATGCCTTTTTCCGCCATCTTCCGGACCAGGTCCATCCCGTCGATCAGTTCCAGCGGGATCTTCCGGGGGTCCTTGGCTTCTGCGCGCGCATCCTCCGAGAATCCTCCCAGGGTGATGTAGATCCCCCGTTTGATGGTGTTCGAAAAGGCACCCCGCAATTCCCGGATCTCCCGGATCTCCGTCACTTCCTGGAAACGTTTGGCGCAAAATGCCGTTCTTTTCGTCTTATCCCCATGCGCCAGCGCCGTACCGTAGCAGCTGCCGTTGTCGGAAAAGTCGATCACGACGATATCTTTGAATTCTTCTGCCGCCAGGAATTTTACGATCATCCTGACAAAACGGGAAGCGGACAGGTTCTGAAGAATGTCATAGAGATTCTTCTCCCAGGCCAGCAGCTGGCCCTGGGAATCGCCTCCAAACCGGTCCGGATACCGCAGATGATAGGACTCTTCGACCTCGTCCACGTCAATGGCCTCGCGGTCGCTGAACAGCGATGTGATCGTCCAGATCCCTTCCTTTGTTTTGGCCGCCACGCCCCGGGAGCGCAGGAAAGACAGCGCGCAGCCGATCCGGTAGTCCGCCTCCGTCATGCCTGTCCGGGAGTCGTGCGGGATCTCCAGCAGCGGCTCTTTCAGTTTCAGGTTCTTCCGGATCTGGGCGGATGCCGCCTCAGTCGTCACCGGTGCCTTCAGGCTTTTCAGCGCGGTAAAGGCCGCTTCAATAAACTGCGTATAAGTCGGCAGATTCTGCTTGTTCTCCATTACAGTCCCCCTTGTGTGTCCGAACCGGGCGGATCATTGTTTGATAAACTCTGTCCCGTCGATGAATATCGAGTTGCCTTTTTTCTCGTAACTGTAGCTGATGGTCTGTTCCAGGCCGAGCAGCGAATAAGTGATGTTCAGTTTGCCGTCCTTGATGGTGTAGGTCCCGGTGGCATTGATGCCGAAGGCCGAGATGGTGACGCTGTCCCCGCTGAAGGTGTAGGACTGGGTGATCAGCCCCTTGGACACATAGGTCCCGCTCGGCTTGCCGCCTCCGCAGGCGGTCAGGGACAGGATCAGGACCAGGATCAGGAGGCAGGCGGTCATCTTGCACATCAGTTTCTTTTTGTTCATGGTCAGTTCCCCTTTTTGATGTATTGTTCAGCCTGTCGGAACAGGTACGCAAAACGGTGTTTTCGGTGAGAAAGTGTTTTGAGATCAACGGCAGCGGTTCTGTTTTAGATTGTACTGGAATTATGGACCGCAGTCAACATTTTTCCACTGATACCGTTCCAGATCCACCCGGAGATTCAGCACTTCCACACCGTCTGCCCGCAGCAGGTCCCGCTGGATACACGGGCCGCCGAAAGCGTAGGCGCCGGAGAGAAAGCCCTGACTGTTCACCACGCGGTAGCAGGGGATCTCCTGCGGGTCGTTATACGGGTTGCGGTGCAGGGCGTTGCCGACGGCGCGGGCGGCGCCGGGATGCCCCGCCAGGCGCGCGATCTGGGCATACGTAGCCACGCGGCCCGCCGGGATACGGCGGACGATCTCATAGACCCGGGATGTAAAAGTTGCGGCCGGCCGATCCATCTCTGGCCTCCTTTTCCGGACGGTTTCCGGTGCCCCAATTATAACCGATACGGAGGCGGACAACAATATAAAGAGGAACAAAAAAGCAGGACCTTTGCCATACTGCTGACATGACAAAGGCCTGCCCTTATGTCACCCCTTCTGATGCAGGATCGCCGGTCACTGCGGAAGGAATTGCTTGTTTACGATAAAGCGGGGCGCTTCCCCGGCCAGGAAGCGTTTGATATCGTCCGCCAGCATGGGCATGATGGCTTCACCGATATCCGCCGTGCCGCCGCCGACGTGAGGCGCCACGATGATGTTGTCGTTCCGGAAGAACTCGTCGTCCGGCTGCAGGGGCTCGCGCTCCACGCCGTCCAGGCCGGCGCCCAGGAGCTTGCCGCTTTGCACCGCCTCGAACAGGGCGTGATCGTCCACCAGGCCGCCGCGGGCGGTGTTGATCAGGATGGCGCCGTCTTTCATCCGGGCGATGGCGTCCGCATCGATCAGGTGTTTCGTCTCTTCCATCAGCGGCAGATGCAGCGTGATGATGTCGCAGAGGGGAAGCAGTTCATCCAGCGGATAATACGTCAGGGAGAACTCTTTTTCCCGCTCTTCCGAAAGACGGAACGGATCGTAGTAGATGGTCTTCGCGCCGAAGGCCTGCGCCTTGCGGGCCACCTTGCGGCCGATGTTGCCGGCGCCCAGGATGCCCACAGTCTTGTTCACCAGTGTGAACGAGTTGTTGAGGAATTCGTTCTTGCTCCAGTCGCTGCGGCGTAAACATACGCTGTGGCAGAGCAGTTTCCGGGAAACGGCCAGCATGAGCAGGACGGCCAGTTCGGAGACCGCGTCCGCGTTGGCGCCGGGGGTATTGGTGACGCAGATGCCGCGCTTGCCGGCCGCTTCGATGTCCACGGAGTCGAAGCCGGCGCCCCAGCGCATAATCATTTTCAGGCCGGGGTTGCGGGCAATGACCGCTTCCGGCGCCTTGAAGATGCGCAGGATCAGGATCTCCGCATCCGTCATAGCTTCGTACGCTTCCGGCGTGTCCACCGCCTTCAGTTCGACCGGCAGGCCGGCCAGCAGGCCGCTCAGTTTTTCGAAGGTATGCGCGGGATTTTCTCCGGCCAGAATCACTTTCGTCATGGGGGCACCTCCGGTCAGTATGTCAGGCCTTCGG
Source organism: Lachnospiraceae bacterium (assembly GCA_017619615.1). GTDB lineage: Bacteria > Bacillota > Clostridia > Lachnospirales > Lachnospiraceae > UBA6987. Next base: position 10,167 of record JAFZRY010000027.1, on the reverse strand, counting down.
GAGTTTGGCCGCCACGCTGCGGATCAGTTCGTCCGAAGGGCTGCGGCGGTCGATGGCGGACGTTTCCACGATCAGACGGAACAGATTGACGCCGGTCTCTTCCGCGATGGCCTGATAGCGTTTCAGGAAGCTGGAGTGGCAGCCGCACAGGCCGAAGACCAGGTCGATGGGAGCCACAGGATTGTGATAGCCGAAGGGCTCCATGGCCGGCATCAGGCGCTTTTCGACAAAGGACAGCAGGCCGTACAGGTCGATATCCTGCATCTCGCCGTAGCGGCGCATCAGGGCCGCGCAGGCTTCGGTCGGCAGGTTGCCGGCGCTGCGGGCCATGCCCATCAGGCCGCAGTCCAGGACGTCCGCGCCGTTCTCATAAGCCGCGATGGCGTTGCCGGCGGACAGGTACAGGTTGTTGTGGCAGTGGAAGGCCACGGGGATCTGCACGGCGGCTTTCATCTTGCCCCGCCTGCGTGCTGACGCGATGATCCCCGGGATCCTGGAGCAGTACCGGGAAATGTACCCGCACGTGGCCGTTGAGCTACAGGACGGCACCACGGATGTCTTTCAACAGCTTTTATCGGAAAAGAAGGTGGACATGTATTTCGGAGTCAACGTGGAGCCCGGACCGAATGAGATCCGGATTCCTCTGGTGGAGGAAGAGATCTGGGCCTGCGTTTCCCGGACTTTCCGCCCGGACGTGTTTTCGGAAAAGACGGAGCGGGATTACCCCGGCAGCCGGCCCGACATCCGCTCGCTGCCGGATCTGCCGCTGCTGGTCACCCTGCCCTCCAACCGGATCCGGCGCCAACTGGACCAGTACTATATGGAAGGCGGCGTGCGGCCCTTCATCTGTTTTGAGGCCAATTCGCAGCCCCTGCTGTTTGAACTGGCCCGCCGGGGCATGGGGCTGGCCGTCCTCTCTCCTGCTGTCCTGTATCATAACCGGCAGGCAGCGGGGCAGATGATCTCCTTCCCGGTCAGCCATACGCTGCGGAAAAGCGCTTTGTCCCTGGTCTACCGCCGGGACGACCCGATGCCGCGCTATGCCCGGGATTTTATCGATATCGCCGGCGAAGTCTTCCGGGTCTATAAGGATTCGCTGCATTTCTCAGAAGAATAAAAACAGGGCGGACCTTCCGGTCCGCCCCTTTCAGAGCAGCGGCAGGGCGGGCCTTCCGGTCCGCCTTTTCCGTTTTACAGGCTCAGCACGTCCGCGAAGGCCTGGAGGGCCGTGGCGGCCTGGCCGAAGTCGCGCATCTGCTGGTCGATGCCCAGTTTGATGTGAGGGATCTGGGCGGCATCCAGGGCCTTCTTCAGGTAAGGATACTCCATTTCCTCGGGGTCGCAGAACTGCTGCATGAAGAGCACCAGGCCCTTCGCGCCGCTCTCCTTGACCAGGTTGGCGACGAATTCGCCGCGGCGGTTCTGATTGGAGGCTTCATCGTACAGCAGGACGTCGTAGTCTTCGTCCGCGAACTGCTTCGCCAGTGCCATCATCGGGTCGCCGGTCTCGTCCGCGTCCACGCGGATGCAGCGGCTCTCGTGGGCGACGTCGTCGGTCGCGATGGCGATGTTGTTGTCGTCCAGGATCTTCAGCAGCACGGGATTGTCGCAGATGATGCCGCTGGTGACGATCTTCACACCGTTCCAGTCGGAGGCGGGCAGGGCGGCCAGTTCCTTGTTCAGGGCTTCCAGCTTTTCGGTGTAAGCGGGCTTCTCCATGAAATAGCCGGCCTTCAGGACCGCGCTGCGGTTGACGGCGGAAACGGCTTCCGGATGCTCGCCGGCCAGCTTCACGAATTCGCGGCGCGCCTGGCGGTACTTGTTGTAGACCTTGATGGCGTCGCGGATCGCTTCTTCGCCGATCTCGTGGCCGCAGATGGCTTCCAGTTCATGACGCACGTTGTTGTACTGGTCGACCGTGAACTGCAGGCCGAACGCCGGGCGGCGGTACTGCGGATGCGCCAGGAAGATAGTGGGCATCTTGTGAAGCTTCGCCATGGCGACGCGGAAGTTCTGGCTCATGGGGCGCAGCGTGTCGCAGATGGTGGGGGTGATGATGCCGTCCAGCTGGTCCATGGTGCCGTCCAGCAGCATTTCCAGCGCCAGCTGCGCGATGGTGCAGTAGAAGGTGGCGCAGTATTCCTTGGCCAGACCGATGTTCTTGTTGTTGCTGCCCCACATGCCCATGGGCACCATGCCGGCGGCATAGACGAGTTCTTCGGGGGCGTAGTAAGGCAGGACGCCGATGACCTTCTTGCCGGCCGCCTTGTATTCGTTCAGGCACTTCTTGGGGTTGTAAGCTACAGCCTGAAATTCTTTAAAGGTATTCTCTAAGCTCATTTCCGGCCTCCTTATTCCATGGTTTCCTTGCGGATCTGCATGGCCTCTACCAGGCCCTGCACACGCGTCTCATACTGGGCTTCATTGAAGTTGCGCGGGTCGGCCTGGTCGCCGTCAAAGCCTACGCAGGGGATGCCCAGGTCCGCGGTGAAGCGGCGCTGCATTTCAGCCATATAGCCGGACCACGGCTTGCAGGAACGGTTGTAGTGGACCAGAACGCCTTCCACCTTGTTCGCGCGGCAGATGCCTTCGCGCCATTCCACGCCCTTCTCGATGGAGACGGAGTTCGGGGCCTTGCAGTACGCGCTGACCATTTCGTCCATGTTGTTGTACACGAAGCCGAAAGCGGGGGCGTACACGACGGCGGTCACGTTCACGCCGTTGGCCTTCAGCGGCTTGAACAGGTTCGGCAGTTTCGGCCAGCACGGGATGCCTTCGAACATCACGCGGTACTGTTCCGGGAACGGCAGAGTGGAGGTGCCGTCCTTGATATTCTGCTCCAGGTCCACGGCCAGGAGTTCGAACGCGTCGGCGGCTTCCTTCTTGCCGCGGGCGGTCACGACGTCCGCCATGTGGTTGAACAGGTCGAAGCCGCTCATGGGGGCGGGCTTGTACTGCAGGTAATCGCAGACCTTCAGCCAGTTCTGGGCGGTGCGGTTGGCCTGGGCGCAGGCGTGCTCGAACTTCTTCTCGTCGAACTTCTTGCCGGTCAGTTCTTCCAGCTGCCTGATGGCGTTGTCGAACTGGGCGCGGATATAACGGACGTTCTCCGGATTCGGATCCATGGTGTTGTTGTAAGGGATGTCGATCATGATCAGCGGGATGTTGCACATACGGGCGATGTTCTCATACCACTTGGTCATGCAGTTGCAGATGTTGTTGCAGCACAGCACGAAATCGGGCTGAGGCATGCGCATCTGGCGGTAAGGCTGGATGGATTCGCGGCGGCGTTCCTTTTCACGGCCTTCAGGCAGGGCTTCGATCTCATGGATGTCTTCCAGAACGATGAACGGGGTCTGGGTCTTGGGGTCCTTCTTCGGCTTGCCGTTTTCATCCAGCACCACGTTGCCGTTTTCGTCCTTTAAGGGCTTGCCGGTGGCGGGGTTGATGACGTAGCCGTCTTCCTTACTCCAGTCGATCTTGCGGGCGGCGCGCTTGCCGGCGGCATAGGCCAGCGAAATGCGGGCGTAACCGCAGATATCGTTGTCGAAGCCCAGGTCTTCCGCGGCCTGGCACATGATCTCGCCGTCACGGTTGGCGGCGATGCCGGCGGCCTGGTTTTCCGGGTACATGACGTTGAGGTCAAACGCCTCCGCCAGTTCGCAGGGGAACTTGGACGAGGACCAGCCTACCAATTTGCCTTCCGCCTTGGCCTTCCGGGCATCCGCGTAGACGTCGTCCACCACTTTGCGCAACGCCAGAACGCCGGGGCTCACTTGTTTTGCCATATTTCTCCTCCTGATTCACAGGCCGGCGCAGCCCGGCCTCTGTATATTATTGCTTCATCTTAAGTGCTTTCTGATACGCGAACAGGGCCGCGCCCAGGGCGCCCACGTACTGGGTCAGGGGGCTGGTGTAGATGATGTGCCCCAGACTCTCCTCCAGCGCGGAGACGATGCCCTTGTTCTGCGCGACGCCGCCGGTCATGACGACCCGGTCCTGCACGCCGATCCGGTTGACCAGGCCGGAGACCCGGTTGGCCACGGAATAATGGATGCCTTTGATGATGTCCCGCTTGTCCGTTCCCTGGGCCAGCTGGGAGATCACTTCGCTTTCCGCGAACACCGTGCAGGTGGAGCTGATGGCCACCCGCTTCGTGGACTGGGCCGCCAGCGTGCCCAGTTCATCCGTCCGCACTTCCAGCACGCGCGCCATCACGTCCAGGAACCGGCCCGTGCCGGCGGCGCATTTGTCGTTCATCTGGAAGTTGACCATCGCGCCGTTTTCGATATGCATGGCCTTCACGTCCTGGCCGCCGATGTCGATGACCGTGCGCACGTCCGGATACAGGAAAGCAGCCCCCTTGGCATGGCAGGACAGCTCGCTCATCTGCGCGTCCGCGATCCCCTCCAGGGAATTCCGGCCGTAGCCGGTCGCGAGGGTGAAGGTCATGTCTTCGCGCGTCATGCCGGCGCCCGCCAGCACCGCTTCGATGGCCCGGGCGGGGCCGCTGGTGCCGGCGCCCACGTCGATCAGGGACTTGCTGACGATCTCCCGGCCGTCCTGCAGCATGATGCATTTGGACGCCGTGGAGCCCACGTCGATGCCTAAGGTATAAATGCTCATTCTTTTCCCCTCAAAAGGGCGGACAGCATGCACTGTCCGCCCCCTCGTTCATACCGATTATTTCTTGTAGGTGACGAAATCACGCATGGTGCGCGGGCTCAGCATCTGATGGAACGGGCAGATCTGAGTCGGGTTCTGGTATACGGAATACGCGAACGCCACGACGTAGTTGCGCATCATGTTCATGTTCACGATCTCATCGACCAGGCCGAGTTCGCCGCAGGCGAACGGACGGGATTTGGCGGCGTAATCCTGGATGATCTCGTTCATCTTCGCGATGGTGCCTTCCAGGGATTCGCCGGCCTTGTATTCCTTCGCCAGACGGCGGGAATACATGGCGGCCGCGGCGGTCTCGCCGTGCATGACGTAGATCTCGGTGGCGGCGGTGCCCAGGGAGAAGGCGTTGGTGTCGTTGCCCTGCGGGCCGCCCATGACGTAGTGCGCCGCGGCGGTGCCCTTGCGGAGCGTGATCTCCAGCTGCGGCACGTGGCTGTTCTGGATGGAGTAGATCAGGGACTGGCCCAGGCCCAGCAGTTCGGCCTTCTCGGCGTCGTCGCCGACGTCGATGCCGGTGGTATCCTGGATCCAGACGATGGGCAGTTTGTCACGCGCGCACAGCGTCACGAACTCGTTCATCTTGATCAGGCCCTGACGGTACAGCTTGCCGCCGATACCCACGGAGTTGGGGTTCTGGCCCAGCTTGTATTCCGGATAGTGCATCAGCAGGCCCTGGACGTTGGCGATGACGCCGACCAGCAGGCCTTCCGCCTTTGCCAGACCGGCGACGATCTCCGGACCGTAGCCCTTCTTGTATTCCAGGAACTGGGACTTGTCGAAGATGCGGCCGATGACGTCATAAATGTCGTAGGTGCGCTTCTTGTCCATCGGGACCAGGCTGTACAGGTCGTTGGGATCCAGCGCGGGCAGAGCGGGATCGTCCACGCGGAAGAATTCCGGATTGTAGGCGGGCAGGAAGGACATGTACTTCTTGATGCCGTCCAGTACGCCGTAGTCGTCCGCGTACACTTCGCGGAAGAAACCGGTCTCGCCGTAGTGGATCGGGACGGATCCGGGAGGCGTCGCGACCAGGCCCTTGCCGGCCTCGATCAGCGCCATGGCAGCCTCTTCATCCACATAGCCCTTCGGGTTCATGCCGCCCACGATGCCGGCGCCGCCGACGGCCATGTTGGCCTTCTGGTGCGCGATCAGGATGGTCGGGCTGATGGAGTGGTAGCCGCCGCCGGCCGGGTTGGTCCCGAAGATGCCGACGATGACCGGGATGCCCATCTGCTCCAGTTCCACGTTGCGGTAGAAAGGCGTGCCGCCGCCGCGGCGGTTCGGATACACCTTCTCCTGCTCGTCCAGCTTGACGCCCGAGCAGTTCAGCACGTAGACCAGCGGGATGTGCAGGCACTTCGCGGTGTCGGAAGCGCGCAGCAGGTTGTCCGCCTGGCCGGGGATCCAGGCGCCGGCCAGCTTCTTGTTGTCGGAAGCGACGATCAGCGCCCAGTGGCCGCTGATGCGGCCCAGGCCCTTCACGATGCCGGTGGAGCCGTGGGAGTTGTGCTGCGGGTTGTACAGGCTGTTCAGCGGGCACCAGGTACCGGGATCGACCAGGTACTCCAGACGCTGCATGGCAGTCATCTCACCGCTCTTGTTCACGGCTTCGTCGGCCTTGCCGGCCTGGATGGCGTTGTAGGCAGCCTGATGCAGTTCGTTCTCAATGGCCAGGATGGCCTGCTCGTTTTGTTCGTTCCGGGCCTTTAAAGGTTTGCCCACCTGGGGCATCGCCTGAAAATAGCCGGGCATGGAATAGAAACCCATGGTATATCTCCTCCTTAATTATTCCTTCGGGACCTTGATGAAAGCCTGGCCGGGGTCGATATCCTCGCGGATGGTGCGGATGATCTCGGGGCTGGGACCTTCCATCAGCTGCGCCCGTTCGTCCACGATCAGCGGGAAGTCCGGAATGGCCGCCTTGATCTCTTCGGGCGTGGTGTAAGGATAGTAATAAGCCAGATACATGCGCTTGGTCTCTTCGTCGAACTTCATGATGCCCATGTCGGTCACGACCATCTGAGGGCCGCGGTTGCCGGGCAGGCCGACTCTTTCGCGGCCGCCGGGGCCGTCCATCCACCCGCAGGAGGTGATGTAGTCGACCTTGTTCACGAATTTGGTCTTGTCCAGCTTGATCATGATGATGGTGTTGCAGAAGCCCGCGATGCCGTTGGCGCCGCCGGAACCGGTGAAGCGCACCTGGGGCTTGATGTAGTCGCCCTTGCCGTAGATGCAGGTGGAGTTCACGTTGCCGTACGGGTCGATCTGGGCGCCGCCGATGAAAGCAATCAGACGGTCGGTGTCATGCAGCCACTCGTTGGCTTCGAAGCCCACGAAGCGGATGTTGGGCCACTGCACCGCGCAGTGCGCCATGAAGCGCAGGTCGCCGACGGAGCGGGGCACTTCCACGGGGGAGCAGTCCATCAGGCCGCTCTCCACGATGGGATGGCAGCTGGGGCAGACCACCGCCTTGGCCAGGGACGCGCCGATCAGCGGCAGGCCCGTGCCGACGATGACGATCTGGTTCTCTTTGATGTTCTTCGCAATGGCGTACGCCTGCATTTCGGACATCGTATATCCGACTTTCTTGTAATCAAACATTGCTCTATGCCTCCTGCCTCAGTGTCTCGTGGAATAGCCCAGATGCGGCTCGATCTTCAGGTTCATCAGGCGGTTGCCGCCGATCTTGTCCAGCAGTTCCTCATGCGTCTTGACGCTGTAGACCCACTTGTCCACATAATCCTTGAAGGTCTCGGGGACCTTGGTGCCGTCGGCGCAGGCCTTCGCGGCTTCTTCCGCCTTGACGGCGGCGGCTTCCAGCTTGGCGTCGCCGGGCTTGGCATCCGCGGCCTTGCGGGCCTTCGCGGCGGCCTTCGCGAGTTTCGCGGCGGCGTCCGCGGCGTCCACATAGTTCGAAGCCTTGTCGTATTCCTTCAGGGCCTTGTCGTCGTTGTCATAGTAGCCGTAGCACTGGCTGGGCCAGGCGCCGTAAGGGGCACGGACCACGGCATCCACGCACTCGCCGAAGATCTTGGTGGCGGCGGGATCGCGGCGGATGTATTCGTCGCTGACGATCTCTTCGCAGGTCACGATGGTGCGCTTCGCGGCGATGGCGATATCCACGTCGTGGAACTCATCGCCCATCAGGATGCAGGTGCCGTCCGGGGAGGCCTGCTGCACATGGATGACCGCGCAGTCCAGCTTCGGGACGGGAACGGCCACGACCTTTTCACCGGGGTTGAAAGGGTTGTCGACGTAAGCCAGCTTTAAGTCGTCCACGCTGGGCAGCGTCTTGCGGACCTCTTCGGTGATGCCCCAGTACTCGCACAGACCGGAGCCCATCATCAGGCGCACCGGCAGGAAGGGAAGGCCCAGGGAGGCGGCATGAAGCTGCAGCATCAACACGTCCTGGCTGTAGTCTTCATAGATCATTTCGCCCTTTTCGATCGCGGCGCGGAAGCGGCGGGACACGTTGGTGTAACCGGAGTTGGCGGTATAGCAGTTGATGTATACCTTCACGCGCCCTTCCCCGATCAGCATATCCCAGTCGCCGCCGGCAGGACCGGCCCACACAGTGAAGTCCGTCTTCCCCTGGCGCAGGATCTCGTACGCCACAGCATAGGGTTTCCGGTTGGTCGTAAAACCGCCGAAACAGATCGTGTCGCCGTTCTGCACGTACTTTTCAACGGCTTCTGACAAGGTGCACACTTTGTTCATGATAAATGAGTCTCCTTTCGGTTAGGTTATCATGGTTTTTCATGTTATATTTTAGCAAGGCAAGCACACGGTGTCAAATAAAACCTTCCGTTTATTGACGATTTGAAAGGTAAAATTTTTCTTATTCTTTTTTTTATATGGGCCGGCCGGCCTCTTTCGCAATTCGAAAGGAAAAATAGTCTTTTGGCCTTGACAGACCCTTGCCTTTCTTTGTAAAATCAAACTGAAAAATGTCCTGCGGCAATGAGCGTGCTTTTTTCCTGCCGGAGGATCCCATCTCTGTTTTAGGAGGTTTCCCATGGAAATGGTTCTGTTCGAAGAGCGCGGTCAGGTGGGCATCATCACCATCAACCGGCCCAAAGTTCTGAATGCCCTCTGCTCCCAGGTCCTGGAAGAACTGAACGAAGTGCTGGACGGCATCGACACGCAGAAGCTGCGTGCCCTGGTCGTGACCGGCGCCGGTGAAAAGTCCTTCGTGGCGGGCGCGGATATTTCCGAAATGAGCACGCTGAGCAAGGAAGAAGGCGAAGCGTTCGGCAAAAAAGGCAATGACGTTTTTCTGAAGCTGGAAGCGTTCCCCCTGCCCACCATCGCGGCCGTGAACGGCTTCGCGCTGGGCGGCGGCTGCGAACTGGCCATGTCCTGCGACATCCGCATCTGCAGCGAAAACGCCATGTTCGGACAGCCGGAAGTCGGCCTGGGCATCACGCCCGGCTTCGGCGGCACCCAGCGCCTGGCCCGCATCGTGGGCACCGGCATGGCCAAGGAACTGGTCTTCTCCGCCCGCAACATCAAGGCGGCGGAAGCCCACCGCATCGGCCTGGTCAACAGCGTGTACGCGCAGGAAGAACTTATGGAGCAGGCCCTGAAGCTTGCGAACCGCATCGCGAACAACGCCCCCATCGCCGTCCAGGCCGCCAAGCGCGCCATGAACGAAGGCATCTCCCTTCCCATCGACCAGGCGGTCGTTAAGGAAGAAAAAGCCTTCGGCTCCTGCTTCGCCACCGCGGACCAGAAAGAAGGCATGGGCGCCTTCCTGGAGAAGAGAAAACCCACCGGGTTTATCAACAAATAAAAAATAATTTTTAGGAGGAACTTTATTATGAAAGTCGCTATTTTCGGCGCCGGCACGATGGGCAGCGGTATCGCACAGGTATTCGCCGCCAAGGGACATATCGCTCTGATGTACGCTTCCAGCGTAGCTTCCGCACAGCGTCACAAAGACAAACTGGACGCCTCCCTGCAGAAGCGTGTGGACAAGGGCAAAATGACTCAGGAAGCCAAGGACGCCCTGATGGCCAATGTCCTCGTGGAAGAGAAATCCGCCGCTGCCGACGCCGACCTGGTAATCGAATGCGTGAAGGAAGAAATGGCTACCAAGCGCGAACTGCTGAACGAGCTGGATGAAATGTGCAAGGAAAGCACCATCTTCGCGACCAACACCTCCTCTCTGTCCGTAACCGAGATGGGCCTTGGCCTGAAGCACCCGGTGATCGGCATGCACTTCTTCAACCCTGTGCCCAGCATGAAGCTGATCGAGGTCATCCGCGGCGCGAACACCACCGACGAGACCTTCAACTTCATCTATGACCTGAGCAAAGAAATCGGCAAGGATCCGATCGAAGTCGCGGAAGCTCCCGGCTTCGTCGTGAACCGTGTCCTGATCCCCGAGATCAACGAAGCCATCGGTCTGGTGGAAACCGGCGTCGCCTCCGTCGAGGATATCGACAAAGCCATGAAACTGGGCGCCAACCACCCCATGGGCCC
>JAFZRY010000026.1 GCA_017619615.1 Lachnospiraceae bacterium | reverse complement strand
ATGGCCGCCCAGACCATTACCAGCCCTCGCCGTCGTCGAAGTCCAGCAGCGACGGATCCAGCGGCTGCTCCTGCATGACCGTGAACATATAGTCGTTGATGATCCGCCGGATCTCGGCGCGGGAGACGGTGCGCTTGTCGGGCAGGGCGTGGGGCATCCAGATCGCGTGGATGTTCCGTTTGCGGAACTCGTCCTCGAACATGCCGTGGATGCCCTGCATGCCCTTGCACTGCAGCTGGTCGTACATCATGACCATGTCGCAGTGGAAGCGTTCCATGAACTCCCACAGCCGGAAGATGTGCTCGTGGCCGCCGACGGCCATGGCGCGCATCGGCGCCTTTTCGTTGAACCAGGCCAGGTCCTCGATCGCGTGCTCGTACGTATCCGTGCGCAGCATCTGGTCGAACATCAGGGAGTCCATATTGATGACGCAGTTGAGGCCCCAGCAGTTGTAGGCCCAGGTGCACCAGTTGGAATAATACAGCGGCGCGCAGCTCCAGGCAATCACGCGGTGGCGGGTCTTCGGGAAGGAATTGATCTTCTTCTCCACCGAATCCTCCATGATCTTCCGCACGTGCCTGTCGATCTCGTGCCAGATCGGCCGGTCGCCGTCCTGCGAATAATAGATGCGGTACAGGGCCTGCGCGACGCCGTTGACGGGATAGTACGGCGTGTTGGCCGCCACGTCCCATTTCTCGTGCTCGAACTCGGTCAGTTTGTTGAAGCTTTCCGCGTATTTCACGTACTGGTCCCAGCTGAACGGGATGCCCATCTCCTGCTCCACGAACTTCCAGCACTCCTCGATCTCGCGCTGGCAGTGCTTCTGCACCAGCGGATCGTCAAAGCGCATGGGCTGCGGCATGGCGAAGAGCGGGCGGTCCAGGAACCAGTCCTGCAGGATGGAGGTCGCGACGGAGCCGTCGCAGGCCTCGTTGGAGGTGATCATGATCGGCGCGAAGTCCGGATAATCGTCCAGCACGAAGAGGCCGTATTCCGCCTGGCACATCGGGCAGGGGTCGGCGGGCAGACCGATGGACTGCGCGGCGTCGATGTAGTTCAGTACCGTATGGTTGTTGACGTGGCAGGTGACGAAGTAGGGGATCATCTCCAGCGGCACGTCGTCCAGATAGTCGCGCCACGGGTAGAAAATGCAGCCGCTGACGGTCTCGTTGTGCGCGATCTGCTTCTTCCAGCGCTCGTTCGCCTTCCCGCCGTGCAGCTTCTTGTCCGCCGCGAACATCGCCTGGAACTGGCGGATGGTCTCGCTGGTCATGCCGCGGTAATGCCAGGCGGACGCCCTAAGCGCCGGCCCGCGCATGCCTTCCATGCCGCGGTCGAACCAGTGCATGACGGTCAGATACGTCTGGCCCATCCAGCGGTAGCGCAGCGTGCCCTTGATGAAATCCGGCAGGTTGCCGTACTTCATGATGTCCGTGACCATGTGCGCGTAGTTGTACAGCCAGATCATGTGGAAATAATAGAACGTGTCCTTCACGCCGCGCCATTCGCGGTGCTTGTACAGGCCCGTGCCGGGAACGTACAGGTCGCCCAGGCGGCGCTCCTCATGCGGCTTGCCGTTCCAGAAATCGGACGCGGCTTTTTTCAGGCTGGTGCTGACCGCGGTGTCCGCAGCGCGCTTCACCTTCTCTTTGATCTCCCCGTTTTTGAACTTTTCGCCGAGCTTCGCCAGTTTCACTTTCGGCCCCAGGGCTTCCCAGAGCGCCTTCGGCTTCAGGGGGACTTCCTTTCCTTCGAACGTCTTGAGGATCATGCTTCACCTCCTGCTTCGGGTTCCTGCTGTTTCGCGATCTTCTTGATCTCAATGCTTTCGATAAAGGCCTGGAAGCGGGTCCGCAGCTGGCCTACCGCATTATTGACGTATTCCTTTTCGATGGAGCAGACCGGGATGCCGTAATCCCGCGGCAGGATGATCGTGTCGATGGTCCGCTCGTAGCTCCAGTATTCGCAGAACTTCATCTGTTCGATAATGATGCCGTCCGCCCTGTATTCCTTCACGGTGTCCGCCAGTTTCCGCTTGCGTTCCCGCATCGTGTGCTGTTCCATGAAGCGCGGGCACTCGCTGGTCTCCAGATAGTGGCGCGCGACGGCGTCCAGCGCGCTTTCGCCGTCCCGGATCACGATCTCCTCGCGGCCGGGCAGCGAGCCGTAGCAGTGCCGGTCCGCAACCACCAGGGCGCCGCAGTCCTCGATCAGTTTCGTAAAGTCCGGATCGTCGTTTTCGGACCCGGCCAGCACCACGCGGCAGCGCCAGCGCGGCTTTTCGTCCGGCTCGCGGGTCTTCAGATCCTCCGCGATATCCCGCAGCTTATCGATGATCAGGTACTTCGGGCAGGTCAGCGTCACGAGCTGGATCAACTGGAACTCCCAGCCGGTGATGACCGGGTTTTCCCGCTTCCGGTACTCGCCGATCTCATTGATCAGCCGGCAGACCTCGTTGTGCTGTTCGATGGCCTTCCGGATCGCCTCGTCCGAGATATCGATCCCGAACCGCTCCTGCAGCGGCTGCAGCACATGGCCGGTCAGCTGATTTTTATAATGCTCGACGGAGTTCGGCGTTTTCTTGAACGGCACGTCCGCGAATTCGCAGAAGAAATCCGGGTTCTGGATGATATCCATCATCTGCAGATGCTCCTGGAAGCGGCAGGTGACCGTGCAGGTCTCCGTCGCCATCTCGGCGTCCAGGAAGTTGAACCCGCCCTCCAGCGCCCGTTCCAGCAGGCAGCGGCCGTACATGCAGGTGCGGTTGGACATATAATACGTAGCCATGTCCGGGGAGGTGCTCCGCGGCGCGCGCAGCCGCACGGAAAAACAGCCGGGCAGGTCCAGCAGGACCTCCGGCATGAAATAACAGGTATAGCCGAGGGCGCGCAGCCCCTCCGCCTTCGCCTGCCGCACCAGGTCGTTATTGGCTTCCTGGAGCAGCTCTTCAAACTCGATGATGTGTTTCAGATCCCGCACGCGAGTCCTCCTTTTGTTTTTCAGGCACAGATAGAACGAGGGAAGCACCGGACTATTCTGTATGCTCCCATGACACGGACAAATGCGGGCGTTTCCGCCGGCTTCGGTTTTCAGTGTATCATAAGCCGGCGGAAAGATAAAGAGGCACGCGGACGTTTTCCGCAGTTTTTTTGTGCGGGTCCCTGCAGTTTTTTCGCCCGCGGGAGCAATTTGTTCTTGTGGGAATCCTTCTGAAATGATATAGTAATATTTGGAATTTTGTGCGTATAACAAGCATGGAGGAACACATGGCCCATTCCTGCGTGATCGCGCTGACCGGCAAAGGCGGCGTCGGCAAAACATCGCTGTCCGCGGCGATCCTGCGCATCCTGACAGAAGAAAAGCCCGAAGCAAAAATCCTGGCGATCGACGCCGATCCGGCGGTCGGTCTTTCCGTCGCGCTCGGCGTGGACGTGCAGGAGACCCTGGACGACATCCGCCTGCGCGTCGCCAAAGACGTCACCGAGGGCTTAAGCGATACGCAGGACATCCTGGCCGAAGCGAAATTCCGCCTCTTCGAAGCTATGCGGGAACAGCGCGGCTTCGCGTTCCTGGCCATCGGACGGCCCGAAGCGGCCGGCTGCTACTGCGCCATCAACACCTACCTGCGCCAGGTCATCAGCCTCCTGGCTGACGAATTCGACTACGTCGTCATCGACGGCGAAGCGGGTATCGAACAGATCAACCGCCGCGTCATGGAAAAAGTGACCCACCTCCTCTGCGTCTCCGACCAAAGCCGCAAAGGCATCCAGATCATCTCCACCATCAATGAAGTCGCGCATACCCTCGTCGCGGCCGACCGGGTCGGCGCGGTCCTCAACCGCGTCCTCCTCCCGGAGCGCGTCACCGACACCGCCCTCGGCGGCGTCCCCCTCCTGGCCGTCATCCCCCCGGACCCCGCCCACGCCGAAAACGACATCGACGGCCGCAGCATCTTCGACCTGCCCCCGGACTCCGCCCTCCTTTCCGGCGCCCGCACCATTTTGCAAAGGATGAATATCTTGTAAACCAAGGGCCGGAGAACACTCCGAAGCCACATCGAGCGACGTGTCCGGACAATACTTTTTGAGCCCATTGCATTCGCACGGGCGAAAAAAGTTTTAGTCCAGCACGGAGCGGGGTATAAGGAAGATCCTTCGGCTCACTGCGTTCGGTCAGGATGACATAAAAAAGAATACTGAGAAAAACAACATAGATCGTGAAATCTTATAGAGAGGAGGTCCTATGAAAGATCTCAAATATTTGATCGAGTTTGAGAACCTGCTGGAAGACGCCGACAACGCCCTCGTCCGGCAGGCTCAATCCGAAGGAGGCCTTGCCGTCGGCTACACCTGCTACCACATGCCGGAAGTGCTGTGCAACGTCGGCAACTGCTTCTCCGTGCGCATCCGGGCGCCGCGCACCGCATCCATCGACATCGCCACGTACTACATGTCGAACTACACCTGCGAGTACGCCCGCTCCCTTCTGGAGCGTGCCATCGAAGGCGGGTATCAGTTTCTGGACGCGCTGGCCGGCGTCGACGCCTGCTCGGCCATGAACCGCTGCTACGAGCACATGGAGATACTGAACTGCAACACCAAGCCGAACTTCTTCGTGAGCCACTGCGACATCCCGTACAAGGTCGAACCCTACACGGTGGAGCAGATGCGCACGCAGATGCGGCTGCACCTGCTGGACGAACTCACGGCCCGCTACGGCGTGGACACCTCGGACGAATCGCTGCTCGCCGCGGTGCGGGAGCACAACGAAGTCTGCCGCATCATCACCGAGATCGGCGAACTGCGCGCGCTGCCGAACCCGCCCGTCACCGGCTATGAATTCCACGTTCTGAACCTGGTGAGCTACTGCTGCCCGAAGCGCCTGATCCTTCCGAAGCTGCGCGAAACGCTGGAGGAGATCAAGGCCCGCGAGCCGGACGAAAAGCCCCGCTTCCGCGCCAAAGTCGCGGTGGTCGGCTCCGAGATCGACGACCTGGACTTCACCCGCCTGCTGGAAGAAGCCGGCGCCCTGGTCGTGGCGGACCGCTACTGCTACGGCTCCACGCCCGGCCGCGAAGAGATCGTGATCGACGAAAACGAAGATATCCTCACGCAGATCGTGCGCCACTACATGCTGACCTCCGAATGCGCCCGCTACATGAGCGAGGAGAAGGTCGCGCAGCGCAAGATCACGGCGGACCGCATCGCGCGCGAAAACGGCGCGGAAGGCATCGTGTACGAGCAGATGAAATTCTGCGACTTCTGGGCCTTCGAGCGGCCGCTGGCGAGCCACATCCTGCACGATGAATACGGCTGGCCGGTGCTGTCCATCGACCGTCCGTACAACGTGCGCAACTCCGGCCAGCTGCGGACCCGCTTCCAGGCGTTCGTGGAAGCGCTGGAGATCAAGAGGATCCATGCGCAGGAGGAAAAGCAATGAGCAAAATAAAATATCCGGATCCGAAATTCTTCCACGCGAAGGATCACATGAACTGGAAGCTCCAGAAGGAGAACATCAAGGAATTCGGCGGCATCGTAGGCGGCATGATCAAAGAGACCGACTGGAAAGCGGTCGGCAAAGCCGTCGCCGGCGATGCGAAAGCCTTCGGCAAGCGCGCCAAAATGGAGGCCGGCCTCTTCGCGGGCATGACGAACAAAGAGCGCCTGGACTGGCTGATCAACGGTGAAAAGCAGCTCGGCAAACTGTACCGCAGCGGCAAAATGGCCACCGTCCGCCGCGAATGGCGCGGCCTCAAGGACACCGGCGCGGACTTCTACGAATGGATGCGCATGTGGGGCATGCTCCTGGCCACCTTCTCCAAGGACCTGGTCCCGTCCTTAAACGGCGCGCTGCATTATCGCTGGATGATCTCCTACTTCTGCTGCCATTCCTTCATGGATAAAAACACCCTGGGCCTGCGCGGCAAAGCCCTCAAGATGCACCACGAACTGATCTACGCGATCTTCCGCTACGTGGCGGAGAACCTGGTGCTCCTGATGAAGGGCGACGAAAAGGGCGGCAACTCCGAGGAACTCTCCAAGAAGGTCGTGCTGCTCGACGAAATGACCATGGCCCAGATCATGGCGGGCTTCCCGGACCTGATCGGCATCCCGTACCAGCTGATGCCGGTGTTCCTGCTGTCCGAGATCGACCAGCTGGCCTGCATGCCGTACATCGACGCGGTCGAATCCTACGGCCTGCCGTCCGACACCTGCCCGGTGCCGACCTCCGAATGCGGCGCCTGCGTCATCGATGCCCTGCCGCACCTGGGCGCCTGCTTCATCTCCAGCTCGATGCCCTGCGACGGCTCCGTCATGGCCTCGTCCTACACCAGCCGGCGCTTCCAGGATCTGCCCACCTACCATCTGTGCTTCCCGGTCCGCTATGAGGACGAATCCTCCATGCAGGCCGCCGTGGCCGACATCAAGGGCTGCATCAAGTTCATCGAAGAACAGACCGGCGCCAAATGGAACTGGGACGCCTACTTCGCCGCCATGAAGCGCTTCAACCTGGAGACCCAGTACGAACTGCAGAAATGGGAAGTCAACCAGACGCCCACGCCGCAGCTGATCGGGCCGTGCTACGAACTGTTCCGCAAGTGGAACTATGAAATGGACGGCGGTCTGGATCCCCGCATCCTCAAGACCTTCAACAAAGTCGACCGGCTGATGATGAAGGCCTACGAGAACGGCGAGGAGCCGTGGCGCGGCAAGATGCGCCACCGCGCGATCGTCTGGAGCGTGCCGGCGCACTACTACGCCAACTTCTCCAACTGGCTGGCCAACTGCTGGGGCATCAACGTCCTGGTCGAAATGGAGAGCCTGAACTTCACCAAACCGCTGGAGACCGAAGACCCCGAGGAAGCTCTGAAAGACATGGCGCGCCTCTACGAGCGCATGGTCATGCGGCGCCACACCAACGGCGGCTACGACCACGTGCTGACCGAGCTGTGGCGGCAGGTGGAGATCTGGAAACCGGACATCGTCATCATGTACCAGCACGTCTCCTGCAAGAACATGTCCACCCTGAACGGCCTCTTCGACGACCAGGCCCGCGAGCACGGCGTACGCCTCATCTGGATCGAGCACGACCTGATGGATCCGCGCACGGTATCCCGCAAGGATATGCGCGGCAAGGTCAACGAGTACATGCGGACCGTCATGCGCGAGGAGCCGCTGGATCCGTCGCTGGTGGATTTTGAAGACGACGCGAGCTGGTAATTCTTTTCCAGCAAAGCAGCCGGACAGACCGGACAATACTTTTTGAGCCCATTGCGGAGGCACGGGCGAAAAAAGTTTTGGTTCGGGCGGGCCGGCGGAACATACAGAACAACAAAAAACAGAACAATACAAAAGGAGAATACACAACATGAAATACTTCGGCGGCTGCGACGTAGGCTCCACCTACACCAAGGCAGTGATCGTAGACGAAAACGGCAAGATCGTGGCGGACACCACATTAAAGAGCAAGATCAACGCAGAAGAATCCGCCAAACTCGCGATGGCGGAAGTCCTGCAGCAGGTCGGACTGGAAAAGTCCGAGGACCTGGAATACCTGATCGGCACCGGCTACGGCCGCAACAAAGTCCCGTTCGCGGATGAGAACATCTCCGAGATCTCCTGCCACGCGATGGGCGTGCACGTCACCAACCCAGACGTCAAGGCCATCATCGACATCGGCGGCCAGGACATCAAAGGCATCTCCATCGACACCGACGGCACCGTCAAGAACTTCGCCATGAACGACAAATGCGCGGCCGGCACCGGGCGCTTCTACGAAGCCATGGCCCGCTCCTTCGAGATGAGCCTGCCCGAGTTCTCCAAGCTGTCCCTGTCCGCGAAGAACGTGATCCCGATCACGGCCCAGTGCACCGTGTTCGCGGAATCCGAAGTCATCACGCTGGTCGGCGAAGGCAAGCCCATGAACGAGATCGCGGCCGGCATCCAGATGGCCGTGGCCAAGCGCTGCTTCGTCATGTCCAAGAAGGCCGGCGCCACCGATTCCATCACGCTGACCGGCGGCTGCGCGAAGAACGACGGCCTGAAGGCAGCCATCGAGCACGTCCTGAAACTGAAGGTCGTGGACCTGTCCGTCGACCCGCAGCTGATGGGCGCGCTGGGCGCGGCGGAATACGCGCGCCAGAAGGGCATGGCCAAGAGGTAATTTTCCCATGGCAAAACTACTGAAGATCCTGCTCAAGGTCATCAAGATCGCCCTGATCGCGCTGGGCGCCCTCTTCGTCGTCTACTTCTGGAACCTGGACCAGAAAGTGATGGAGTGGGCCTACCGCCGCGTCAACACGATCTTCGACCGGAAGAAAGCAGACGTCAAATTCTAGCATGAAACTGTACGACGCGATCATTCATGAGACGCTGGCGGCGGCGGGAGGCGCGAAGCGCTGGCCCGCCTCTTCCCTCGTACCCTGGCCGGTCACAGAGAACAGCGAGCTGGTGATGCAGCGCCAGGCCGCCTTCGAACTGGGCGGCTCCGGCCAGCCCTCCGCGAACTATACCCTGGTGACCACGGATCCCGCCCCGGCGGGCGACGAAGTCCTGCTCCTGGGTCCGGACCTGCCGGACCTGAAAGCCGACGCGCCGTTCGCGCGGATCGTGATCCTGGAAACGGAGGAGATCTCCGAGGACGACGCCGGCCACGACATAATCCGCCAGATGGAATTCGTGCGCTATCACGTCTTCCCGAAAGGCTACATGGTCCGCGTCTCCGCCACCAGTTTCGAAGAGCAGGTGCGCGTGAGCCGCGACGCCGTGAAGCAGGGCATCCGCTTCGCGCGGATCGGCCGGGCGTATATCGACCGCTACAAGGCTGTCCCGGGCGTGAAGTCCGTGAAGATCCTCTTCCTGACGGACCGCGCCGCCGTGGAGCGTCTGAAGCCCAACGCGAAGAAGGCGGACGACATCACGAAGACCCTCTCCCACATCCTGGACGGCCTGCCCACGGACTGCGGCCACTGCCAGCTGAAGCCGGTCTGCGACGAGGTCGAGGGCATGCGGGACATGCATCTGGGGAAAAAGAAATGAAGTATTATCATCACGACCATCACGGGCACCACGGCGAAGGCGAAGTCCTTCCCGTCGACCTGTCCGAAGCGGAAAAGGCGCGCCTGCTGCTGAACTATACGCTGGACCATAACCGCCATCACGAGGAAGAGATCGCGGCGCTGGCGGCGCGTTTCGAGGCG
This sequence comes from Lachnospiraceae bacterium, assembly GCA_017619615.1. Classification (GTDB taxonomy): domain Bacteria; phylum Bacillota; class Clostridia; order Lachnospirales; family Lachnospiraceae; genus UBA6987. Next base: position 73,120 of record JAFZRY010000026.1, on the reverse strand, counting down.
AACGGCCAGCCGGTGGCGGCAAAAAAGGTCCGCATCGCGCGGGCCCGTATGGTGGAGGCCAACATAGCGCTGGAAGAAGCGCTGGCGCTGGCGGAAACGGCCGAACCGGAGGAGGCCTGACCATGTGCCTTTCCAACATTTACCGGGCATCGGACAATCAGCTTTTGATGGACAACACCGCGCGGATCGAAGTGCGGGACGGCACCGTCATCCTGCGCGACCTGTTCGGCCGCGTCCTGAAGGTCCCGGGGCAGATCGCCTCGGTGGACCTGGAAAACAACATCGTAGTATTGCAGACGGAAGACTGCGAGAAATAAGGAGGACCTATGAAAGAAGCGTATGCTCCGCTCTTTACCCCCTGGCACGTCGGGAAACTGGAGATCAAGAACCGCATCGTGCTGGCGCCCATGGGCGGGACCTGTATCTTCGGCTGGATGGAGCCGAACCACTTTGACCGGGAAGCCGCCAAACTGCTCAAAAACGTGGCGGACAACAACTGCGGCCTCGTGATCCCCGGCATCGCCCCGATCCGGGACGTCCTGGGCCGGATGTGGCTGTACCAGAACAAGATGAAGTTCAAGAAGCTGAAAGAGTTCATGGACGAGCTCCACAAGACCGGCGCCAAGATGTTCATCCAGATGACCGCCGGCTTCGGCCGCTCCATGGCGCTTTCGGATTCCCTGGCGATGCTGGCCTCCAACAAGGTCATCGGCCGCCTGGCCAGCCCCGTGCTGGACGCGGAATACCTGACCGCGGCGCCTTCGGTCCTCCCGAACCGCTGGCACGATAAAGTCACCTGCCGCGCCATCACCAAGAAAGAGATCCAGCAGATCATCTACGCCTTCGGCGAGACCGCCCGTCTCTGCAAGGAAGCCGGCGTCGACGGCGTGGAAGTCCACGCGGTGCACGAAGGTTACCTGCTGGACCAGTTCACCCTGAAGTACTCCAACCAGCGCACGGATGAATACGGCGGCTCCCGCGAGAACCGCTACCGCTTCGCCGTGGAGATCGTGGAAGAGATCAAAAAGAAATGCGGCGAGGACTACCCCGTCTCCCTGCGCTACTCCGTCCTGTCCAAGACCAAGGCCTTCCGCGAAGGCGCGATGCCCGGCGAGGACTACGTGGAGATCGGCCGCGACATGGAGGAAAGCGAATGGGCGGTCAAGTACCTGCAGGATGCGGGCTACGACATGCTCAACTGCGACAACGGGACCTACGACGCCTGGTACTGGTCGCACCCGCCGCAGTACATGCCGGTGAACTGCAACCTGGAAGATGTGGAGCACATCAAGCAGTTCGTCGATATCCCCGTAGTCTGCGCGGGCCGCATGCAGCCGGCCGACGGCGCGAAAGCGATCGCCGAGGGCCGCATCGACGCCATGGCGGTGGGCCGCCAGTTCCTGGCCGACCCCGAATGGGTCACCAAGCTCATCAACGATCAGGAAGAGGAGATCCGCCCCTGCATCTGCTGCCACTCCGCCTGCTTCAACCTCTCGAAGCATGAAGGCACCGGCAACGATCAGGACTTCGGCGACACGCTCGGCATGTGCCGCTGCGCGATCAACCCGCCTTCCATGCAGTCTAAGAAATACAAGATCGAAAAGACGAAAAACCCGAAGCGCGTGGCCATCATCGGCGGCGGCATCGGCGGCATGGAGGCGGCGCGCGTGCTGAAGCTGCGCGGCCACTTCCCGACCATCTACGAAAAGAGCGGCGAGCTGGGCGGCATCTTCATCGCAGCCGCGGCGCCTTCGTTCAAGGAGAACGACCGGAAGCTCATCGAATGGTTCAAGCTGCAGATGAAAGACCTGCACATCCCCGTGAAGCTGAACACCGAGGTGAAGGACATCAGCACGCTGCTGGCGGACGAAGTCATCATCGCGACCGGTTCCGTGGCCAAGAAGATCCCGATCCCGGGTGCGGAACGCGCCATCGACGCGACCGAGTACCTGCTGGGCGAGAAGGAAGCCGGCGACAACGTCGTCATCATCGGCGGCGGCCTGACCGGCTGCGAGATCACCCTGGACCTGTTCCGCAAGGGCAAACACCCGGCCATCGTCGAAATGATGAACGACCTGATGGCGGTGCCGAACCTCTGCCTGGCCAACTCCAGTTATCTGCGCGACTGCTTCAAGACCAACAAGATCCCGGTCTTCCTGGAAGCCAAGACCAAGGAGATCGGCCCGGACTACGTCCTGGTGGAAGGCAAGGACAAGCGCCTCACCAAGCTCCCCGCCGACACGGTCATCATGTCCGTCGGCTACAAGCCCGCCCCGATCGCCGAAGCCGGCAAGACCGTCCACCTCCTGGGCGACTGCAAAAAGGTCGGCAACCTCCGCAGCGTCATCTGGGGCGCCTGGGACATCGCGATGAAAATCTGACCTCAAGTCTTCCGCACAACGCGAAAGCGCGGCTTCGGCCGCGCTTTTTTGATGACAAAGGGACGGTTCTTTTGACATGGGGACGGTTCCTTTGTCAGATTATGATATGGGGGACGGTTCTTTCCGTCCCCCTGTTATACTTACTCTTCAATATCCGCTGCCGTCCCGGAGGCGCTGAACTGTTCTTTGGTCGCGCCGCAGACGTAGCAGTAGAACTTTTCGGGAAGGTCTTCCCATTTCGTCCCGGGAGCGATGCCTCTTTCGGGGAGGCCTTTCGCTTCATCGTATTCCCAGTCGCAGATCTCGCATACGTAAATCATCTGTGGTCCTCCTTACTGATATTCCTTGATCAGCGCTTCAAAGTGCGGCAGCGCTTTCTCGATCATTTCCGGCGACACGCAGGTGCTGGCGCGGAAGTAGTCTGGGCAGCCGAAGTCGGCGCCGGGGACGATCAGGAGGTTGCGCTCTTTCGCTTTGTCCGAGAAGGCTTTGGCGTCGCCGCCCGGAGCCTTGACAAACAGGTAGAACGCGCCTTGAGGCTTCACGCAGGTGTAGCCATAGGAGGTCAGGGCATTGTAGAGGCGCAGGCGGTTGTGGTCGTAGGCCTTCATGTCCGGGCGGACGCCGGCGCACAGGCCGACGACGCGCTGCTGCAGAGAGGGGGCGCAGACATGGCCGATGGAGCGGGCCGCGCCGACGATGGCGTCCATGACCGCCAGCTCGTCCGTGCAGGTATCCGCCACCAGCGCGTAGCCGATGCGCTCGCCGGGTACGGACAGCGCCTTGGAGAACGAATAGCAGACGATGCTGTCCGGATAGATGGACGGCACGAACGGGACAACCGCGCCGTCATACACCAGCTCGCGGTACGGCTCGTCGGAAATGATGTAGATCGGATGGCCGTACTCCTCTTCTTTCCGCTTCAGCAACTCGCCCAGTTTTTCCAGCGTCTCCCGGCTGTAGATCACGCCGGACGGGTTGTTCGGGGAGTTGACGATGACCGCCTGGGTGTGTTCGTTGATGGCCGCGTCCATGCCCGGCAGATTGATCTGGAAATCCGGGTATTTAGGCGGGACGACCACGAGTTTCGGGCCGTTTTTCTCTACATAGACCTTGTATTCCGGGAAGAACGGAGCCTGCACGACGATCTCCGCGCCGTCCACCGCCAGCGCCCGGACGACCGACACGATGGAAGGGGCCGCGCCGCAGGTGAAGAAAATGTTGAAGCTGGTCAGGTTGGTGCCGTAGCGCTTGTTCAGGTCCGCCGTCACCATCTCGCGCAGGGCCGGGTTGCCCGCCGCGGAGGTGTAGCCGTGCACGGAAATGCTGTCCAGGTTCTGGACGGCGGAAATGATGGCCTCGTCCACTTCCGGCGGCGCCGGGATGGAGGGGTTGCCGATGGAGAAGTCGTAAACGTTCTCCCGGCCCACGATGGCGGCCTGCTGATTGCCGTACTCGAAGAGTTCCCGGATGCAGGAGCGGCTGCGGCCGATCGCTGCCATGGATTCATTAATCATGATGTGTCTCCTTTATAACCAGATCTTCTGTTCTTTTGCCGCGTATTCCAGCTCTTCCCGGAAGTCCGGGTGCGCGATGGAGATGAGGCGTTCGGCCCGCTCCCAGGTGGAAGCGCCGGCCAGGTTGACCGCCCCGTTTTCGGTGACGACCCAGAAAGCCTGGGTGCGGGGCGTGGTGATGATATCGCCGCCGAAATGCGGCAGAATGCGGGAATGGCGCACGCCCTTCTTGTCCACGAAAGAGGAGGTCATGCAGATGAAGGCCTTGCCGCCGGGCGCCGCCTGCGCGCCGGTCACGTAGTCCAGCTGGCCGCCGGTGCCGCTGATCTGGCGCAGACCCGCGCTTTCGGACGAGATCTGCCCGTACAGGTCCACCGCGATGCAGTTGTTCACGGAGATCATGTCCTGATTCTGCGCGATGACCGCCGGATCATTCACATACGACAGCGGCGCGACCGCCACGGCAGGGTTGTCCTGCACCCAGTCGTACAGCGCCTTGGAGCCGAACACGATGCCGGTCAGGCCCTTGCCGGGGTACAGCGTCTTTTTCTTATTGGTCAGCTTGCCGGCCTCGTACAAGAGCTGGTAGGCGTCGCCGCAGAGTTCCGTGTGCATGCCCAGGTCTTTGATATCCGAATCCGCCAGCATCGCGCCGACCACGTTCGGCATGGCGCCGATGCCCAGCTGCACCGTGGCGCCGTCCCTGATGTGCGGGATCAGGTGCGCGGCGATGGCCCTGTCCTCCTCCGTAGCCGCGGCCACCGGAAATTCCGGCAGCGGCGCATGCTCGCCTTCCACGACCATGTCGACCTCGGAGACGTGGATGCATTCCCCGAACAGGCCCTGGATGCGCGGCAGGTGCTCGTTCACCTCCAGGATCACAATGTCCGCCTTCTTCAGGATGGCGGCCGCCACGCCCGTCGCGCAGGAAAAGTTGAAGTAGCCGTGGGCGTCCATGGGCGGCACCGCCATCATGGCCACGTTCACGGTGAGGAAGTTCTCGTAATACCAGCTGTTGTTGCGGAACAGCATGGGGATGTAATTGCACAGGCCCTTGTCCGCCAGCGCGCGCTCATAGCCGGAGCAATGCCAGGTGTTGTAGATGAAATGCTCCCGCGTCGGGTCGCATTCCGCCACCTGAATGGGGCCGAAGGTCAGGTTTCCCCGAATCTTGACGTCCAGGAGCTCGTCCCGGCGCGCCGCCAGCGCCGCGTCCAGCAGGGGCGGGAAGCAGATGTTGGTGGTGTAGTCCACCCAGTCGCCGGACTTGACGGCCTGCACGGCCTGCTTGGGCGTGCGGAGTTTTTGTTTGTATTGTTCGTAAACGTTCATACTTCTCCTAATCAGTTCTTAATTGATCCGCTCAAATTCATGATATATTCCCGGATAATATTGCGCCGCTTCTATATAGATATAATTATCATTCTGATTACTGACAAATACATTTCCGTTAATATATTCTGTTAATGTGATTCCTCCGCTTAATTCTTCATCCGGTATCTTATCAAACACTTGTTTCCAGATTGTCCCATATAGTATAAAGTCACTAGGAAGCGACTCCATTTGGCGGTAGGTATCCCGATACAGTCTCCCCTTCACAAAAGCATAGCCATAGGAGATCAACTCCTTTGTTACAAAAAGTTTGTATTCTTCTGAATTTTTTACACAAACCAAGATTGCATTCCCATGATCTGAGTTTAGATAAACAGGGGAATCTGCACTTCCAAACGTCCCGTTGAAGTCCCACTTAGTCTGCAGAGCTTCTTCTACCATACCTAACAATTGGTAATTCTCAGGTAAAAAAGCAAAGTCGTGTCCACTATAGATAAACGCCTTTCCTTCGTAAGAAAACTTTGGAGGATACCCATTGCCAGAAGAACAACTGCAAAGCATATTTATGCATAACATCGATAAAGCCAGAAACATATAGATTTCTCTCTTACCCTTCATAGCATTACCTACGAAATTTTAATACAGTATCCTCCAAAGAATGATAAGCATGATGGTCTGAATTTTATAAATCGATTTGACGAACTATCCCACCCGTTGCATATTCTTAGATACTTAGACCCATTAGTATGTTGAACATATCCAACTACAAATACATAATGACCGCATATATTGCCAGCAATATTAACCCACCCGGGGACGGTTCTCAGTGGGCGATTTTGTTATACCGCATCGTACCCGGCCTTGTACGCCGCCAGGTTCAGTTCCCGGAACTTCGGCGGCACGGTGTCAGCGATGACGCTCTCCCAGTCGATGTCGTCCATGTGCAGGGCCTTGACCATGCTGCCGAACAGGACGATGTTCATGCATTTCGGGTTGCCCAGCTCGTGCGCGATCTTCTCCGCGTTCAGGACGTGGCAGGTGAAATGGGCCTGCATGGCTTCCAGCGTGCCTTCCGGGTATTTCGCGAGGCCCGCGGCCACGGTGGCGCCTTCGATCTCGTAGTCGTTGATCACGGCCACGCCGTCGGGTTTCAGATAGTTCGCATAGCGGACGGCCTCCATCTTCTCAAAGGCCACCACGATGTCCGCGGCGCCCGGGCCGATCAGGGGGGACCAGACTTTATCGCCCCAGCGGACCTGCGTGGAGACGCTGCCGCCGCGCTGGCTCATGCCGTGGACTTCGGACATTTTGACGTCGTAGCCGGCCCGCATCAGGCCGTTCACCAGGATCCGGGCCGTCAGGATGGCGCCCTGGCCGCCGACGCCCACTAATAATGCGCTTTTCACTTCTTTCATCTCAGGCCTCCTTTTCGATCGCCTTCATCGGGCAGACCTGGGCGCAGACCGTGCAGCCCACGCACTGGTTGGGATCGATCTTCGCTTTTCTGTCGTTCACGCTGATGGCGGGGCAGCCCACCGTCAGGCACTTTTTGCAGCCGATGCACTTGTCGGTATCGACTTTGCACATCCCGATGTCATGCTTCATCCGCTTGATCAGCAGGCACGGCCGGCGGGAAATGATGGCCGCGGGGACTTCCGACTTCAGCGCGTCCTGTACCGCCTGTTCCATCGCCTTCAGATCCTGCGGATCCACGATGATCACGTTTTCGAAGCCGCAGCCCTTCAGCACTTCCTCGACCTTCAGGCTCGCCGCGATCTCGCCCTGCAGCGTGTAGCCGGAGCCGGGGTTGTCCTGGTGGCCCGTCATGCCGGTGATGTGGTTGTCCAGCACCACGGGGATGACGTTGCCCTGGTTATACATGATCTCCACCGCGCCGGTGATGCCGCTGTGGAAGAACGTGGAATCGCCCAACACGCCGAAGACCTTCTTGTCCGTGCGGCCTGTCACCTGGAACGCCTTCGCGAGGCCCATGGCCACGGAGAAGCCGCCGCCCATGCAGACCACACTGTCCAGCGCGCTCAGAGGCGGGGCCGCGCCCAGCGTGTAGCAGCCGATGTCGCCGGCCACCACAAAATCTTTGTGGCGCCCCATCGTGTAGAAGAAGCCGCGGTGCGGGCAGCCCGGGCACAGCACGGGCGGGCGGGACACGGCGGCCACGCCCACGTCGGTCACGGCGGGCTTTTCGCCGAAGATCTGCTCGCGCAGCCGCTCGGGATTCATTTCATACATCAGGCCGGTCAGTTCTTTGCCAATGCAGGGGATGCCGGCCGCCTTGATCTGGTCCTCCATGAAGGGGTCCAGTTCCTCGATCACGTACAGTTTTTCCACCTTCGCCGCGAATTCGCGGATCAGATCCATCGGCAGAGGGTTGGTGATGCCCAGCTTCAGGAAGGAGGTGTTCTCCGGGAAGACTTCTTTCGCGTACTGGTACGCGATGGACGCGGAGATGACGCCGACCTTCATGTCCTTCAGTTCCATACGGTTCAGCGGGCTGGTACAGGCCCACGCTTCCAGCGCCTTCAGGTTCTCTTCCACCTTGGGGTGGTTCTGGTACGCGTTGGCGGGGGTGCAGACGAATTTGCGCACGTTGCGCTTGTATTCCGGCACGGCGGCTTCCGTGCGCTCACCCAGCTGCACGAGGGATTTGGAGTGCGCCACGCGGGTCGTGGTCCGGAACAGGACGGGGGTGTCGAATTTTTCGGAGATCTCGTAGGCCGCGATCAGGAAATCCTTGCATTCCTGGGAGTCGGAGGGCTCCACCATGGCCATCTTGGCCGATTTCGCGTAGTGGCGGTTGTCCTGCTCGTTCTGCGAGGAGTGCATGCTGGGATCGTCCGCGCTGACGATCACGAAGCCACCGGTGACGCCGTTGTAGGCCGCCGTGAAGATCGGGTCCGCCGCGACGTTGACGCCCACGTGCTTCATGGCCGTCAGGCTGCGCACGCCGCCGATGGAGGCGCCGTAAGCCACTTCCGTGGCCACTTTCTCATTGGGGGCCCATTCGCTGTACAGGACGTCCTTGTACAGCGGCAGGTTCTCGAAAATTTCCGTGCTGGGGGTTCCGGGGTATGCGGAAGCCACCTTCACCCCGGCCTCGTAGGCGCCGCGGGCGATGGCTTCATTGCCGGACAAAAGAACTTTTGCCATAGTTTATCCGCCTTTCGTATTGGAATTGCGTTTTTTCACGATATTTGCTGATTCTATTGTACTCCGCCTCTTGTCAAAGGGGTAGTGTTATTTTATAATATGGGTATAAGTTTTTCTTAATCGAAACATAAGTTAATTGGAAAGGATTCGGCCATGACGATCTCACAGGTCCTGTACGTTCTGGAAGCCGCGGGCTGCGGCAGCATCTCCACCGCGGCGGAGCGATTATTTATTTCGCAGTCCGCGCTGTCCCAGCAGATCCACCGGCTGGAACAGGAGCTGGGTTACGATCTGTTCGCGCGCAGCAGCCAGGGGCTGACGCTGACCACGGAGGGGCAGGCCTTCTGCGAAGAGGCCCGCGGCATCGCCGACGCCTGGGACCGCTTCAGCCGACAGGTGCAGAGCACGCAGCGGACCGGCCGCCATCTGCGCATCGGCGTGGGCTCCCGCGTCTTCTCCAACGGCCTGTTCCCGAAGATCATCAGCTATTTCGAGGAACGGCCTGAACTGGAGATCTCCTTCATCACCGAAGCCAGCCGGGATTTTCTGCTGCCCTTAAAACAGAAAAGTCTGGACATGGCGCTGGACGTGCTGCCCTCCGAGGACTACGTTTCGGACCACAGCGAGTATTTCTCCCTGCCCCTCATCCGCGAGGTCCAGTGCATCCTGATGGCGCCGGACAATCCGCTGGCGCATAAAAAAACGCTGCGCTTCCAGGATCTGGAAGGCAGCACGATGATCTCCGGTCTGGAGCAGAGCTCCGAAGCCCGCCTCCTGCGCGAAATGGTCCGCAAATATGACATCCACCTGCGCCGCGTCTACCGCTCCGACGGCATCGATACCGTCATGCGGCTGGTGCGGGGCGGCAAGGGCCTGATCCTCGGTCCCCGCTCCTTCGCCGACTACTACGGCGTCGCCGCCGTCCCCCTGACTCCCCGCACCGAAGCCTCGCTCCAGTTCATCTGCCTGAAAGAACGCGCCGCCCGTAAAGAGATCCGCGAATTCCGCGAATACCTCCTCTCGCTGAACGGCGCGCCGTAAACTTTCAAACAGGGCCACTGAGGGACGGTTCTTTCTGGCACTGCCATTTAGGAACCGTCCCCCAATGGCCCTGTTTCGGGCGGGGTCAGCGGATCACTTTTTCGGCTTTTTTGCGTCCGAGGCGGATGTGATCTTCTTGCCGGTCGTGGTTTTCTTGCCGGTGTCAGTCTTCTTGCCCGACTCTGTCTTCTTGGCGGAGTCGGTTTTCTTCTTGGCCGAATTCGTCTTTTTGCCGGACTCAGTCTTCTTTCCGGACTCGGTCTTCTTGCCCGATTCCGTCTTCTTGCCCGACTCTGTCTTCTTGGCGGAGTCGGTTTTCTTCTTGGCCGAATTCGTCTTCTTGCCTGACTCCGTCTTCTTCCCGGAAGCCGGTTTCTTCGCGGAAGACGCGGGTTTCTTTTTCTTCTTGCCGGAAGTTGTCGTCGTCGCGGACGCCGCCTCCTCTTCCGCCTGCTCGGCCGAAGTATCCGTGGAAACCAGGCCGCCCAGCAGGGAGCCCAGACCGCTCAACAGGCCTCCGCCCTGGCTCTGCTGGCTGCTCTGCTGCGTCTGCGCCGTACTGCCGGACGAGGAGCCCGAACCGCCGCCGAACAGACCGCCCAGCAGGCCGCCCAACAGACCGCCGCCCTGCTGCTCCGACGCATTCTGCGCCTGCGCCGTCTGGTTCTGCTGCGTCCCCGAAGACGCATTATTGCCCGTCAGCGAGTTCAGCAGCAGCGGGGCTGCCAGGCTCAGGATACTGTTGGAACTGTTCTGGTTCACGCCGCTGTTCTGCGATACGGTCTGCTGCCCGCTGCTGCCCAGCAGGGACAGAAGCAGATTGCCCGCGCCGGCATTGCCGCCCGCATTATTGCCGCCTGCCAGCGCTCCCAGGAGCGAGCCGGCCGCATTGCTGTTATTGTTCTGGGCGCCGCCGCCCGCCAGCAGGCCCAGCGCGGAGCTCAGCACGCTCCGGGTCTCCTCGGGAGACGTCCCGGTCTGCGCCGCGATGGCTTCCAGGTCCTTTTCACTGATCCCCGGGATCTGCTCCGCCGCCTCCAGGTCCGACAGCGATATCACGACTTCGTCTTTTTTCTTTCCCATAATACTTCTTTTTCACTCCTGTTTTTTAGCCAATATATAAGGATCCAGCAAACTGCTCAGTTCTTCCTCACTCAGTCCGCTCTCGCTGCGGGCTACTTCGGCAACGGACTTTCCCGTCTGCCTCGACTTCTTGACGATCTCTGTGCTCTTATCATATCCGATCGCCGGATTCAGGGCGGTGGCGATACTAAAGCATCGGGCGATATCTTCGCGGCAGGTCGTTTCATTGACCGTGATGCCCTTCACGCAGTTCTCCGTGAAAGCCGCCACAGCATTGCTGAGAATATCGATCTCCTCAAACAGCTGGAACAGGATGACCGGCAGGAAAGCGTTCAGTTCCAGCTGGCCGGCCTCGACCGCCTGTGTAACGGTCAGATCGTGCCCCACCACGAGAAAAGCCGCCTGGTTCAGCGCTTCCGGCAGAACCGGATTGATCTTGCCGGGCATGATCGAAGAGCCGCTCTGCTTCGCAGGCAGATGCAGTTCCCCGAAACCGGACTCGGGCCCGCTGGAAAGCAGTCTCAGATCGCTGGCCATTTTGGAAAGTTTGATAGCGCACACTTTGACCGCAGAAGAAACGGAGGCGAAATCATCCGCATTCTGCGTACCGTCAAACAGGTCCTCGTAACGGGTCAGCCCGATCCCGCACTCCGCGGAGACCTGCCTGACGATCTGATCGAAATACATCTCCGATGCGTTGATCGCTGTCCCGATCGCCGTCGCGCCCAGATTGACCCTCTGCATGGCTTCGGCAGCATGCGCAAGCTGCTCCATGCTCCGGGAGATCATGGAAGCATAGGCGCAAAATCCCTGGCCGAAACTCATGGGGACCGCGTCCTGCAGCTGCGTTCTGCCTACTTTCAGGATATTTTCAAACTCCGACGCTTTCCGCGCCAGCGCCTCTCTGAGTTCCCCGAGCGTTTCCAACAGCCGCCCGCATTTCCGGTATACGGCGATGCGCCCCGCCGTCGGGATCACGTCGTTGGTGGACTGGTACATATTGACGTGGTCGATCGGGTGGATGAGCGAATAATCGCCGTACATCCCGCCCAGATAGGAAACCGCCAGATTCGCGATCACCTCGTTGACGTTCATGTTGGCAGACGTTCCTGCCCCGCCCTGCATAGTGTCCACGATAAACGCGTCCCGGTGCTTTCCGGCCAGCAATTCATCGCAGGCAAAGATGATGGCTTCTGCCTGTCCGGCGGTCAGGCTGCCGTTTCTTCCGTTGACGGCCGCAGCCGCTTTCTTGATCTCAATGACGGCCCGGATAAATTCTCTGTCCATCTCTCTGCCCGAAATGGGGAAGTTTTCTTTCGCCCGCAGGCTGTGGATCCCGTAAAGCGCCTCTGCCGGCAGCTGTTTTTCCCCCAGCCCGTCTTTTTCCGTTCTGAACACGATCTTCTCCTTTTTATCCGCGGCCGTCCCCGGCGGGGAAGACCCCTTCCGGATACGGCAGCAGCATACTTTCGCCGTCCTCATTTTTCACGTCCAGCAGCTTCGCGATCTCGCCGACATAGTCTCCCAGTTTTTCTCTGCTCTCCGCTTTCAGAAACAGCCGTACGGCGGTCTGGGAGAACCTGCCCGAAGAAGTGATCGTGTCGCCTGGCTTATAATGCGTAAAGCAGTCGAACACCCACGGCTTTTCCGCGATGGCGTCCAGGCCCTCAAAGGAGGCGATCCTTCCGTTCTTCAGGCCGATGCAGACGATCGCATAGCACTGCTTCCAGGGCTCCCGCAGCGCGGCAAGATCGCCCCCGAACCGGCCGGTCAGCGCCAGCAGGATGTGTGACGCGATCAGGTCGACGCCGGTCTCTTCGCGCACGACTTTGAAATCCATCCCCCCGCTCAGGCGGAACGCTACATCCATGATATACGGGATACCGTCCTCGATGATTCCCTGGAACATGCAGGAACCGTTCCTGACGCCCAGTTCGCCCAGCATCGCTTCCGTCCCGGCAAAGAGACGGTCCGCGACGAGGTCCTTCGCGGAGGAAGGGTAGATGTCTATATAGGGCTGCGTCGGCAGATTGCCGATCGGGGGATAAAAGATCCGCTCCTTGACGTAGGGGAAGAAGGCCTGCCCGTCCTGCATCCAGACTTCAAACTGGAAGTAATCGCCCTCCAGAAATTTTTCGCAGAGCACCTCTCCCGTCGCCGAATTCTCCAGTGCCAGGCGGATCGCCTGCGTCAGGCTTTCCCGGTCCGGACAGATCGAAACGCCGGACGAGCCGCCGTTGTCCGCCGGTTTGACCGCTACGGGATAGCGGCCGGGTTCCGCGGTGCAGCGCTCCGTGTCGACGGGATATTCCGGAACGGCCGGGATGCCGAAGCGGGCAGCATATTCCTTGAAGTGCCGCTTGTTCATCAGAATGTCCCACTGCGTTTCCGTGCAGTAGTAATGATACCCGCTCCGGCTGAGCCATCCCACGTTCTGCCGCAGCAGTTTTTCCCCCGAAAACGCGAGGACTCCGTCGATGTTCTTCTCCCGGAGGAGCGGAAGCATGACAGCCGGATCCTTGCAGTCGACATAATACGGCTCGTCGCTGAAGCGGTGGCCGGCGGACCGGGGTGATTTTGCGAACGTCGCGACAGTCAGCCCGTTCGCCCTGGCAAATTCGCTGACCTCCTGCATGATATTGTTGCCGCCGATCACAGCCAGCCGTTTTCCGCGAATCTCCCCGTAAGATGCTGTTTTCGTCATGTCACGTATCCTTCCCCGCTTACAGTTCAGTCATATACTGCTGCATCTGATCCCAGAATCCGCGGTGGTGCGGGATCTGCGCGCCGTGGAACTGGCCGTTGTCATTCGCCTCGATGATGATCCAGCCCTTCTCCGTGTAGGCGACGTCCCATCCGACAAAGCGGATGTCCGGATATACGTCCATGGCTTCCTTCACCAGGGCGACCGCCTTGTCCCATTCCGGCATCACCATGCCCGGGATCAGAACACCGGTATCCGGATGACGGTAGAACGTGCCGCAGAATTCATCGATCCCGCTCGTCCATGAGAGCCCTTCGTTCGTGATCGAGACGACCACGCCGCCCTGGCCGGCATTGTCCACGACGGATTCCCCCCGGCCGGACCGCAGGTGCGAACCGAAAATCTCGATCCTGTCCTTCAGCCGGACGGCATAGATCCGCACCGTGTTCACGGACTGCGGATGAAGCTCCCGCATGAGGCCGGTCTGCCGCACCGGTTCCTCCAGGACGTGGTCTTTTTTGCTCAGGACATAGCGGACGGCCTCTTCCGTGCTGCCGAAATCCGAAAGCCGGACGGCTTCCACGCCTTTCCCCATGCCTTCCTTATCGGGTTTCAGGATGCCCCGGTCCCATTCGGCAAAGAAGGCCCTGACCTCCTCTTCCGGGGTATCTTTCCCTATATACAGGACTTTCCGTTTGTAATACTTCTGAAACGCCTGGTACGCCCGGTACTTGCTCTGCATCTCGATCCGCTTTTTAGCCCCGTTGAAGGCGGCGTACAGGCGGTACCGGTTGATCTCGGTGATATATTTTTTCCGGCCGCGGTGGTTCAGTTCCGCAAAATGATACAGGAAGAATTCGTTGACGGACGACCCGTAAATGAAATGACAGGCCAGGCAGGCCATTTTATTGGAAAAATGAGGGCAGCTGATGTGCGCCTTTTCGAGATAGCGGTCAAACGCTTTCGAGAACGATCTGTATTTCCGGGGCGCGAGCAGCCTCATGAAAAAGCCGAACACCATGCCCGCCGCGGCCAGGCCGCGGAAGGAATTGATGCAGATCCAGCGGAAACAATCATAAATGCGGGAGTATGTTTTCATGACAGAGTGCCCCTCTTCTCCGGAAAACCTCACAGTCGCGCCGTTTTCTGTTGATAGAAAAATCTTACCGCAGGCCGGGGAATAAATCAAGTGGCAGAATGGGGTATCCGGCGCACAAAAACCGCGGCCCGAAAGGCCGCGGCGGCGGTTTCGAAATGCCGTACAGCAACAGGGAAGACCTTGACCGTTTCGGGATAACGCGATATATTAATATTAGAGTTATCAGAGCGTCGGAAACCATTAAAGAACCGGAACAATAAGGAGAATTTGATATGAAACGTCTGTTTGCGTTGATGCTGTGCCTTGTGATGGCCCTGTCGGTGATCCCGGCAGCGGCCGCCGGGGATACTGAGAACACCGGGATCTTGCCGGAAGAAATCACGACCATAGAGCCGGAGGCGGCTGCGCCCGGCCCGGATGCGGAGCCCCAGACAGAGCCATCGGTCGTCGACTCGGGCACCTGCGGCGAGGGCCTGACCTGGACGCTGTACGATGACGGCCTGCTGCAGATCGAAGGCAGCGGTGAAATGACCGACTATGATTCCGGTGGGGCCCCCTGGTATGGCTACCGCGGCAAGATCAAAAGCCTTGATCTCGACATTAACGTCAGGCATATCGGCAATCGTGCCTTTTACGCCTGCACCAACATGACCTGGTCTGAAGAGACGCATCCCAGTCATACCGCCCTTGTAACGAGTATCGGCGACTTTGCCTTCTTCATGTGCTACAAACTGGATTA
The DNA here is from genome assembly GCA_017619615.1 of Lachnospiraceae bacterium. Lineage (GTDB taxonomy): Bacteria > Bacillota > Clostridia > Lachnospirales > Lachnospiraceae > UBA6987. The sequence continues at coordinate 58,056 of JAFZRY010000026.1, read as the reverse complement.
TCTCGACCTCGGTCCCTATCTCAGATCGGTCGGCAAGCAGGCTTTCAGCTACTGTAGGGGGCTTAAGCGCGTGACGGTACAGTCATCGCCGAGTTTCGCGGCCCATGCTTTCAGCGGCTGTACGGGTCTGGAGGAAATCAGCTTCATAGGCGGCACTCCCACGTTCTCTTCCACCACCTTTACAGACTGCACCGCCACGGCCTGGTATCCGGCGTACCGGGACGAATGGACCTCGTCCCTGCTGCAGGATTACGGCGGTTCCATCACCTGGACAGAGGGCTGCCACGGCTGGTGCGGTGATGACGTCTGCTGGGACTACGACGCATCAACCCGCAGGCTGACTCTCAGCGGCTCCGGCGAGACCTGGGACTATCATGTTGCATTTGCCTTCCCGAGTTTTAATCGTCTGGCTGACGGCATAACCAGTATCAAGGTGAACGAAGGCATCACAACACTGGGAGTATTAATCTTTTGTTATATGCAAAGTGTGCATCACATCTATCTGCCGGATACGCTGACGAGTATCCATTCGTTAGCGTTTGAACGCGTAAAAGAGATGGAAGAAATCGACATCCCGGCCTCTGTGACCTCGCTCGGTTACGATATTTTCGACGGTTGTTATTACAACCTTGAGAAGATTAATTTCCTCGGCAACGCACCGACGAGCATCGACAGCTATGCCTTCGGCGGCCTCACCGCGACGGCAACCTATCGGGGGGACAAATCCGGCTGGACCGCGGATGTGCTTCGGGACTACGGCGGCACGATCACCTGGGTGCAGATCATCGTAAAGCCGACGATCACGACCCAGCCGAAGTCTAAGAGCGCCAAAGAGGGCAGCACCGTAAAATTCACCGTTGGGGCCACCGGCGGCGGCCTGAAATACCGTTGGCAGTGGCGCAGGAACTCTTCCGATTCCTGGAACAACTGCACCAGCGCCACCACCGGCTATAACAAGGCGACGCTGAAGGTCTCCGCCACAACGGCCCGCAACGGCTACCAGTACCGCTGCAAGGTGTACAACAGCGCCGGCTCTGTTTACAGCAGTACTGTGACACTGAACGTCCTGGCTGTTACTTCCTCTCCCACTTATGTCAGCACTACGGCAGGCAAGACGGCCACGTTCAAAGTGACCGCCGTCGGAAAAGGCCTGACTTACCGCTGGCAGTGGCGCAGGAGTTCTTCCGATTCCTGGACCGACTCCACCAGTGCCACCACCGGGTATAACACCGCGACGCTGAAAGTCTCCGCGACGGAAGCCCGCAACGGGTACCAGTACCGCTGCCGGGTAAAGGATTCGGCGGGCAATACCGTGTATTCCAAGGTGGCGTCCCTGTACGTCCTGAAGTCCCAGCCTTCGTCCGCCAGCGTCGCAGAGGGCAAGACGGCTACCTTCACGGTATCAGCTTACGGCACCGGTCTGAAATACCAGTGGCAGTGGCGGAAGAATTCCTCCGATTCCTGGAAGGACTGCACCAGCGCCACTACCGGGTATAACAAGGCGACTCTGAAAGTCACGGCGACCGCCGCCCGGAACGGATACCAGTACCGCTGCCGCATCACAAGCAGCGAGAGAACGGTCTATTCCGCAACGGTGAAGCTGACCGTGAAATAAGAGGATCGCGGCATTTTCCGAAAACCATCAAACTATCAAAAAAGCGGATCCGAAGATCCGCTTTATTTTTAGTGGAAAGATCCGGTTTACACCAGCTCCAGCAGCACCATCATGGCGGCGTCGCCGCGGCGGGGGCCGATCTTGGTGATGCGGGTGTAACCGCCGTTGCGGTTCACGTACTTGGGAGCGACTTCCTCAAAGAGCTTCTTGGGAAGGTCCACGTCCGTCATCTTCTTGCCCTTGGCATCGGGCTGCTTGGCGCCGTAAAGCACCTTCAGCATCTGCCGGCGGGCGTGCAGGCGGCTGGGCTGATCCTTCTTGATGGTCTTCTGGATCTCCTCGTACTCCGTCACTTTCTTGCCGTCTACCAGGGATTTCACCCGGTTGCCGTCCTTGTCCTTCTTCGGGACTTTGGCGGTCACGGTAACGGTGTCAAAATTATCTTTTTCTCTGACAGCCATGGCGATCAGATGCTCCGCGATGCGGCGGGCTTCCAGGGCCCGGGCTTCGGTGGTCTCGATCTTGCCATTGAGCAGCAGCGCGGTCACCTGGCTCCGTAAAAGGGCCTTCCGCTGGCTGGCTGTTCTGCCGAGTTTTCTGTACTGTGCCATTTTAATTCCTCCGAACTATTCCTGAGATTCGGCTTATTCGCCGGAGCTGAGCTCCAGACCCAGAGCCTTTAACTTCTCCTGTACTTCTTCCAGGGACTTCTTGCCCAGGTTCCGTACCTTCATCATGTCTTCGATCGTGTGAGCGCAAAGCTCCGCCACGGTATTGATATTAGCCCGCTTCAGGCAGTTGAAGGACCGAACGGATAATTCCAGTTCGTCGATGTTCATTTCCAGAACCTTTTCCTTCTCCGTGCCGCCCCGCTCAATGATCACTTCCTCGGTCTTGGCGGCCTCGGAAAGGTTGATGAACAGGCTCAGGTGCTTGCTCAGCACGTTGGCGGCCAGGCTCACCGCGTCGTCGGGGGCCAGCGTTCCGTTGGTGTAAACATCCAGGGTCAGCTTGTCATAGTCCGTGATCTTGCCGACACGGGTGTTTTCCACCGTCAGGTTCACGCGCTCCACCGGGGTGTAGATCGCGTCCACGGCGATGGCGCCGCGGGGCATGTCCTCGGTCTTGCTGCGGTCCGCGCTCACGTAGCCGCGGCCGGCGGTGATGGTGATCTCCGCGGCGAAATGGGTGTCCTTGCCGCCGCTCAGCGTCGCGATCACCTGGTCCGGGTTCATGATCTCCAGATCCGGATCCAGCTTGATGTCCGCGCCGGTCACCAGGCCTTCGCCCGTGACGTCGATGTAACCCATCTTGGGTTCATCGAAGTCCAGGTCGGACCGGATGGCCAGGCTCTTTAAGTTCAGGATGATCTCCGTAACGTCTTCCTTGACGCCGGGGATCGTGCTGAACTCGTGGACGACGCCGTCGAATTTCACCTGGCTGACAGCCACGCCGGGAAGGGACGAGAGCATGATCCTGCGAAGCGAATTGCCCAGCGTCGTTCCGTAGCCCCGCTCCAGGGGTTCCACTACGAAGCGGCCGTAAGTCTTGTCTGCGGAAATCTCAGCGATCTCGATATTGGGCTTCTCAAAATCTAACACGTTTTCACTCCTTCCGGAAAGGATGAGCTGTTCTAATTATTTAGAATACAACTCAACGATAAGCATTTCGTCAACCGGGATGTCGATCATCTCGCGGGTGGGAAGCTGCGTCACGGTGACCTTCAGGTTTTCCAGATCGCTTTCCAGCCAGGGGGCGACCATGCGGCCGGCTGTGACTTCCACGATATCCTTGAAGCGCTGGGAGGACTTGGCGTTCTCTTTGATCTCCACCACGTCGCCGGCCTTCACATGATAGGAAGGAATGTTCACGCACTTGCCGTTGACCAGCACGTTCCGATGGTCCACGATCTGACGGGTCTCCATGCGGGTGCGGCCCAGACCGGCGCGGAACAGCACGTTGTCCAGACGGGTCTCCAGCAGGACCAGCAGGTTTTCACCCACCATGCCCTTCATCTGGGCGGCCTTCTCATAATAGTTGCGGAAGGGTTTCTCCAGCATTCCGTAAATGAATTTGGCTTTCTGCTTCTCGCGGAGCTGAAGGCCGTATTCGCTCGTTTTCTTGCCCGCTCTCTTGGACTGACGGTGAGACTTCTTGTCAATGCCGAGGTAGACCGGGTTTAAATCCAAAGACCTGCATCTTTTTAAAACAGGAACACGATTAACTGCCACTTTACCTTACCTCCATCATACTCTTCTGCGCTTCGGCGGACGGCATCCGTTGTGCGGCACCGGGGTCACATCCTGGATGCTGATCACTTCCAGGCCGGAGGCCTGAAGGGCACGAATTGCTGCTTCCCGACCGGAGCCGGGTCCTTTTACGAAAACGTCGACGGTTTTGAGGCCATGGATCAGTGCGGCTTTGGTAGCGGTCTCCGCTGCCATCTGAGCTGCATAAGGAGTCGATTTCCTTGAACCTCTGAAGCCCAGGCCGCCGGCAGACGCCCACGATAACGCGTTACCCTGCGTATCCGTTAAGGTAACGATGGTGTTATTGAAGGATGCCTGAATATGAGCCTGGCCACGTTCAACGTTTTTCTTGACTTTTCTTTTTGTCACTTTCTTAGCTGACGCTTGTTTAGCCATTGAAAACTAACCTTCCCTTATGGGTTCCTTTCTAAAATTATAATGTGCGAGCGCGATTACTTCTTCTTGTTCGCAACGGTCTTCTTGGGTCCCTTACGAGTGCGCGCGTTGTTCTTGGTGTTCTGTCCGCGGACCGGCAGGCCTTTTCTGTGGCGGATGCCGCGGTAGCAGCCGATCTCCTGGAGACGCTTGATGTTGAAGGCGATCTCGCGGCGCAGGTCGCCTTCCACCATCTGGGTGGATTCCACGACCTTGCTGATGCGGGCTACTTCTTCGTCCGTCAGGTCTTTCACGCGGGTGTCGGGATCGACGCCGGCGTCCTTCAGGATGCGGTTGGAACTGGTACGGCCGATCCCATAGATATAGGTCAGACCGATCTCCACGCGTTTTTCTCTCGGTAAGTCAACACCTGAAATACGAGCCATGTGCTATTTACCTCCTACTAGATTAACCCTGACGCTGTTTGTGCTTGGGGTTTTCGCAAATGATACGGATGCTGCCTTTGCGCTTAATGACTTTGCATTTCTCGCAAATCGGCTTCACAGAGGATCTCACTTTCATGGTAATTCTCCTTTATGGGGTACAGGCGCTTTTCAGACAGCGCATCTGCAAGTTTATCACAGCCGGCCGACTTGTGCAAGCACTTTTTTTATTTATCGCGCCAGCTGATGCGGCCCTTGCTTAAGTCATAGGGGGACAGTTCCACCGTCACCTTATCACCGGGCAGGATACGAATGTAGTTCATGCGAAGTTTGCCGCTGATGTGCGCCAGCACTTCGTGTCCGTTTTCCAACTCTACGCGGAACATGGCGTTGGGCAGTTTCTCCAGCACCTTTCCTTCCATGGCGATGACGTCGGTCTTTGACATAGGGATCTGTTCTCCTTGTTAGTGTTTTCCGCCCGGCAGAGTCAGGATCTCCGGCTCGCCGTCCGTGATCAGGATGGTGTTCTCATAATGGGCGGCGACGCTGTGGTCCTTCGTCGTGCAGGTCCAGCCGTCGTCCTCGTTGAAGTCCACTTCCCAGGTGCCCAGGGCGATCATGGGTTCCACCGCCAGGGTCATGCCCCTGCGGAGCCGGATGCCCCGGGAGCGCTGCCGGAAGTTCGGGATCATCGGATCCTCGTGCAGGTGCCGGCCGATGCCGTGGCCCGTGAGGTCCTGGACGATGCCGTAGCCGTAAGGCTCCACATAGTCCGCGATGGCGTTGGAGATGTCATACAGATGATTGCCTTCCTTCGCCATGGCGATGCCCCGGAAAAACGATTCCTTCGTGACGTCCAGCAGCTGCTGCACCTTCGGGTCCGCGTCGCCCAGAATGATGCTCCGGGCGGCGTCGGAATGGTATCCCTGATAGATCAGCCCGCCGTCGATGCTCACGAGGTCGCCGTCGCGGATGACCCGCTTCTTCGAAGGGATCCCGTGCACCACTTCGTCGTTGATCGAAACGCAGAAGGAGGCGGGGAAGCCTTCGTAATGCAGGAAGTTCGGGATGCAGCCCTTGGATCGGATCAGTTTTTCTCCCAGTTTATCGACCTGGGCGGTGGTCCATCCCACCCGCACGCTGTCCAGCAGCTCGTCCAGCACTTCGCTTAAGTACCGGCCGGCGATGCGCATGCATTCGATCTCCCGTTCCGATTTGATGGTAACTGCCATTTCACTCTCCCAGGATCGCGGTCAGCGCGGCGCGGACTTCGTCGATTGCGGCGCCGGAGTCGACAACGGCTTCTTTGCCCAGTTCCCGGTAGTAGGCCAGGATCGGTTCCGTCTGCTCGCGGTAGACGTCCAGGCGCTTGAGCACGGTCTCCGGCACGTCGTCCGGACGCTGCACGACGGCGCCGCCGCAGTAATCGCAGACGCCTTCCACGCGGGGCGGCAGGTTCTTCAGGTTGTAGCTCGCGCCGCAGCGCTCGCATACCCGGCGGCCTTCCATGCGCTCCAGGATGACTTCCTGGGCGATCTCCAGGTGGATCACGTAGTCGATCTCCTGTCCCAGTTCCGCCAGGGCTTCGGTCAGGGCCCGCGCCTGGTTCAGGTTGCGGGGGAAGCCGTCCAGGATGTATCCGTTTCGGCAGTCCTCTTCCTGCAGGCGGCTGAGGACCATGTTCGTGGTCAGCTCATCCGGTACCAGCAGGCCCTGCTCCATGTACTTTTTGGCTTCCAGACCCAGCGGAGTCTTCTCCTTCAGGTTGGCCCGGAAGATGTCGCCCGTGGCGATCTGCGGGATGTCGTATTTCTCCGACAGGAAGCGGGCGTGGGTGCCTTTGCCGGCACCCGGTGCGCCCATGAGTATGATCTTCATACCGTCTCCTTAACTATTCAGGAAGCCCTTGTAGCTGCGGACCGTCATCATGGATTCGACCTGCTTTAAGGTTTCCAGAATGACGCCCACGATAATGATCAGGGAAGTTCCGAAGAAGCAGAGCGAGCTGCCTACTCCGAACAGGCCGGTCAGCACGATCGGGATCACCGCCACGATGGCCAGGCCCACGACGCCGATGAACACCATGTAGTTCAGGATCTTGTTCATGTAGTCGCTGGTGGGCTTGCCGGGGCGGATGCCCGGGACGAAGCCGCCGTTCTTCTTCATGTTGTTCGCGACCTCCGTCGGGTTGAAGGTGATGGAGGTATAGAAGTAAGCGAACACCACCAGAAGGAACAGGTACAGGATCAGGCCCAGCGTGTAGATGGGCTCCTTGGGATTGCACCAGTAGTTCTGGGTCAGTCCCTTGATGATGTGGCCGCCCACGCCCTTCGGATTGGCCACGTCCACGCCCGCGAAGCTGGCGATCAGGGACGGGATGCTCAGAAGGGAGCTGGCGAAGATCACGGGGATAACGCCGGCGGTATTGACCTTGATGGGGATGTTGGAGCTCTGTCCGCCCACCATCCGGCGGCCCTGCAGCTTCTTGGCGTACTGCACCGGGACGCGGCGCTCACCGTCCTGCAGGTAAATGACGAAGACGACCAGGGCCAGGATCAGGGCCAGGATCAGCACGGCGCTGATGATGGCGACCGTTACGCTCTTGCCCTTGACGAAGGTCTCGTACAGGGTCCGGAAGTCATTGGGCAGCCCGGACAGGATGTTCACCAGCAGCAGGATGGAAATACCGTTGCCGATGCCCCGTTCCGTGATCCGCTCGCCGATCCACATCAGGGCGGCGGAGCCGGCGGTCATGATCAGGCCGACCAGGATCACGTTGTACCAGGTGTAGTTGGTCAGGTAGTTGGAGCCGAAGCCGATGGCCATGGACGTCGCCTGGATGAAGGCCAGCGCAACGGTCAGGTAGCGGGTGATCTTGGTGATCACCTTCTTGCCCTCTTCTCCCTCCTTGGACAGCTCTTCCAGACGCGGGATCGCGATGGTGAGCAGCTGCACGATAATGGAGGAGGTGATGTACGGGGAGATGTTCAGCGCGAAGATGGACATCGTGGAGAAGGAACTGCCCGTGATCACATTGAAGAAGTTGAAGGCCGAACTGCTCATGGACTCGAACCACTGCCGTACCCACGCGACGTTGATGCCGGGGGTGACGATCTGGCAGCCCAGCCGCACGATCAGGATCATCAGTAAGGTGAAGATGACGCGGGTGCGGATGTCCTTGACTTTAAAGGCATTCAGGATGTTTTTAAACATATCCACCTCCCGGCTTATTCTTCGACCGTTCCGCCGGCAGCCTCAACTTTACTCTTGGCACCCTCGCTGATCAGCAGACCCTTCAGGGTGAATTTCTTGGTCACGTCGCCGTTGCCGAGGACCTTGACGCCGTCGCGGGGATTCTTCACCAGACCGGATTCCAGGATGGCTTCTTCCGTGATCACGGCGCCGTCCTCAAAGCGGGAGTTCAGCGCGGCCAGGTCGACCGTGATGTACTTCCGGGAGTTGATGTTGGTGAAACCGCGCTTGGGCAGGCGGCGGAACAGAGGCATCTGGCCGCCTTCAAAGCCGGGACGGGGCGCCCCGGAGCGGGCCTTCTGGCCCTTGTGGCCTTTGCCGGCCGTCTTGCCGTTGCCGGACGCGTGGCCGCGGCCGCGGCGGAAATCGTTGTGCGTGGAGCCTTCCGCGGGCTGTAAGTTGGATAAATTCATCATTCTTCCACCTCCTCTACCTGCACCAGGTGACGTACGTGCCAGATCATGCCGCGGACGGCTTCATTGTCCGGAAGCAGGTTGCTGTGATGCAGCTTGTTCAGGCCCAGCGCCTCAACCGTCTTTTTGTGCTTCGGAATGGCACCGATGGGGGACTTGACCAGGGTAACTTTCAATTGCTTAGCCATGACACCCTCCTGTTAACCTAAGATTTCATCCACGGATTTGCCGCGCAGACGGGCGATCTCTTCCGGGGTGTACATGCTGGTCAGGCCGTTGATGGCAGCCAGCACGACGTTGTGCTTGTTGTTGGAGCCCAGGGACTTGGTACGGATGTTGCGGATGCCCGCTTTTTCCATCACCGCACGGGCGGGGCCGCCGGCGATAACGCCGGTACCTTCCGGAGCGCGCTTCAGCATGACCGTGGCGCTGCCGAACTTGCCGGTGAAATCGTGAGGCACGGAACCGTTCTCGTCCATGGGGATCTCCACCAGACGGCGGGTCGCGGCTTCTTTCGCCTTGCGGATGGCTTCCGGAACTTCCTTGGCCTTGCCGGTGCCGGCGCCCACATGGCCGTTGCCGTCGCCTACGACGACGAGCGCGGCGAAGCGGGAGTTGCGGCCGCCCTTGACCGTCTTGGAGACCCGGCGCAGTTCTACTAAAGTATCAGTTAATTCCAGCGAAGTGGGATCAATATTGGTTCTCTTCATCTCTGCGCCTCCCTTAGAACTTCAGGCCAGCTTCTCTGGCCGCTTCGGCCAGGGCTTTGACCTTGCCGTGATACAGATAACCGCCGCGGTCGAAGACCACTTCGGTGATGCCGGCTTCCAGAGCCCGCTTGCCGATCAGGGTGCCCACGTAGGACGCCGCTTCGGTGTTGTTGGTGAACTCCAGCTCTTCCTTGGCAGCCTTCTCCGTGGTGGAGGCGGCTACGAGGGTCTTCTGAGCGTCATCGTCGATGATCTGGGCATACATGTGCTTGTCGCTGCGGAATACGGCCAGACGGGGTCTTTCGGCCGTGCCGGCGAAGCGGTTGCGCAGTCTCTGGTGCTTTTTCACACGCACTTCTTTACGGGAATTCTTGCTTACCATGTCATGCCTCCTTACTTCTTGCCGGCCTTACCCACCTTGCGGCGGATGTGCTCTTCAGCATACTTGATACCCTTGCCCTTGTACGGTTCCGGACCGCGCTTCTCGCGGATCTGGGCGGCGTACTGGCCGACCTTTTCCTTATCGATGCCCTTGACCACGATCTTGTTGGCGGTCTCGCAGACAGATTCGATGCCTTCGGGATCCGTCATCACGACGGGGTGCGAATAACCCAGCGTCAGGGTCAGGTTGCGGCCTTCCTTGGCGGCGCGGTAACCGACGCCGTTGATCTCCAGGACTTTCTGATAGCCTTCGGAGACGCCCACTACCATGTTGTGCAGCAGGGAACGGGTCAGGCCGTGCAGGGCCTTGTTTCTCTTTAAGTCATTGGGACGGCTGACGGTGAGGACCGCGCCTTCCACCTTGATCTCCATCTCGGCCGGCAGGACCCGCTGCAGGGTCCCCTTGGGGCCTTTGACCGTCACATTGTTATTTTCTGCGATCTCTACGGTCACACCCGCGGGGATCGCGATAGGCATTTTTCCTACTCGTGACATTTCGCCTTACTCCTTATGTTATTTTTTACCAGATATAGGCCAGCACTTCGCCGCCCACGTTTTTCTGACGGGCTTCCTTGTCCGTCAGGATGCCTTCGTTCGTGGAAACGATGGCGATACCTAAGCCGCCCAGCACCTTCGGCATGTCCTCGGCGCCGGCGTACACGCGCAGGCCGGGCTTGGAGATACGGGTCAGGCCGTGGATGACCTTCTCGTTTTTATCTCTGCCGTACTTCAGGGTGACGTGGATGGTCTTGCGGACTTCATCACCGTCGATGGTGTAAGCCTTGATGTAGCCTTCCTTTAACAGGATCTCCGCGATGGCGGCTTTGATCCGGGAGGAGGGAATATCAACGGTATCGTGCTTCGCCGTGTTGGCGTTGCGGATTCTGGTCAGCATATCGGCAATGGGATCGCTCATAACAGCCATGATAGTTTCCTCCTTTCTTTACCAGCTGGCTTTGCGGACGCCCGGGATCTCTCCCTTGTAGGCGAGTTCGCGGAAGCAGATACGGCAGATGCCGTACTTGCGCAGAACAGCGTGGGGACGGCCGCAGAGGCGGCAGCGGGTGTAAGCCCGGGTCGAGAACTTGGGAGTGCGCTGCTGCTTCACCTTCATTGATGTTTTTGCCATGATGTGTGTCCTCCTTAGTTCTTGCTGAACGGCATGCTGAACTGGGCTAAAAGCTCGCGGGCTTCTTCGTCCGTCTTCGCCGTGGTGACGATGATGATGTCCATCCCGCGGGTCTTGTCGATCTTGTCGTACTCGATCTCGGGGAAGATCAGCTGTTCGCGGATGCCGAGGGCGTAGTTGCCGCGGCCGTCGAAGGAGTTGGGGTTCACACCGCGGAAGTCACGCACGCGGGGCAGAGCCAGGTTGACCAGACGGTCCAGGAATTCGTACATGCGGTCGCCGCGCAGGGTGACTTTGCAGCCGATCTTCATGCCTTCGCGGATCTTGAAGTTCGCGATGGACTTCTTGGCGGTGGTCATGATGGGCTTCTGGCCGGTGATGATCTCCAGGTCGTGCATGGCGCTTTCCAGCAGCTTGGCGTTTTCCTTGGCTTCGCCGACGCCCATGTTCACCACGATCTTGTCCAGCTTCGGGACCTGCATCACGTTGGTGTAGCCGAACTTTTTGGTCAAAGCGGGAACGACTTCATTCTGATAAAACTCTTTTAATCTGCTGCTCACTTTGATCCTCCTTAGTCAATGGCCACGGGGCCGTCCGCCGTCTTGGCAACGCGGACCTTCCGCACCTTGCCGTCCTTGCCTTCCTTCATGGTGAAGCCGACGCGGACGGGCTTGCCGTCGTGCAGCAGCATCACGTTGGAGAGGTCGATGGTGCCTTCCATCTTCACGATGCCGCCGTTGGGATTCTGGGCGCTCTGCTTGTTGTGCTTGGTGATCATGTTCACACCCTGCACCACCAGGCGGCCAGCCTTGTGATCGATGCGCAGGACCTTACCTTCACGGCCTTTATCCTTGCCGGCGATGACACGGACGGTGTCACCGACTTTGATTTTAGACATAGACATGATGGGTCCTCCTTACAGTACTTCGGGAGCCAGGGATACGATCTTCATGAACTGTCTGTCACGGAGCTCTCTGGCTACCGGCCCAAAGATACGGGTACCTCTGGGGGTCTTGTCTTCACGGATGATGACCGCGGCGTTCTCATCGAACTTGATGTAGGAACCGTCTTTGCGGCGGGCGCCGTGCTTGGTGCGGACCACGACGGCCTTCACCACTTCGCCCTTCTTGACCATACCGCCGGGCGCGGCGTCCTTGACGGTGGCAATGATCACGTCGCCGATGTTGGCATAGCGGCGAACGGAACCGCCCACCACGCGGATGCACAGGATCTCTTTCGCGCCGGTGTTGTCAGCAACTTTCAGTCTGCTTTCCTGTTGAATCATTTGCTTTCTCCTCCCGGCATTATTTCGCCTTTTCGACGATCTCTACCAGCCGCCATCTCTTATCCTTGGAGAGGGGCCGGGTCTCCATGACTTTGACGGTATCACCGATGCCGCACTGATTCTGTTCGTCATGGGCTTTCAGCTTATAGGTTCTCTTGACGATCTTGCCGTACAGGGGATGTCTGACGTGGTCCTCGATGGCTACGACGATGGTCTTGTCCATCTTGTCGCTGATGACTTTCCCGACACGGGTCTTTCTTAAGTTTCTTTCCACGTTATCGTCCTCCTTACTCGGCCTTGGCACGGATCAGGGTCTGGATCCGGGCGATATTGCGGCGCACTTCCTGGATGCGGGACGTGTTCTGCAGCTGGTTGGTGGCGTTCTGGAAGCGGAGGTTGAAGAGCTCCTTCTTCGCGGAAACCAGTTCTTCGGCCAGCTGAGCCGCGTTCATATTGTTTAACTGCTTCATATAATCTGTGGTCTTCACTTCGCTTCACCGCCTTCCAGTTCCGCCTTGGAAACGATTTTGCACTTGACCGGCAGCTTGTGCATGGCCAGACGCAGGGCTTCGCGGGCAGTCTCTTCGGCCACGCCGGCGATCTCGAACATCACACGGCCGGGTTTTACTACTGCTACCCAGTATTCTACAGTGCCCTTGCCGGAGCCCATACGGGTCTCGGCGGGCTTCGTGGTCACGGGCTTGTCCGGGAAGATCTTGATCCAGACTTTACCGCCACGCTTGATGTAACGGGTCATGGCAACACGGGCGGCTTCGATCTGATTGGATTTGATCCAGGCGGGCTCGACCGCTACCAGACCGTAATCGCCGTAGTTGATCTGCGTGCCGCGGGTAGGCGTGCCGGCCATGGAACCGCGGAACTGCTTACGACGCTTGACTCTTTTCGGCATTAACATGATCAGTTCTCGCTCCCTTCCTTATTTTTTCTGGCGGGAAGCACTTCACCCTTGTAGATCCAGACTTTGACGCCCAGTCTGCCGTAGGTGGTATTGGCTTCTGCAAAACCGTAGTCGATGTCGGCCCGGAGGGTCTGCAGCGGGATGGTGCCTTCGCTGTAGAACTCGGAGCGGGCGATGTCCGCGCCGCCCAGACGGCCGCTGACGGAGGCCTTGATGCCCAGCGCGCCGCTCTTTAACGCGCGGCTCATGTTGGACTTCACCGCCCGGCGGTAGCCGACACGGTTCTCCAGCTGATGGGCGATGTTTTCCGCGACCAGCTGCGCTTCCTTGTCGGGGCGCTTGATCTCCTTGACATCGATGAGCAGCTTCTTGTCGGTCATCTTCTGCACGTCCGCTTTCAGCTTCTCGATGTCAGCGCCGCCCTTGCCGATCACCATACCGGGCTTGGCGGTATGGACGGTCACCTTCACGCGGTCGGAGGCGCGCTCGATGGTGATGCGGGAGATGCCGGAATCGTACAGTCTCTTCTTTAAATAGTTGCGGATCTTGTTGTCTTCAACCAGGTTGTCGGCGAAGTCCTTGCCGTCTGCGAACCACACGGATTCCCAGCCTTTGATGACGCCGACGCGTAAACCATGAGGATTAACTTTCTGTCCCATTTTCTGCCTCCTTACTGCTTCTCATCCAGCACGATGGTGATGTGGCTCATGCGCTTTTCGATCCGATAGGCGCGGCCCTGGGCTCTGGGATGGATCCGCTTCATGGTCGGTCCCTTGTTGGCGTAGCACTCCGCTACATAGAGCTTATCCGCATCTAAACCGTTGTTGTTTTCCGCATTGGCGATGGCGCTCTTTAACAGCTTCGTGATGATCTCCGAACCGTAGCGGGGATTGTAGGTCACGATCGCCAGTGCCGTGTTCGCGTCCTTGCCGCGGATGGCGTCCAGTACGAAGCAGGCCTTCGTTACGGAGATCCGGGCGTAGGAAAGCTTAGCCGAAGGCCGGGTGTCCTTCTGTGCATTTCTTTCTCTTTTGATTTGAGAGCGATGTCCTTTTGCCATGAATGATACCTCCTTCCTTCCGCTTATCTGGTCCTGGTGCTCTTTTCGTCCTTGCCATGGCCCCGGTAGGTGCGGGTGGCGACGAATTCACCGAGCTTGTGGCCGACCATGTCTTCGGTGACGTACACCGGAACGTGCTTGCGGCCGTCATGTACGGCGATCGTGTGACCCACGAAGCTGGGGAAAATGGTGGAACGGCGGGACCAGGTCTTAATGACAGTCTTCTGACCGCTGGCGTTCAGCTCATCGATCTTCTTTAACAGGTAATCATCGGCGAAAGGGCCTTTTTTCAATGAACGAGACATTTCTTACCTCCTTATTTCACCGACTTGCCGTCGCGGCGTCTGACGATCAGCTTATTGGACTGCTTCTTGCCGGCGCGGGTCTTGTAACCCAGTGCAGGCTTGCCCCAAGGGGTGCTCGGGCCGCTGCGGCCGATCGGAGCACGGCCTTCGCCACCGCCATGAGGATGATCATTGGGGTTCATGACGGAACCGCGGACCGTGGGACGGATGCCCATGTGGCGCTTCCGGCCGGCCTTGCCGATGTTCACCAGGTTGTGCTCGCCGTTGCCGACGATGCCCACGGTGGCGCGGCAGGCAATCGGGACCATGCGCATTTCACCGGAGGGAAGACGCAGGGTGGCGTACTTGCCTTCCTTGGCCATCAGCTGCGCGCTGCCGCCGGCGGCGCGGACCATCTGGCCGCCCTTGCCGGGGATCATCTCGATGTTGTGTACCTGGGTACCGACCGGGATGTTGGACAGAGGCAGGCAGTTGCCCAGCTTGGCTTCCGCATCGGGGCCGCTCATGACTTCCATGCCGTCCGTCAGGCCTTCGGGAGCTAGGATGTAGGCCTTCTCACCGTCCGCGTAGCAGATCAGGGCGATGTTGGCGGTGCGGTTGGGATCGTATTCAACGCCGATCACTTTCGCGGGGATGCCGTCTTTGCCGTTGCGCTTGAAATCGATGATCCGGTATTTTCTTCTGCTGCCGCCGCCCTGGTGCCGGACAGTGATCTTGCCCTGGTTGTTGCGGCCGGCATTCTTCTTTAAGGACTCCGTCAGGGATTTTTCCGGCGTTTTCTTGGTGACCGCCGCGAAATCGAGGCCGGTCATCTGCCGTCTGGACGGGGTATAGGGATTATACTTTTTAATGCCCATTACGATTTGTTCTCCTTATTTTCTTTTCACGGCGAGGACGCCGTATAGGGGAGGGCGCTTTACAGGCCCTCGAAGATCTCGATGTCCGCGCTGTCCGCGGTCAGAGATACGATCGCCTTCTTGGTCTTGGCGGTGCGGCCGGAGGTCATGCCCCGGCGGCGCAGCTTGCCGCCGCAGTTCATGGTGTTCACAGAGGCGACCTTGGTGCCGGCAAACAGTTTTTCGACTGCATCCTTCACCTGCGTCTTGGTGGCGTCGGGATGAACGAAGAAGGTGTATTTCTTCACGCCCATCAGGTCCATGCTTTTTTCCGTGATCACGGGACGAAGGATCACGTCATAGTATTTCAGATCCGCCATTATGCGTACACCTCCTCGATTGCGCGGACCGCGGATTCGGTGATCATCAGGCTGTCATACTTCAGAATGTCGTAGACGTTGATGGTGTTCACCTGAGCGGTCTTGACGTCCGGAATGTTCCGGGCAGACAGGATCACGTTCTGATCCAGTTCATCCAGCACGACCAGTGCCTTTTTCAGCTTGAAGGCGTCCAGAACGGCCTGGAACTTTTTGGTCTTGACTTCGTCCAGGGACAGGTCTTCGACCACGAAGAACTTGCCGTCGGCTACCCGGCTGGTCAGAGCGCCCTTTAACGCGGCTCTCTTTTCCTTCTTGTTCAGCTTGAAGCTGTAATCCCGGGGAGTGGGAGCGAAAACGACGCCGCCGCCCTTCCACTGAGGGGCCCGGATGGAACCCTGACGGGCGTGGCCGGTGCCTTTCTGTCTCCAGGGCTTCTTGCCGCCGCCGCTCACGTCGCCGCGGGTCTTGGCCTGCTGGGTGCCCTGACGGTCATTGGCCAGCTGCTGCACAACGGCCATGTGGACCAGGTGCTCGTTGATCTCTACGCCGAAGATCTCGTCTTTTAATTCGATCTCTCCGACAGCGTTGCCTTCCATATTATATACAGGTACTTTTGCCATCGTGGGTTTCTCCTTTCCTTTGACCTTTAAGCCTTGACGCTCTCTTTAAGGGTCACGAGAGACTTCTTGGGTCCGGGGACGGAGCCCTTGACTAAGATCAAATTGTCTTCCGCATCCACGCGGATCACTTCCAGGTTCTGGATGGTGATGCGCTTGTGGCCCATCTGACCGGCCATCTTCTTGCCCTTGAATACCCGGCTGGGATCGGAGCAGGCGCCGTTGGAACCGGCATGGCGGTGATACTTGGAGCCGTGGGCCATGGGGCCGCGGTGCAGGCCGTGGCGGTGAATGGCGCCCTGGAAGCCTTTGCCCTTGGAAATGGCGGTGGCATCCACTTTGTCGCCGGCTTCGAACAGGTCAGCCTTGATCTCCTGGCCCAGTTCGAACTCGCCGTCCAGCTTCAGTTCCCGGACGAAGCGCTTGTTGGCAGCGCCGGCCTTGGCGAAGTGTCCCTTGCGGGGCTTGTTCACGCGGGATTCCTTGATGTCGCCGAAGCCGACCTGAACGGCGGCGTAGCCGTCCGTATCCTTGGTCTTGATCTGGGTGACCACGCAGGGGCCCGCCAGAAGCACGGTGACCGGCGTCAGGACGCCGTTTTCGTCGAAGATCTGTGTCATCCCGACTTTGGTTCCTAAAATAGCTTTCTTCATGTTTCCTCCTACAGCGGAGCGCCGGGGGCGCTCATACTAAGATGATTTTTTATCCCGTTAAGGATGATTGCCCGTGATTGATGTCCGCTTCTTTCACCGGGGCGGACGCCCTGTTTCGGTTCCGCTTATATATATTGCGGAAGATTTCGGTCGATTACGCGTTCTTCATCCGGATCTGGATATCCACACCGGCGGGAACTTCCAGAGCAGAGAGGGCGGTCACGATCTTCTGATTCGGGTTGATGATGTCGATCAGACGCTTGTGGGTCCGCTGCTCGAACTGCTCGCGAGAATCCTTGTATTTATGGACGGCGCGGATGATGGTGACCACTTCCTTCTTAGTGGGAAGAGGGACGGGGCCGCTCACCTGGGAGCCGTTTTTCTTGACTACGTCCACGATCTGGGCCGCGCTGGCGTCCACGGAGTTGTGATCGTAAGCCTTCAGGATGATTCTCATGATGCGTTCTTTTGCCATAAAAATAGTCGCCTCCTTATTCGAACTTTCTCGGAAGTCCGACAAGCGGTGACTGTACACGCTTCCGTGTGTGTCCTAATCGGTCTCACACGTTATCTCTGCTTGAAGCAGATATCTGGTACAGTGACTTGTCGTCAGTTTCCAAAACTTGACATTCGCTCCACGGAAAACCTGCCACGGGCGGGCAGCAACCTCACGCTTCACCGCTATCAATGTCACAGCAAGGGTAACTTTACCACATCACTGCGCCAAAAACAAGATTATTTATGCAAGTTTTTTCAGGGGATTTTCTTAAGATAATTAAGCGCCGAAAAGGGTCGCCCATATGTTGTAGCGGGCCTTCCGGCCCGCCCTATATGTTGTAATACCGTGATTTTTTCTCTTTTTTCGCCCTTACGCGGTCTCCGCCCGTTTTTCCTGTTTCGCAAAGAACCAGAACCAGGACAGCAGGGCGGCGGAGATCAGGAGGCCGCCGATGATGTCCGTGAACCAGTGGACGCCGGAAAGGAAGCGCGCCAGGACGGTCAGGAAGGCGGCGGCGATGGCGCACAGAGCCAGGATATTGCGCAGCGTGCCGCGTTTCATGTAGGTCATGATCATGGGCACGGCGCTGCAGAAAAGCACCACCCCCAGCAGTGTGTGCGTGGAGGGGTACGAAGGCTCCGGGACGCCGTTTTCCAGGACCGGGCGGTAATTAAGGGCGAGCACGTCAAAACCCTTCCAGAGGATCACCACCAGCACGTACAGCGCGGCCAGTACGAAGAATACGCGGTCCACCTCTTTCAGGCTTTTGCGTCTGTACCACTGCCACAGCCCCATGCCCGCGAAGAACAGCGCCGTCAGGATGGCGCAGATGCCCAGCACTTTGCTGACCGTATACCAGAAGGAACTGGTGCCCAGTGCGTCGTGCACCGCAGTATTGATCCCCGCAAAGCCCAGCGGGGTACCGGCCACGCCGGCATTGCGCACGTCCACAAGTTTGATCAGCAGGGTGAACAGCAGGGCGGCCGCCGTCCAGCAGGCGGCGTTCAGAAAGCGTTTATTTTTCAACATATCTTATTTCTCCTTGATCAGATAGACCATGTCGCCGAAGTAGTAGATGTCCAGCTCCACTTCCACCATTTTGCGGGAGCGCGAGCCCTTGCGGCGGCGGAACATGGCGCCGCGGAAACTAACGCGGTTGTAGCCGTGCAGCTCGCTGACGACGGTGATCCCGTTGCCGAAGCGCACCGGCAGGAAATCGGACAGGCTCAGGCGCTTGCCCTTGAGTTTTTCCTTTTCCGTCGGCTTCAGCCAGGTCACCGTGCAGAAATCCGGGTCCACATTGCGGATCTCGATGACCGCCGGGCCCGTTTTTTCGAACGGCTCGCGGTTGACCGTGATGCCGTCCTTGAAGCTGAGCACCACTGTTTCGTCCTTCATGCGCATTTCCGTGATGACTTCGTCGTGCAGCCCGAAGGGCGGGCTCTGGAACTGCTGCTTGTTCAGAATGATCTCTTCCATAAATAACCTCTATCTCTTCTGCAGAAGCGAACTGCTGCCCGTATGGGCGGCCAGGGAGGGGTCTCCTTTATAATATACCTTGGACGCGCCGGTGATGCTGCCGCCCAGCAGCTGCGTCACCCAGCAGTCCAGGATCGCCGCGCCGCTGAGGGTCAGGGTCGCCTTGTTGAATTCAAAGTCCGGGGCGGTCACGGCCGACGCGCCGCTGAGCACCGCGAACAGATCCGTGCCCTTGCCCGCCGCAGTCAGGCGGGAGGCGCCGCTGAGGTACCATCTGGTCTCGCCGGTAGCGCGGCATTCGCCGACGGTCACGGCCGAGCCGCCGCTGGCGTCCTGCTTCCAGGTCCCGCATTCGATGAGGTCGGCCGTGAACGAGCTGGCGCCGCTGAAATCCATGGCCAGCGAGCCGGCCCGGACGGCGGAAGCCACCAGCGAACTGGCGCCGGACAGGTGGATCTCCAGTTTCCGGCCGCTGCTCTCCTGCCCCGCCGGGGCGCCGAGGCCTTCGTCCGCCTCCACGCGGCACGCGCCGGCAAAGTGCAGGGTGTCGAAGTCATAGTTATAAAGCCGGATCGTCAGGTCGTCCGGGATCCGGTAGATCCGCACGGGATCGGTTGTGATCTTCAGCTGCTTCCCGGAAAAAACGGTCTTCACGTTTTCCAGCAGATCCGACGGGCCTTCCAGTTCCACGCGGGCCTTCCCGCCGTCCGACGCGAGCACCACGCGCGGCCCCCCCGTGGACAGGCCTCTCGCCAGCACGACGTCTTTGATCTCGAGCGAGGACGCTTCGCCCTCCACCGTTTTCACCGTCACCGCGCCGTTCCGTTCCTCCGTCAGCAGGGAGCGGCCCCCGCACGCCGTCAGGGCCAGGAGTCCGGCCAGGATCAGTATCATTGCAAATCGTTTCAAAAAGGACCTCCTTCAGAGGAGAAGCACTCTGTTTTCCTTATCATAGCCGAAAACGGGAGGAAAGTAAATAAGAAGTGAAACAGGGCCGCCCGGAACCGTCCTTCGACAGCACCGTCTTGTTTTTTAGGAAGAAGTCGGGTAGAATGGAGGCAGTTTACGAGATTTTTCGGAGGCGGATATGACGGAGAAGCTGTATTATCAGAATCCTTATCTGGTGGAGTTTGAGGCCGTGGTGACGGCGTGCGAGAAGGATAAGGGCGGCTGGGCGGTCACGCTGGACCGGACGGCGTTCTATCCGGAGGGGGGCGGTCAGCCGACGGATCTGGGGTGGCTGGACGGCGTCCCGGTGACGTTCGTGAAGGAGGCCGGGGAGGATATCCGGCATTTCTGTCCCGAGCCGTTCGAAGTCGGGGCTGCCGTGCATGGACGCGTGGACGAGGCGCGCCGCCGCGACATGATGCAGCAGCATTCCGGCGAGCACATGGCGAGCGGGCTGATCTGCACGCATTTTCACTGCGACAACGTGGGCTTCCACATCTCCGACCCGTTCGTGGTCATCGATTATAACGTCCCCATCACCTGGGAGGAACTCCGCGTGGTGGAGGACGAGGCGAACCGCGCCGTGCGCGCGAATACGCCGGTGCGGATCCATACGCCGTCGCCGGAAGAGCTGGCGCACACGGAATTCCGCACGAAGAAGGACATCAAGGACCTGTCCGGACAGATCCGGCTGGTGGAATATCCGGGCACGGACATCTGCGCCTGCTGCGGGACGCACGTGCGGTACACGGGCGAGGTGGGGCTGATCCGGTTCGTCAGCTGCCAGGCGCATCGGGGCGGCACGCGCATCGAGATGCTGTGCGGCGAGCGGGCGCTCCGGTACGTGCAGCAGATCGGCGACCAGAACCATCAGGTCTCCGTCGCGCTGTCCGCGAAAGAGACCGAGACCGCGGCGGCCGTGCTGCGGCTGAAGAAAGAAGCCCAGACCATGCGCGAGCGGCTGGCCGCGCTCGAGACCCGGGCCATCGAAGAAAAAGCAGCCGCCCTGGCCGGCAAAGGCTCCGTGCTGCTGCTCGAAGAAAACATGAGCGTCGACTCCGCCCGCCGCCTCGCGGACGCCGTGACGCAGACCTGCGGCGGCCTCTGCGCCGTCCTCTCCGACTGCGGCGAAGACGGCATCCGCTACGTGCTGGGGCAGGAAGGCGGCGATCTGCGGGCGCTGGCGAAAGAACTGAATGAGATGTTCTCCGGGCGCGGCGGCGGGAAGCCGCATTTCGTGCAGGGGACGCTGCACGGGGACGTGCGGGAGGTGGAGCGGTTCATTCGCGGGAGGATGGCGTAAAAATCGCCCACCGAGAACCGTCCCCATAACCCACCTGCGTGAACGTAGGGGCCGTTGTTTCAACGGCCCGGATAAGACACATGAAAAGGGCGGCCTTCGGGCCGCCCCTCATTTATATTGCGGAAGATTTACGGCAGTCGGCCGCCTTCCGCTTCTTTGTATACCGGGACTCCGTCAACGGTGTCGACTTCGTACCACGTCCGGTGGCTTCCGTCTTCCATCCAGCCGCTGAGGGAGGTGAAGGGGCCGCCGCCCGCCGAGCGGGCATAGGTCAGGCGGTCGAAGCGGTGGCGGATCAGGTCATATTCTCCTTCGGCGGTGCCCAGGTTTACGGCGGTGTCGCTGTCGCCGAGCCGGATCTGCTCCAGATAGAAGCTGCCCTCGCCGCCGAAAGGCAGGCGGTAGGCCATGTGAACGGTCAGCGGACCGTCCGCGGTCCCCGGCACGGATTCCAGCACGTCGCCTTCAGAAGGCCGCACTTCCCAGCCGTCCTCCAGATACTTCTGAATGCCCCGGCACGGAACGAAATCGGCTATGGTCTTCCCTTCGCCGCGCATACGGACGCGGGCGAAATAACCGCCGGATGATTTTGCGCCGACATCGGGCTCAAGCCGGACAAATTCCACGGCCAGAGTGCGTTCCTGATTGCTCATGATCAGGTCGATCTTTTTCCCGTCCAGGCTGGCCAGATAGAATTCATATCCGTCTTCGCCGGCGAAGAAAGCCGGTTCTTCGTTTTCCGTGACCTGTCCCTGCCGATAGAGCGTCCGGCTGGCGCCGGCGGGCTGGCCGTTGTAATAGAACTCCAGCCCCTGTCTGCCGTCCGGGGTCAGACCGGGTTCCAGGGAGATCGTGTCCACGGTCCCGTCCTGATCCAGGTCGATGGCGACGCCGGTCCCGCGGTCACCGACATAGTAGACCGGTTCCATGAATGACAGATCCACGATCTCGCCCTGCAGAATGCTTTCTTCTTTTGCACCTTTAGTGTGCAGGTCAAAATAGAGCGGTTCTCTCTCCAGATGGTTCACACCCGGCTGGATACTGTAGCGGTACAAACCGTCGTAACGGTGGACCGCGACGGTCCAGGAATCACCGAAATCGGTCAGCACGGCATCTTTCTGCACCAGATCCGACAGATCTATCCGGCTGACCGCTTCCAGCCGGCCCGCCAGGTCGTAACGGCGGAGTTCGGCCTGGTCAGCGTTTGCTTCCCGCACATAGAGAAGCAGATATTTGCCGTAATCGTTGTTCTGCATGTCCACGATCCGGACGTCTCCCGCCGGGATCTCCAGATCCCAGCCGACCCCGTACGTCCCCCAGTTGGGCCAATCCGCCCAGATATGGACGTTAGTCCCCTGCCGTTCCATGTGCCAGCCCAGGCCGGTCGGCTCAAAAGCATTTTTGATGTTCCAGAACTGATAATTCCCCTGATCCCCGGCGATCAGCACCAGAACGGGTTCCGCGGTCCCGGGCAGCAGCGTGCAGTACATGTCCTGCACGTCCGCCGCCTGTACGCCGTCCGGCAGCGGGACCCGCCGCAGAAGTTCCGCATCGGAGGAGGCGGAACCATGATAAAGATCCGACTTCAGTTCCAGTACTTCCGCTCCGTCCAGGATGTATATATAACCACCATACAGGGCCATCCGTTCGGGATCGGTGCAGAAATCCAGTGCGGCGGAACCGGTCTCTCCCATCGCATTCTGATAGATCAGGCGTTTGCCCAACCGGTCAAGGATCAGCATCCCTGTCTCCGAGCTGTAACTGAAGTCCGCCGGAAGGACCGGACTGCCGTTCCATTCGATCTCGCGGTGATCCCGGACGTCCGCTGAACCATAGTCCAGGACCTTCGTACCTGCGGCCCGCAGGACGCCGGAAGCGGTGAAACCGTCCACGTCCTGATCCGTGATCACGCGGTTGGAGCGGATGGCAAAACCCGAGTACCCGAAGCCCCACCGCAGGGTCACGATGCCGTAGGTGATCAGACTGCGTCCCTGCCACAGGACGGCGCAGCTGCCGTCGGGAAGATTGTAAGCGTCCACGATCCGGTAGTTCGTCATGGCGGTGTCGCTTCTCAGGTAATACCAGGCGTCGTATTTTTCCACGTAGAAGTAGGGGATCCCGCCGGAAGCTTCCGACAGATTATACCCGGTGTATGTCCGGAAGGCGTCGACGGTGGCCTGCCGGTCCATTTTCCACAGCGGCTGAAGCGCGTGCGTTTCGCCCATCAGGGCCAGCACTTCGGCTTCTTCGTCGCCGGTCACGACGATACCGGGCTGCGGCGCCGCGCCGGTGCGGAGACCGTCATAGTACAGCAGGGACAGGTCGATATCCCGCACGTCTTCGTATTCATCCAGCAGGAAATGGCCCGCAAAGGCGTCGCCGAAGATACGATCCAGCTGTTTCAACTCCCATTCGAAGACCGGGGCGCCGCCCGCGGCTTCCTCCGTATTCCGGAAGTACCTCAGTATGAGTTCATCCCATTCTTCGCTGCCGGGCAGAGGATGGCTCCAGCCGCTGACCACGCGGAATCCGGCCTTGTCAACGTCTTTTGCCGACGCCGTCGCCGGGTTCACGTCGTCCGGATCCGTCAGGCGGTAGCGCTCGGCAACGGTGGCGCCGTTCAGGCAGAGCTCGCCGATCAGGTCGTAGCCGCCGAGGTCGTTGGCGGCGTAATACAGGTCGCCGTAGCGGAAGCTCAGGAGCTTTTTCGCGCCGAAATCGTCGGTCCTGCCGTCCACCTGATGGACGACCGCGTAGGCTTCGCCGCCGTCCACCGCGACGAATTCGCTGTAAGGCCAGCATTCGCCGATCTTCATGGATTCCTTATTGAACGGGAAGCTTTCGCTGTAATAGATCGGGTAGCCGGTCTCGGAGAGGTGGTTCACGACACGGACCGTATTCTCTTTCCCGTCGCCGTTCACGTCCAGCTTGTCGCCGTCCGCGGGGCGGACCAGCCAGCCGCGGGCGATGTATTCGGCGAGCGGCAGATTCGGAGTGAAGCTGGTCTCCATTGAACCGGTATAGCGGCGGATACGGGTGCGGGCGGTAGAGATGAGGGTCTCATCGCCCCGGTACTCCATGAAGTCCAGGCCGTAGATCTGCGCGTTGCTGCTGTCATGTACCTCCAGGAAGAGGAGGATGTGCTCTCCGTCCAGGGTGGACAGGTACATCTGGTAATGGCCCTCACGGCTGAAGTTGCCTTCTTCCGGCCATTGGATCTGATCATTCGTATACGGAGAGCCGTAAGCAGAGCTCACTGCATAGTTCATCCAACTGATGCCGGCCGGGCGGCCGTTCAGGGTCAGTTCCCAGGTCAGGGCGTGGTCGTTGCCCAGGCCGGGGGCAATGCCGATCTCCTCGACGGTGCCGTCACCGTCCATGTCGATCATGAAGCCGCGGTAATTTTCGTCCACGTAATTGCCGCCGTACAGCGGCAGCACTTCGCCGGCCAGGATGTCCGCGCGGCGGGCGGTCAGGTCTTCTTTCGGGCCTTCCGCGTAGACGGAGGAGACGCCGGGGTTCAGATTGTAAATGTCGATACCGCTCTCGCGGGGGGCCAGCACGACCGGGCCGTCCGGATCCCGGCTGATAAACCGGGCCGGAATGCTGTACCAGTCGCTCATGTCGACGGTGCTTTCATAGAGATAGCCGTTGGCCGCATCCGTATAATAGACGGTCGCGGTTTTGCTGTCCTGAGGGATGACGCAGAAAGTCAGGCTGTTGTCCGGTTCCCCGATCACGCGGATCTCATCCCCGGCGGGGATGCGGGCGGTCCAGGTGGCCTTTTTTGTGATGATCTCGGCGAGATCGCCTTCCCGGTTGATCTGATAACCGCGGGTCGTGGGCTCCCAGGTCTTTTTGTCCGCGCTCAGCAGGTAATTGCCCCGGCCGTCCGTGACCAGGATCAGTTCGTTCGCGCTGCCGGACAGCAGGTCGAGCACGTCCTGTCCCCGCACGCCGGCGGGCAGGGCGACGGTCTCATAGGTCGGCTCCGCGGGGTCCTGCCACTCTTCGTCAGCCAGAGGCAGGCGCCAGAGGGCTTCTTCGTTCAGGATGTAAGGGACCAGGCGGGACGTGACGCCGTCCGCTTCCCAGACCATCTGCAGCATCAGCGGATCCGGGCAGAAATCCAGGGATTTGGCATATACGACCGTATCGGAAGGCGCGTAGAACAGCCGGGAGTTGACGCGGTCCAGCAGGTAGTAGCCGTGCGTTCTCTCATAAGCCGCATCGGCGGGGCCGATGCCGTCTTTCAGCAGGGACTCTGCGTGGAAGCCGTCTTCAGCAGGGTAGACCCTTGTCGAATAAGAGGTGTCCCAGCGGCGGACGCGTTCCGCCATCATGACGCCTTCCTGGTCGGAAGAGGAAGGGATCTCCCGGGTCTTTCCGCGCGGGATGTCCGGCGAAACGGTCGGATCCGTGGGGCCGGGTTCGGTCGCGGGTTCCTGCGTGGCGGTAGGCTGGACGGAGGGGTCGGTCGGCGCGTCGGTTTTGTCGGTCGGCGTCTCCGTTTTATCCGTTGGCGCGACGGTCTGGTCCGGCGTCGTGGCCGGCTGGGTCGGGTTGGTCAGGGCGCAGCCGGCGGCGATCAGGCAGGCCGCCAGGGTCACGGCCAGGATCCAGAAAGCCGGGCGCTTATAATTCAGGACGGATCTGATGCGGGTCTTGACGCCGACTTCGCCGAAGGCCAGCGGGCAGGCGGTGACCAGGCGGGCGGGCATGCTGCAGGCCAGCAGGGCCTCGGAATAGGCCTTGCGGAAGCCGTCGCCTTCGCGGCCGGTGACTTTTTCGTCGCAGGCCATCTCGATGTCGCGGCAGAGCAGGATGTAGGCCGCCCACATCACCGGGTTGAACCAGTGCACGGAAAGCAGCAGCCAGCCCAGCGGTTTCCAGACATGGTCCAGGCGTTTGAGGTGCGCCTGCTCGTGCGCCATCACGTAAGCCTTGTCCTTCTCCGCCAGTTCAGACGGGATGTAGATCTTCGGGCGGAACATGCCGAGGATGAAGGGGGAGGCGATGGTGTCGCACAGGTAAACGTTGCCGTTGTCCCGCACGGAGATGCGCACTTTGCGCCAGATGCGCAGGTAACTGAAGAGCATGTAGCCCATCATGAGTACCGTGCCGCCGAGCCAGATCCAGGCCAGGACCGGGACGATGCTCGTGCCGACGGTCTTCGGCGCATCCAACGTCTTTTCGGAGACTTCCACATAGGCTTCGCCGGCCTCATATTTCACGGGGATCTGCGGTGTTTTTTCAATGATCTTGACATAGCGCGGCTCTTTCTGGCTGACCCGCACGACGGGTTCCACCGGCCGGGCCGCGACTTCTTCCACCACGCTGCCGCTGCTCACGGCGCTGGGCACTACGGACACCTTGCTTTCCGGCAGCACCGGGATCAGCAGGCGCACCGCGACCAGGGCCCAGAGCGCGCAGACGATGAAGCGCGGGCTTTTGCGGAGCGCCAGCCGCAGCGCCATCACCAGGGCGGCGATCAGGGCGGCGGACAGGCTTAAAGCAACGACCTGAATAAACATGTCTTTCATCACGAGCCCTCCTTATCTCCTCCTGCCCAATGATCCAGCAGGCTGCGGATCTCCGCGACTTCCTTAGCCGACAGCTTGCGGCCGGAGGAAAAGGCGGAAATAAAAGCGGGAAGGGATCCCTCGAAGGTCTCTTCCACGAACTGGCGGCTCTGGGCCGCGAAATATTCTTCCCGGGTCATCACGGCGCGGACCGTCCCGTTGTCGTTCACGAACAGACCTTTGTCGCAGAGCTTTTTCAGAACGGTGTACGTCGTGGACTTCTTCCATTCCAGTTCCTGAGCGCAGAGTTTTACCAGCTCGCCGGAAGTCAAAGGTTCATTGTTCCACACGATGTCGGCAAAGCGGCTTTCCACAACGCCCAGTTTATATTCGGTCACGGTCTTGTCCTCCTTCGGTCTATTATTAGTCGACTTACTTGGAGTCTATCATTGCTAGACCGGTTTGTCAAGGGGTTTTTGAAAATATTTTTTCAAGGGGCACGGGAACGGTTCTTTCCGTCCCGATATAGACCCTGGTCAGCGCCATTCAGGGCAGAGCAAGGGGCTTCTATCTATATAACAGTCAGAAAAGCAAAAATCGGACATAGAAATAAAAAAAAGGAACGGCCGGAGCCGCTCCTGTGAGGGGTGACGGGCGAAGCCTTACGGCTCCGAGACGTCATCTGTCTTGATGCCCTCCCCTTCGATGTGGTCATGGCGCTGGCAGTAGCTGCAGAGCTTGGTCTTGCCGGCGGCAATGGCTTCTTCCACGGTGCCGCGGGTCAGGGAGTCGCTGCGGTTAAGATACGGGCAGTCCTTGCCGTCTTCCGTGGTGTGGCCCATTACCTCGTCGATGACGTGGGTGTGGTAGACTTTGCCGTAAGGGGTCCAGTAGACGGCCGTGCCTTCCAGGGCGACCTGCGCGGCTTCCTTCTCTTCCGCGGAGATGGGATTGTAGTCGATGCTGGCGGCGCCGCCGATCAGCAGGGCTACGGCCGCGGCCACGACCGCGATGGTCTTGGTCTTCTTGTCCAGGTCCTTATTGGTCAGCAGCAGAATGATCAGCGGGCAGAAGCAGAGCACCGCCACGATCAGGCCCATGTTGTTCCACAGCCAGAACTTGGTCGGATTCTTCTTGGATGCCGGTTTGATGTGGTTTGCCTTCTTCCAGAGCTGCGAGCCGATGATCAGGAAGATCAGGTCGAGCACGATGAAGACGATCAGGCACACCAGCGTGTTCATGAACGTGATGTTGATCTTGCCGAAGAGCAGCAGGATGGCCAGCACTTCGCAGACCAGGGCCAGCACCCAGAGGATAATGGCGCCTACGCGGTAACCTGTCGCGTTGCCGACCGGCTTCGCGTTCTGGATATTGCTGACGGTATTCTCGCTGGCGCTTTCGAT
The DNA here is from genome assembly GCA_017619615.1 of Lachnospiraceae bacterium. Classification (GTDB taxonomy): domain Bacteria; phylum Bacillota; class Clostridia; order Lachnospirales; family Lachnospiraceae; genus UBA6987. The sequence continues at coordinate 30,220 of JAFZRY010000026.1, read as the reverse complement.
TTTCTTTCTTTCAGCCATTGTTTTCTCCTTCTTTATCCTTTCCCGTCGGCCGGCCGGGCCGTTTCCGCCCGTTCCGTCCGGCCGCTGTTTACGAAAAAAAGTATATATGAAAAATCTGCGGATTTCAAGCAGGTTTTCTTGACAAACAGAGGAAAAATACCCCATAATGAGGGCAGCAAGTACGATCCCCCTACATGTGGTAGGGGAGAAGGAGAAAACCATGGATGTCAGCAGTATTTTAAGTCAGATCTTCAACAGCGAACAGCTGGCCGATATCACGAAGACCGCCGGCGCGGCCGAAAACGACGTGACCAGCGTCCTGACCAAGGCGCTGCCGCTGGTGGCGGGCCAGACGACCCAGCGCGGCTTCGACCTCGGTTCCCTTGCCTCCCTGGCGGGCGGCGACACCGGCAGCATCCTCACGGCCCTGCTCGGCGCGGGCGGCACGCAGACGGTGTCCCAGCAGTCCGGCCTTTCCCAGACGCTCACGAACAGCATCCTGTCCGCGGCGGCTCCCGGCCTGCTCTCCGCCCTGACCGGCTCCGGCGGCAGCAACATCCTGTCCCTGCTGGGCGGCCTGGTGGGCGGCTCCGGCACGGCGGCGGCGGATGACACCATCCAGACCGTGCTGACCGGCAATACCGCTCCCGCGCAGAACACCTCGAACGGCAAGAAGAAGAACTCCTTCCTGTCCTTCCTGAGCAGCCTGTTCGGCGGCAAGAAGAAATAATAACCGGTCCATGAAACTGCTGCGCAGACTGCGCTCCGACATGTCGGTGAGTGTGATAGGCGGCCTGGTCGGGCTGATTCTTTTGTTCGGCCTGGCCGTCGTATATATCGGCAACAACTGCTTCGTCAGCGCGTTCAAAAACGAATACGCCACCGTCACCTACCACATGGCGGACTCCGTGACGTCCTACGTGGACGGCGACCTGATCGACGATTACCTCGCGGGCGAAGAAACCTGGGAATACATCGTCACCAAGAACGACCTGGACGTCAGCTGCCGGAAACTGAACGTCTCCCTGATCTACGTCATCGCTGTGGACCGGAGCGATTACGGCCGCTTCGTCTCCGTTTTCAATTCCGTCAACAACAGCGTGGACGACTCCAGCTACACCGAGTGGGAGCTGGGGCATAAGCGCGACACTACGAACGACGAATACCGTCAGAAATACCAGGCGCTCTACGAGAAGCGCTCGGATTATGAGACCGTCTTCCGCCTGCAGACCAACGACGGCTCGCACCCGCACATCACGACGCTGGTGCCCGTGAAGGACGACGCGGGCGACGTTACGGCGCTCCTCTGCATCCAGCGCCCCATGCGCGAAATGACGGACGCTTTCCGGCCGTACCTCCTGATGATCCTGGCCGGCGTCCTCTTCGCGGTCCTCGCGGTGTCCCTGCTGGCGACGCTGTTTCTGCGTCGCTCGGTCGTCCGGCCGGTCGAAAGGGTCTCGGCGGAAGCGTCCCGCTTCGCGAAGGAGAACGCGAAGAGCGAGCCGCTCGGCGCGCTCAGCCGCTACGACGTCATCCGCGAACTGGCCCTTTCCATCGACTCCATGGAGACGGACATGGAGGAATACATTCGCAACCTGACCGCCGCAACGGCGGAAAAGGAAAGGATGGGTGCGGAGCTTTCTATCGCCGCGCAGATCCAGAGCGATTCCCTGCCGGATGTTTTCCCGGCGTTCCCCGACCGGCGCGAGTTCGACATCTACGCCGTGATGGATCCTGCCAAGGAGGTCGGCGGCGATTTCTACAACTTCTTCCTGATCGACAGCGACCACCTGGCGCTGCTCATGGCGGACGTCTCCGGCAAGGGGGTCCCCGCCGCGCTGTTCATGATGCAGGCGAACATCCTGATCACCGGCCGCGCGCAGATGGGCGGGACGCCGGCGGAGATCCTGCGCGACGTGAACGCCAGCATCTGCGCGCGCAACGGCGCGGACATGTTCGTGACCGTGTGGCTGGGCATCCTGGAGATCTCCACGGGCCGCCTCGTTTACGCCAACGCGGGGCATGAATATCCCGCGGTCTGCCGGAAAGACGGCGGTTTCGCCATCGAAAAAGGCCCGCACGGCTTCGTGCTGGGCGGCCTGGAAGGGATGCAGTACAAAGACGCCGAATTCCGCCTGCGTGCGGGCGACAAGCTCTTCCTCTACACGGACGGCCTGCCCGAAGCAACGAACGCCGAAGGCCGCATGTTCTCCCTCGACCGCATGATCACGGCGCTCAATGAGCACCGGACCGCTCCGCCGCGGGAGATCCTGGAAGGCGTGCTGCAGGACGTGAACGCCTTTTCCGGAGACACACCGCAGTTCGACGACCTGACGATGCTCTGCCTGGAGCTGAAGGAGACGGCGGAGAACTGAAGGCGGAAGGCGGGACACAAAAAGACAGGACGCGGAATCGCGTCCTGTCTTTTTGTGTCTTACTGCGCTCTATTGCCTGTCGAAATACTTCTTCCCCGAACTCGGCCGGAAGTACGTGCGGATGTAGCCGTCCAGGGAGAGGACGACGAAGTCGCCGGTCTCTTCCAGGAAGAAGACGTGGTCGCCGTCTTCTTTTTCGGTCTTGTACAGGCAGGCGGGGTTGTTGATCACGGCGCTGGCCGCGGCTTCGTATTCTCTCGCGCTCTTGAAGCCCATCTCCTTGCCGTGCTTGTCGTAGTGGTCGTTGAGAAGGACTTTGTTGCGGAAGTGGTATTCGCGCACGGGGACGTGGGTCTCCGCGGGCGGTTCCGTGGACGGCGCCGTGGTGGGCGGTTCGGTCACGATCGGGATCAGGGTCTCCGTGGTTTCCAGGGGGACCGGGGACTCGGTGGTGGACGGCGTTTTTGTAGCCGGTGAGGCGGTCGTTTCGGTCTTTGCCGTGGTCGCCGCGGTGGGCTGTGCTTCGCCGGTCACGATGGGGATGTCCGCTTCCGTGGTGGCCGGAACGGTCACCGACGGATCGTCGCCGCCGAACAACTGCAGCCGGCCCGACAGGACGAGCCAGATCAGGACCGCGGCGGCCGCGATGCTGAGGATCAGGCGCCAGTTGATTTTTGTCGTTTTCTTGCTTGCCATAATACTTTCGGCTCCGTTCCGGGCGGCGGGCGGCCGCCCCTGCTGCGGGGTGATGCGTCAGGGCATCCGGTGACCGCCCCTACTGCGGGGTGACGTTCCAGTGCTTTCTGGCTTCCCGCAAAGACTCCTCATTCGCGCCGCCGGTGAAGTCCTCCTCCCGGCGCTGCACGGGATCGTCCTCCCAGCCGCAGACCGGGCAGATCTCGTAAGCGTTCCGCTCGCGGAAATAGTACTTCCCGCAGCACGGGCAGACGCGGTCCGCCGGCGATTCCAGATAAAAGACTTCCTTGCCGGTCCGCACCGCGTAGGCGATCTCCGACGCCGTGCTGGCGCCGATGTAGCCGCCCACGTTGACCACGAAGATGGCGTCCGCCATGTCGATCTTGCGCTTGTGCATGTCGTCCAGCATTTCCTTCGTGCGGGTCAGCGTGCCTTCGTCCATCTGCTCCCACACCTCCTGATCGCCGCTGTGGCCGTACAGGCCCACGGAGATCACGATAAAGCCCTCCAGGGTCAGGCGCTTGTTCGCCGCCTCGAAGGCCTCTTTAAAACGGGTGCTTCCGCAGAGCGTGATGACAGGATATTTGCCTTGCATACCGGTTCCTTTTTGAAGTCGGGGCGGCCGAAGCCGCCCCTGATGCAGAAACGTCCTTCCCGCGGCTTTTCCGGCGCGGCGGGAGCGTTCCTTCTTATTTAACCTCGAATAGCATGTCGGCCGTGAAGAGGATCTCATCCGAGAAGAAATCATCCTCTTCCACGTTCAGGACGGCGGAGATGGACTCCACCTTGTCGATCTCCAGTTCTTCCAGCGTGCTGTCGAAGAAGTACTTGCTGTCGAAGCAGCGGCCGCCGGCGGGAACGTCCACGGACCAGTAGGCATCTTCGAGTTCTTTGCCGTTCAGCTTGACGTCTTCGAACTCGAAGGACAGATCCTTGTCCGTCTTGTTCTCGTAGTAGGTGACCACGTTGTAGCCGAAGTAGGTCTCGAAACTGCATTCCATGACGACGACGGTCACGTCGTCATTGTCCAGGACGACCACTTCGGTTTCCGCAGTGCGGCGCTCAGGCGCCACGTAGGCTTCGGGATCCATGCCGGTCGGGTACAGGGTGTACGCCTCGTTGACGTAGCCGTCGGAGAAGTAATCGTCGGTATCGTAGACCTTCAGCAGGAAGGTGATCTGGTCGACGGTCTCCGCGCCGATCATGGACAGCGAGCCGGGATAGATGGTCATCTCAAAGTTGCCGGCCTTGTTCGCTTCCACTTCCTCAGAGCAGTAGGTGCTGGTGATGAAGCCGTTCACGGCCACGTCGTCAAAGCGGAAGGTCAGGGACTTGTCGAGTTTGTTTTCCGCATCGAACTTCACGATGACTTCGCCGAATTCGTTCACTTTGACGCTCTCGGCCTTCAGGGAGAACTCATCGGTGTCGGCCAGTTCTTCGTCCTTCAGGGTGAAGACGCAGGTCGCCCAGGGATAATCAGCGTCTTCATAGCCGGGCTCTTCGGGCTTCTCTATGGCGCTCTCTTCCACTTCCTTCGGAAGTTCGTAGGTGCCGGTGCCCCAATCCAGGGCGATGTTCAGTTCAATACCTTCCATCTTGACCACGAAGCCTTCCATCAGTTCGGAGAGGTCCATGGTGAATTCGCCCATCGCCACTTTCATGCCGGTGAACTGCAGGTCTTTGTTGATGGTAATGCGGGCGCCGAGTCTTACGTCTTCCAGCGGCAGGGTCGAAGTGATGGCCGTGATGTCTTCCGGCAGCAGGGATTCCGTGCCTTCCGGCATTTCCATCTTCAGGATGCCTTCGATCACGTATTCGCCGCCTTCGGTGGTGAAGTCATAGGATTCGAACATCTCATCCAGGTTCATTTTGCCGGCCAGGTGCTCGTCCTCGTCCAGCGGGAATTCGATGTCGCCGGATTCGGAGTAGTACCATACGTCGTCTTCTTTCTCGTAGAGCTTCTTTGAAGCGAAGTCCGCATAGGCTTCCACCGTGCCCTCGATGGGTTCGGTGCTGTCGGAATCGCCGCCCAGCATCATGGCCAGCATGCCCAGGTCGGCGGTGTAGTTCGCGGACATGTGGGCGCCCTTGCCGGTATCCAGAACGCCGGACGCAGAGCCGGACGCAGTCACGGGGATGTCCATCGACTGCTCGCCCATGGAGATGGAAATGGTGACGCCGGCGGCGCCGCTGCCCGTGAAAGTCACCTGCGTGGCCTGGGACTCATCGCCCACCGTGCGCAGCACGGCTTCCAGGTTGGCCAGCGCGGCGTCTACGACTTCCTGCGCGCTCCCGACGGGAGCCGGCGCTTCCGTGGTAGGGGCTTCCGTGGTGGGAGCTTCCGTGGTGGGGGCTTCCGTGGTGGGGGCTTCCGTGGTGGGAGCTTCCGTGGTGGGGGCTTCCGTGGTAGGGGCCGGGGTAGTAGGAGCCGCCGTGGTAGGGGCTTCGGTCGTAGGAGCCGCCGTGGTAGGGGCTTCCGTAGGTTCTTCCTTCTTGCCGCAGGCCGCGGTGATGGTCAGCACCATGGCCAGGGCCAGAACGATTGCCAGGATCTTTTTCATTTGATTCCTCCTTATCAGTTTCGGAACGATAAAAATCGTCACATTTTCACGGATACAACTTTCTGTATACCATATTCTTCCCGTAAGTGCAAGGGCGAAATCACGGGGCGGAGGGTCCGTCCACGATGCGGCGGTACATTTCCGGGTCCGTATCGCCTTCCGTGCTGATCAGGAGAATGCGGGAAGAAGCGTCAAGGCCCAGGGCGCGGCGCAGGACGGGGTCGGAGGCGGCGGCCATCAGGAAGCCGAGCGTCACAGCGCCGGATTCGCCGGAAACGACGGGCCGGTCGTCTCCCAGCGGGTGCGCGTAGCGGCGCATGCCCGCGCGGGTCAGGTCGTCCGATACCGCGGCCATGCCGAAGCACTGGTCCCGCAGCACGGGCCAGGTCACGCCGCAGGGCGTGCCGCAGTTGAGGCCGGCCATGATGGTCTGCGGATGGCCGCCGACGGTATGCGGAAGGCCGTCCCCCGCCTGCCACGAAGTGAACAGGCACGCCGCTTCCTCCGGCTCCACGGTCACGACCTTCAGCGACGGCCCGTAATGCTGCCGCAGATACGCTGCCACGCCGCCGGCCATAGCCCCGACGCCGGCCTGCAGGAACACGTGCGTCGGAGGCGTCCCCTGCGCGTCCAGCACCGCCGCCGCTTCCGCCGCCAGAGTCAGATAGCCCTGAACGATCCGCGCCGGGATCTCCTCATAGCCGTCCCAGGAGGTATCCTGGACCAGGATCCAGCCGTGCTCCTTCGCCTGCCGGTCCGCCAAGGCCACGGCACCGTCGTAATTCAGATCCGTGATCACCGCTTCCGCCGCCCCGGCGTCCAGGATCGCCTGCCGCCTCGCCTCGGCCGAGCCCCGCGGCATATACACGTGGGCCTTCGACCCGAACAGCGCCGCCGCCCAGGCCACGCCCTTCCCGTGATTCCCGTCCGTCGCCGTTACAAATTCCGGCAGCGCAGGGGAAATGGCTGTTTGGGGGCAGCCCCCTTTCGGTCCTGTTTTTTCCAGGATGGTGTGAATCGCGAAGGAGCCGCCGAGGCCTTTAAAAGCGTTCAGGCCGAAGCGTGTGGATTCGTCTTTGACGTAAATACCGCCCAGGTCCAGGGAGCGGGCGAGGGCGGACAGCGGGACCAGCGCGGTCTCCGCGTAAGCGGGAAGCGCCCGGTGAAAAGCCAGAGCCGCCCCGGCGGCCGCCTCCCCCCAGGAGGAGGAAAGGGCTGTCGGGACGGACTTCTGCAGCAGAAGCCGGATCTTGTCGGTCTCTGTCATTCTCATGTTTGTATCCTTAATTAATAACCCAGGGCCTTGCCGTCGCGCCGCGGGTCCGCCGCGCCTTTGAAGCTGCCGTCGCTCAGGCGGATGGCGCCCTGGATGCAGGGGAAGGTGAACCAGACTTCGCCGGTGTTCACGTCATGGCCCATGGATTTGAGGGTCTCGATGACTTCGTCCGGGACGCGGCGTTCCAGGATCAGCGTGCCGAAATCGTCATGCATGCGGACCGCGTCGATGGCATCCTGCAGGTCCATTTTGTGGTCGATGACCTTGCTGATCACCTGGAGCACGCCGGTGATGATGCGGGTGGTGCCGGGGCAGCCCAGCGTCATGAACGGGGTGTCGTCCTTCAGGATCAGGGTCGGGCTCATGGAGCTCAGCGGCCGCTTGAACGGCGCCACGATGTTCGGGCTGTCCGGGTCCGTGGAGAAATCCACGAGCGTGTCGTTGAGCAGGATCCCGGTGCCCTCGGCCACCAGCGCGGAAGCAAAAGTCGCATCCACGGTTTTAGTGACTGTCACCATGTTGCCTTCCTTGTCCATGATGGAGAAGGAGGTGGTGGAGGCGGATTCTTCCGTCTGGAGCGGCGGCACGGGCTCGCCGGGCTCGTAGCTGCCGGACTTGCGCATGTCGATGCGGGAGGCCTGTTTCAGCGCGTAATCCTTGTCGATCAGTCCGTCCACCGGCACGTCCACGAATTTCGGGTCGCCCATGTAGGCGGCGCGGTCCGCGAAGCCCAGTTTGAAGACTTCGGACAGCAGGTGGAAATATTCCGCGCTCTCCGGGTCCATGGCGCCGACGTCGAAATTCTCCAGGATGTTGAGCATTTCGATAATGATGGTGCCGCCCGAGGAGGGCAGGTTGGAGGAATAAATGTCATAGCCGCGGTAGGTGCCGTGGACGGGTTTCATGACGTTGATATCGTAGGCCGCGAAGTCCGCCATCGTCAGATAGCCGCCTTCGGCCTGCACCGCCGCCACGATCTTTTCCGCGATCTCGCCGCGGTAAAAGACCGCCTCGCCCTGCTCCGCGATCAGTTCCAGTGTGTGCGCCAGATCCGGGTTCTTCAGGACGCTGCCGGCCTCCCAGGCCAGCTCGTCCTCATCCAGATAGATGGCGGCCGTGGCCGGGAATTTGATCAGGTTCCGGTACGCGTCCTTGATGTCCCGGCTGGTGATGTGGGACACCGTAAACCCGTTTTTCGCCAGGTCGATGGCGGGCTGCATGACCGTCTGCCGGTCCATGCTGCCGTAGGTGTCCAGCGCGTAAAGCAGGCCTTTCACCTCGCCCGGGACGGCGATGGAGAGCGCGCCGATCTTGTTGGCGTCGTCCTTCACCTTGCCGTTTTCGTCCATCTCCCAGCGGTCGGGGGTCGCGCCGGCGCCGGCCATGTCACGAAAATCGATGAAGACCACTTCGCCGGTCTTCCCGAAGCGCACGGTCATGAATCCGCCGCCTCCCACGCCGGACGACTGCTGCTCGGACACGCCCAGCGCGAAGCCGATGGCGACGGCCGCGTCGATCGCGTTGCCGCCGGCCTTCAGGATATCGATCCCGATCTGCGTCGCGTCCTCGCGTCCCGTGGAGACCACGGCATTCAGGCCTACCGCATCGCGGCCGCCGGTCTGTACATTCTCCCCGGCATAGGCCGTGGTAGTGACCGCGGGGCCGGTGCCGCCCGACGGATGATCTGCGGTAGTCGTCGGCTGCGCTTCCGCCGTCTCGCTGCCCGGCAGCGTCGCGGGTTCCGTCGTCTTCGGCTGCCCGCCGCAGGCGGAAAGCAGCAGGCACAGAGCCAACAATATGGATACTGTCTTGTGTTTCACTTTAACCCCCGTTCTTCGCCGCGGTCACACGTCTTTGACCGCGCAGTACCGGCTGCAATGTTCGCGGAAGTTCTGCTCGATGGCCGGTGTATCGAATGCCCGGCGCGGCATCATCCAGCGGACGACCGTCCGTTTTCCTTCCTTTTCGGCATAGTAGACAAAGCCCGAGGTAAAGTAGACCGTTCCCTCCGGCCTCAGTTTTCTCACGTGGACGTCTTCCTCCGTGGTCCGGCTGAAGACGCCGTCTTTCAGCGTGAACGTCCGGGGGAGTGCCGTCTGGGGCCATTCCCGCTCGCACCATTTGCGGACATTTCTTTTTTCCATAAACAGGATCCAGTACAGGTACAGCAGGTCCATCCCGATCCACAGGACCAGAAAGAATATCATTTTGGCCCGTTCGCCGCCTGTCGCCACATCCCCGTATTTCTTCAGCCAGTCGACGATCTGATAGACCGCGTACACCGAATAGGCGATGATCAGGCCCAGGATGCAGCGGACAATGATCGCCCTGCGGTCAGTCATGCCGGGGATCTTCCTGATCTGGAGCACGGACTCCAGCGATTCCTGTTTTTCATATACGAAGTTTTCTTTGATAAAATCCATCAGTTTCTCTGCTCCGAAGCGTTATTCTCTGTCCCGCCGGCCGCTTACAGCATCGCTTCCGCAATCGTCAGGATCTCGCCGCTCTTCACCAGGCGCTCCGCTTCGCGGATGTCGGGCCAGATCTCGCGGTCGCGTTCATAAAACGGGATGGTCTGCCGCACCTTGTCGTAGATGGCCTGGTGCAGCGGCGTGATGCCCTGCCCGTGGGTGTTCAGGCGCCGGCGGATGTCGATGGCCTGGCAGGCGGTCAGAAGTTCGTCCGCCAGCACGCAGTGCAGGTTTTCCACGATCTGCGCCGCCTTACGGGCCGCCGTGGTGCCCATGGAGACAAAGTCTTCCTGATTGGCGGAGGAGGGGATGGAGTCCACGCTGGCCGGGTGGGCCAGGACCTTGTTTTCGGAGACCATGGAGGCCGCCGCGTACTGCACGATCATGAAGCCGGAGTTGACGCCCGCTTCCGTGGTCAGGAACGGTGTGAGGCCGTTGGAGAGCGCCGCGTTCACCATGCGCTCCGTGCGGCGTTCGGAGATGCTGGCCAGTTCCGCGGCTGCGATGCCCAGCACGTCGAAGGGGATGGCCATGGGCTCGCCGTGGAAGTTGCCGCCCGAAATGACCGCTTCGTCCTCCGGGAAGATCAGCGGGTTGTCCGTCACGGCGTTCAGTTCGCGCGCGACGATGGTCTCCACGTATTCGAGGGCGTCGCGCACCGCGCCGTGGACCTGCGGGATGCAGCGGAGGGCGTAGGCGTCCTGCACGCGGTCGTGCTGGCAGTTATCCAGGATCTCCGAGCCGGCCAGCAGGCGGCGCATGTTGGCGGCCACCTCCATCTGGCCCTTCTGGCCGCGGACGGCGTGGATGCGGGGATCGAAGGCGTTGCGGAGGCCGGTCAGGGCCTCGAAATCCATCGAGGCGATGACGTCCGCGAGCTCCGCGGCCCGCTTCGTATCGTACAGCGCCAGCGCGCCGACACTGGTCATGGCGCAGGTGCCGTTGGTCATCCCCAGGCCTTCCTTGCTGACCAGCGTGTCCAAAGTCGGGATGCCGGCCCGTTTCATGGCTTCAGCGCCGGGGAGGACTTCGCCGTTATATTTCGCTTCGCCTTTGCCCAGCAGGGGGAGGGTCATGTGCGCGAGCGGCGCCAGATCCCCGGAGGAGCCCAGCGAACCCTTCTGCGGGATCACGGGCAGCACGTTTTGATTCAGCATGTCGAGCAGCCGTTCCACCAGGACGGGGCGCACGCCGGACACGCCGCCGCAGAGGGCGTTCGCCCGGAGCAGCATGATGCCGCGCGTGACTTCATCCGGATACGGCTCGCCTGCCGCGGTGCAGTGGCTCAGGATCAGGTTGGTGGAAAGCTGGTTGGACATCTCCTCCGGCACTGCTACCTTCTGAAAATCGCCGAAGCCGGTGGTGATGCCGTACGCCACCCGGCCCTCGTTCGCGATCTTTTCCGTCAGTGCGCGCGACTTTTTCATCCGTTCCAGCGCCTCCGGGCTCAGGCTCACCCGCGCCCCGTGGCGCGCCACCGCCACAAACTTTTCCAGATCCAGGCTCTGCCCGTCGACGATGACTTCCTTGATATGCTCTGCTTCCATATTGGTTTCCTTCCTGTATCAGGTGATGCGGTTTTATCGCAGGGGCCGTTGTCCCGTTGTCGCAACGGTCCTTTATCATTAATTAACGCGGATGATCTCGCCCTTTTTGATCACGACCTTGGCCAGGTTGCTTCCCAGCCGGTAGGGGATGTAATCCAGATCGTCCGTCTTCCAGATGACCAGGTCCGCCTGCTTGCCGGGTTCGATCGAACCGAGCCGGTCCGCGCGGCGGATGGCGGCGGCGGCGTTCAGGGTGACGGCGGTCAGTATTTCTTCCGGGGTCAGGCGGTATTTGAGGCAGGCGACGGTCATGGCGAGCTGGAGGTTCAGGCCCGGGCAGGAGCCGGGGTTGAAGTCCGAGGCCACCGCGACGGGGACGCCGGCGTCGATCATTTTCCGCGCCGGGGCATAGGTCGCGCCCAGGTAAAAACTGGTCATCGGCAGCAGGCACGCAACCGTGCCGCCCTTCGCCATCGCTTCGATGCCGCTGTCCTGACAGACGATCAGGTGCTCCGCGGAGACGGCCTTTAAATCCGCCGTCAGTTCCGTGCCGCCGATCGCCTCGATCTCGTCCGCGTGGATCTTGGGCAGCAGGCCGTTCGCCAGCCCCGCCTCCAGGATGCGGCGCGATTCCTCCGCCGTGAACACGCCTTTTTCGCAGAACACGTCGCAGAACTCCGCGAGGCCTTCGCGCGCGATCTCCGGGAGCCACACTTCCGTCAGCAGCCGGATGTATGCGTTCCGGTCCTCCTTGAACTCCTCAGGCACCGCGTGGGCGCCCAGATACGTGGGCACCAGCTCGATCGGCCACTCGCGGTTCAGTTCGCGGATCACACGCAGCTGCTTGAGTTCGGTCTCGCGGTCCAGGCCGTAGCCGCTCTTCGCTTCGCAGGTGGTGACGCCGTACGTGATCATTTCGTGCAGCGCGCCGCTCGCCTGCTCCTTCAGTTCCTCTGCCGACGCCGCCCGCGTGCTGCGGACGGTGGACAGGATGCCGCCGCCGGCCGCCAGGATCTCCAGGTACGTGGCGCCGTGCAGCTTCAGGCCGAATTCGTTCTGGCGCCAGCCGCCGAAGATCAGGTGCGTGTGCGCGTCAATGAGGCCGGGCGTCACCAGCCGGCCGTCCGCGTCCAGGACGTAGTATTCGCCGGGCTGCACTTCCGGGCAGTCCCCCTGCCCGATCTCCGTGATGACGCCGCGGTCATCCGTCTTCAGCCATGCGTTTTTCACTTTCAGGATCTCGCCCTGCGCCGAGCCGCACCGGGCCGCAAAGCCCTGCGGGGTGGCCAGCAGGCCGATATTGTGCAGCAATAAAGGTTTCATTGTCAGATCTCCAGCATCTTCCGGATCATCGCTTCGTCCGCCACGTAAGGCAGGGTGATGTGGTCCGTGCCGGCGTTCATCTCATTGTATTCCGCGGCGACCGCCATGGCGTTTTCGTTCCGCGCCCAGCTGCGGCGCGCCACGCCGACCATGGTATCCCACGGCATGGCCATGCGCAGGATGGTGTCCACGCGTTCGGAGCCGTCCAGCACCATGCCGAAGCCGCCGTTCACGGCGTTGCCGATGCCCGTGCCGCCGCCGTTGTGCAGCGCGATGTAGCTCATCCCGCGCGCCGCGTTGCCCGCGTAGCACTGCACGGCCATGTCGGCCATGATGTTGGAGCCGTCCTTGATGTTTGACGTCTCGCGGAACGGCGCGTCCGTGCCGCCCGTGTCGTGGTGGTCGCGGCCCAGAATCACGGGGCCGATCTCCCCGCTGCGCACCATCTCATTGAACTTCAGCGCGATATTCATACGCCCCATCGCGTCCTGATACAGGATGCGGCACTTGGTGCCCACCACCAGCTTGTTCTTGCCCGCGTCGCGGACCCAGACGTAGTTGTCGTAGTCCTGATACCGGCGGTTGTGGGCAAGGATGTATTCCGCGGCCGCCGCGTCCGTCTTGTCCAGGTCTTCCTGCTTCCCGGACAGGCAGCACCAGCGGAACGGGCCGTAGCCGAAGTCGAACAGCTGCGGGCCCAGGATATCTTCCACGTAGGACGGGAAAATGAAGCCGTCCAGGTCGTCCGTGCCGTTCTTGCAGATGGAGCGGACGCCGGTGTCGTACACGGCCTTCAGGAAGCTGTTGCCGTAATCGAAGAAATACGTGCCCCGCTCGTGGAATTTACAGATCATTTCGTAATGGTGCTGCAGCGTCGCGTCCACCAGCTTGCGGAAGCCGGCCGGGTCGTTTTTCAGCATCTGCGTGCGTTCTTCGAAGGTGATGCCCTGCGGACAGTAGCCGCCTTCGTACGGCACGTGGCAGGAGGTCTGGTCGCTCATCAGGTCGACGTGCACACCTTTTTCATACAGGAACTCCAGCAGGTCCACGATGTTGCCGTGGTACGCGACGGCGCAGGCGGTGCCGGCCTTCTGATGCTCCTTCGCGATAGCCAGCGCCTCGGTCAGCGAATCCGTCCGGTGGCTGACCCAGCCCTGCTCGTAGCGGGTCGCGATGCGGGAGGCGTCCACCTCCGCGATGATGGCCGCCGCGCCGGCGATCTCCGCCGCCTTGCCCTGCGCGCCGCTCATGCCGCCCAGCCCGGCCGACACGAACAGCCGCCCGGCCAGGTTGCCGTCCTGCGGGATGCCCAGTTTCAGCCGCCCGGCGTTTAAGAGCGTGTTGAACGTCCCGTGCACGATGCCCTGCGGCCCGATATACATCCAGCCGCCGGCCGTCATCTGCCCGTAATTGGCTACGCCCAGCGCCGCCGCCCGGTTGAAGTGCGGCAGGTCGTCGAACGTCCCGACCATCAGCCCGTTCGTGATGATCACGCGCGGCGCCAGTTTATGCGAATGGAACAGGCCCAGCGGATGGCCGCTCATGACCACCAGCGTCTGCTCGTCCGTCAGTTCCTCCAGGTATTTCTTGATCAGCCGGTACTGCATCCAGTTCTGGCACACCTGGCCGGTCTCGCCGTAGGTAGTCAGCTCGTAGGGATACAGGGCCACGTCGAAGTCCAGGTTGTTGTCGATCATGACCTGGATCGCTTTGCCTTCGATGCATTTGCCCTTATATTCGTCGATGGGCTTGCCGTGCAGCGCGCCTTCCGGGCGGAAGCGGTAGCCGTAGATGCGGCCGCGCTCCTCCAGTTCCTGTGCGAATTCCTCCGCCATCTGCGCGTGATGGTCCGGGTGGATGTAGCGCAGCGCGTTGCGGATGGCCAGCACTTTATCGTTCTCCGAGAGCTTCGCCTCGCGGCGGGGCGCCCGGCGGTATTTGTCGCTCATGGCCGGGTACGGCGACAGTTCATAGTCCAGTTTGATCACCATGGCATCTTCGGGTCTGTTCATGTTTTCGCCTCTCTTGTTTCAGATTTCTTTATTGCATTCCAAAAAAAACGGGGACCGCTCTTTCACTTGGTTTTTACTATATCATAGAACGGGCCCGCAGGCAAGGGCAAACAGGCGCCGCGGACACTTTTCCGCGTGCGGGCGGCGCGCCGTCCCCCGGCAGATTTCTCCCGTCAAATTCTCCGCTTTCCCTTGAACACCGCCGCCGTTTCCGCTATACTGGAAGCACCGCTGAAAGACAGAAAGGGAAACGATCATGGGCAATGTGTTTTTCTTTGCATGGGAACCCGCGCTTATCGAATGGCTGCAGACCAACCTGGAAGGATTCGGGATCACGCTGATGTACCTGGTCTCCGTATTCGGGGAGGAACTGATGCTGGTGACGATCCTGGGCTTCCTTTACTGGTGCTGGGACAAAAAGACCGGCATCACCGTCGGGATGAGCCTGCTGACGGCGTGCGTTTGGAACCCCATGGTGAAAAATATCGCGCTGCGGCTGCGGCCCTACATGGTGCATGAAAACGTCAAATGCCTGAAGAAGGTGGACCCCCGGGCCGACATCATGGACGTGACGGTGCAGGGCTATTCCTTCCCCAGCGGCCACGCCGCCAACTCGGCAGCCACGTATTTTGCCGCGGCAAAGGAGCTGAAGAAACGGATCTTCTGGGTGATCGCGATCGCGCTGACGGTGCTGGTGGGCATCTCCCGCTTTGCGCTGGGCGCGCATTACCCCACCGACGTGCTGGCCGGCTGGGCGATCGGCCTCGTGGCCGTCACGGTCGTCAGCCTGCTGGAGCATCACGTGGAAAAGCGCTGGCTGATGTATCTGATCCTGATCCTGACGATGCTGCCCGGCATCTTCTACTGCAAGACCACCGACTATTTCACCTCCCTGGGCATGGTGACCGGCGTGGCACTGGGCGACCTGTTCGAAAAGAAATACGTACATTTTGAAAATACGCGCAAAGTCGTCCCCATGCTGCTGCGGCTGGCCGGCGGCTTCGCCCTGTACCTCGGACTGAACCAGCTGCTGAAGCTGCCGTTCCCCAAAGATTTCCTGTCGTCCGTTTCCGCGGCCTCGTTCGCGGTGCGGTCGCTGCGCTACGCGGTCGTCGCGTTCGTGGTGATCGGCCCGTATCCGATGCTGTTCCGCCGCGTGAAGTTTTTATCCTGATCAAAGAAGGAGAAATGATATGGCAAAATTAGTGGAATGCATCCCCAATTTCAGTGTGAGCAAAGAGAAGGATCCGGCCGTTTTCAACGCGCTGGTGGAGTGCGCGAAGAGCGTGCCCGGCTGCTTCCTGTTCGACGTGCAGTCCGACGGCAACCATAACCGCTGCGTGTTCACGCTGCTGGGTTCGCCGGAGGCGATCGAGGAGGCGGCCGTGAAGCTGACCGGCCTGGCCGCGGAAAAGATCGACATGCGGAAGCACCAGGGCCAGCACCCGCGCATGGGCGCCACGGACGTCATCCCGTTCGTCCCGCAGACGGCGGACATGACCGTGGAGGAATGCGTCGCGCTGTCGAAGCGGGTCGCCGAGCGGATCTGGAATGAATTCGGGATTCCCTCCTTCTTATATGAAGATTCCGCCACGCGGCCGGAGCGCCGCAACCTGGCGGACTGCCGCCGCGGCCAGTTCGAGGGCATGCCCGAAAAGCTGCTGCAGGAAGACTGGGCGCCGGACTACGGCGAGCGGAAGATCCACCCCACCGCGGGCATCACGGCCATCGGCGCGCGCATGCCGCTGGTCGCGTTCAACGTGAACCTGGACACGCCGGACGTGGAGATCGCGAAGAAGATCGCGAAGGCGGTCCGCGGCTCGTCGGGCGGCTTCAAATACTGCAAGGCCATCGGCGTGATGCTGGAGGAGCGCGGGATCGCGCAGGTCTCCATGAACATGGTCAATTACGAGGGCACACCGCTGTATTACGCCTACGAGATGATCCGGGCGCTGGCCGAAGGGTACGGCGTGAAGATCGTCGGGTCCGAGATCGTGGGGCTGACGCCGGGCAAGGCGCTGATCGACTGTGCGGCCCATTATCTGAAGCTGGAGAATTTCAACTGCACCGAGCAGGTGATGGAGTATCATCTGATCGGCATGGAATAAGGGGGGAAGCATCATGGAATTATCCAAACTGACCGTTGAGGAATTCACCGCCCTGCTGGGCTCCGATGCCCCCGCCCCCGGAGGCGGCTCCGCGGCCGCGCTGTGCGGCGCGCTGGGCTCCGCCCTGTCCGCCATGGTCTCCGCCCTGACCGTGGGAAGCGCCAAATTTGAAGCGTTCCATGCCTCCGCCGAAAGATCCCTGGCCAAGGCCGGAACGCTGCGGCAGGAAATGCTCGCCGCCATGGAGGAAGACACCGCGGCTTTCAACATGGTCAGTGAGGCCTTCGGTCTGCCCAAGGCAACGCCCGAAGAAAAAGCTGCCCGCTCCGAAGCCATCCAGGCCGCCCTGTCCGTCTGCACGGAATCGCCGCTCAAGATCATGGAACTGACTCTCGAAGCCCTGGAACTCACCATGCTCCAGGTCGGCCGCTCCAACACCAATGCCGCCAGCGACCTCGGCGTCGCCGCCCTCTGTCTCCGTTCCGCCCTCCAAGGCGCCTGGCTCAACGTCCTCATCAACGTCGGCAGCCTGAAGGACAAGGACCTGGCGGAAGCCTACCGCATCCGCGGCGAAGCCCTGCTGAACCAGGGCCTCACCCTGGCGGACGAGATCTACGAGCAGGTCGAGGAAAGCCTGAACTGACAGATTGGATGATCGGCCGGCGGGACCGTTGTTTGTGTTATTTCGTAGGGGCCGCTGTTTCAACGGCCCTTTTTTATTGCATCGCAACAGCCTTCGTACCAACGGACAGCCTTCGTATTATATCGCAGGGACCGCCCAGCCAACGACCCGTCTTGACCCCATCATCCGTAAATGATAGTATGAAAAATGATCCGGATCTTTTTACGGATTTCCGCTTTTTCTTCGACAGTACAGGTAGAGGGGATACGACAAAGGAACCGTCCCCCTGCCAGAAAACGCAAGGAGATGCCATGGAATCGATGCGTCAGCAAAATCTGCCCTATGCGACGGACGAGGCCCTGACCGAGGGACTGTTCCGGCGCGAGGAGGCGGCCCTGGAAGCCGTCCAGGCGCGGTACGGCGGATTGATGAAGCGGCTGGTCTCCCGGTTCCTGGGGGACGCGCGCGACCGCGAGGAGGCGGTGAGCGACGCGATGCTGCGGCTGTGGCAGGCGGTCCCGCCGCACCGGCCGGCGTCGCTGCCCGCGTTCCTGACCACCCTGGCCCGACGCGCGGCCATCGACCGGCAGCGGCACAACAACCGGGCCGGCGCCGTTCCCGAGGGCTGTCTCACGGCCCTGGACGAACTGGCGGAGCTCCTGCCCTCCGATTCCGGAACGGAGGACGAGCTGATGGCGAAGGAACTGGGGCGCTGCCTGAACGCGTTTCTGGCGGAGCAGAAGCCCCGGCGCCGGGAGATCTTCCTGCGGCGCTACTACGGCGCGGAGGCCGTCAGGGACATTTCGGCAGCGATGGAGGTCAGTTCCTCCACCGTCGAAAAAGAACTGAAAGCCCTGCGGCAGTCCCTGAAAGAAAAACTGGAAAGCGAAGGATTCACGGTATGAAAAAAGATATCTGGCACGACGCCTTGAATGAAGCAGATGAAAAGTGGGCCGGGGAGTACGCGGAGATCCTGCGGAAAGACGCGGAAGCCAAAGCGGATAATACCGCGCCCGCGGCTCAGAACGGGATGGAAAAGACCAATCCCGTGTCCCAAAAGCCCCGGAAACTCCCGAAATGGACCGGATGGGCCGCCGTCGCCGCCTGCCTGTGCCTGGTCCTGATCACCGTGGCCGCGACCGGCGGGTTCAATCGCCGGCAGGTTCCGGCGCAGCCGACGACGCAGCAGGTCGACGTGCAGCCGACGACGCAGGTCGAAGGTACGACGGCCGTCCGCCCTTCCGACGCGCCGCAGACGAGTGAAAACCCGACCGACCCGGTCGTGGAAGCGTCCGTCCCGGCGACCAGCCAGACGCCGGCCCCCCAGAATTCAGACTACGAAATGCAAACGCCTGACACTTATTATGAGGCCTCCATCACGGCTGATTCTTATTGCAGAGCCGCGATGGTGCCGCCCTCTCCCACCTACTTTCCCGGCGGCGAACTGCCGGTCTGGAACACGGAGGAATACAGCCACATCGAGGAGAACAGCTTCCTGAGCGTCCTGACCTCTCCCTTCTCCACCTTTGCGGCGGACGTGGACACGGCCTCCTACGCGAACCTGCGGCGCCTGATCAACAGCGGCCAGACGATCCCCGAGGACGCCGTGCGCATCGAGGAACTGATCAACTACTTCCACTATGATTACGCGGAGCCCGCGGACGGTGAGCCCTTCGGCGTTACCATGGAGCTCACCGACTGCCCCTGGAACAGCGAGGCCCGCCTGCTGCTGATCGGCCTGCAGGCCCAGAAACTGGACGCGGAAGCCCTGCCGGCCTCCAACCTGGTCTTCCTGATCGACGTCTCCGGTTCCATGAACTCCCCGGACAAACTCCCCCTCGTGCAGCGCTCCTTCATGACGCTGGCAGAGAACCTCGGCGAGGACGACCGGATCACCATCATCACCTATTCCGGTCAGGAAACGCTGGTCCTGGACGGCGTCAGCGGCGGGGAACAGGCCCGCATCATGGGCACGCTGGAGGAACTGCAGGCAAGCGGCTGCACCAACGGCGAGCAGGCCCTGCGCATGGCGTACGACGCGGCGGAGCGCCACTTCATCCCCGGCGGCAACAACCGCATCATCCTGGCCACGGACGGCGACTTCAACGTTGGCGTGACCTCGGAAGGCGAACTGGCCCGCCTGGTGCAGCACAAGGCGCAGAAAGGCGTGTTCCTCTCCGTCCTGGGCTACGGCATGGGCAACTACAAGGACAACAAGATGGAAGCCATGGCCGACAACGGCAACGGCAACTACTACTACATCGACGACATCGCCGAGGCCCGCAAGGTCCTGGTGGAGGAAGCCGGCGGCACGCTCTTCACCGTCGCCAAAGACGTGAAGCTGCAGGTCGAATTCAACCCCGCGATGGTCAAGGGCTACCGTCTGATCGGCTACGAAAACCGCGTGATGGCCGCGGAGGATTTCGCGGACGACACCAAGGACGGCGGTGAACTGGGCGCCGGCCACCAGATCACGGTCCTCTACGAGATCATCCCCGCGGGCTCGGATTTCGAGATCCCGACGGTGGAATCCCGCTACGGCCAGACGCAGGACGACGCCCCCACGCTCACGAACACGGATGAATGGCTCGTCCTGAACATCCGCTACAAAGAGCCCGAAGGCATCGAATCCACCCTCCTGACCTACCCGCTGGCCGCGGACGCCTACACCCCCGGACTCTCCGCCAACGCTTTCTGGGCCGCCGGCCTCGCGCACTGGGGCATGGAACTGCGCCACTCCGAATACGTCGGCGAAATGGCCGTGAGCGACAGCGAATGGGTCCGTCAGATGGAAGACCTCGCCACCGACGACTTCCGCCAGGAATGCATCTCCCTGATTCGCAAAAGCCTGCGCATCGACTACCCGCTGTACTGACGCACCGGCCCTGCAAACAGTGCCACTGAGGGACGGTTCCTCCCGGCACTGCCACCCGGAACCGTCCCCCAATGGCCCTGCAAACCATCGGAAATAAAAAACGGGAGCGGCCCGAAAAGCCGCTCCCTTATCATTTTTTCACTAAGGAACCGTTCTCCTGTCAGCTTTACAGTTCCTCGAACCGCTTCGTGCCGCGCTTCTTCAGCCACAGCAGGATGAGGCCGGCCAGGACCGCGGTCAGTACGGAGGCCAGGGTCAGGTACAATACAGCGCTCAGTTTCTTCCCGATCCAGAAGTAGAGACCGGCCAGCGCGGCGCCGTAAAACATGCCGCCGAACATGGTCAGCAGGACGGCCAGCGACTGCTTGACGGGCACCATTTCGTTGGTCCAGGTCAGGTTTGCCCGCAATACGCCCATCATCAGCCCGAAGGAGGCAAACAGCAGAATGCAAAGTTGCGGGAAAATCAGGATCAGCAGGAGGCCCGGGATATCCGGTTTCAGCGCCAGGATGCAGCAAAGGCTGCAGAACAGGGCCGGAACGCCGGTCACCAGTACGTGATTATTCAATTTCGCTTTCAGGATCTCCCAGCTGTCCACCGGCAGGGAACGCAGGACCCACAGGCTCTTGCCTTCCAGCGAGACCGACGGCGCGGCCAGCGTGTTCGTGCCCGCCATCAGTCCGGTCACCGCCGCCGCGACCACGGTAAGGATGCTGTCCAGTTCGGGCGGAGCAACGTCCCGCATATCCGCGATCAGTTCCGGCCCCTTGATCAGCACGGCGCCGCCGGCCAGGATCAGGAAGACGGAGCCCAGCGCCGCGTTCAGCATATAGCCCGGGCTGGAGGTCAGGCGCTTCAGTTCCTTGCCCAGCAGCGCGCGGGACACGGACTTCTGCCCTTCGTTTTTCGCCTTGTAATTGACCTTGACCACCTGCGCCGTATCGGAAATGATGCGGTAGAAGCTGCGAATCAGCAGATACAGGGTCAGCGCGATCAGCGCCGCCGTCCCGGCCAGCATGATCAGCAGCGGCCCCCATTCCCCGGTGCCCGCCAGGCCGAACGGCTTGACGCCCGGGATCTCCTCCAGCTTGCGGAACGCCGTCGGATCCTGCGTGATCTTCTGCAGCAGCATCTGGAAGCGGAAATAGAAGAAATAATACAGCCCCATGACGATCAGCGAGACCAGCACCGTGATGATGCTCCGGTTCTTCAGTTTCGTGCTGATCTTCGCCACCACGAGGCCCAGCAGGCAGCCGAGCACCAGCGCGAGCAGCGCGATGGCCAGGGCGAACAGCAGGCCGCCCACGACCTTTTTGACGGTGAAGCCGGTCGTGATCCAGTACACCACCAGGGGCGGCAGGACCGCGATCAGGCTGAACAGGCCGGTGATCAGGAACACGCTGATGATCCGGGAGCCGATGATGTCCCCCGGCGGGATCGGCAGGGACAGCAGCTGGTCGTTGTCCTTGCTCTTATACAGGTTGGTGTAGGCCGAAAACGCGCCGCCCACCACGCCGAGCAGCAGGCCGATCATGCCGACGATGACAAAATACAGCCAGTCCATCCCGGCCATCGCCAGCGGCCCGCAGATCGACAGGCCCAGCGCCGTCATCAGACCGCCGAACACACCGAAGCCGAAGACGACCGTCATCAGGATCATGCCGAAGGTCGCGATGTGGGAGCGGGTCTTGTTTTTCTTCGGGTTATAGAACCAGCCGGCGTACTGTTCGCGCAGCTGTTTCCGGATGAGTATGCCGAGCATCATTCCGCCTCCAGTTCCAGGAACACTTCCTCCAGCGAATCGTCGCCCTTCACCTCTTCCATGGTGCCGGAGCGGATCAGTTTGCCTTCCTTGATGATGGCGACCTTGTCGCACAGTTTCTCCGCCACTTCCAGCACGTGGGTGGAGAAGAAAATGGCGCCGCCGCGGTCGCAGAGCTCACGCATCATCTCCTTCAGCAGATGGGACGCCTTGGGGTCCAGGCCCACGAACGGCTCGTCCATCAGGATCAGGCGCGGCTCATGCAGCCAGGCGCTGATCACCGCCAGCTTCTGCTTCATGCCGTGGGAATATGCGGCGATGGGCTGGCCCAGGTTGTCCGTCAGTTCAAAGCGCGCCGCCAGTTCCGCGATGCGCTCCTTTCGGGCGGCCGTATCCACCCCGAAGATATCCGCAATGAAGTTCAGGTACTTCATCCCGGTCATGTAATCGTACAGGTCCGGGTTGTCCGGGATATACGCCATGCGGCGCTTGCACTCCAGCGGGTCCCGCTTCAGGTCGACACCGTCGATGAAAACCTCTCCCGTGTCAAACTGCTGGATGCCGGCCACGCTGCGCAGCGTGGTGGTCTTGCCGGCGCCGTTGTGGCCGATGAAGCCGTAGATCTCGCCGGGGGCGATGTGCAGGGACAGATCGTCCACCGCGGCTTTGCTCCCGTATTTCTTGGTCAGGTGTTCAATGCGAAGCATACTGTTTCTCTCCTTTATCGTCCTTCGATGACTGCCATTTCTGTTTCGGCGGGTCCGGGGCCGGCGGCCGCAGACCATCTTTTATTGTATATCCAGCTGTATCGGTTCGTCTATACTTTCCGACACATATTTCCCGTCTTTTTTCCGCTGCTTCACGCATTCCGTCAGCAGATATTCGATCTGCCCGTTGACCGAGCGGAAATCATCCTCCGCCCAGGCGGCGATGGCGGCGTACAGTTTTGGGGACAGACGCAGGGGGATCTGTTTTTTCTGTGTTTCATTCATGAGGCTTTCCTCCTGCGGGCCCGGTCCGTCTCCGAACCGTCATCAGTACAGGCTCCCGGAATTTACCACCGGCTGGGCGTCCTTGTTGCCGCAGAGCACCACCAGCAGGTTGGAGACCATGGCCGCCTTCCGCTCTTCATCCAGTTCCACGGTGTGGTTTTCAGACAGGCGCTCCAGCGCCATTTCCACCATGCCCACGGCGCCGTCCACGATCATTTTCCGGGCGTCGATGATGGCCCGGGCCTGCTGGCGCTGCAGCATGACCGCCGCGATCTCCGTGGCATAAGCCAGATAAGTGATGCGGGCTTCCAGGATCTCCAGGCCCGCGCCGGCCACCTTGGACTGGATCTCATCGCGGATCCGGGCGGCCACCACTTCGCTGGAACCCCGCAGGGAGCCCTCGTCCGCCATGCCGTCGCCCGTGGTATCCACGCCCGGGGAGACGTCGTAGGGATAGATCTGCACGATGTCGCGCAGCGCCGCGTCGCACTGCAGGGACAGATATTCCTTGTAATTGTCCACCTCGAACACCGCTTTGGCGGTATCGACCACACGCCAGATCACGGCGATGCTGATCTCCACCGGATTCCCCAGGCAGTCGTTGATCTTCTGGCGGGTATTGCTCAGCGTCATGGCCTTCAGGGAGATCTTCTTGCCGAACTGCTTATTGAAAGCGATGCCCGCACCGTTCCCGGCCGGGATGACCAGCGCCTTCCGGCGGCCGCCGTCCACGTCGCCGGACTGGGACAGTTTGGTGTCCGCCGCCGGATTCACCGCCACGCAGAACGGGTTCACCTGATAAAATCCGGGAGCCCGGATCGTTCCGACGTATTTGCCGAACAGCGTCAGCACCAGCGCCTCCTGCGGCCCTACGACCTTGAGCCCCATAGCCGGGAGCCAGCCCACAGACAGCCATACCAGTGACAGAATGAACCACCAGGTCACTTTCTCTTCCGCTTTGATCGCGCCCCAGATGCAGCCCGCCATGGCCGCCGCGTACAGCAGGATCCACAGGCCCATCATCAACAGCCCGTTTTTATTCTTTTTCAGTACGACCTCTTTCATCACAGCCTCCTTTTATAATAAAGAATCGAAGATCACGGTTTGTTATCTATTTGATATCATATTGATATCGCTTTGTCAAGTCCCCGATCGGCAGGACCGCTGAAGAAAAAAACCTTCGCCCCCCCAAGGCCGCCGGGGTAGGTCATTTGGGTAGGCCATTGGGGGACGGGTTCTTAAGTGGACCTGTCTGGCTGGCGGTCAGAGACCGCCCCTGCCGGGGCACTGCCGACGGGGACGGTTTTCCGACAAAGTCCGCGTCCCTTTGCCAGATTCCGTGAAAGGCATTGTCAAGGCGCGGTGCGGTGTGGTATACTGCAAAGCAGAGTATCGTTTCGGAAAGTATTGGTTCGGAGGTTCAGGAGGAGAGATCGCATGAAACGCATTCAGCTGGGAAGTACCGGTATTGAGATCGAGAAGAACGGATTCGGCGCACTGCCGATCCAGCGCATTTCCAAAGAGGAAGCGGCTTCGCTGCTGCACCGCGCATTCGACGGCGGCATGAATTATTTTGATACCGCCCGCGCCTATTCGGACAGTGAAGAGAAACTGGGCTACGCGTTCAAGGGGATGCGGGACAAGCTCTTCATCGCTACAAAAACCATGGCGACCACCGCGGAAGGCATGTGGAAGGACCTGGAGACCAGCCTGCGCACCCTGCAGACGGACTACATCGACGTCTACCAGTTCCACAACCCCGCTTTCTGTCCCAAGCCCGGCGGAGCCGACGGCCTGTACGACGCGGCGTTAAAGGCAAAGGAACAGGGTAAGATCCGCCACATCTCCATCACCAACCACCGCCTGGCCGTGGCCCGGGAGGCCATCGAATCCGGCCTGTACGCCACGCTGCAGTTCCCGTACAGCTATCTGTCCGGACCGCAGGAAGAGAGCCTGGTCGACGCCTGCCGTGAAAAGGGCATGGGCTTCATCGCCATGAAGGCGCTGGCCGGCGGCCTGATCCGCGACGGCTACACCGCGGCCGCCTACATGGAGACCAAGGACATCGTCGTTCCCATCTGGGGCGTGCAGCGCGGCTGGGAACTGGAGCAGTTCCTGGATGTGGTAAAGAACGGCGCCGAACTCACGCCCGAGCGCCGGGCGACCATCGAGCAGGACCGCGCCGAGCTGTGCGGCGAATTCTGCCGCGGCTGCGGCTACTGCATGCCGTGCCCCGTCGGCATTGAGATCAACAACTGCGCCCGCATGAGCCTCATGCTCCGCCGCGCGCCGGCCAAGGCCTGGCTCACGGAGGAATGGCAGGCCAAGATGCATATGATCGAAAACTGCCTGCACTGCAACGCCTGCGCCTCCAAATGCCCCTTCGGCCTGGACACCCCGCGCCTGCTGCAGGAGAATTACGAGGATTACTGGAAGGTGCTGGAAGAAAGCCGGAAATAAAACAGAGGGAGCCGTTGCCTCCCCTCATCAAAACGGGCGGCCCTGCGCCGCCCGTTTTTTGTATGCCGGCCATACCGTCCGGGTTTTCCTATAGTGCGATCATCATCTCTTATACACAAATCCGTCGGACCATCTCACATACAGGATCTCCTGCTCGATTAGGAGGTCCTCCGGTGTTTTTCCATATATCCGTTGAAAGAACTGCGTCATCAGTTTCGTGTTTTCCGACAGGTACACCTCTTCGATCGTGCTCCTTCCCGGTTTCAGGCTGAGCACGCTGCCGCCGCTCAGTGAACCGAATTCCGAAGTGACCGTGCCGAACGACTTCCCGTTCAGGTCCTTCATCCTGGTGGACACTTTGATATAATCCACAGTCGCCTTCGAATCATTGCGGATCTCGAAATCGAAGTAAATATAGGAGTGATTAGAGTCTTCCTCTGACGTCATGCTTTGGACCGTGATCCCGATCTTATCGTGGTCATGCCTGGCCGCCCGGATCATCTTGCCGGCCGTTATCCACACCGTACCGCCGATGATCAGGGCCGCAATGATGCTGATCCATAACCATTTTTTCCGTCTGGCCCTCTCCTCCTCGGTAAGTTTTTCCAGTCTTGCCCGCCGCTTTGCGGCGAGTTCCGCCAGACGGTTTTCCCTGTCCTTTTCCTCTTTTTCACGGTCAAAAGGAGTGACCGTGTCATCCTGAAGGGCAAAATCCGAGTGGCAATACTCGCAGTATGCTTTCTGCCGCGCCCTGTCTATCTTCAGTTTTGCTCCGCAATAAGGGCAGGTATATCCGGTCATGACATCTCCTTCATGAAACAGCCGCGGATCATCCGTAGAAACTGTTATAATACTATACCATATTACCCGCAAAAAACAGTTCTCTGTAATCGATTTTTTCTGCTGTTCTCCGGAAAATCTCCCGCCCGCGGTAAAAAACAGACTACAGGAACCCCCGTTCTGCGCTATAATATGCCTGTGAGGTGTGTGATGAAAGAATATTCCGACGATATCCTTTACTATACCGACCGCGGCTGGGACGCTCTGTACGACGTGGCGGATGACCCGAATTTCCACAAACGGGAAGCCGCCATGATCTATGACTGCCTGCTCACCCGGATGCGCCAGATCCCCTTCTGCGATTATCTGAAGCGCTTCCTGTACCAGAACGCGGAACTGGACGAACCGTTCCTCACCGTTCCCCTGACCACTTATCAGGAGATCTTGAAAGCCTCCTTCCGGGAACGCGGGACCCCCGCCTCTTTCTCCCCCTCCACCACCAAACTCAGCGCCGCCGCCGCCAACTGGCTGAATCAGAAGACCGCCGCCCGGAACACCGTCCTTCTGCTGGGCTTCGGACTGGGATTAAGTCCGGCGGAAGCCGATGACTTTTTCGTCAAGGCCCTGCATGAAGATACCCTGCGGCCCGGCGATCCCCGGGAACTGATCTGCGCCTGGTGCTTCGAGCATCAGTACACCTGGCCCAAATACGAACAGCTGTGGGAAAAGTATGAGAAGGAGGACTGGACCGCCGAAGCCGGCACCCGGGAAGCCGCCCTGATGGCCCTGCTGAAGGAACTGAAGACCCGGGACCTGCCCGTCCGCACCGAAAAGCAGTACCGCACCTTTGAGCAGCTTTACGAAAACGCCAAAGGCCTGCTGGCCTTCAACTACAACCGTACCATCCGCCAGTTCGACCCCATCGCGACGGAAGACATCACCGCCGCGGACATGGAGCACATCCTCTATGCCGTCGTCCCGAAAGACGTGCACGGCAATCTGATACCGGCCAGACAGTCCTCACTGTATCCGCTTTTTGACGACAAGCGCCTGACCCGTCAACGGATCAATTCCTTGCTGCGCCGCGAGATCCCCGTCCTCCGCTCCGACCTGATCACCCTGAATTTCTTCATCTGGAGCCAGGTCGAAAGCGATGAAATGCCGCCCCGCCACCGCTACATGGCTTTCACCGAAGAGACAAATCAGCTGCTCTCCTCCTGCGGTTTCGGCGAACTGTACGGGGCGCTGCCGTATGACTGCTTCATCATGCTGTGCCTGCTGGCGGAGGATCCGATGATGACGTATACGGATGTGTGGGAGAAATCGTATAATAACCAGAAATAAAGAATAAGGAGACAATTAAAACAATAGGGGCGGAAGAACCGTCCCTGTTGTTTTTTTTCGGGAGAGCACACAGGACAAATAAAAGGCCGGACGGTCTCCCGTCCGGCCTCTGACCAGGTAAGGCAGCTATATAGATTCAGTCCACCTTGTTGAAGTAGATCTCCGCCGCCTGATTGTAGATATACAGTGCTTTAGCCAGGTACACGAATGACTCATCCGTGCTGGTTGCGATAACGCGGTTCGCGAAGCTCAGGACGCTGTACTTAAAGGTCAGCGTTTTGCCGGCATAAGTAACTTTGATGACATTCATGACATCCAGATCGATGCCGGCGATGCCGGGCACGCTGACGTACCATTCATCGCCCTTATGGATGACTTCAAGTTTCTTCGAGCCTTTCTTCGCCGTGACTTCGCGGTCGAAACAGATGCGGATCTCGGTGTCACCTTCCAGGTTCAGCCTGACATACTTGTAGCCGAGTTTCTCCTGCGCACCGGCAGGGATCACGGGATCCAGCGCGGGATCCGGAACGACCGCATTGGTTTCATCGCGCAGATACGCGTCGGGGTTCGCGGGATTCCCCGTGTTGTATCTAAAGTAATTCTGCGCCGCGTTGCCCAGGTTCAGAAGAGCCTTGGCCATATGAATGGAGTTGGCATTGTCGCTCGTCTCCAGGATCGTGTAAGCCCAGTCGGCTACGCGGAATGACCATTTGCCATTTTCCAGCAGGCCCTTGGAATTGTGAACCAGGGCAAGCTGTTCGCCGTCCGCATCGTAGACGCGGATCGTGGCAGGATCCATCATTTCCTTGAGCGCCACGTTGCTGTACGGCAGGCGAAACTGTTCGGAAGCGGGCTTGTACAGACTGGAATCCCGGTCCAGTTCATAACGGATCTCATCGCCGTTGAACGTGATCACGGCGTAAGCGGCTTCTTCCGGCGCTTTCAGCCAGAAGTTGATGCCGATCTTGCCCTCCAGGGCCAGGGACATGCCGGAGATCAGGGCATACAGCATGTCGTCATACACAGCGATGTAGGTTTCGGCACCGGTGACGGCGGTGATTTCCTTGTCCCAGCCTTTGAAACTGTACATATGGTATGGAGCGTTCTCCTTGACAGGGGTCTCGCCTTCGTAGACGGGCAGTTCACCGGCCTTATACTTGCGGCTTTGCAGCACGGTGCCGTCTTCATTGACGAATTCGACAGTATAGCGGAGGACTGTCCTTGTGTCGCTATAGGGTTTGCTGTCCGGGCCTGTTACAGAGGCGGTGTAAACCAGATTTCCGTCCGCGTCTTCTTCGCAAGTCACGGTTGCAGGAAGGGTCACGGTGTGGTCCGGATCGCGCTGGCAGGCGAAGGTAACTTCGACGGTGAAACTATCGGAAGTCTCGGTCCAGGAGAAAGTGGGAGCAGTCCAGAGGTGGCCCAAGGGAGGGATGTCTGCATCCGTCCTGGTCTGGGTCACGAAAGCGGTGTTGGTAAAAGTGGCAGTGTAGGTAGTCTGTCCGGGAGTCTCGCAATCGGGCTGCAGGATCACTTCAGAAGTTGCAATAGCCGTTTCAGTCTCTGTATGCTCAGTATTTCTGGAGCAGACGCGGGTCGCGGTGCACTTCCAGGTGCCGTTTTTCTGCGTCCATACATAGGTAGGAGCACCCCAGAGGTGGCCCAGAGGAGCGATGTCTGAAAGAGTTTGGGTCTGGGTTGTGAAGGCGGTGTTGGTAAAGGTCGCCGTGTAGGTGGTCTGGCCGGGGGTCTCACAATCAGGCTGAAGAATCACCGTAGAGGTTGCGATTGCCGTTTCGGTTTCTGCATGCTCAGTATTTCTGGAGCAGACGCGTCTTGCGGTGCACTTCCAGGTGCTGTTTTCCTGCGTCCATACATAGGTAGGCGCGCCCCAGAGGTGGCCAAGAGGAGCAATGTCTGAAAGAGTCTGTGTCTGTGTTGTGAAAGCGGTATTGGTAAAGGTTGCCGTGTAGGTGGTCTGTCCGAAGGTCTCGCATCCGGGCTGAAGCGTTACTTCAGAAGTCATGGTGCCACTTTCGGTTTCAACATGTTCAGTATTTCTGGAGCAGACATGTGTTGCGGTACACTTCCAGGCGCCGTTCTCCTGCGTCCACACATAGGTGGGAGCACCCCAGAGGTGGCCGCTTGGAGCGATATCCGTAAGGATCTGTGTCTGAGTGGCGAAAACGGTATTCGTAAAGGTGGCGGTGTAGGTGGTCTGGCCGGGG
Organism: Lachnospiraceae bacterium; assembly: GCA_017619615.1. Classification (GTDB taxonomy): domain Bacteria; phylum Bacillota; class Clostridia; order Lachnospirales; family Lachnospiraceae; genus UBA6987. Next base: position 788 of record JAFZRY010000026.1, on the reverse strand, counting down.
GTCTCACAACCGGGCTGTAAGGTAACCTCAGAAGTCACTATGCCATCTTCGGTCTCTACATGTTCAGTATTTCTGGAACAGACGCGCGTTGCGGTACACTTCCAGACACCGTTCTCCTGCATCCATACATAGGCGGGCGCACCCCAGAGGTGACCAAGAGGAGCGATGTCTGAAAGAGTCTGTGTCTGGGTTGTGAAGGCGGTGTTGGTAAAAGTCGCCGTGTAGGTGGTCTGGCCGGGGGTCTCACAACCGGGTTGTAAGGTCACCTCAGAAGTCACTATGCCGTTTTCGGTCTCTACATGTTCAGTATTTCTGGAACAGATACGTGCCGCGGTACACTTCCATTTGCCGTTTTCCTGCGTCCATACATAGGTGGGAGCGTCCCAAAGGTGGCCCAGAGGAGCGATGTCTGAAAGAGTCTGTGTCTGGGTTGTGAAGGCGGTGTTGGTAAAAGTCGCCGTGTAGGCGGTCTGACCGGGGGTCTCACAACTGGGTTGTAAGGTCACCTCAGAAGTCACTATGCCGTTTTCGGTCTCTACATGTTCAGTATTTCTGGAACAGATACGTGTCGCGGTACACTTCCATTCGTCGTTTTCCTGCGTCCATACATAGGTGGAAGCACCCCAGAGGTGGCCAATTGGAGCGATGTCTGAAAGAGTCTGTGTCTGAGTTGCGAAAACGGTATTCGTAAAGGTGGCGGTATAGGTAGTCTGGCCGGAGGTCTCACAACTGGGCTGTAAGGTAACCTCAGAAGTCACTATGCCGTCTTCAGTCTCTACATGTTCAGT